>NZ_JAGXKB010000001.1:1304675-1681843 GCF_019091025.1 Pantoea sp. GbtcB22
CATCTTCAGTGCTGCCGATACTTGTTAAGATATGTCCCGGCAACGGCGGCATATATTACTGATTTAGCGGGAGGGCGCAACCCTTATTTTCCACTAAATGTCTCAATTGCTTACCTTTCATGCTGTAAGACCAGAAATCACACGAAATCCGGTCTTTTAGGCACAAATTACAACCCAGCAAGACGTTTTTGCGCCTGCTTAGCAGAATCACTATTTGGGAATTGTTTGATCACTTGCTGGAAGACAGCCTTGGCTTTCGCCGTGTCGTTCTTCTCTTGCATGATCACACCAACCTTAAACAGCGCTTCCGGGGCTTTTGGCGATTTCGCGTAATTTTTTACCACAGTGGCAAAATAATAAGCCGAATCGTCTTTTTTACCCTTGTTGTAATACAGCTGACCCAGCCAGTAATTGGCATTCGGCTGATAGGTAGAATCAGGATATTTCTTCACCCAAGCCTGCAGGGCAGTAATCGCCTGATCGTACTGCTTCTTCTCCAGAATCAGCGCAACCGCAGCATTGTAGTCCGTGTTGGCATCGCCGGTTTGCGCTGGCGCGGCCGAACTGGCGCTGCTACCGCTATCCGCAGAAGCCGCAGCGCCCGCTGCAGCGGCATCAGCACCACCGCTCGCCTGCGCACCATTACTGCCGGAGCTAAGGCTGTCGATTTGCTGATAGAGCTGCTTCTGGCGCTCAATCACCTGATTAAGCTGATAGCTGTTTTGCTGGATTTGCCCGCGCAGCGAATCGATATCGCTTTGGTTGTCGCTCATCTGCTGCTGCAATTGCTGCAAAAGCTGAGCCTGGGCATTAGAGATACGTTCAAGAGTGGTGACACGGTCTTCGACCGAGCCTGAGCCAACGCTACTGATTGACGCCTGGGCATTAGCGGCCCCCAAAGGAGCCGCTAAACCAACCAGTAACGACAGACTCAACAGATGAAGTCTGAAGTTACTCATCATGATATTTTCTTAGTAAACCAGTACGGCACGACGGTTTTTAGCGTAAGCCGCTTCGTCATGACCCAGTACAGCTGGTTTTTCTTTACCGTAAGAAACGATAGACATCTGGTCAGCAGAAACGCCTTTGCCTTGCAGATACATCTTAACGGCGCTTGCACGACGTTCGCCCAGAGCGATGTTGTATTCTGGGGTACCGCGCTCATCCGCGTGACCTTCGATGGTCACTTTGTATGACGGGTTGCCACGCAGGAATGCAGCGTGCTGATCCAGCATCTGAGCGTAGTCAGAAGCCACGTCATACTTGTCCAGACCGAAGTAAACGATGTTGTTCTGCTGCAGCTGCTGCATCTGCAGGCGCGCTTGCTCATCAGAAGACATGTTACCGCCGTTCTGACCAGCACCGTAAGCACCGTCGTTAGCGCCCATGCCAGTCTGATCGTTGTTGTTGTTTTTGTGTGAGCTACATGCAGCTACTGCGATAACCGGCAGAGCCAGCATCAAACCCTTCAGCACTTTGTTCAGTTGCATTTCTTTATCCTATTATTTTGTTTGCCATACATTTTAATCCCCCGCCGTGCAGGGGACCTATGCATCACAGATACGGCGACCAGGCAGGGAATTTGACCTGTCCATCAGTTGCCGGAAGACGCGCTTTGAAACGCCCGTCGGTTGAAACCAATTGCAACACGGAACCCATCCCCTGAGTAGAGCTATAGATTACCATTGTGCCGTTTGGCGCCAGACTCGGCGTTTCATCCAGGAACGTGTCCGTTATTGTTTGAACGGCTCCCGTTACCAGATCCTGTTTGGCGACGTGCTGAGCGCCACCGGCGCTGCTGATCATCACCATAGTTTTGCCGTCGGTTGACACATCCGCATCCTGGTTTTGCGCACCTTCCCAGGTAATACGTTGTGGCGCACCGCCGTTGATACCAACTTTATAAATCTGGGGCGCACCGGCCTGATCCGAGGTGTAAGCCAGTGTCTGGCTGTCCGGGAACCACGTTGGTTCAGTGCTGTTGTAGCGACCATCGGTCACCTGACGCGTCTGACCAGAAGCCAGATCCATCACATACAGGTTCAGGCTACCGGTTTTCGACAGCGCGAAGGCCAGTTTAGAACCGTCTGGTGAGAAGGCTGGCGCACCGTTATGACGCGGATAAGAAGCCACCTGACGGATTGCACCGTTAGACAGCGTCTGAACCACCAGCGCAGATTTGCCGCTTTCGAAGGTCACGTAAGCCACTTTGCTGCCATCTGGCGACCAGGCCGGAGACATTAATGGCTGCGGTGAACGGTGAACCACAAACTGGTTGTAGCCATCGTAATCCGACACGCGCAACTCATACGGGAACTGACCGCCATTGGTCTGTACCACATAGGCAATGCGGGTACGGAATGCGCCTTTGATGCCGGTCAGCTTTTCGAACACTTCGTCACTGGCGGTGTGCGCTGCGTAACGCAGCCACTGCTTAGTCACTTTATAAGAGTTCTGCGCCAGCACGGTGCCTGGCGCGCCGCCGGTGTCCACCAGCTGATAGGCAACTTGATAGCTGCCGTCAGCGTTAGGCGTTACCTGACCAACTACAACCGCATCAATACCCAATGCGCTCCATGCGGCAGGTTGAACTTCCTGCGCGCTGGCTGGCTGTTGTGGCAGACGAGAACGATCGAGCGGATTAAATTTACCGCTGTTACGTAAGTCAGCAGAGACGATCCCGCCGATGTCTTCTGGTGCCGCGCCTGGGCCAGCCCATTGGAACGGAACCACACCAATAGGACGTGCGGTGTTAACGCCCTGCGTAATTTCAATACGGACTTCTGCATGAAGCATTGCTGCCCACAGCAGTACAAAAAAACCTAAGGTTACACGAAGTGCCTGCTTCATTTTTTCTCCCTTACCTGAACCAGAGGTTCATGATAATTCGCACAGTTCCTGAAAAACACGAGTACTCATAGAGTATGGCAAGCTAACCTTAGTTCAACCTGCCGTACGTTACTGCATTATTCTGGTTTGAAACGCATCGGTGCGTTTTTAAACACTTCATACACCGCCTGCGAAGGCGGCTTCGGAATCCGCGCCTGCTTCGCGGCAGCAATTGCCGCCTGACACAAGGCGGGGTCGCCACCTTCCGATTTAACGTCAATCAGCAAACCATCCGGTGCCAGTTTAATACGCAGGTTACACTCTTTACCTTTGTACAAATCTGCATCGTAGAAACGGCTCTGAATCGCCCCGACCACTTGCCCCAGATAATTATTGATATCTGCGCCTGACGCGCCCGCTTTCTTCTGATTGCCCTGCCCTGCAGCGCCACCCGATGCGGTGCCGCTTTTCGGTGCATTCTTACCAGAAGACAAACCACCTAACAGGTCATCAACCGCATTTTCGTTCTTCGCAGCTTCAGCGGCGGCTTTTTTGGCATCCGCAGCCGCTTTCGCTTTTGCATCCGCTTTGGCCTTAGCAGCCGCATCGGCCTTGGCTTTCGCCTCGGCGGCAGCCTTCTCTTTGGCTTCTGCTGCGGCTTTTTCCTTCGCCTCAGCAGCCGCTTGCTCTTTAGCCTCTTTGGCTTCCTGAGCCGCTTTCGCCTTGGCATCGGCAGCAGCCTGCGCTTTGGCTTCAGCGTCCGCTTTGGCTTTCGATTCTGCGGCCGCTTTTGCCTGCTGCGCCGCTTTCTCTTTCGCTGCTTCAGCGGCAGCGGCTTTCGCCTGCTCTTCTGCTTTCTTCTTCGCGTCAGCTGCGGCTTGCTTAGCTTCTTCTACCGCTTTGGCTTTGGCGTCAGCCGCTGCTTTTGCCTGCGCATCAGCTTCCGCTTTGGCATCAGCCTTGGCTTTCGCTGCGGCGGCTTCGGCAGTTTTCTGCTGTTCCTGGGCCTGCTTAGCGGCGGCTTCAGCGGCTTTCTGCTGCTCAGCCTGCTGCTTCGCCTGCTCTTTGGCTTCCTGCTGGGCCTGCAAGCGCTCTTTTTCCATCTCTTTCAGGCGCTGCTGCTCAGCAGCTTGTTTCTGCTGTAACTCTTCGGCCTGCTGCTGCGACTGCTTCTGACGCTGCTGCTCGGCGCGCTGACTGTCTCGTTGCTGATTCTGCTGGCGGTTATACTGCTCAACCACGGCGCCGGAATCGACCATCACTGCGTCAATATCACTGCCACCGCCACCGCCGCTGGATTCGATTTTTTCGTTAAACGAGCTCCAAATCAGTAGGGCGATCAGCACGATGTGCAGAATCACCGAAACGATTATCGCGCGCTTTAACTTGTCGTTCTGCTCGGTTGCCTTCGACACACTCGGTTCCCAAAAAACGGTTCGCTTTAAATCGGCTGCGTCATCAAACCGACAGATTTCACGCCTGCCTGATGTAACAGGTTCAGCGCCTTGATGATTTCGTCGTAAGGGACGTCTTTCGCACCGCCGATCAGGAAGACCGTTTTCGGATTGGCTTCAATCCGGCGCTGCGCTTCGCTCACCACCTGCTCCGGCGGTAACTGCGTCATACGATCGTGATCCACCACCAGGCTGTACTGGCCAACACCAGACACTTCAACAATCACCGGTGGATTATCATCAGTTGAGACGGTTTTTGAATCTGTCGCATCCGGCAGATCCACTTCCACGCTCTGGGTAATAATCGGCGCGGTTGCCATAAAGATGAGCAGCAACACCAACAGCACGTCCAGCAGTGGAACAATGTTGATTTCCGACTTAAGGTCGCGTTTACCGCGACCACGGGTTCTGGCCATCGTAAACCTCGACTTACTTCGTGTTGTCGGTGGAGAAAGCCTGACGATGCAGGATAGCCGTGAACTCTTCCATGAAGTTGTCGTAGCCCTGTTCCAGCTTGTTAACGCGCTGGTTCAGACGGTTGTACGCCATAACGGCAGGAATGGCCGCAAACAGACCGATTGCGGTCGCGATCAACGCTTCGGCAATACCCGGTGCAACCATCTGCAGCGTGGCCTGTTTTACCGCACCGAGGGCGATAAAGGCGTGCATGATCCCCCACACCGTACCAAACAGACCGATATACGGACTGATGGAGCCAACGGTGCCAAGGAAAGGAATGTGAGTTTCCAGCGTTTCCAGTTCACGATTGAAGGAGATACGCATCGCACGGCTCGCGCCCTCAACAACCGCTTCAGGCGCATGGTTGTTAGCACGATGCAAACGCGCAAACTCTTTGAAACCCGAATAGAAAATTTGCTCAGATCCGCTCAGTTCATCGCGGCGTCCCTGGCTTTCCTGATACAGGCGTGACAGCTCGATACCCGACCAGAACTTATCTTCAAACGCTTCGGCTTCGCGCCCCGCCGCATTCAAAATGCGCGTACGCTGAATAATGATCGCCCATGAGGCAATAGAAAAGCCGATCAAAATCAACATGATAAGTTTGACCAGAAGGCTCGCCTTCAGGAACAAATCAAGAACATTCATGTCAGTCACTGCTTGAACTCCGCGACAATAGACTTGGGAAGCGCAATTGGCTTCATTAGATGTGGGTTGATGCAGGCAATCAGGACTTCTGCTTCATTTAGCACTTTGCCTTCTGCATTCACGATACGCTGCGAGAACGTCATCGTTGCACGCGTCATTGAGGTCACTTCTGTTTGAATTTCCAAAAGATCGTCCAGACGTGCAGCCGCAACAAAATCGATCGTCATGCGTCGTACCACAAAAGCCACCTGCTCTTCCAACAGGACCTGCTGATTGAAATGGTGCTGGCGCAACATTTCGGTACGTGCTCGTTCATAGAAAGCAAGATAACTGGCGTGGTAAACCACACCACCGGCATCGGTGTCTTCGTAATAGACACGAACCGGCCAGCGAAACAGCGTTGTACTCACTCTACATCCCGGTCTCATTTTAAACGTTGCTACTATACGCAAGAGAGATCGGCTTGGGAATGGTCCGCTGACGCCGCGAGAAAATAATTATCACAGGTTAACAACTGGAAGGATTTATAGGATGTTTCTTGACCGGACGCTGACAAAACCTCACGTCAGCGTCTGAAATTGCGGCGTTTTTTAAGTCCAGAGCCTGGACTTAATAGTAGAACCAGAAAATTCCTGCCACTAAAACTATCATCGCGGGCAACGGCGAGAAGAGCGCTTGCCAGCGCAGGCGCTGCGGGCGAAATCCGGTGCCGTGAATAACGCCGGTACAAACGGCCCAAATCAGCAGCATTCCATGCCATATCGCTAAATCACTGGTACGCGCGGCAAAGCGTGAAGGCTGCCAAATGACACAGCCCGCCAGCCACAACGCGAGGATTAGCGAAAGGGCCCGAAGCGGGCCCTTGTCCATCAGACGATAAAGAGTCTGAATCAGTGTGCGCATCAGACTTGCTCGTCCTTCGCGCTGCTCTCTTCAACGTGCTCCAGCGCCAGCGCCGTAATCACACCGAACGCACAGGCCAGCAAGGTGCCAAGAATCCAGGCAAAATACCACATGCTCAATCTCCTTAATCAGTACAGGGAGTGCGTATTGCTCTCAATGTGTTCTTTGGTGATACGGCCAAACATCTTGTAATAACACCAGGCGGTGTACGCCAGGATAATCGGTACAAAGATGATAGCGGCAATGGTCATCACTTTCAGCGTCAGCAGGCTAGACGTGGCATCCCACATGGTCAGGCTGATGCCCGGCACGGTGCTGGATGGCATGATGAAGGGGAACATCGCAATCCCGGCCGTCATAATCACGCAAGCCAAAGTCAATGAAGACGAGATAAACGCCAGAGCGCCCTTCTCGATACGCGAGCAGAGAATGGTCAGCAGCGGCAACACCACGCCCAACAGCGGGAACAGCCACAGTACTGGCATCTGATCGAAGTTCACCATCCACGCACCGGCTTCACGCACCACATCTTTACCCAACGGGTTGGATGCCGCGTGATGATCGATAACGCTTTTCAGCACATAACCGTCGATGCCGTATTTCACCCACACACCCGCGAGAATGAAGCACACCATCATTACCAGCGCCGAGATTTGCGCGGTGCTGCGGCTGCGGACGTGTAACTCACCGGCAGTACGCATCTGCAGATAGGTTGCGCCTTGCGTCAGGATCATCGCCACACTCACCACACCCGCCAGCAAGCCAAACGGGTTCAGCAACTGGAAGAAATTGCCGGTATAGAAGAGACGCAGATATTCGTCAGCATGGAACGGCACCCCTTGCAGCAGGTTGCCGAACGCCACACCAATCACCAGCGGCGGAACAAAGCTGCCGATGAAAATGCCCCAATCCCACATGCCGCGCCAGCGCATATCTTCAATCTTTGAACGGTAATCAAATCCGACCGGACGGAAGAACAGTGAAGCCAGCACCAGAATCATCGCCACGTAGAAGCCGGAGAACGCGGCGGCATATACCATTGGCCAGGCGGCAAACAGCGCGCCACCGGCAGTGATCAGCCAAACCTGGTTTCCGTCCCAGTGCGGCGCAATGGTATTGATCATGATGCGACGTTCGGTATCAGTACGACCCAGAATGCGCGTCAGCATACCAACGCCCATATCAAACCCATCGGTGACTGCGAAACCGATCAGCAACACGCCAATCAGCAGCCACCAGACAAAGCGCAATACTTCGTAATCAAACATGGTCGCTCTCCTTATCCACGCGCCGGCTGAGATGATGTCTTCAGCGTTTCATGATGATAGCGGCCGGTTTTCAGGCTGCTCGGACCGAGGCGCGCGAACTTGAACATCAGGTACATTTCCGCCACAAGGAACAAGGTGTAGAGACCGCAAATCAGCGTCATTGAGAACAGCAGATCGCCAACGGTCAATGAGGAGTTAGCGACCGCGGTTGGCAGCACCTCACCAATTGCCCACGGCTGGCGACCATACTCAGCAACGAACCAACCCGCTTCAATCGCAATCCACGGTAACGGAATGCCGTACAACGCGGCTTTCAGTAACCAGCGACACTTACCGATACGGTTACGAATCACGCTCCAGAAGGAGAGCGCAATAATGCCCAGCATCAGCACACCGCCCAGCACCATGATGCGGAAGGCGAAGTACAGTGGCGCAACGCGTGGGATCGAATCCTGTGTCGCTTTCTGAATCTGCTCTTCGCTGGCGTTAGCCACATCCGGCGTATAGCGCTTCAGCAGCAGGCCATAACCGAGATCCTGTTTGCTGGCTTCAAACTGGCTGCGCACCTCAGGATCTTTGCTGCCACCACGCAGTTCGTTCAGCAGCGCGTAGGCTTTCATGCCATTACGAATACGCACTTCATGTTGTGCCAGCAGCTCTTTCAAACCGGTGACCGGCGTATCCACTGAACGTGTGGCGATCAGGCCGAGCAGATACGGAATCTGAATCGCATATTTGTTCTCCTGCGTCTCCTGATCCGGAATACCAAACAGCGTAAATGCAGCCGGAGTCGGTTGGGTTTCCCATTCCGCTTCAATTGCCGCCAGTTTGGTTTTCTGCACGTCACCGATTTCATAACCGGATTCGTCACCCAGTACGATCACTGACAGAATCGCCGCCATACCGAAACTGGCTGCGATGGCGAAAGAGCGTTTAGCGAAAGCAATGTCGCGCCCTTTCAGCAGATACCATGCGCTGATACCAAGGATGAACATCGCGCCCGTGGTGTAACCGGCGGCCACGGTATGGACAAACTTCACCTGCGCAACCGGGTTCAGCACCAGCTCGGAGAAACTCAACATCTCCATACGCATGGTTTCGAAATTGAATTCCGATGCAATAGGGTTTTGCATCCAGCCGTTCGCCACCAGAATCCACAGCGCGGACATGTTCGAACCGAGCGCCACCAGCCAGGTCACCGCAAGGTGTTGCACCTTACCGAGGCGATCCCAGCCGAAGAAGAACAGGCCAACAAAGGTGGATTCGAGGAAGAACGCCATTAAACCTTCGATGGCGAGCGGCGCACCGAAGATATCGCCGACATAGTGTGAATAATATGACCAGTTGGTACCGAACTGGAATTCCATGGTCAGGCCGGTAGCCACGCCGAGTGCAAAGTTAATACCAAACAACTTGCCCCAGAACTTGGTCATATCTTTATAAATTTGTTTCCCCGTCAGGACATATACCGTTTCCATGATCGCCAATAAAAACGCCATACCCAGCGTTAATGGCACGAACAGGAAATGGTACATCGCCGTCAGGGCAAACTGTAAACGCGACAGCTCGACAATATCTAACATGATGACTCCTTGCTCCTCGCATGAACTTCCCCTGCGGATGACAACGGCAAACAACAGACATTGACGCGCAGAACAAGATTCAGGAACGACTGATTATTGATTCCAGTTTTGTTACTGATAGAACAGAGAAAGCTGTTGCCCGAAGAGAGCGAGTAACAGTGATAAAATTCCCTTAAAAACCGATCTTTTCAGTCAATTTAAAGCAGGAGTAACACGAGGAGGCGGCAGAATTGATATAACAACGCCTGGCACAAACTCCTGATAAATTATGACGAAGACTGAATTGATGCAGCGCAATTTATACCGGTTAGTCGGCCTTTTGCTAGCGGTAAAGTTTCCTATAAGTCGCCAATTATTGATCTAGATTAAGACAATAAATTTCCGGATATGTAGTGTTAAAGTGGTTGTTAATTAGATGTCACAACATCATCATATTATTAAGAATATAATTACCTTTTCCGCAATTATTTAACCTCATTTTGGAAAGTCGCACGGCAATTGCTTGACAAAAATCCAGCGCCTTTTCCCTTCTTTACCTTGATGACAGAGTAAGCATAGCCGCAATTTTTTGAAGCCGTTGCGCTTTTTTCCCTCCCTTTCAGGCGGGTTATTACCAAAAAAAAGCCACCCGAAGGTGGCTTTTCAATGTCAGTCTGTATTGGCTTATTTGATTGGTAAAACCGCTTTAACCGCGTCACCAATGTCTGCCAGGCTGCGTACGGTTTTCACACCGGCCGCTTCCAGCGCAGCAAATTTCTCATCAGCGGTACCTTTACCACCGGCAATGATGGCGCCTGCGTGGCCCATACGTTTGCCTTTCGGTGCAGTCACACCGGCGATGTAGCCGACAACCGGCTTGGTCACGTGGGCTTTGATGTAAGCTGCTGCTTCTTCTTCCGCGCTACCACCGATCTCACCGATCATCACGATCGCTTCGGTCTGTGGATCTTCCTGGAACAATTTCAGGATATCGATGAAGTTAGAGCCAGGGATCGGGTCACCACCGATACCTACGCAGGTTGACTGGCCGTAGCCGATGTCAGTGGTCTGCTTAACGGCTTCATAAGTCAGCGTACCTGAACGCGATACGATACCGACGCGGCCTGGCTGGTGAATGTGGCCTGGCATGATACCGATCTTACATTCGCCTGGCGTGATCACGCCTGGGCAGTTCGGGCCGATCATGCGCACGCCAGCTTCATCCAGCTTCACTTTCACGGTCAGCATATCCAGCGTTGGGATACCTTCGGTGATGGTGATGATCAGTTTAATGCCCGCATCGATCGCTTCCAGGATACCGTCTTTGCAGAACGGCGCTGGAACGTAGATCACGGTGGCGGTTGCGCCGGTGGCTTCTACTGCTTCACGTACGGTGTTGAACACCGGCAGGCCGAGATGCGTGGTGCCGCCTTTGCCTGGCGTTACACCGCCAACCAGCTGCGTACCGTAAGCCAGCGCCTGCTCAGAGTGGAACGTCCCTTGACCACCGGTGAAACCCTGGCAAATGACTTTGGTGTTTTTGTCGATCAAAATGGACATTATTTACCCTCCGCTGCAGCTACAACACGCTGTGCAGCGTCTGTCAGGCTGGTTGCTGCAATGATGTTCAGACCGCTGTCCGCCAGTTTCTTAGCGCCCAGCTCGGCGTTGTTACCTTCCAGACGTACCACAACTGGCACGTTGACACCCACTTCTGCCACGGCACCGATGATGCCGTCTGCGATCAGATCGCAACGCACAATGCCGCCGAAGATGTTAACGAACACAGCTTTCACCGCATCGTCAGACAGGATGATTTTGAAGGCTTCGGTGACGCGCTCTTTGGTTGCGCCGCCGCCAACGTCCAGGAAGTTTGCTGGCTCACCACCGTGGTGTTTCACGATGTCCATGGTGCCCATCGCCAGACCGGCGCCGTTCACCATACAGCCGATGTTGCCATCCAGCGCAACGTAGTTCAGTTCCCACTGCGTTGCGTGGGCTTCACGTGGATCTTCCTGGCTCGGATCGCGCATTTCACGCAGTTCCGGCTGACGGAACAGTGCGTTACCGTCCGCGCCCAGTTTGCCGTCGAGGCAGATCAGATCGCCCTGCTTGGTGATCACCAGCGGGTTGATCTCAACCATCGCCAGATCGCGCTCAAGGAACATGGTCGCCAGGCCCATGAAGATTTTGGTGAACTGGCTAACTTGCTTGCCGGTCAGGCCGAGTTTGAACGCCAACTCGCGGCCCTGATACGGCTGTGGACCCGCTAATGGATCGAGCGCCATCTTGTGGATCAAGTGTGGCGTTTCTTCTGCCACTTTCTCAATCTCAACACCGCCTTCTGTCGAAGCCATGAAGATGACACGACGGGTAGCACGGTCAACAACCGCACCCAGATACAGCTCCTGATCGATATCCGTCGCGGCTTCCACCAGAATCTGGTTTACCGGCTGACCGTGCGCATCAGTTTGATAGGTCACCAGACGTTTGCCCAGCCAGTGTTCAGCAAAAGCACGAATGTCTTCTTTGCTGTTCACCACTTTCACGCCGCCCGCTTTACCGCGGCCACCGGCATGAACCTGACATTTCACTACCCACGGACCTGCGCCAATTTTAGACGCGGCTTCTTCAGCTTCACGTGGCGTGGTGCAGGCGTAGCCTGTCGGTGCTGGCATGCCATAGCGTGCAAACAGCTGCTTCGCCTGGTATTCATGTAAATTCATGATGTTCTATCCATTCAGGTATGAGTTTGGGCGCGCCTTCACACCGCGCGCCCGGCGAAATTAGACGTCCAGCAGCAGGCGAGCTGGATCTTCCAGCATCTCTTTCACCGCGACCAGATAGCCAACGGATTCACGACCATCAATCAAACGGTGATCGTAAGAGAGCGCCAGATACATCATTGGCAGAATCACAACCTGACCATTAACCGCCATTGGGCGATCTTTGATGGCGTGCATGCCGAGAATCGCGCTCTGCGGCGGGTTGATGATTGGCGTAGACATCAGCGAACCAAACACACCACCGTTGGTGATGGTGAAGTTACCGCCGGTCAGCTCTTCAACCGTCAACTTGCCGTCACGGCCTTTCACCGCCAGCTCTTTAATTTTCTTCTCAATGTCGGCCATGCTCAGTGCATCAACATCTTTCAGCACCGGCGTAACCAGACCACGCGGGGTAGAAACCGCAATGCTCACATCGAAATAGTTGTGGTAAACCACATCTTCGCCATCAATAGACGCGTTCACTTCCGGGAAGCGTTTCAGCGCTTCCACTACCGCTTTGATGTAGAAGGACATGAAGCCCAGACGCACGCCGTGACGTTTCTCGAACGCGTCGCCGTACTGCTTGCGCAGATCCATGATTGGCTTCATGTTGATTTCGTTGAACGTGGTCAACATCGCGGTGCTGTTTTTCGCTTCCAGCAGACGCTCGGCAACACGCTTACGCAGACGCGTCATCGGTACGCGTTTTTCGCTGCGGTTAGCCACAGCGGCCTGCGGTGCAGCAGCGGCTGGCGCTGCAGCCGGTGCAGCTTTGCCACCGTCAGCTTTCTTCGCCAGATGTTTTTCCACATCTTCTCGCGTCAGACGGCCACCAACGCCGGTGCCTTTAATCTGGCTGGCATCGAGGTTGTTTTCAGCAATCAGGCGGCGTACCGCTGGGCTGAGCGCATCGTTGCTCTCTTCTTCCAGCGAAGCGGTCTGGCGCTGTGCCGGTGTAGATTCGTTACTTTCCGCTTTGGCCGCAGTCTCTTTCCCGCCGCTGTTGCCCTCTTTCAGACGGCCCAGAATCTGACGAGAAGTGACGGTAGCGCCTTCCTCTTCCAGCACGGCTTCCAGGATGCCATCCGCTGAAGCAGGCACTTCCAGAACCACTTTGTCAGTTTCAATCTCTACCAGTACTTCATCGCGGCTCACAGAGTCGCCAGGTTTTTTGTGCCAGGTTGCAACCGTTGCGTCCGCTACGGATTCAGGCAAATCGGGAACGAGAATTTCTACGCTACTCATTTTCTTTCCTTTTTATTAACCAAGGTTCAGCGCGTCATTAACCAGGTCTTGCTGCTGTTTTTGATGTACGGACATGTAGCCCACGGCCGGTGAAGCAGAAGCCGGACGGCCTGCATAACGCAGTGACGCACCAAATGGAACCACTTCGCGGAAATGATGCTGACTGCAATACCATGCGCCCTGATTCAGCGGCTCTTCCTGACACCACACGAAATCCTGCACATGAGCATAGTTTTTCAATACGTCCTGCACGACTTTGTGCGGGAACGGATAGAGTTGTTCGATACGCACGATGGCCACGTCGGTCTGCTCGTTTTTACGACGCTGCTCCAGCAGATCGTAATAAACCTTGCCCGAACACAGCACCACGCGTTTTACCTGTTGTGGATCGAGATCGTCGATCTCACCAATCGCTGGCTGGAAGCTGCCTGTGGCCAACTCTTCCAGGCTGGAAATCGCCAGCGGATGACGCAGCAGTGATTTCGGTGACATGACGATCAGCGGACGGCGCATACCGCGCAGCGCCTGACGACGCAGCATGTGGTAAACCTGCGCTGGCGTAGAAGGCACGCACACCTGCATGTTCTGTTCAGCACAGAGTTGCAGATAACGCTCCAGACGCGCTGAGGAGTGCTCAGGACCCTGGCCTTCATAACCGTGCGGTAGCAACATGACCAGGCCACACATACGGCCCCATTTCTGTTCGCCGGAGCTGATGAACTGGTCGATCACGACCTGCGCGCCATTGGCGAAATCGCCGAACTGCGCTTCCCAGATGGTCAGCACGCGCGGTTCTGCGGTGGCATAACCGTATTCGAAAGCCAGTACCGCTTCTTCAGACAGTACGGAATCCCACACTTTGAACTGACCCTGGCCGTTATGGACATGGTGCAGCGGCGTATAGGTTGAGCCGTTGGTCTGGTTGTGGATTACCGCATGACGGTGGAAGAAGGTCCCGCGACCGGTATCTTCACCGGAAAGACGCACCGGAATCCCCTCGTCAACCAGCGTGGCGTAGGCGAGGTTTTCTGCACCGCCCCAGTCGAACGCTTTGTTGCCTTCGGCCATCTCTTTGCGATCGTTGTAGATCTTGGCAACGCGAGACTGCACTTCTACCGATTCCGGTACGCTGCTGATGCGGCGCGCCAGTTCCTGCAGGCGTTTCAGTTCCACGGTCGCCGGGTAGCTTTCGTCCCACTCGTGGTTCAGATACGGCGACCAGGTGAATGAGTGCAGGCTCATCGGACGCCACTCTGGCACCACGCATTCGCCTTCATCCAGCGCGTCGCGATAGAGATTGACCATCTCGGTGGCATCTTCGCTGGTCGCTACGCCTTCGCTTTCCAGCTGATCGGCATAGAGTTTACGCGGCGTCGGATGCTTTTTGATTTTCTGGTACATCAACGGCTGCGTTGCACTTGGCTCGTCAGCTTCGTTGTGGCCGTGACGGCGATAGCACACCAGGTCGATGAAGACATCACGTTTAAAGGTGTTGCGATAATCCAGCGCCAGGCGCGTCACAAAGGCTACGGCTTCCGGATCGTCCGCGTTAACGTGGAAAATCGGTGCCAGCACCATCTTGCCGATATCCGTACAGTACGGCGTAGAGCGCGCATCTTTCGGGTTGGAGGTGGTGAAACCAACTTGGTTGTTGATCACGATGCGAACGGTACCGCCCACTTCGTAGCCACGCGCCTGCGACATGTTCAGGGTTTCCTGCACCACGCCCTGACCAATAACAGCGGCATCACCGTGAATGGTGATAGGCAGAACTTTGTTGCTGCTTGGCTCAGCCAGACGATCCAGACGCGCACGCACCGACCCCATCACTACCGGGCTTACGATTTCCAGATGCGACGGGTTGAACGCCAGCGCCAGGTGCACTAAGCCGCCTTCGGTTTCCACGTCAGACGAGAAGCCCATGTGGTACTTCACGTCGCCGGTGCCGAGGTGTTCTTTGTGCTTACCGGAGAACTCGTCGAACAGATCCTGCGGCTTCTTACCTAATACGTTGATCAGTACGTTGAGACGACCGCGGTGCGCCATACCCAGCACCACTTCGCGCGTACCGCTCTTGCCCGCGTGACGAATCATCTCGCGCAGCATGGGCACCAGTGCATCGCCGCCTTCCAGCGAGAAGCGCTTCGCACCCGGGAATTTTGCACCCAGATATTTTTCCAGGCCTTCTGCCGCGGTCAGCTCTTTCAGGAAACCTTTTTTCTCGTCACTGCTGAAAGACGCGTGGCCCACCACCGATTCCAGACGCTGCTGAATCCAGCGCTTCTCGTCGGTGTTGTTGATGTGCATGTACTCAGCACCAATCGAGCCACAGTAAGTCTGCTGCAGCGCCGCAAACAGATCCGCCAGCTTCATGGTCTCTTTGCCGATAGCAAAAGAGCCTACGTTAAAGCTTTCCTGAAAATCGGCGTCGGTCAGATCGTGATAAGCCGGATCGAGGTCGGCTACCGTGTCCTGTTTCCACAGGCCAAGCGGATCGAGGTTTGCATGCTGATGGCCGCGGAAGCGGAACGCATTAATCAGCTGCAGCACTTTTACCTGTTTGGAGTTGGTTGCCGGATCGGTCACGGTTGATGTGTAACGCGTAGCGTCTTTAGCCAGGCGGCGGAAGTAGTCACGCGTGGTGGAGTGAAATTGCTCAGGTTTCACGCCAGTGCCCGGCAGCTGTTGGAACAGCTCGCGCCACATGTCATCAACTGAGTCAGGATCGGTCAGGAAATCCTCATAGAGCTGCTCTATGTAAGATTGGTTCGCGCCGGCCAGCCAGGAGGAGTCCAGCCAGGGTTTCATCGCGCTGTTCTGCATTGTGATCCCTTAAGCATTAATCTGCTTTTTATGAGGTTTCATTTTTTACCGCTTACGCGGCTTGCCGTAGTGAGTTCAGCGATACGAACCTGTGCGCTACCGGCGCCTGGCTCGTAAGGGAACCTTTATAAGCGTGGTCAGCACCGCGCTTATAGAGGCTTCCGTAAACATCCGGGAACTCAGGTTCCCGGAGAGTGACTTTTTCTGTTACGCCCCGCGTTGCAGCAGCATCGACTTAATATGGCCGATGGCGCGCGTTGGGTTTAGGCCTTTCGGGCACACGCTCACACAGTTCATGATGCTGTGACAGCGGAAAACACTGAAAGCATCGTTGAGATTGTCGAGACGCGCATTGGTTTCCGTGTCGCGGCTGTCGATCAGGAAACGGTAAGCGGCCAGCAGGCCAGCCGGACCGACAAACTTATCCGGATTCCACCAGAACGACGGGCACGACGTTGAGCAACAGGCGCAGAGAATACACTCATACAAACCGTCCAGATGCTCACGCTCGGCTGGGCTCTGTAAATGCTCGCGCGCCGGTGGATTTTCCCCATTATTCAACAGGAAAGGCTTAATCTTCTCATACTGTGCATAGAATTGTCCCATGTCTACCACGAGGTCGCGGATCACCGGCAAACCTGGCAGTGGACGGATAACAATTTTCTTCGAACCGTTGCCCAGCGCAGAGATCGGCGTGATACACGCCAGACCATTTTTACCGTTCATGTTCAGACCATCTGAACCGCACACGCCTTCACGGCAAGAGCGACGGAAAGCCAGCGTAGGGTCTTTCTCTTTCAGACGGATCAGCGCATCCAACAGCATCATGTCGCGACCATCTTCCGACTCCAGGGTGTACTCCTGCATGCGCGGCTTGGCATCGACTTCCGGGTTGTAACGATAGATTGAAAATTCGAGTCTCATGATGATCTCCGCAATTAGTAGGTACGCGCTTTCGGCGGGAAGGCCGCACGCAGTTTCGGTTGCATGTTCACCTCACGGCGCGTCATGCTTTCCGTCTGCGGAACATAGAGACTGTGGCACAGCCAGTTTTCATCATCGCGGTCCGGGAAGTCGAAGCGGCTATGTGCACCACGGCTTTCGGTACGGAAGTTGGCGGCAACAGCGGTGGCGTAAGCGGTTTCCATCAGGTTATCCAGCTCAAGGCATTCGATACGCTGGGTGTTGAAGTCTGGCGAACGGTCATCAAGACGCGCTGATTTCAGACGCTCACGAATCAATTTCAGCTCTTCCAGACCTTCACGCATCGCATCGCCATCGCGGAACACCGAGAAGTTGTTCTGCATGCAGCGCTGCAGCGCTTTACGGATTTCGACAGGATCTTCACCGGTGGTGTTATTTTCCCAGCGGTTGAAGCGCGCCATCGCTGCATCGATATTTTCCGGCGTGGCTTCACGCAGTTCGCCCTGCTCTTCAATACACTCCAGCAGATGCACACCAGCTGCGCGACCGAACACCACCAGATCGAGCAGCGAGTTGCCGCCGAGGCGGTTAGCGCCATGAACCGATACGCAGGCGATTTCACCGACGGCGAACAGACCCGGAATCACCTCATCCTGGCCCTGCTCATTCACGCGCAGCGCCTGGCCGGTCACTTTGGTCGGCACGCCGCCCATCATGTAGTGACAGGTTGGGATCACCGGAATCGGTTCTTTAATTGGGTCAACGTGGGCAAAGGTACGCGACAGCTCAAGGATGCCAGGCAGACGCGACTCCAGCACTTCGGCACCGAGATGGTCGAGTTTCAGTTTGATGTGCGGACCCCAGGGGCCATCGCAACCGCGACCTTCACGGATTTCCACCATCATCGAACGCGCAACCACATCACGCCCCGCCAGATCTTTGGCGTTCGGCGCATAACGTTCCATGAAGCGTTCACCGTGCTTATTCAGCAGGTAACCGCCTTCACCACGGCAACCTTCGGTGACCAGCACGCCCGCACCGGCAATACCGGTTGGGTGGAACTGCCACATTTCCATATCCTGCACCGGCACGCCGGCGCGCAGCGCCATGCCAACGCCGTCACCGGTGTTGATGTGGGCGTTAGTGGTGGATTGGTAAATACGGCCCGCGCCGCCGGTCGCCAGAATAGTGGCCTTGGCTTTGAAATAGACGGTTTCGCCGGTTTCCATGCAGATAGCCGTACAGCCGACAATCGCGCCGTCTTCGTTTTTCACCAGATCCAGCGCATACCATTCGGAGAAGATGGTGGTTTTGTTTTTCAGGTTCTGCTGATACAGCGTATGCAGCAAGGCGTGGCCGGTACGGTCGGCCGCAGCTGCGGTACGCGCCGCCTGCTCACCGCCGAAATTCTTCGACTGACCACCAAACGGACGCTGATACACCCGGCCGTCATCCAGACGGGAGAACGGCAATCCCATGTGTTCCAGTTCCAGAATCGCTTCCGGACCGACATGACACATATATTCGATCGCGTCCTGGTCGCCGATAAAGTCGGAACCTTTGACGGTGTCGTACATGTGCCATTCCCAGTTATCGTCATGGGTGTTACCCAGCGCAACGGTAATACCGCCCTGCGCCGATACGGTATGGGAACGGGTTGGGAATACTTTGGATAACAGGGCACAAGTCTGGCCCGATTGGGAGATTTGCAGAGCGGCGCGCATTCCCGCGCCACCCGCGCCGATCACCACGGCATCAAATTCTCTGACTGGCAAACTCATTTACACACCCCACACAACAACAGTTCCATAAATCGCATATGACAACAGCGCAACCACAATCACAAACTGCAGCAACAAACGGGTTGCAACAGGTTTCACGTAGTCAGTCAGCACCTGCCACATTCCAATCCAGCCGTGGATCAGAATCGAGAACAGCGTCAACATGGTGAACACTTTCGTGAAGGCGGACGAGAAGAAGCCATGCCAGACGTCATACGTCAGCGTGCCTGTCATCACGACAAAACCGAGGATGTAGAGAATATAGAGCGTAATTAAGATTGCAGCAGCACGCAGTAACAGCCAGTCATGGATACCGTTGCGTCCTAATGCAGAAGCATTGCTTACCATACGAGGACTCCAGCCAAAATTGAGAGCACGACAGTGATAACAAAAGCCGCTTGCGCGGAACGGGTTCCCACCTGCAGGGTTTCTGCTGTTACACCAAAATCAGCCAACATATGGCGAATACCGCTCACAGCGTGATACGCCAGCGCAGTTAAAATGCCCCACATGATGAATTTGGCGAAGAAGCTATCCATGATGGATGCCGCTTGCTGGAAACCTTCTGGAGAGGAGAGAGAGAGACCCAGTAACCAGAGCAGAATTCCGAGAGCGACAAAGGTGATCACGCCGGAGACGCGGTGGAGAATGGACGATATTGCAGTAACGGGAAACCGGATCGTCGAGAGATCCAAGTTAACAGGTCTTTGTTTTTTCACGGTTTTGCCCACACAGCTCTTTTTTATTTTGCTTCCTCCGGTCCTGAGTTGCATCAGAGACACAGCGTGTGTTCAGACTGCAACCGCCACCAAAATAGCAACATCCAGTGTTAAATAAAGCGGGTAAAACGCTGGGTGGCTCCTGGTGTCAGGGTGTTCCGGAGACCTGGCCGCAGTATAGGAGGATCACATTCTGATTACAATTCCCCTACAATCTCTTTGGTCACATTTAGGCTGAACAGTGATCACCTTCACGATTTTCACAATTTATACATTTTTAATTATCTGATTTGACAAAGAATCAACATTTCAGTTACAAACAATCGCATTAAAGTCCTATGATGCACAAAAGTTATGGGGATACACTTTCCCCTAAGCTCAAGTTATGTAACATTGCCAATACAAGTAACACAAAGCATCAGGTTATTGGTTACCAAGAAGTTATGTCGTGACAGGAACTTTAACATCCTCGATGTGCAGCATGTCATGCCCCGACGCCACCGAATGGCCCAGTTCAGCATTTACTCTGTAACCCTGCACGACCAACGTTACCGCAGAGTGATGCTGTGAAGATTGTGGTTTTACGTAACAACATGGCTATTCTGGTGTCTAAGATCCTTACCTTAAAGGCGCTATGGAGACGAAATAATGACAGATAAAAAAGTGACGCTAACCCTACAAGATAATACTTCTGTTGAACTGGACGTGATGCAAGGCACGCTGGGACAAGATGTAGTTGATGTCCGCGCCCTTGGCTCACAAGGCCTGTTCACCTTCGATCCCGGCTTCACCTCTACGGCGTCCTGCGAATCTAAAATCACCTTTATTGATGGTGACGAAGGTATTCTGTTACACCGCGGTTTCCCGATTGATCAGCTGGCAACCCACTCTAACTATCTTGAAGTGTGTTACATCCTGTTAAATGGCGAAGCCCCGACCCAAGCCCAGTTTGAAGAGTTCCGCACCACCGTTACCCGCCACACCATGATTCACGAGCAAATCACCCGACTATTCCACGGCTTCCGCCGCGATTCGCATCCAATGGCAGTAATGTGTGGTGTGACCGGTGCGCTGGCAGCGTTTTATCACGACTCTTTAGACGTCAACATTGAGCGTCACCGTGAAATCGCTGCGTTCCGCCTGCTGTCGAAAATGCCGACCATGGCAGCGATGTGCTACAAGTACTCAATTGGCCAGCCGTTTGTCTATCCGCGCAATGACCTCTCTTATGCCGGTAACTTCCTGCACATGATGTTCGCCACGCCGTGCGAAGAGTACAAAGTGAATCCAGTGCTGGAACGCGCGATGGACCGTATTCTGATTCTGCACGCCGACCATGAGCAGAACGCTTCTACCTCTACCGTCCGTACCGCAGGCTCTTCAGGCGCGAACCCGTTTGCCTGTATCGCCGCCGGTATCGCTTCTCTGTGGGGACCGGCGCACGGCGGTGCCAACGAAGCGACACTGCGCATGCTGGAAGAGATCAGCACCGTTGATCACATCCCTGAGTTTGTTAAACGTGCGAAAGATAAGAACGATTCGTTCCGTCTGATGGGCTTCGGCCACCGCGTGTACAAAAACTACGATCCACGTGCCACCGTGATGCGCGATACCTGTCACGAAGTGCTGAACGAACTGGGCATGAAAGATGATCTGCTGGAAGTGGCGATGGAGCTGGAACACATCGCGCTGAACGACCCGTACTTCATCGAGCGTAAACTCTATCCAAACGTCGATTTCTATTCAGGCATCATCCTGAAAGCAATGGGCATTCCGTCTTCCATGTTTACCGTTATCTTCGCCATGGCGCGCACCGTGGGCTGGATTGCACACTGGAAAGAGATGCACGACGAAGGCATGAAAATCGCCCGTCCGCGTCAGCTGTATACCGGTTACACCGAGCGTCCATTCACCTCGGCGCTGGATAAATAAGAGAAAGGCGGCCATCTGGCCGCCTTTTTTATAGCGCTACAACTGGCATCCCGGGCACCAGTAAAACGGCCGCGATGACAGCACGCCCTTCTCAATCACCGCGCCGCACCGCCGGCACTTTTTCCCCTGCCGATGAAACACCTCGAAGCGAAACGCTGCTTCTTCATGATACTTCTTCATGCTGCCACGCATCTCGTATGACAAACGCGGCACCGCCAGCATCGCCTCACTTAACGCCGTCAGCTGCTGTTCGCTGAGGTCCTGCGCCCGATGCGACGCCAGCAATCCGGCATGCCACAAAATCTCCACGCGCAGATAATTGCCGAGGCCGGCTAAAAAGGCCTGATCAAGCAGCAAGCCGCTGAACTGGCGACGACGAAAACGCGGCGACAGCAAACGCTCGCGCACCTCTTCCACCGTTAAGCTGGCATCCAGCACATCCGGGCCCACGCGCTGCAAAAACGGATGCGCAGCTAAAGTATCGGCGTTGAGCAGCTCAATATCCGAGGCGCTATACAGCAAAATGGTTTTATCCGCCGTCGCGAGTCGTACGCGCAGCTGGCGCGTGGTATTCGGTTGCGTACCGGTTGGCACCACGCGCCACACGCCGTACAGCTGATTGTGGCTGTAGAGCGTCAAACCATTGGAGAAGTGGGTGAGCAGCGCTTTACCGCGCGTTTCGAAGGCGTTGATGGTGGCATCCATCAGCGCCGGTTCGTAGGTTTTCAGCTGTGGAAAGGCAAACCACACATCGGTGAGGGGTTTGCCGACCATTGCCTCTGCCAGCTGATCCGCCGCGCGGCGGATCTCCGGTCCCTCAGGCATAACAACTCCTTTTAATGCGTAGCGCCACCGACGACGCGGATATCATTTTCGGTACTCAGGATCACCTGCAGCGAGGTTTCCAGCGCCTGAATCACGCTTGCAGTCGCCATGCTGGCCACGCCGGGATGGTGCACCGCTTGTTCCGGCATATACGGGATATGAACAAAACCGCCGCGCGCCTTGCTGTTGGTGGTGTGGATCCAGTGCAGCAGGCTGTACATCACGTGGTTACAGGTGAAGGTGCCGGCGGTTTGCGATACCGAGGCCGGCACACCCACTTCACGCAGCGCGGCAACCATCGCTTTGATCGGCAGCGTGGAGAAATAAGCCGCCGGGCCATCCGCCTCGATGGGCTGATCGATCGGTTGCTGTTGGTTGTTATCCGGTATGCGCGCGTCATCCACGTTGATCGCAACGCGTTCAACGGTAATATCGGCGCGGCCGCCGGCTTGCCCGACGCACAACACGCGGTCGGGTTGAATCTCCTCCAGCGCGCGCGTCAGCACTTCACCGCAAGTGGCAAATACCACCGGCAGCTGGCGTACCACAATGCGTGCACCGGCGATCTCTTTGCCGTCGAAGGTGCGCACCGCTTCCCACGAAGGGTTGATGTTTTCGCCACCAAAAGGCTCAAACGCCGTCATTAACACCGTTTTCATTGCAACCTCACAAGAACATCAGGAAGTAGAGCAGGAAAATATTCACTACCAACAGTAGCACACCGGTTGGCACCTGAGCCTTGATCACCGCGTTGCGGTCCGGCAGCTCCAGCAGGCGCGCCGGCACGATGTTGAAGTTGGCCGCCATTGGCGTCATCAACGTGCCGCAATAGCCGGAGAACATCCCAATCGCCGCCATTACCGCCGGATTGCCGCCGTGCTGCAGCACCAGAATCGGAATACCGATGCCGGCGGTGACAATCGGGAAGGCAGCAAACGCATTGCCCATCACCATGGTCAGCAATGCCATGCCACCCGCATATACCGCGACGGCAATCAGGCGATTATCTACCGCCAGATATTGTTCGGTGAGATGCGAAATTGCCGTGCCGACACCGGCGCTGGTGAACAGCAGGCCAAGCGTGGCCAGAATCTGCGGCAGAATAAATGCCCAACCGACCGCATCCAGCAGGCGACGGGTTTCCTGCATCGACTGCAGCGGCTTTTCATGGGTGATTTTCAACGCAATCAGCCAGCCCAGCAGGCAGCCAATCATCATGGAGAACAGCGTCACCAGCGTGGAATGATTGCCGGGACCAAACACCGTATCCTGCAAACCGGGAATATGGTTAAACGCCAGCACGCCAATCACCGTCACCAGTGGAATCGCCAGCGCTGGCAGGAACAGTTTGTTTTGCAGACGTTTAGCACTTTCCTGTTTCTGCTCATCGCTGCGCTGATGATAACGCCCCAGACGCACGCCGCCGAAACCGGCAATCAGCGCCATCAACACCACGGCCACGCCCACGCCGATATGCAACCAGCGGCGGCCCAGTTCCGCATCGCCCGCCCATTGTCCCATCAGCTGATAAGCACCGTCGCCAATCAGGAAAATCAGGCCATACAGTGCCCAGAACAGACCGGTGGTAAAACGGCGCGGGTTAGCGCTGTCACGCCATGAAAGCACGGCAACCACCAGCAGGATCACCCCTGCCAGCCACATCAAATATTGTTGCTGGAACATTACTTCGCTCCTTTGGCGTTCAGCGCCTGCTGGTTTAACGCGCCCAATTCACGCGACAGCTGGCGATCGAGACGCACCAGACGAGCTGAATGAATGAGGAAAGCACAGAGCGCGGTAGGAATGCCCCACAGCGCGATATGCAGCGGTTCGGTGCTGATACCGGCAGATTCCTGCATAAAGTTATGCATGAAGATAATCGCGCCAAAGGCAACGAAGATATCCTCGCCAAAGAACAGACCGACGTTATCGGTCGCCGCAGACATGGCGCGCAGACGATGGCGCACGTCTGGCGGGACATCACCGTAGCGGTTTTCTGTGGCACCTTCGGCCATCGGCGCCAGCAGCGGACGCACCATCTGCGGATGCCCGCCCAGGCTGGTTAAGCCCAGCGCGGCGGTGGCTTCACGCACAAACAGGTAGACGATCAGCAAGCGGCCGGCGGTGGCGGTTTTGATCTGCGCAATCCAGCTTTGCGCCCGCTCTTTCAGGCCATGACGCTCCAGCAAACCGATAACAGCCAGCGGCAGCAGCAGAATCAGCGGCAGATTACGCGTATTGAGGAAGCCAGAGCCGAGCTTTTCCAGAATGTCTGCCAGCGGCAGATGCGCTGCCAGCCCGGTGACGAAGCCCGCCACAATCACCACCAGCACCGGGTTAAAGCGCAGCACAAAACCCAGAATGATGGCGGCAATGCCCAGCAGCGGCCAGAGGTTTACCACGTTATCCATGTTGTTCCCTTATGTGAAAAGAAGCCCGGCGTGATGCCGGGCAATGAGTAAAAACGTTATGCGCTGGTGACCGCAATCTGACTGGTCGCAAATGCCGCGCGCAGCGTGCGGGCGAACTGCAGCGCATGTGCGCCATCACCGTGTAAACAGACGGTTTCGGCGTTAACCCTGACCCATTCTCCGCTGATGCTCTGCACCTGACGCTGCTGCACCATCGCCAGCGTTTGCGCCAGCGCCTGTTCGGCATCTTCAATCATCGCTTGCGGCTGGCTGCGTGGCACTAACGCCCCGCTCGCCAGATAGCCGCGATCGGCAAACACCTCTTCGCGGGTGCGCAGACCATGATGCGCCGCCGCCGCAATCGACGCGCTGCCCGCCAATCCGACCAGAATCAATCCGCTATCCACGGCTTTTACCGCGCGCGCGATGGCATCCGCCAGTTGCGGATCGCCCGCCGCCTGGTTGTACAGCATGCCGTGCGGCTTGACGTGTACCAGCCGTTCGCCTTCGCTCTCGGCAATGCTTTTCAGCGCACCAATCTGGTAGATCATCTGCGCATACACCGTTTCCGGCGGCAGCTGCATGGCGGTACGGCCAAAGTTTTCCCGATCGGGGAAACTCGGATGCGCGCCAATCGCCACGCCCGACGCTTTCGCCCAGCGCACCGATTGCAGCATGGTTTGCGCATCACCGGCGTGGAAGCCGCAGGCGATATTGGCTGAACTCACCAGCGTCAGCAGCTCCCGATCGCTGGCGCTGCCTTCGCCGAGATCGGCGTTAAGATCAATCTTCATGGGCCAATCCCCAGGCTATTTGGTCGAAGGAACGCTGTTGATGCTGTTTGGCGTGAATCGCGTCTTCCAGCGTGCAGTGGATAAAGTGAATCGGTTCGCCGAGACGAATTTGCGCCAGATGATAGAGATCGGCTTCGATGATGCAGGCAATGCGCGGATAGCCGCCGGTGGTTTGTGCGTCCGCCATCAACACAATCGGTTGACCATTGGGCGGCACCTGCACCACGCCGGGCACTAAACCGTGCGACAGCAAATCGCGCGTTGCATCGCGATGCAGTTGACGTCCCTGCAGGCGATAACCCATGCGATTACTTTGCGGACTGAGCTTCCACGGGCTGCGCCAGAAACCCTGCTGCGCCTCACGCGAGAACTCGTTATATTCCGGGCCCGCTAAGGCGCGGATGCGGTTGCCCCACAGCAGTTGACGCACGCCGGCTTTGTCTTTGAAGTCGCGCGTCGGTTTACCCAACGGCAGCTCATCGCCATCCTGCAGTTTACGTCCCTGCCAGCCGCCAAACGCTGCCTTGAGATCGGTACTGACCGAACCGAGCATGTCCGGCACGGCAAAACCACCGTTGACCGCCAGATAACTGCGCATGCCGCGCGTTGGCGTTGCCAGCGTCAGCACCTGCCCTTTTTTCACCGGCAGACGCCAGCCGGTCCAGACCGGTTTGCCGTCCAGATCGGCATTGCAGCCTGCGCCCGTCAATGCAAACCAGCCATCGCGCGTAAACTGCGTTTTAAATTGTCCCAGCACGATTTCCAGCACCGCGCTCTGCTCGGGGTTACCCACCAGCATATTGGCGGTGCGCATTGCCGGTTGATCGAGCGCGCCGCCCACGCTGATGCCATATTGGCGGAAGCCGGTGCGGCCGTGGTCTTGCAGCGAGGTCATCATGCCCGCGCGGAGAATTTTCAACATACGCCCTCCTGCTGCGGCACAAAGCGCACGCTATCACCGGGACGTAACAGTGTCGGTGGATGCTGAAGCGGGTCGAACAGGCTGAGCGGCGTATGGCCAATCAGTTGCCAGCCGCCGGGCGCGGCTAAGGGATAGATGCCGGTTTGGCTGCCGCCGATGCCCACCGAGCCGCTCGGCACCAGTACGCGCGGTTCAGCGCGGCGTGGCGTGTGTAAACGCTCATCCAGGCCACCGAGATAAGGGAAACCAGGCTGGAAGCCGATGAAATAGACCACGTAATCGATGCTGCTGTGCAGTTCTACCGCTTGCCTGGCCGTCATGTTGGCGCGCTCCGCCACCTCCTGCAGATCCGGCCCACCTGCGCCGCCGTACACAACTGGAATCTCGACGCGGCGCGATTCCGGCAGCTGCGCTTCGCTCTCTTCCCACCAACGCTGCAAACGCTCAATCGCGTCCAATGCATTGCGTTGCGGATCGCGCAGCAGCAACGTCAGGTTGTTCATGCCAGGAATCACTTCCTCAACCTGCTCGTTTTGCTGCAGTCGCTGACACAATCCCCAGATGCGCTGCTGGCTGGTCAACGAAACCGGTGGCTCTAGTTCCAGCACCACCGCGCGCTCACCTAGCAGATAACAACGTGCTCGTTGCAAAAACAACCTCCTGGTAAAAGTCTTACATGTCGCAGAACGAATGTTGCAGGATCGCCATTCATAGCGAACGAACTTCTCGTTTATGCGTAAAAGCCATAAGTTATGCGAAAGTGACAGAGATGTGTCAACAGATTTGCGCCCTTAACGCAGGTTAAGGGCGTGAGAGGAGAGAAATCAGGCCGGGTTGTCGATGTCGATAAAGGTCACATCAAGGCCATGATGGGCAGCTAACCATTCGCCCAGCGCCTTGATGCCGCCGCGTTCGGTCGCGTGGTGTCCGGCGGCAAAGAAGTGCAAACCTTGTTCGCGCGCGCTGTGGATGGTTTGCTCGGAGACTTCACCGGTAATAAAGGCATCGACGCCAAAGGCTGACGCGCTATCGATAAAGCCCTGACCGCCGCCGCTGCACCAGGCAACGCGCTTGATCAATGCCGGCGCGTTATCACCACAGTGCAGCGGTGTGCGACCTAAACGTTGGGCAATTTTTTCCGCCAGCGCCGCGCCACTCAGTGGTTGTGCCAGCTCGCCCCACGGCACCAGCGGCTGAATCTCGCCTTTCACTGCAATATCAAACAGACGCGCCAGCTGCGCGTTATTACCCAACTCGGGATGCGCATCCAGCGGCAGATGCCAGCCATACAAATTGATATCATTGGCCAGCAGCGTGCGCAGACGCTGGCGCTTCATGCCTTTAATCACCGGCGCTTCGCTTTTCCAGAAGTAACCGTGATGCACCAGCACCGCATCGGCGTTGCGCTTCACCGCCTCGTCCAGCAGCGCCTGACACGCGGTTACGCCAGTGATGATGGTTTTCACCTCGGCGCGCCCTTCCACCTGCAAACCGTTCGGCGCGTAATCGCTGAAGGCGCTGTTATTCAGCTGCTGGTTAACGATCTGTTCTAACTCGACATTATTCATTACGGCTCCCTGACCGCCTCAAGCCGCGCTGCGAGCGCGCTCAAAGGCGTCTAGTGTCTTTTTACGTGCGTCCTTATGTTCCACGATTGGCGCGGGATAATCGAGTTTCTTGTTATTTTTCTGCGCCCACACTTGCGGCTGATGAATATCGCTGTCGGGCACGTCGCTGAGTTCCGGCAGCCACTGACGGATAAAGTCGCCCTGTTTATCAAAGCGCTCGCCCTGCGTGGTGGGATTGAAGATACGAAAATAGGGCGCGGCATCGGTGCCAGTTGACGCGGCCCATTGCCAGCCGCCATTGTTGGCGGCCAGATCGCCATCGATCAGCTGCTGCATGAAATAACGCTCACCTTCACGCCAGTCAATCAGCAGATCCTTCACCAGGAAACTGGCGGTAATCATGCGCAAGCGATTATGCATCCAGCCGAGCGTGTTGAGCTGGCGCATCGCCGCATCAACAATCGGATAGCCGGTTTTGCCCTGTTGCCAGGCTTTGAGATGCCCGTCGTTTTGCTGCCAATCCACGTTGCGCGTCCAGTCGACAAACGGCTGATGCTTACACAGCGCCGGAAACGCCACCATCAGATGACGATAGAATTCGCGCCAGATCAGTTCGTTCAGCCAGGTAAAGGCCTTGCCCTCGTTGAGCGCATCGGGATGCTCTTTGAGCACGCGATGAAGACATTGGCGCGGCGACAGCACGCCAGTGGTTAGATAAACCGATAAGCGGCTGGTGCCGTCAATGGCCGGTAAATCACGCTGATCTGGATAATGCTGCACCGCCTGTTTAGCGAAGTGGCGCAGCTGTTTTAACGCCGCCTCTTCTCCCGCCGGGAACAGGCTTTCATCAAAGGCTTCACAACGATAATCAAAAGCGGGAATCTTCTTTTCGATACTGATGGGCGCACCATCACGCGCTTTCGGTGCCTGATGGCACTCCGGTAAGCCCTGATGTAAACGACGAACAAAGGCTTTGCTGAACGGCGTGAACACTTTGAACATGGTGTTGCTGCCGGTTTGCACGCTGCCCGGCGGCAACAGCAAGCTGTCATCGAATCCCTGACATACTACGCCCTGCGCATCCAGACGTTTCTCCGCCTGCGCATCGCGTTCACGCTCGTTGATTTCGTACTGGTAGTTGTAGAACAGCGCATCAACCCGTTGCTGCTGGCAAAATTTCGCCAGATATTCAATCGAAGCGGCAAAGTCATCACACTGATGGAAATGCAGAGGAATGCCGCGTTCAGCCAGTGACTTCTGCAACAAGCTGAGATTTTGCTGGATGAACGCCGCCTGCTTTGGCGCCATATGGTGTTGCTGCCACTGCTGCGGTGTGGCGATAAACAGCGCAATCACTTTGGCCTGGCTATCGCGCCAGGCGGCGGCCAGCGCCGTGTTGTCATTGATGCGCAGATCGTTGCGCAGCCAAACTAAATGGGTGGTCATAAAGCCCCGAAATTATTGGCCGTAGCGCAAGCGCAGCGCTTCCGGATAAGGATCAAAATAGCGCTGCTGTGCCAGCCACGGATGCGGGTATTCCGCCATGTAATGTTTCAGCATGGTGATCGGTGCTAACAGCGGCTGTACGCCCTGACGATAACGATCAATCAGTTGCGCCAGCTCCTGACGTTGCGGCGAACTCAACTGCGGACGGAAGTAGCCTTGTACATGCATCAGCACGTTAGTGTGATTGCGTCGTGATGCCTGATGTGACATCAGGTGCATCAGACGACTGCGGTACTCAAAGGCGTAATCCTCCAGCGAATCCCACTGGTCCATCGCCGCGACAAAGCGGCCCATCTCGCGGTATTCGTCCTGCGCATGAGATAGCAGCAATAATTTGTAGCGACTATGGAAGGCCATCAGCTTGTGGCGCGATAATCCGCTGCGCCACATTTCGTTGAATTCATGCAGCGCATAGACGCGGCCGATAAAGTTTTCGCGGATAGCGTCATCATGCAGACGACCATCCTCCTCCAGCGGCAGCCACGGCATCTCTTTCTGTAAAAATGCGGTAAACATGCCGGTGCCCGCTTTGCGATTGTTGTTGGTTTCAGGCTCGTAAACGCGGACACGTTCCAGCCCACAGCTAGGGGATTTGGCACAGAGGATGTAGCCGCACAGGTGATGTAGCGACTTCACGCGTTCGGCTGACCAGCGCTGCATCTTTTCCGTCACCTCTTCGCCGCCATCTTTGCTGAAACAGAGATGGATGTTTTCATCGCTCTCTTTTACCAGGCGCAAAGCCGGACGCGGCGTCGGTAAGCCAATCGCCATTTCGGGACATACAGGTTCAAAGCGCACAAATGGCACGAGTTCGTCCGTGGCGAAAGCAAAACGTTTATGGCCACCATCAAATCGGACGTTATCCCCGAGCAGGCAAGCGCTGATACCAACAGGAATTTTCTCGCTCATACTTGTACAACCTCATAAATCTTGTAGAGGTTTTAAGTGTAGCTGAAATGCGCGGAGATAACAGCGGGAACGCGCGGTGGGCGTGAAAATTATCGATAAAAAAACCCGGCGCTTCACGTGAAGTCGCCGGGTTAATAGTGCGCTAAAATCGCTTACCAGTGAATGCCGGCAGCCGCTTCAGACTGCGCCAGCCAGACGGGTTTCGTGCTGGTTTTGCACCACATACGATGCAGGTAACTGTACAAACGTGCGCGATCTGAGCGGAATAACATCACTGGCAACGCCAGCAAACCGATTGCTACCACCAGCACGCGGCGCAGTACGATTTTATACAGTGGATATGCGCGATCCATCTTTGGCCCCCTTGTGGTAAACATTGCGTTGAAATGTGATCTGGTTCAGATATTACCCGTAATTGTGTAATTTTACTACTCATCCGACCACTATTTTTGCGCTTTTTTTCAGCAATTTGTGTGGTGGTGAAAGTTAGTTACAAGATTGTGAATTAAACGATCCATTCAAGTTAAAAACTTCGTGACGGACGCCGGGCCGCTTTATTGCTAAAGTGATGCGTTAACTTTTTTGCCGCTGGAGGCAGCGTGACGACCATCTTGATAGTGGAAGATGAAAAAGAGATTCGCCGTTTCGTGCGCCTTGCGCTGGAGAGCGAAGGCCTTAAGATTGTGGAAGCGGAGCAACTGCAGCGCGGCCTGATTGAAGCGGCGACGCGTAAGCCGGATCTGGTGATCCTCGATCTCGGCTTGCCGGATGGTGATGGCAATGACTTTATCCGTGAAGTACGTCAATGGAGCAGCATGCCGGTGATTGTGCTGTCGGCACGGAGCGATGAGCAGGATAAGATCGATGCGCTGGACGCGGGTGCGGATGATTATCTCACTAAGCCGTTTGGCATAGGTGAACTGCTAGCGCGCGTGCGCGTGGCGCTGCGTCGCCATCAAAGCAACCAGCCAGAACCGATTGTGAAATTTGGCGAAGTCAGCGTCGATTTGGCGGCGCGCCGTGTATTGCGCAACCAACAGGAAGTGCATCTGACACCGACTGAATTCCGCCTGCTGAGTTTGCTGGTGAACAACGCCGGAAAAGTGCTGACCCAGCGTCAATTACTGAATCAGGTTTGGGGCCCCAATGCGGTGGAGCACAGTCATTATTTGCGCATCTATATGGGGCACTTGCGGCAGAAGCTGGAAGCGAATCCCACGCAGCCCAGCCATTTGCTGACCGAAACCGGCATCGGCTATCGATTTATGCCATAAAAAAAGGCCGCTAAGCGGCCTTTTCTCTTCACTGCCCAATCAGGCGTTTTTCAGTACTTCGCTAACAATCTCAACCGCTTCTTTCTCGATTTGCTGACGATGTTCAGCACCCAGGAAGCTTTCGCAGTAGATTTTGTACGCGTCTTCTGTACCTGATGGACGCGCGGCGAACCAGCCGTTTTCCGTCATTACTTTCAGACCGCCGATTGACGCACCGTTACCCGGCGCGGCAGTCAGGCGTGCGGTGATCGGATCACCCGCCAGCGTATCTGCGCTCACCATTTCGGGTGACAGCTTAGACAGCGCGGCTTTCTGTGCAGAAGTCGCCGGAGCCTGCAGACGGTTATAGCTTGGCGCACCAAAGCGTTCGGCCAGCTCGTCATAGTGCTGCTGCGGGTTCTTGCCAGTTAACGCCGTGATTTCAGCAGCCAGCAGGCACAGAATGATGCCGTCTTTATCGGTTGACCAGGCTGAGCCATCGAAACGCAGGAAGGATGCGCCCGCGCTCTCTTCACCGCCGAAACCGAAGCTGCCATCGAACAAACCATCAACGAACCATTTGAAACCAACCGGCACCTCCACCAGCTTACGTCCAATGTCGTTGACCACGCGGTCGATCATCGCGCTGGAAACCAGGGTTTTCCCTACAGCAACGTCTTTGCCCCACTGCGGGCGATGCTGGAACAGGTAGTTGATCGCCACCGCCAGATAGTGGTTCGGATTCATCAGACCCGCAGGCGTGACGATGCCGTGACGGTCGTAATCAGGATCGTTACCAAAGGCCAGGTCGAATTTGTCTTTGTACGCCAGCAAACCGGCCATCGCGCACTCGGATGAGCAGTCCATACGCACCACGCCATCTTTATCCAGATGCATGAAGCGGAAAGTCTGATCGATCGCATCGTTCACGATGGTCAGATCCAGTTTGTAGTGCTCAGCAATGCGCTGCCAGTAAGCAATACCGGAACCGCCTAACGGATCGACGCCAATTTTCAGGCCGGCGTTCTGAATGGCGGCGAAGTCAATCACCTGAGCCAGACCTTCAACGTATGGCTGGATCAGATCCTGCTCAACGATGTGGCCGCTCGCCCATGCCTGATCCAGCGGCAGACGTTTCACGTCTTTCAGCTCGCCTTTGATCAGCTGGTTAGCGCGATCTTCCACCACTTTGGTAACGTTGGTATCAGCCGGGCCACCGTTTGGCGGATTGTATTTGATACCGCCATCTTCCGGTGGGTTATGCGAAGGCGTGATAACGATGCCGTCCGCCTGCGCGCCGCCGCGTTTGTTGTGCTCAAGAATCGCGTTCGAGATTGCAGGCGTTGGTGTGTAGCCATTGTCCTGCTGAACAATCACGTCCACGCCGTTAGCGGCCAGCACTTCCAGCACCGACAGAATGGCTGGCTCAGACAGCGCATGCGTGTCTTTACCGACGTAGCACGGACCGGTAATGCCATTCTTTTTACGCTCTTCAGCAATCGCCTGCGCGATCGCCAAAATATGCTGTTCATTGAAGCTTTGGCGTCCCGCGCTACCGCGGTGGCCTGAAGTGCCAAATTTCACCGCATGATCCGGATTCGCCACATCGGGCTTCAGGACATAATACTGCGAGGTTAATTGTGCAACGTTAATTAAATCGCTCTGCTGGGCAGGCTGCCCGGCACGGGGGTGATTGGCCATTGGCGCTTCTCCCTGACGCTTCAGTTAAATGGTGCCGCGAACTTTCTCTGTCAGTTCCTGTGGGAACTGCATAGCCAGCATGATGTGTTCCACCATGCTGCATTTGCGACCTGTATTGGTGTTCGTGATCACCCAGTACGGTGTGCCGGGAACGTGCTTCGGCTTGGTATGGGTGCCATTTTGCAGCAGCGTGTGCTCGTCGCCCGCAAAGTAGACGCGGGTACGGCCCTGCAGCGAGGCAGTAGCTTCAGCAAACGCAGCCGGATCAAGACGATAGAGCGTTGACAGTACCAACATGAAGCGGTTAACCGCCTTATTCTGCTCGGCATATTCATCGGAAAGTAGCAGCTCACGTACCGCACGGACGCGATCCTGAGGACGCGCTTCACGGCTGGCAGGTTGCGCTTCTTTCATTGATGCACCAGCGGCGGGCGCAGCGGGTGCGCTCTGTCCGGCGGTGAACTTCAACATGCGGCGCAAAATATCTGAGGCGCTTTCACCAATGTGCTGCGTGTGGCTGGCAATATAACGGTAGAGTTCTTCGTCAACTTCAATCGTTTTCATCTTTTTCCGTACGATTCTGGCAAATGACAGAACCACGCATTCTTGCAACGTCCTTAGCAAAATCCAGTCGTGCAAAACGTGAGCGGGCTCTAACATAAGGATTATAAAGTTAAATCCGTGGCAGCCGATAGCGTTGGCAACGTTTACGGGCAAAAGTCGGAATATGCCCTAATGCCCACCGGCCTGACTGCTGGACAGGTGAATCCATGATAACCTAAGCCAAGGTCACAACCGTAAGAACTTTAGCCATGATTTTGAACGCCCGTCTGCAAACTGAACAATCTGCCCCCAATGCCACGCCGATCCTGTTGATCCATGGTCTTTTTGGCAGCCTTGATAACCTTGGCGTGCTGGCGCGTGGGGTGCGTGATGCACGTCCGACGCTGCAAGTTGACGTGCGCAATCACGGCTTGTCGGCGCGTAGTGATGAGATGAATTATCACGTGATGGCGCAGGACATTGTCGAAACGCTGGATGCGCACCATATCGATCGCGCGGGTGTGATTGGCCACTCAATGGGCGGCAAAATCGCCATGGCACTGAGTGCCATCGCGCCGGAACGTATCGATAAAATGGTGATGATCGATATCGCGCCCGTTGATTACCAAACGCGCCGCCATGACGAAATTTTTGCCGCTATTCGGGCCGTGAGCGCCGCGGGCGTCACGCGCCGCAGCGAAGCCGCTGAAGTAATGCGTCAGCATATTGATGAAGAAGGCGTGATCCAGTTCATCCTCAAATCTTTCGCAGAGGGCGAATGGCGCTTTAATGTGCCGGTGCTGTGGGATAATTACAGCACTATTTCCGGCTGGGAAGAGATTCCTGCGTGGCCGCATCCGGCGCTGTTTATCCGCGGCGGCGACTCGCCTTATCTGGATAATCAGCATCGCGATGCGCTGCTGCGTCAGTTCCCGCAGGCACATGCACATGTGATCAGCGGTGCTGGACACTGGGTGCACGCCGAGAAACCCGATGCGGTGTTACGCGCCGTTCGGCGTTTTTTTAACCTGTAAAAGCAAAAGCTTGCCGCTTGCGCTTTAGGGTTGGCGTCAGGGAAGGCGCTGGAGTATGATGTCGCGCTAAAAATTTGCCACGGATATTTTTTCGCCGTGGTCGGGCCGATAATGTTTTAATCGCGCAGCGCCTTTCCGCCGTTCGCGCCCACTCAGTTTTACAAACCATGGCAAAAGAACAGACAGACCGCACTACGCTTGATCTCTTCGCAGACGAGCGGCGTCCTGGTCGCCCGAAAACCAGCCCGCTGACGCGTGATGAACAGTTACGCATCAACAAACGCAATCAGCTCAAGCGCGATAAAGTGCGTGGGCTGCGTCGTGTTGAGCTGAAGATGTCGAGCGAGGCGGTTGACGCCCTCAGCACGCTGGCCGATCAGCAAAACATCAGTCGCAGCGAATTGATTGAACAAATGCTGCTGGCACAGCTCAAACTGTCGTAACGCGCGAAGACCGCACGCTGGAACACAAAGTCACGGCTTTATACGTTCCGCACTTTTTACCGGTCTGCTATTATTCGCATAACTGTGCAGTCAACTGACTTACTTTCACAATCAGGATTTAAGAGGTTACCTAACCCATGGCAATCGTAGGCATTTTCTTCGGCAGCGATACCGGCAACACTGAAAACATTGCAAAGATGATCCAGAAACAACTGGGTAAAGATGTCGCCGAAGTGCATGACATTGCTAAGAGCACCAAAGAAGATCTCGAAGCGTTCGACATCCTGCTGCTGGGTATCCCAACCTGGTATTACGGCGAAGCGCAGTGTGACTGGGACGATTTCTTCCCGACGCTGGAAGAGATTGATTTCAATGGTAAGCTGGTAGCGCTGTTTGGTTGTGGCGATCAGGAAGATTACGCCGAGTACTTCTGTGATGCGATGGGCACTATCCGTGACATCATTGAGCCGAATGGTGCGGTGATCGTCGGTCACTGGCCAACCGAAGGCTATCACTTCGAAGCCTCTAAAGGCCTGGCCGATGACAAAAACTTCCTTGGTTTGGCCATTGACGAAGACCGTCAGCCGGAATTGACCAACGAACGCGTTGAGAAGTGGGTGAAGCAGATCTTTGATGAGCTGCAGCTGAAAGAGATTATTGAAGCTTAATTCCCTGCTCTGCCCGATGTGCGCACTGCCTCACATCGGGTAACGGAATTTCCTATAAAAATAATAGCTACGGTTTTTTAACTTTTCCCCGCAAATCTGTAGAATACCCGCAATGGTCATCCGCTTATTCCTCTGGCAGTAGAATGAGGCTGAGTGAAATGGAATCCAAAACCCAAGCGTCTTGAAGACGTTAGTGACGATATCCTTACAACCTTTGGTGATTAAGGACGTTGCCTTGGTTTTCATTTCACTGCTTGAGTTCTATAATGAGACGCAAATGAGAATGCGCGTTGACCTAAACATTCAAGGCCCCTGCGCCGCAAGTGACTAGCAAAGTAACAGGACAATATCCGCATGACTGACAACAACTCCGCATTGAAGAAGGCTGGCCTGAAAGTCACGCTACCCAGACTGAAAATTCTGGAAGTGCTTCAGGGACCCGGCCCAGAGTCCCATCACGTCAGTGCGGAAGATTTGTATAAGCGCCTGATTGATATGGGCGAAGAGATTGGTCTGGCAACGGTGTATCGCGTTCTTAACCAGTTTGACGACGCGGGCATCGTAACCCGTCACAACTTTGAAGGCGGCAAATCTGTCTTCGAACTGACTCAGCAGCATCACCACGATCACTTGATCTGCCTGGATTGTGGCAAAGTTATAGAATTCAGCGATGAATCAATCGAAACGCGTCAGCGTGAAATTGCCACTCGCCACGGCATTAAGCTCAGCAACCACAGCCTGTACCTGTACGGTCATTGTGCTCTGGGAGACTGCCGCGAAGACGATACGCTCCACGATAAGTAATTGAGTGTGCTATGCAGTATAAAAAAAACCGGCGCTTGAGCCGGTTTTTTTATGCCTGTAATCAGGCGACAAGCGTTTCCTGCAGGTAGCGCCAGCGCGGAATGGCGGTGCTGCAATCCAATACCGCCAGTGAAATGCGGCTCTGATTGATGCCGTTCATCATCTGTAATTCACGATACTGAATCGTCACTTCCTCGCTTTGCTGCGAGATGATGGCGTGCTCACTGGTGGCAATGCGCATGCCTTCACGCTGCCCCTGCAACTGGCGAAACAGCACTTCCATTTCATTGAGGTCCAATCGTTTGCCTTGCGGCGTGACCATTTTGAACTCGGGATGAAAGTGCGACAAAAACAGATCAATGCTGTCGTCGCTGCCTTCCGCCTGATTGAAAATACGTTCAATAAGCTGATGTAAAACCACCACGCTATGCCTGGCTTCCTGGGCGAGAGTTGTCATTTTTTTTCCTTAGATAAGCCGCAGAGCAACGTCTGAGAGCGCATAGCCTACCTGAAAAAAAGTTTTTCACACTGCCAAATGGGTTAATTTTTCTAAAGTCAGAATAGTCGCAAATAGGGAATTAAAGGCGGATTGAGGCGTGCAGCATAAAAGGTCGTATCTGGCCAAATTGAGATAATAAAAAAGGGCGATTGCTCGCCCTTTCATGATCTTATCGTCCTCGCGACTAAAACTATTAATCGCCGATTTTTGCCCAGGTATCACGCAAACCTACGGTGCGGTTAAACACCAGCCTGGAGGGCTGTGAATAGACGCTATCAGCACAGAAATAGCCTTCACGTTCGAACTGGTACGGTGCCATCGAATCGGCAGCACGTAAACCAGGCTCAACGAAGCCCTGTTTGATTTCCAGTGAGTTTGGGTTGATGGTGGTGAGGAAATCCTCAGCCGTGCCCGGATTTGGCACACTGAACAGACGATCGTACAGGCGGAATTCCGCTGGCAGCGCGTGGATTGCAGAAACCCAATGGATAACGCCTTTCACTTTACGGCCATCGGCCGGATCTTTGCTCAGCGTATCAACGTCGCAAGTACAATAGATGCAGGTAATATTGCCTTCAGCATCCTTCGCCACACGTTCGGCACGGATCACGTAAGCATTACGCAGACGCACTTCTTTACCCAGCACCAAACGCTTGTACTGCTTGTTGGCTTCTTCACGGAAGTCAGCGCGATCGATCCACACTTCACGGCTGAATGGCACTTCACGCGTGCCCATCTCCGGTTTGTTCGGATGATTCGGCATAGTGATGATCTCATCGTGACCTGCAGGCAGGTTCTCGATCACCACTTTCAACGGATCCATTACCGCCATCGCACGCGGTGCGTTTTCATTGAGATCGTCACGAATGCACGATTCCAGTGAAGCCATCTCCACGATATTGTCCTGTTTGGTCACACCAATACGGCGGCAGAACTCACGGATAGAAGCGGCGCTATAACCACGACGACGTAGACCCGAAACGGTTAGCATGCGCGGATCGTCCCAGCCTTCTACCACCTTCTCGCTCACCAGCTGAGTCAGTTTACGCTTCGACATCACCGCATATTCCAGATTTAGGCGTGAGAACTCGTACTGACGCGGATGAACCGGAATGGTGATGTTATCCAGCACCCAATCATACAGACGACGGTTATCCTGGAACTCCAACGTGCAGAGAGAGTGCGTAATGCCTTCGATCGCATCCGAAATGCAATGAGTGAAGTCGTACATCGGGTAGATGCACCACTTGCTGCCGGTCTGATGGTGATCGGCAAACTTAATGCGGTACAGTACCGGATCGCGCATCACGATAAAGCTGGACGCCATGTCGATTTTGGCACGCAAACAGGCTTTGCCCTCTTCGAAACCGCCATCGCGCATCTTCTGGAACAGCGCCAGGTTTTCTTCCACGCTGCGATCGCGGTATGGGCTGTTTTTACCCGGCGCCGTCAGTGAACCGCGATACTCACGGATCTCATCCGCCGAAAGTTCATCAACGTAAGCCAGACCTTTGTTGATCAGCTCAACCGCATAGTTGAACAGTTGGTCAAAGTAGTCTGAGGAGTAACGAATGTTGCCGCTCCACTCAAAGCCCAGCCATTGCACGTCACGCTTAATGGATTCGACAAACTCCAGATCTTCTTTAACTGGGTTAGTGTCGTCGAAACGCAGATTGCACTGACCTTGATAGTCTTGCGCGATACCAAAGTTCAGGCAGATAGATTTCGCATGGCCAATATGCAGATAACCATTGGGCTCAGGCGGGAAACGGGTATGCACACTGTTGTGCTTACCGCTCGCCAAATCTTCGTCGATGATCTGACGAATAAAGTTCGTTGGGCGGGCTTCAGCCTCACTCATCTCAAAATCCTCAAAAACTATAACGGGTGATTTGTACCACGAAGTAACGGAGTATGATCCACAAAGCGCAGGAGGGAAACAACCGTTTGTTGGTCGTTTTAAAACAAAAAAGGCAGGAATCGCTTCCTGCCTTCTGGCTCAATCACAAGGACTTAGCCTTTAACCTCGTACAGCGGGGTTTCGCCTGCAACCACTGAACCGGTTGCCAGTAAATTCAGACCAGCGAAATCATCGCTATTGCTGACAACAACCGGACTGATCATCGAGCGGGCGTTGGCATTGAGGAAGTCCAGATCCATTTCCAGGATTGGCTGACCTGCAGTGACCGTTGCGCCCTCTTCAACCAGACGCGTGAAGCCTTTGCCTTCCAGCGCTACTGTATCCAGCCCCATATGTACCACGATCTCGACGCCGTTTTCCGCCTCAAGGCAGAACGCATGGTTGGTATTGAAGATCTTCACCACGGTTCCGCCGGTTGGCGCAACCACGGTTTTGCCGGTTGGCTTGATGGCCAGACCATCACCGACTGCCTTGCTGGCGAATGCTTCGTCAGGCACATTTTCCAGCGCAACGATGTCACCGGTTACTGGCGCCAGCAGCGTAGCAATCACGGCTTTTTCGCTGTTCAGCACCGCCTGCGGTTTTACTGCAGCAGCAGGAGCAGCCGTTGACGCCGCGGCAGATGCCGCAACTGGACCTTTGCTCAGTACGGTTTTCATTGCTGTTGCAATGCTTTCCGCCTGCGTACCGACAATAACCTGTACGCTCTGCTTGTTCAGACGAATCACACCTGAAGCACCGAGACGTTTAGCGACACCTTCATTAACCTGCGCGGAATCTTTAACGTTCAGACGTAGACGTGTGATACAGGCATCGATGTTGGTCAGGTTTTCTGAGCCACCCACCGCCGCAATATAACGACGCGCCAGAGATTCAGTTTGGCTTTCACCGTTGCCGCTGTTATCGACATTGACGTCATAACCATCGGTTTCATCGCCCGCAGAGAGTTCGCGGCCCGGCGTCATCAGGTTGAATTTCTGGATGGTGAAGCGGAATACCACGTAGTAGATAACGAAGAACACCAGACCTTGTGGGATCAGCATCCACCAGTGCACCGCCAGCGGGTTACGCGTTGACAGCACCATATCCACCAGACCCGCACTGAAGCCGAAACCGGCAATCCACTGCATGCTCGCGGCGATGAAAACTGAAAGACCGGTCAGTGCCGCGTGAATCACATACAGCACCGGCGCCACGAACATAAAGGAGAATTCCAGCGGTTCAGTGATACCCGTAAAGAAGGCGGCAAAGGCCGCCGCCAGCATAATGCCGCCGACTTTAGCGCGGTTTTCCGGGCGTGCGCAGTGGTAAATTGCCAGCGCTGCACCTGGAAGACCAAACATCATGATTGGGAAGAAGCCCGCCTGATAACGACCGGTGATGCCTGGGATACCTGTACCTTCAGCGATAGACTGCGCGCCGCCAAGGAATTTAGGAATATCGTTGATACCGGCAACATCGAACCAGAATACCGAGTTCAATGCGTGGTGTAAGCCAACAGGAATCAGCAGACGGTTAAAGAAGGCGTAGATGCCCGCACCGACGGAACCCAGCTTCTGAATATGCTCACCAAAACTTACCAGTCCACCGAAAATGATCGGCCAGATATACATCAGAATGAACGCAACCAGGATCATCAGGAACGATACAAGGATCGGCACCAGACGGCGACCGCTAAAGAAGGACAACGCTTTTGGCAGTTCAACATGACTAAAGCGGTTATAGACTTCAGCAGAAAGAATCCCGACAAGAATGCCAACAAACTGGTTATTAATTTTACCGAAGGCAGCGGGAACTTGCTCCACCGGCATCTTCTGAATCATTGCCACCGCTGCCGGAGAACAGAGTGTGGTCACAACAAGAAAGCCGACAAAACCGGTTAACGCTGCAGCGCCGTCTTTATCTTTTGACATACCGTATGCCACACCAATGGCAAACAGCACTGGCATATTGTCGATGATTGCCGAACCGGATTTGATCAACAGTGCTGCCAGCGCATTGCCTGCGCCCCAGCTATCTGGATCAATCCAGTATCCAACGCCCATCAAGATTGCCGCTGCCGGCAGAGTCGCTACCGGCACCATAAGCGCGCGGCCGACCTTTTGCAGATATCCTAAAATACTCACCTTATTCTCCCCCTATGAGACTGGCGTTTTGCCGTGGCGCAGGTTGATTTTATTATCCCGTCGCCCGGTACCTTGATGACACTTTTCACCACGAGGCGCAGTGTAAAGATAAATTAATTCGCCTCGCAAATTAAAACCACTACAACTGTGACTTTAATCACCAAAATGGTGGTTTGATAATGCGAAATGCTAGCCAGCACCACAAACTTATTTTATGATAAAAAATATCGAGTCGCACTTATCCCTGGTGGCTACGCTTAAACGCATTACGCTTAAGGGCAAAAACTGTCAGAGAAACGGCAACTCCACATTTCCAATCTTAATTGAGGTGAAGACATGAGACTGATCCCTTTGGCCACACCGACCCAAGTGGGTAAATGGGCTGCACGCCACATTGTTAACCGCATTAATGCGTTTAAGCCTAGCGCAGAGCGTCCCTTCGTGCTGGGTCTGCCAACCGGTGGAACACCGCTGGAAGCTTACAAGCACCTGATCGATATGCACAAAGCGGGCCAGGTTAGTTTCAAGCACGTCGTCACCTTCAACATGGATGAGTACGTTGGCCTGCCAAAAGAGCATCCGGAAAGTTACCACAGTTTCATGTACCGTAACTTTTTCGATCATGTTGATATTCAACAGCAAAATATCAATCTTCTGAATGGTAATGCCGAAGATATTGACGCAGAATGTCGCCAATACGAAGAGAAGATCCGCGCTTACGGCAAAATTAACCTGTTTATGGGCGGCGTGGGCAACGATGGTCACATCGCCTTTAACGAACCGGCTTCTTCCCTCTCCTCACGTACCCGCATCAAAACCCTGACGCACGATACGCGCATTGCAAACTCACGCTTCTTTAATGGTGATGTGGATCAGGTGCCGAAATACGCCCTGACGGTTGGTGTCGGTACGCTGCTGGATGCTGAAGAAGTGATGATTCTGGTTACCGGCCACCTGAAAGCGCAAGCGCTGCAGGCTGCGGTTGAAGGTAACGTCAACCACATGTGGACCATTAGCTGCCTGCAGCTGCATGCCAAATCTGTCGTGGTATGTGACGAGCCAGCCACCATGGAACTGAAAGTGAAAACCGTGAAATATTTCCGCGAAATGGAAGCGGAAAATATGAAAGGTGTGTGAAAACACGTTGTAACAAAACCTGCTGCTTTCAGGCAGCAGGCTTAGCCGGGAGAGAGAAACGATGTACGCATTAGTGAACGGCCGGATTTTTACTGGTCATGAAATTCTGGACAATCATGCAGTTGTGATTGCAGATGGCCTGATTGAGCGCGTGTGTCCGCGTGATGCCCTGGACGCGGCAATTGCACAGCAGGATGTGGCTGGTGCGTTTATCGCTCCTGGTTTTATTGATTTGCAGCTTAACGGCTGCGGCGGCGTGCAGTTCAATGATGACATCAATGCATTAAGCGTTGAGACGCTGGAGATCATGCAACGCGCCAACGAGAAATCAGGCTGCACCAGCTATTTGCCAACACTGATTACCAGCACCGATGCGCTGATGAGACGCGCAGTCGAAACCATGCGCGCCTACCTGGCTAAGCATCAGAATCAGGCAATCGGCCTGCATCTGGAAGGTCCGTGGCTGAATAAAGCTAAAAAAGGTACGCACAATCCTGAATTAATTCGCCTGCCGGATGCCGAGCTGGTGGATTTCCTCTGCGCCAATGCCGACGTCATCACTAAAGTCACGCTGGCACCTGAAAATACGGGCAGCGAGGTGATTCGTCAGCTGCGTGATGCCGGCATCATCGTGTCAGCGGGTCACTCCAACGCGACCTATGAAGAAGCAAAAACTGGCTTCAGCGCGGGCGTCAGCTTTGCTACGCATCTCTACAATGCCATGCCAACCTTCGCTGGACGTGAGCCAGGTCTGATCGGTGCGCTGTTTGATTCGCCTGATGTATACTGCGGCATCATTGCGGATGGTTTACATGTCCATTACGCTAATGTGCGCAATGCAAAACGCATTAAAGGCGACAAGCTGGTGTTAGTGACGGATGCCACAGCACCGGCGGGCGCATCGATTGATCAATTTATTTTTGCAGGCAAAACAATATACTATCGCGATGGCCTGTGCGTTGACGAGAACGGTACGCTCAGCGGTTCTGCCTTGACCATGATTGAAGCGGTGCAGAACAGCGTTGAACATTGCGGTATCGCTCTTGATGAAGCGCTGCGTATGGCGACGCTCTATCCAGCGCAGGCGATGGGTGTGGAGAAGCAGTTAGGCACGGTCGAAGCAGGAAAAGTCGCCAACCTGACTGTCTTTACCCGCGATTATCAAATCACTAAGACGTTCGTCAACGGAGACAACGTCCTCAGCGAGTAAGCATTGAATGACCACTGGCGGCCAGTCTCAAATAGGAAATGTTGATCTTGTTAAACAACTCAATAGTGCAGCCGTTTATCGGCTAATCGATCAGCAGGGGCCAATTTCGCGCATTCAGATTGCCGAACACAGTCAGCTTGCGCCCGCCAGTGTCACCAAAATTACCCGCCAGCTCATTGAGCGCGGCCTTATCAAAGAGGTGGAGCAACAAGCCTCCACCGGTGGGCGTCGCGCGATCTCCATCATTACTGAAACCCGTCATTTTCATACTATCGGCGTGCGCTTAGGGCGTAATGACGCGACGTTGACGCTGTTTGATCTGAGCGGGAAATCGCTGGCGCAGGAAGATTATCCGCTGCCCGAGCGCACGCAGGAAACGCTGGAGAACGCGCTGTTCAATGCCATCAGCGCCTTTATGGCCGCGCATCAGCGTAAGATTCATGAACTGATTGCTATCTCGGTGATTCTGCCCGGATTGGTCGATCCCATTAACGGCATCATTCGCTACATGCCGCACATCGCGGTAAGTCATTGGCCGCTGGTTTCCAGCCTGAAAAAACGCTTCAACGTCACCAGCTTTGTTGGTCATGACATCCGTAGCCTGGCGCTGGCCGAGCACTACTTCGGTGCAAGTCGCGATTGCGCAGACTCCATTCTGGTGCGTTTGCATCGCGGCACCGGTGCCGGAATCATCGCCAACGGCCACATTTTCCTCGGCAGTAACGGCAACGTGGGCGAGATTGGCCATATTCAGGTTGATCCGCTGGGTGAACGCTGCCACTGCGGTAACTTTGGCTGCCTGGAAACCATTGCGGCTAACGGCGCGATTGAAAACCGCGTGCGTCACTTGCTGAATCAAGGCTATCCCAGTTCATTAACGTTGAATGATTGCCTGATGCCGCAGATTTGCCGCGCCGCTAATCATGGCGACGCGCTGGCGTGCGAAGTGATTGAATATGTCGGCCGCTATTTAGGCAAGGCGATTGCTATCGCCATCAACCTGTTCAATCCGCAAAAAGTGGTGTTGGCCGGTGAAATCACTGAAGCCGATAAAGTACTGTTTCCTGCCATTGAAGGGTGTATCAATACGCAGACGCTGCCTGCCTTCCGTAAAAATCTGCCGGTGGTGCGTTCCGAGCTCGATCATCGCTCGGCGATTGGCGCCTTTGCGTTGGCAAAACGCGCAATGCTGAATGGCATTTTGCTGCAACATCTGCTGGAAGAGTAATCACCAGCCTGCTGTCAAGCAGGCCCGACCGGATGCAATCTATGACGATTAAAAGCGTAATCTGTGACATCGACGGCGTGTTGATGCATGACAATACCGCCGTTCCCGGCGCGAAAGAATTTCTGCAGCGCATTCTGGCGAAGGATATGCCGTTGGTGGTGTTGACCAACTATCCTTCGCAAACCGCGCCGGATCTGGCGAACCGCTTTGCCAACGCCGGCATTGACGTACCAGATTCGGTGTTTTACACCTCGGCGATGGCCACCGCCGATTTCCTGCGCCGTCAGGAAGGGAAAAAAGCCTACGTAATTGGCGAAGGTGCGCTGATTCATGAGCTGTATAAAGCTGGCTTCACCATCACTGACGTTAATCCAGATTTCGTTATCGTCGGCGAAACCCGCTCCTTCAATTGGGAAATGATGCACAAAGCCGCTTTCTTCGTGGCCAATGGCGCCCGCTTTATCGCCACTAATCCCGATACACATGCACGCGGCTTTGTTCCTGCCTGCGGAGCACTCTGCGCCGGTATCGAAACCATCTCCGGCCGTAAACCGTTTTACGTCGGAAAACCGAGTCCGTACATCATGCGCGCAGCGTTAAACAAAATGCATGCGCATTCGGAAGAGACGGTCATTGTGGGCGATAACCTGCGGACAGACATTCTGGCAGGCTTCCAGGCGGGTCTGGAAACCATTCTGGTGCTGTCTGGCGTTTCCACACTGAGTGATATTGATGCGATGCCTTTCCGCCCGGATTGGATTTACCCATCGGTCGCCGATATCGACCTGTTCTGATTCCAGCCATTACCTCTTCTTATGGCCCTGCTTATGCAGGGCTTTTGTTTTTTCTGTGGTTATGCCTTTCTTTACCGCTCGCCTTATGCCTACAAAACGAACGATAATGCAGTTTTATTAGATGACATCTAAAATAAACGCTTATCAATTGAATAATATTCAATATTATTTGCCCATCAACATTCTTTTTATCAAAGAATCGCAATTATGCTTGCACTAACACCGCCATTTAGCGCATTTTCTTATACATCACGCAGCCAAGGCTGCCGGACAAACGTAGAAATAACTTCGCCACAAGGTGAGATCAGGAGTCAGTTATGTGTTCAATTTTTGGTGTGCTGGATCTGAAAAGCGATCCTATTGAGCTGCGCAAGAAAGCGCTGGAATCTTCTCGTCTGATGCGTCACCGCGGCCCGGATTGGTCAGGTGTTTATGCGGATGATAAAGCCATTCTGGTGCATGAGCGTCTGTCGATTGTTGACGTTAACAACGGCGCACAGCCGCTGTATAACGCTGACCACACCCACGTACTGGCTGTTAACGGCGAAATTTACAACCATCAGGCGCTGCGTGCTGAGTTGAGCGATCGTTACGCTTTCCAGACCGGTTCTGACTGTGAAGTGATCCTCGCGCTGTATCAGGAAAAAGGCGTCGATTTCCTCGACGAGCTGCAAGGCATGTTCGCCTTCATTCTGTGGGACAGCGTGAAGCAACAATATCTGATTGGTCGCGACCATATCGGCATTATCCCGCTGTATATGGGCAACGACGAGCACGGCAACCTGTATGTCGCTTCCGAGATGAAAGCGCTGGTGCCGGTGTGCCGCAGCATCAAAGAGTTCCCGCCGGGAAGCTACATGTCGAGCGCCGATGGTGAAATCCGTCGTTACTGGCAGCGTGACTGGATGGAATATTCCGCTGTTGAGCACAACACCACGGATGCCGCCGAGCTGAAACATGCGCTGGAAGAGTCAGTAAAAAGTCACCTGATGTCTGACGTGCCTTACGGCGTTCTGCTGTCTGGCGGCCTGGACTCATCCATCATCTCTGCCGTGACCAAACGCTTTGCTGCGAAACGTGTTGAAGATGCGGATAAGAGCGATGCATGGTGGCCGCAGCTGCACTCCTTCGCGGTTGGCCTGGAAGGTTCTCCAGACCTGAAAGCAGCGAAATCAGTCGCAGAACACCTCGGTACCGTGCACCACGAAATCCATTTCACCGTGCAGGAAGGCTTGGATGCGATCCGTGACGTGATTTACCACATCGAAACCTATGATGTGACCACCATTCGCGCCTCTACGCCGATGTATTTAATGTCGCGTAAGATCAAAGCGATGGGCATCAAAATGGTGTTGTCCGGTGAAGGTGCGGATGAAGTCTTTGGCGGCTACCTCTATTTCCATAAGGCGCCAAACGCCAAAGAATTCCACGAAGAGAACGTACGTAAACTGCTGGCTCTGCACATGTTTGACTGTGCTCGCGCCAACAAAGCGATGTCCGCCTGGGGCGTGGAAGCGCGTGTGCCGTTCCTCGACAAGAAATTCCTCGACGTGGCGATGCGCATCAACCCGGCAGACAAACTGTGCGGCAGCAACGGCAAGATGGAAAAACACATCCTACGCGAATGTTTCTCTTCTTACCTGCCGGAGAGCGTGGCGTGGCGTCAGAAAGAGCAGTTCTCTGATGGTGTGGGCTACAGCTGGATCGATACGCTGAAAGAAGTGGCGGCGAAGCAAATCACCGACCAACAGCTGTCGACTGCGCACTTCCGCTTCCCGTACAACACGCCGAACTCGAAAGAAGCGTACCTGTATCGCGAAATCTTTGAGGAATTGTTCCCAATCGCCAGCGCCGCAGAGTGTGTGCCAGGCGGTCCGTCGGTGGCCTGTTCTTCGGCTAAAGCGATCGAGTGGGATGAAGCCTTTAAATCCATGGATGACCCTTCTGGTCGTGCCGTTGGTGTGCATCAGTCCGCGTATAAATAAGGTTTTTACTCAACAAGATATGGGGCTCATTCGAGCCCCTTTTTTATGCAATCTATCGTACAGCCTGTGAAATTAGCCGAATAAATCACCAGCCTGGTTACAAGCCAGACAAACAGGCGTTTTAAGGCGAAAAACGGCAAAAAAATTGTTGACGCTACAAGACTCAATACGCATAATGCGCCCCGCAACGCCGATGAAGGTTACGCGAAAAAGATGGCTACGTAGCTCAGCTGGTTAGAGCACATCACTCATAATGATGGGGTCACAGGTTCAAATCCCGTCGTAGCCACCATCTTTTTGCGGGAGTGGCGAAATTGGTAGACGCACTAGATTTAGGTTCTAGCGCCGCAAGGTGTGCGAGTTCAAGTCTCGCCTCCCGCACCATTTCAGTCTTCGGCAGCCGGATGGGGTATCGCCAAGCGGTAAGGCACTGGTTTTTGATACCAGCATTCCCAGGTTCGAATCCTGGTACCCCAGCCAATCCGGATTATGTTGTGGATACAAAGTCGACGAATGGGATATCGCCAAGCGGTAAGGCACCGGTTTTTGATACCGGCATTCCCTGGTTCGAATCCAGGTATCCCAGCCATCGTCGGACGCAGTAAGCAGTACAAAGGCTACGTAGCTCAGCTGGTTAGAGCACATCACTCATAATGATGGGGTCACAGGTTCAAATCCCGTCGTAGCCACCAAATTATTGGGGTGTCGCCAAGCGGTAAGGCTCTGGTTTCTGATACCAGCATTCCGGGGTTCGAATCCCTGCACCCCAGCCATAAAAAGACAATTTGATCAAACACCTATTGGGGTGTCGCCAAGCGGTAAGGCACTGGTTTCTGATACCAGCATTCCGGGGTTCGAATCCCTGCACCCCAGCCAAATTGCACAATAAAGCCCGCTTATGCGGGCTTTATTGTTTTCTGCGTTTGGCAAAGTGGCGAGCAAACTTTTAACCAAGAGCGCATCAATGCGCTCCATACAATCACAAACCTAATGCGTAACGCAGCACCTTACGTTTCAACTCTCCGGCATTCTCCGCCGCAATCAGCGCCAAGTTTCGCGCAAAACGCAGCGGCGGCAGTTTATTGCTAAACGCGAAGTAGAACAGATCCATACCGCCCTGCATCAGTAAATTATCTTTGTAACGCTGACGATGATAACGCTGCAGCACAGCATCCGATGACCAGAGCTCCGCCTGGTTGCGCGCCTCGACCAGCGTCGTGATCAACGCATTCACATCCCGATAGCCCAAATTAACGCCCTGTCCGGCCAGCGGATTGATGGTGTGCGCCGCATCCCCCACCAGCGCCAATCCCGGCATCACATAACGTGTTGCATGACGTCGCACCAGCGGGAAAGAGGCCGCAGTTTTGACCTGAATACGGCCAACGCGTGCCGGGAAGTGAGCATAAATCTCTTTCTCCAGTTGCGGGAGCGGCAAACTTTGCAGCTGACGAATTCGTGCTGGCGCGTCGTACCACACCAGCGAAGCACGACGATCAAACAGCGGCAGGAAAGCGCGCGGCCCTTGCGGCGTAAACTGCTGCCAGGTGGCATCGCCCGCCTCCTGCTCGCACTCCACGCTTATCAGCATGCAGGATTGCGCATAGTTCCAGCCGCGCACGCCAATACCCGCTAACTGACGCACACGCGAGTTAGCACCATCTGCGCCGACCACTAAACGCGCATCCAACGTTTGGCCGTTATCGAGTTGCACCTGCCAGCCAGCGCTGTGCGGCTGCAAACCCTGCAAGCTCGCCGGGCAGATCAGTGTGATGCCCTCTTGCTGCATTTTTTCCCACAGCGCACGCTGCAGCACGCTGTTTTCCACCATAAAGCCCAGCTCGGGCAACCCAAGCGACGCCGCATCAAACTTCACATGCGCGTTTTGCCACTCCCAGGTTTCCAGCTGGCGATAGGGCGCACAGCGCATCGCCTGCACACGCTGCCAGACATCCAGTTGCTGCAGCAGCGCAACCGACGACGCACCGATGGCGGAGATACGCACATCTGGCTCGCTGCCGGCATCAAAGCTTGCCGGTTCCGCCCGTTCAATGACCGCTACGCGAAACTGCTGCTGCGCCAGGCCACACGCCAGCGCCGCACCAACCATGCCACCGCCCACGATCACCACATCAAAATGTGAATCCTGCATCGACTCTAATCCTTCTTTTTGCCGTGAAACCTTCCAGCATCACGTTGATAGCTAAAGTGTACCGGAAATTAGCAGCGCGATGCGATGCAGATGCGTGAAGCCTGGTAACAACAGCGTCGAAGCATTACAATACGCGCCCTGCACTTCGCTTGAATCAATGGCTAGTTCGATGACCAAAAAACTGCACATCAAAACCTGGGGCTGTCAGATGAATGAATACGATTCATCGAAGATGGCCGATCTGCTGAACAGCACGCACGGCTACACCCTTACCGAGGAAGCTGAAGAGGCGGACGTTCTGCTGCTCAACACCTGCTCCATCCGTGAAAAGGCGCAGGAGAAGGTTTTTGCTCTGTTAGGCCGTTGGAAAAAGCTGAAAGCGAGCAATCCCGATCTGATCATCGGCGTGGGTGGCTGCGTGGCCTCACAAGAAGGTGAACGTCTGCGCCAGCGCGCCAGTTACGTCGATATCGTCTTTGGCCCGCAGACCTTACATCGTCTGCCGGAGATGATTAACACCGTGCGCGGCAGTAAAAGCCCGGTTGTTGACATCAGCTTCCCTGAAATTGAGAAGTTTGATCGCCTGCCAGAACCGCGCGCCGATGGCCCAACCGCCTTTGTGTCGATCATGGAAGGTTGCAACAAATATTGTACTTTCTGCGTGGTGCCTTACACGCGCGGCGAGGAAGTCAGCCGTCCGAGCGACGATATTCTGCTGGAAATCGCCCAGCTTGCCGCTCAGGGCGTACGTGAAGTCAACCTGCTGGGCCAGAACGTCAACGCCTATCGCGGCGCCACCTTTGATGGCGATATCTGCACCTTTGCTGAGTTGCTGCGCTTAGTGGCGGCGATCGACGGCATTGACCGTATTCGCTTCACCACCAGCCATCCTATTGAATTTACCGATGACATCATCGAGGTTTACCGCGATACGCCCGAGCTGGCGAGCTTCCTGCATCTGCCGGTTCAGAGCGGATCAGATCGCATCCTGACGCTGATGAAGCGCGCGCACACCGCACTCGAGTACAAAGCGATTATCCGCAAGCTGAAAGCCGCACGTCCGGATATCCAGCTGAGCTCTGATTTCATCATCGGTTTCCCCGGCGAAACGCAGCAGGATTTTGAGCAGACCATGAAGCTGGTCGGTGAAGTGAATTTCGATGTCAGCTTCAGCTTTATCTACTCCATGCGCCCAGGCACGCCGGCGGCCGATCTGCCCGACGATGTGACAGAAGAGGAGAAAAAGCAGCGTCTTTTCATCCTGCAGGACCGCATCAATCAGCAGGTGATGGCGTGGAGCCGCCGCATGCTGGGCACCACGCAGCGCGTGCTGGTGGAAGGCATTTCGCGTAAGAATGTGATGGAACTGACCGGCCGCACCGATAATAACCGCGTGGTGAACTTCGAAGCACCGGTTGAAATGATCGGTAAGTTTGTTGATGTCGAAATTGTTGATGTCTATGCCAGCTCCCTGCGCGGCGTGCTGGTGCGCACCGAAGATCAAATGGCGCTCCGTGTGGCCGAAAGCCCGGCGTCAGTGATTGCGCGTACCCGCAAAGAGAACGACATCGGCGTCGGACTGTTCCAGCCTTGAAACCTCGAACGTTGAGCGATAGCGCACAAAGCGCTGTCGCCTGTTTCATCCCCAGGCCCTTGCTTTCCACAAGTGCTGCCCAAATATCGACTCTGAAGCTTGCGCCAGTGCGCAGCGCCATAAATAATTTCATAAAGATGTGGAGAGATTGCTCTTCGGCATCCGGCACACCTTTTCAACTGGCCCTGAGTGACCTTAAGGATTCATTTGAATATCGAAACGCGTGAAATCGCCCTTGAACCGGCAGATAACCAACGACTGATGAGCTTGTGCGGTCCGATGGATGACAATGTGAAACAGCTGGAGCGCCGTTTGGGCCTTGAAATCAAACGCCGTGACAACCAATTCACGCTTACCGGCCGCTCGCTCTGTGTGGACGCTGCCGTCAATATCCTGCGCACGCTGTATGTTGATACCGCCCCAATGCGCGGTCAGATCAAAGATATCGAACCGGACCAGATTCACCTGGCAATCAAAGAGAGCGGCGTTCTGGAACAAAGCGCTGAGAGCGTGCCGGAATTCGGCAAAGCGGTGAACATCAAAACCAAGCGTGGCGTAATCAAACCGCGTACGCCTAACCAGGCGCAATACATCGCCAATATCTTCTCGCACGACATTACCTTTGGTATCGGCCCGGCCGGTACCGGTAAAACCTATCTGGCGGTCGCTGCCGCAGTGGATGCGCTGGAGCGTCAGGAGATTCGCCGTATTCTGCTGACGCGTCCGGCGGTTGAAGCGGGTGAGAAACTCGGCTTCCTGCCTGGCGATCTCAGCCAAAAGGTCGATCCCTATCTGCGCCCGCTGTACGACGCGCTGTTCGAAATGCTCGGCTTTGAGCGCGTAGAGAAACTGATTGAGCGCAACGTGATTGAAGTGGCTCCGCTGGCCTACATGCGTGGACGCACGCTGAACGACGCCTTTGTGATTCTCGATGAGAGCCAGAACACCACTATCGAACAGATGAAGATGTTCCTGACGCGTATCGGTTTTAATTCCAAAGCGGTCATTACCGGCGATATCACGCAGATTGACTTGCCGCGCAGCACCAAATCCGGCCTGCGCCACGCCATTGAAGTGCTGGCAGAAGTCGATGAGATTAGCTTTAACTTTTTCCACAGCGAAGACGTGGTGCGTCATCCGGTTGTCGCGCGCATCGTGAATGCTTATGAAGCCTGGGAAACCGCCGACCAGAAACGCCGTGATCAACAGGCAGAAGAGCGCAAACGCGAAGCTATCGCGGCTCAGCTTGCCAGCCAAACAAGCCCGCAGGAGCGTTCATGAGCGCGGTGATTCTTGATTTACAACTGGCCTGCGCCGATGAAAACCATCTGCCAGCGGAGAATGATTTTCAACGCTGGCTGGAAGCGGCGGTAACGCCGTTTCAACCTGAAAGCGAAGTCACGATTCGTCTGGTGGATGAAGCCGAGAGTAATGAGCTTAATCTGACTTATCGCGGCAAAGATAAGCCGACCAACGTGCTGTCATTCCCGTTTGAAGCACCGCCGGGAATTGAACTTCCACTGCTCGGCGATCTGATTATTTGCCGTCAGGTTGTCGAGCAAGAGGCTGCTGAACAGGGCAAAACCGTTGAAGCCCACTGGGCGCATATGGTGGTGCACGGTACGCTGCATCTGCTGGGTTACGACCATATCGAAGATGAAGAAGCCGAAGAGATGGAGGCGCTGGAGACCGAGATAATGCTTGCTCTTGGTTATCCTGATCCGTACATTTCGGAGAAAGAAGACGCCTGAGCCGCTGGTTCAGGTTATTGCGCTGCTGGCGCGGATGCCAGCAGCCCCAATCCCTCATTAGAGAGAACGAAATAAAAACGCCATGAGCGACGACCATTCTCAAAACAGCGACGCACCCAGTAGTAAAAAGGGATTTTTCTCCCTGTTAATCAACCAACTGTTTCACGGTGAACCTAAAAACCGTGATGAACTGCTGGGGTTAATCCGCGATTCTGAGCAAAAAGAGCTGATTGATCAGGACACCCGCGACATGCTCGAAGGGGTGCTGGACATTGCCGAACAGCGCGTGCGCGACATCATGATCCCTCGCTCGCAAATGATCACCCTGAAACGCAACCAAACGCTGGAAGAGTGCCTTGCGGTGATTATTGAATCCGCCCACTCACGTTTCCCGGTGATCAGCGAAGACAAAGACCACGTCGAAGGCATTTTGATGGCCAAAGACCTGCTGCCGTTTATGGCCAGCGCGTCTGAGCCGTTCAGCATGGAAAAAGTGCTGCGCACCGCCGTGGTGGTTCCTGAAAGCAAGCGCGTCGATCGCATGCTGAAGGAGTTCCGCTCGCAGCGTTATCACATGGCGATTGTCATTGACGAATTTGGTGGCGTCTCTGGTCTGGTGACCATTGAAGATATTCTTGAGCTGATTGTTGGCGAAATTGAAGATGAGTATGACGATGAAGAAGATCGTGATATCCGCCAGCTCAATCGTTACACCTATACCATGCGCGCCTTAACGCCAATTGAAGATTTTAATGAGGTCTTTGGCACCGATTTCAGCGATGACGAAGTCGATACCATTGGCGGATTGGTCATGCAGGGATTCGGCCACCTTCCCGCTCGCGGCGAAAGTATTGTCATTGATGGCTATCAGTTCAAAGTCGCCATGGCTGACAGCCGCCGTATCATCCAGGTGCATGTAAAAATTCCGGAAGACTCACCACAACCGCAACTGGAAGACGAATAACTTTATGGCTTTAGCCTCTCTTTACTCGCAGCAGCGGGTTCGCCTGCTGCTGGCGTTAGTTACGGGTGCCATTGGCACCCTTTCCTTTTCCCCCTACGATTTCTGGCCTGCGGCGATAATTTCGCTGTTTGGTCTGCAACTGTTGCTGCTGGAACGTCGCACTGCGCAGGCTGCGGCAATCGGCTTCGCTTGGGGCTTTGGACTGTTTGGCAGCGGCATCAATTGGGTTTACGTCAGCATCGCCACCTTTGGCGGCATGCCCGGCCCGGTAAACATCTTACTGGTGATTCTGCTGGCGGCTTATCTGTCGCTTTATCCGATGCTGTTTGCCATCCTGCTCAACCGTTTCTGGCCGCGCGCCACAATCTGGCGTTTGGCTTTAGCGGCACCCGCGCTGTGGCAGATTAGCGAGTTCCTGCGCGGTTGGGTGCTCACCGGCTTTCCGTGGCTGCAGTTTGGCTACAGCCAGATTGACGGTCCGCTAAAAGGCCTCGCGCCGCTGGCCGGTGTGGAAACCATTACCTTCCTGTTAATGGTGATCGCGGGCCTGCTGGTGCACGCGCTGCATCATCGTACCGTGAAAAGCTTGATAGCCGCCGCGCTCCTGCTGTTACTGCCGTGGCCGCTGCGCATGATGCAGTGGTATCAGCCGCTGCCGGAACGCAGCGTTGATGTTGCGATGGTGCAAGGCAATATTCCGCAGTCGATGAAGTGGGATCCGCAGCAACTGCTGAACACGCTGCGCGTTTACACCTCCTATAGCCAGCCGTTTATCGGCAAAGCACCGATCATTATCTGGCCCGAATCAGCGATTACCGATCTGGAAAGCAACCAGCAGCCGTTCCTGCGGGCGCTGGATGCTGACCTGCGCGCGCGCGGCAGCTCACTGATTACCGGTATCGTGGATTCTCGCGTGGAAGGCGATAATCGCTATCACGACTATAACTCGGTAATTGTGCTGGGTGGTGAGCTGCCTTACAGCTATCAAAGCCAGAACCGCTATCAGAAGAATCATCTGGTGCCATTTGGTGAGTTTGTGCCGCTGGAAGCGTTGCTGCGTCCGCTGGCGCCGTTCTTCGATTTGCCGATGTCCTCCTTCAGCCGTGGCGCCTATGTCCAGCCGCAGCTGAAAGTAGCGGGTTATCACCTGACCAGCGCTATCTGCTATGAGATCGTGCTGGGCGAACAAGTGCGCGCCAACTTCCGTCCCGATACCAACTTCCTGCTGACCGTCTCCAACGATGCCTGGTTCGGTCACTCCATCGGACCGTGGCAGCATTTCCAGATGGCGCGCATGCGTGCGCTGGAGCTGGGACGTCCGTTACTGCGCTCTACCAATAACGGTGTTACCGCAGTAGTAAATGCCAATGGTGAGGTGGAGAAAGCGTTGCCGCAGTTCACACGCAATGTGCTGGAAGCCAAAGTCACGCCAACCAAGGGTGAAACGCCGTATGCGAAAGCGGGCATCTGGCCAGTGTGGCTAGTGACGTTGATTAGCATTGTGGTGGCCATTCTGCGCCGTCGCCACTAGTTCAGGCAGCTATGCAAAAAGGCGAAGTGAATACTTCGCCTTTTTTATGCGCTGTTTTCTCTTCCTTCCGTGGTGCTTTCCCCGATTCTCTGCTGGCTTTTTACACTTCTTCATCGTGCTGGCACGATCATTGCTATTTATTTCAGTGATTTTCGCAAACATCGGCTTTTGTCAGCGTAGTGCAACCTTTACGCACTAATTTATGGCAATGATGCGCACTCTATTAGCGCATCGGGGAATTTTTGCCTTTTATTGGTGCGGAGCGGCTCGCAAAAAAGAAACTTTTTTGTTTCATTGCGTTAACAATTCGCTATGTTAATCACTATCCTGCGTGCAGTTGCGCTATGGGATAACAAAAAAAGCAGCACGAAATACACACAACATCACAATCTGCGCAGTTTATGTTCTGCGCGACATCCATACGAAGGAGTTGGAACATGCAGATACGCAAAGTGGCATTATCTCTTTTGCTGTTGGGAGCAGCAGCGGGAGCGGCCCAGGCGGAAGATCTCACCGGTACCCTGAAAAAAATCAATGATAGCGGCGTGATCGTCGTTGGGCATCGTGAATCATCAGTTCCCTTTTCTTACTATGACAACCAGCAAAAAGTGGTTGGCTATTCACAGGATTATTCAAACGCCATCATCGCGGCTATTAAAGCCAAACTGAATAAGCCTGATTTGCAGATCAAAATGCTGCCGATTACTTCGCAGAACCGTATTCCTCTGTTGCAGAACGGAACTTACGATTTTGAGTGCGGTTCTACCACCAACAACCTGGAGCGTCAGAAGCAAGCGGCATTCTCTGACACCGTGTTCATCATCGGTACGCGTCTGCTGGTGAAAAAAGGCGGCGACATCAAAGATTTCCCTGATCTGAAGGGTAAAACCGTTGTCGTGACCTCCGGTACCACTTCAGAAGTTCTGCTGCACAAACTGAACGACGAGCAAAAAATGGATATGCGTATCATCAGCGCGAAAGATCATGGCGATTCTTTCCGTACGCTGGAAACCGGTCGTGCTGTGGCCTTCATGATGGATGACGCGCTGCTGGCAGGTGAACGTGCCAAAGCCAAGAAGCCAGACAACTGGGACATCGTGGGTACACCGCAGTCGAAAGAAGCTTACGGCTGCATGCTGCGTAATCAGGATCCACAGTTCAAACAGCTGATGGATGAAACCATTGCTAAAGCGCAAACCTCTGGCGAAGCCTCAAAATGGTTTGAAACCTGGTTCAAAAAACCGATTCCACCGAAGAATCTGAACCTGAACTTCGAACTCTCAAGCGATATGCAGGCCCTGTTCAAAGCACCGAACGACAAAGCACTCTGAATTAACAACGACAACAAGGGCAGCCCCGCTGCCCTCTCGATTGCTGAACATGCGGTGCGGACAGACAGACTGTAACAGGCCGTTCCCCTGAAGCAGGATGCAAGACACCGCTCAACAATCTTATGGGTAGCCTCGCTACCCTTTTTTTACCGGAGCTCGTTATGGGTATCGATTGGAACTGGGGCATTTTTCTTGAACAGGCCCCGTTCGGCAATACGACTTACCTCGGCTGGCTGTGGTCCGGTTTTCAGGTCACCATTGCGGTGTCCTGCTGCGCCTGGATTATCGCCTTCCTGGTAGGTTCCTTATTTGGCATTCTGCGTACCGTGCCCAACCGCCTGTTGGCGGCAATTGGCACCTGCTACGTGGAGCTATTCCGTAATATCCCACTTATTGTGCAGTTCTTCTTCTGGTATCTGGTTGCGCCAGAACTGGTGGGCGAAAAGCTGGGCATGTGGTTTAAGTCAGAATTGGATCCCAATATTCAGTTCTTCGTCTCCTCGACGATTTGCCTTGGTTTGTTCACCGCAGCGCGCGTCTGTGAACAGGTACGCGCGGCGATTCAGTCGCTGCCACGCGGTCAGAAAAATGCCGGCCTGGCGATGGGCCTGACGCTGCCGCAAACCTATCGCTATGTGCTGCTGCCGAATGCCTATCGCGTGATTGTGCCGCCGATGACGTCGGAAATGCTTAATCTGGTGAAGAACTCGGCGATCGCCTCAACCATCGGACTGGTGGATATGGCGGCGCAGGCCGGCAAGCTGCTGGATTACTCCGCGCATGCCTATGAATCCTTTACCGCCATCACTCTGGCGTACGTCGGCATTAACCTGGTCATCATGCTGATTATGAGTGTGGTAGAACGCAAAATTCGCCTGCCTGGCAATATGGGAGGCAAATAATGTACGAGTTTGACTGGAGTTCAATTGTTCCCAGCCTGCCTTACTTGTGGAACGGGTTGATCATTACCTTCAAGATCACCGCGATTGCCGTGGTGTTTGGCATTATCTGGGGCACGATTTTGGCGGTGATGCGCTTGTCGCCGATTGCGCCGATACGCTGGTTTGCCAAGCTGTACGTCAACCTGTTCCGCTCCGTACCCTTGGTGATGGTGCTGCTGTGGTTCTATTTGGTGGTGCCCGCCTTCCTGCAACAGGTGCTGGGCTTATCGCCTAAATCAGATATCCGCCTGATTTCTGCCATGGTGGCATTTGCGCTCTTTGAGGCCGCGTACTACTCGGAAATCATCCGCGCCGGTATTCAGAGCATCTCACGCGGGCAGTCCAATGCCGCGCTGGCGCTCGGCATGACGCACTGGCAATCGATGAAACTGATCGTATTGCCGCAGGCGTTCCGCGCCATGGTGCCGCTGCTGCTGACGCAGGGCATCGTGCTGTTCCAGGATACCTCGCTGGTGTATGTACTGAGCCTGGCCGATTTCTTCCGCACCGCTTCGACCATAGGTGAGCGTGACGGAACCCAGGTTGAAATGATTTTGTTTGCTGGTCTGGTCTACTTTGTGATCAGCCTGAGCGCTTCGCTGTTGGTTACCTATCTGAAAAGAAAGAGGACGGTTTAAATGATTAGCCTGAAAAATGTTTCAAAGTGGTATGGGCACTTTCAGGTGCTGACCGACTGCTCCACCGAAGTGAAAAAAGGTGAAGTGGTAGTGGTCTGCGGTCCGTCTGGCTCAGGTAAATCAACGCTGATTAAAACCGTGAACGGCCTGGAGCCGATTCAAAAGGGCAGCATTCAGGTGACCGGCACCGAAGTGAACAACAAAAAAACCAACCTCGCTCAATTGCGTAGCAAAGTGGGCATGGTGTTCCAGCATTTCGAGCTGTTCCCTCATCTCAGCATCATCGAGAACCTGACGCTGGCGCAGGTCAAAGTGCTGAAGCGTGATAAAGCGGCCTCACGTGAGAAAGCGCAGGGCTTGCTAAAACGTGTTGGGCTCTCTGCGCACGCGGATAAGTTTCCCGGCCAGCTTTCCGGCGGCCAGCAGCAGCGCGTGGCAATCGCGCGTGCGTTGTGCATGGATCCGGTGGCGATGCTGTTTGATGAGCCGACGTCAGCGCTTGATCCTGAAATGATCAACGAAGTGTTGGACGTGATGGTTGAGCTGGCGAATGAAGGCATGACCATGATGGTGGTAACGCATGAAATGGGCTTTGCGCGCAAAGTCGCTAACCGCGTGATCTTTATGGATGAAGGGAAAATTATCGAAGACACCAATAAGGATGACTTCTTTAACAATCCACAATCCGATCGTGCGAAAGACTTCTTGGCGAAGATCCTGCACTGATTAGCGCAATAAATCGCGCCGCTACGATAAGTGCTCGTACCCGTAGCGGCGCGATTCATCGCGCGGGGGTTATACATTCATAAAATCAGGGTTCAAACGGCTGGCGCTGGAACTGATCGTGCCCGCACTCCGGGCAGCGCGTTAAGCTCTCTGGCGTATAAATCGCCCGTGTGAAGCCGCACTTCTCACAGACTAAATTCCCCAGCCCCACCACTTCACCGCTCTGGTAGACGCCGTGATGGCGCAAATCCTGAAACACTTCACGCCACTCGAGCTGACTTTTATCGGTGATATCCGCCAGCTCTTTCCACAGGCTTTCACGAATCACGCGCAAAAACACTGAATCGCCGACCACATCAGAAGACTCCTGATAGCTCAGCGCAAACTCGTGTAAATCGCGCCGCACGGCGCGCATCACTTCATTGACCTCGGCGGGTGACAACGTTTTTTTCGCCAGCAAACTTTGCCGCGCCTCGGCCACCAACGCATCAACATCGCGCTCGCCATGATCCAATCGTTGGGATAATGCTTCAATCGTTGCACGGTATTCCTGCGCCACGTTATTCATTTTATTCTCCTTTCCGCTGCGGATACTGCTGTTAAGTTTAGCGGTTTTGTCACAATTGCATCGGCAGCAACCTAAGAAATCACAAAAGGGTGAAAGCGGCGGCGCATTCGGCAGAAATCCGGCCGGCGAGGGCGTGAAAAGTTGTTGATGCGCAGCCTTATGGGTATGCTATGCGGATCTAAAAGTATGCTTAGCGATTTTCACAAAGGACCACAGGCAGCCATGCAAGAGCAATACCGCCCGGAAGAGATAGAATCCCGCGTCCAACAACACTGGGACGAAAACGAAACCTTTAAAGTGACCGAGCAGGAAGGCAAAGAGAAATATTATTGCCTTTCGATGCTGCCCTATCCTTCTGGCCGCCTGCACATGGGGCATGTGCGTAATTACACCATTGGCGATGTGATTGCGCGTTACCAGCGTATGCTCGGCAAAAACGTTCTGCAGCCAATTGGCTGGGATGCGTTTGGTCTGCCAGCCGAAGGTGCTGCGGTGAAAAACAACACCGCGCCGGCGCCGTGGACGTACGACAACATCGCTTACATGAAGAACCAGTTGAAATTACTGGGCTTTGGCTATGACTGGAGCCGCGAACTGGCGACCTGCCAGCCAGAATACTATCGCTGGGAACAGTGGTTCTTCACTAAGCTGTATGAAAAAGACATGGTCTATAAAAAGACCTCGGCGGTGAACTGGTGCCCGAACGATCAGACCGTGCTGGCCAACGAACAGGTTATCGACGGCTGCTGCTGGCGCTGTGATACCAAAGTTGAGCGCAAAGAGATCCCACAGTGGTTCGTCAAAATCACCGCCTATGCGGAAGAGCTGCTCAACGATCTCGATAAGCTGGAAGATTGGCCGGAGCAGGTCAAAACCATGCAGCGCAACTGGATTGGCCGCTCTGAAGGCGTGGAAATCACCTTTGACGTTGCCAACAGCGCTGAGAAGCTGACCGTTTACACCACCCGTCCAGACACCTTTATGGGTGCAACCTATGTGGCGGTTGCCGCAGGTCACCCACTGGCGCAGCAAGCAGCTGCCACTAATCCTGCGCTGGCTGAATTTATCGACGAATGCCGTACCACCAAAGTCGCCGAAGCCGACATGGCAACGATGGAGAAGAAAGGCGTGGCCACCGGCCTGTTCGCTATCCATCCGCTGACCGGTGAAGAAATTCCGGTGTGGGTCGCTAACTTCGTGCTGATGGAATACGGCACCGGCGCGGTAATGGCTGTTCCAGGCCACGATCAGCGTGACTGGGAGTTCGCTACCAAGTACAACCTGAACATTAAGCCGGTGATCCTGAATCTCGACGGTTCTGAACCGGACCTGAGTGCTGCCGCGATGACCGAAAAAGGCGCGCTGTTCAACTCGGGTGAATACAACGGTCTGGATCATCAGGCGGGCTTTAACGCCATCGCCGATGCGCTGGCTGCCAAAGGCGTGGGCGTGCGTAAAGTCAATTACCGTCTGCGCGACTGGGGCGTTTCCCGTCAACGTTACTGGGGCGCGCCAATTCCAATGGTGACGCTGGAAGATGGCACCGTGATGCCAACGCCAGAAGATCAGTTGCCGGTCATCCTGCCAGAAGACGTGGTAATGGATGGTATCACCAGCCCAATCAAAGCCGATCCTGAGTGGGCCAAAACCACCGTTAATGGCCAGCCTGCGCTGCGTGAAACCGACACCTTTGACACCTTTATGGAGTCATCCTGGTACTACGCGCGTTATACCTGCGCCAACTATCATGAAGGCATGCTGGATCCGGCGGCGGCGAACTACTGGTTGCCGGTCGATCAGTATGTTGGCGGTATCGAACACGCCATCATGCACCTGATGTATTTCCGCTTCTATCACAAGCTGCTGCGTGATGCTGGCCTGGTAAACTCTGATGAGCCGGCTAAACGCCTGCTGTGTCAGGGCATGGTGCTGGCTGATGCGTTCTACTACCTCGGCGTGAACGGCGAGCGTAACTGGGTTTCTCCGGTTGACGTGACCGTAGAACGCGACGAGAAAGGCCGCATTATCAAAGCCACTGACAACGAAGGTCGTGAAGTGGTTTACGCCGGCATGAGCAAAATGTCGAAGTCGAAAAACAACGGCATCGATCCCCAGCTGATGGTTGAGCGTTACGGTGCAGATACCGTTCGTCTGTTCATGATGTTTGCTTCGCCAGCAGAGATGACGCTGGAGTGGCAGGAATCGGGCGTTGAAGGTGCTAACCGCTTCCTGAAGCGCGTATGGAAACTGGCTTACGAGCACATTGCGAAAGGCGCGACCGTGGCGCTGGACGTCAATAACCTGAATGACGACCAGAAAGCGTTGCGTCGCGATCTGCACAAAACCATCGCCAAAGTGGCCGATGATGTGGGTCGTCGTCAGACGTTCAACACCGCCATCGCTGCCATTATGGAGCTGATGAACAAACTGATCCGTGCCCCGCAGGAGAGCGAGCAAGATCGCGCGCTGCTGCAGGAAGCGCTGGTCGCAGTGACGCGTCTTCTCTATCCATTCACCCCGCACGCCAGCTATGTATTGTGGCAAGCGCTGGGCGGCGAAGGCAGCATCGACGAAGCCAGCTGGCCGGTAGCCGATGAAGCGGCCATGGTGGAAGATTCGCTGCTGGTGGTGGTGCAGGTGAATGGCAAAGTGCGCGGCAAGATTACCGTTGCGCCGGATGCCACGCAGGAGCAGGTGCAGGCGCGTGCTGCGCAGGAGCATTTGGTGGCGAAATATCTGGATGGCGTCACCATTCGTAAAGTGATTTATGTCCCTGGCAAACTGCTTAACCTGGTCGTAGGTTAAGTTCAGGAGGAACTGTGCGACAACTGATTATCAGGCTGTTTGTCCTGTTTGCGGTAGTGATTACCGCAGGCTGTGGTTTCCACCCGCGCGGCACCACCTCGGTGCCGAGTGAGATGAAAACCCTTATCGTCCAGAGCGGCGATCCCTATGGCCCACTGGCACGTGCCGTGCGCCAGCAGCTGCGCATCAACAATGTCACCATCATTGAAGACAGCAAAGCGGCCAGCGCCAAATACCCAACGCTGCGTCTGGGTGCTGAAGGCCAGGGACGCGATACCGCATCGGTGTTTATCAGCGGTACCACCGCGGAATACTCGCTGGTGATGACGGTCACCGCACAGGTTCTGCTGCCGGGTAAAGGTATCTACCCGATCAGCACCACCGTGTATCGTTCTTTCTTCGACAACCCGAACGCCGCACTGGCGAAGGATGCCGAGCAAGATATGATCGTGCAGGAGATGCGTCAGCGCGCGTCCGAGCAGTTAGTACGTAAACTGCTGACCGTGCATGCCGCGCAGGAAAGCAACAAAGATACTTTGCCGCAGCCTGAGACGATTGCACCGGGACAGAACTCACCGGAAGTGTCCTCTTCGTCAGCTACCAGTCTGCAATGATCAGGATTTATCCTGAACAACTGAGCGCGCAGCTTCGAGAGGGGCTGCGCGCCTGTTATTTTCTTACCGGTAATGAACCTCTGCTGATTCAGGAAAGCGCAGATGCAATCCGTGCTACCGCCAGCGCACAGGGATTTGAAGAGCACTTCAGCGTCACCATTGATGCGCAAACCGATTGGGATGCGATCTTCGTTAGCTGCCAATCGCTCAGCCTGTTTACCCAACGCCAAACCCTGACGCTGCAACTGCCCGAAAACGGCCCCAATGCCGCTATCGCCGAGCAGTTAGTGAAACTCTCCACGCTGCTGCACAGCGATATTTTGCTGGTGCTGCGCCTGGCGAAACTGACCAAAGCGCAGGAGAACAGCGCCTGGTTCAAAGCGCTGAGTACGCAGGCGGTAATGGTTCCGTGCCAGACGCCTGAACAGGCACAGCTGCCGCGCTGGGTGGCGAGTCGCGCCAAAACGATGAAACTCAGCGTAGATGATGCGGCGATCCAGCTGCTTTGCTACTGCTACGAAGGGAATCTGCTGGCGCTGTCGCAGGCGCTGGAACGCTTATCGCTGCTGTGGCCGGATGGCAAATTAACGCTGCCGCGCGTGGAAGCCGCCGTCAACGATGCTGCGCACTTTACCCCGTTCCATTGGGTGGATGCATTGCTGGCAGGGAAAAGTAAACGCGCCCTGCACATCCTGCATCAGCTGGAAAAAGAGGACAGCGAAGCGGTGATTCTACTGCGCACGCTGCAACGCGATTTACTCACGCTGCTGCACCTGCAGCGGAATCAGGCGAAACAAGCGCTGCGCACGCTGATGGATCAGCAACGTATCTGGCAAAACCGTCGCGCGCTGTTTACTGAAGCCTTGCAGCGCCTTGATGCACAGCGTTTACAGCGCGCGGTGCATTTGCTGGCAGAGCTGGAACTCAGCATGAAGCAGGATTACGGACAAAACCTGTGGCCGCAGCTGGAAACACTGTCGCTACTACTGTGTCACCGCGATTTCCCATTGAGCTTTACTGATGTCTAAACTCTACGCTCTGTTTGGCGGCACCTTCGATCCGATTCACTACGGCCATTTGCGCCCGGTAGAAGCGCTGGCACAGCAAGTGGGATTAAAAAAGGTCACGCTGCTGCCGAACAACGTGCCGCCGCATCGCCCGCAGCCGGAAGCCTGTGCACAACAGCGCGTTGAGATGCTGCGCTGTGCTATTGCCGATCGCCCGCTGTTTGATATTGATACGCGCGAACTGGCGCGTGCAACGCCGTCCTGGACAGTTGCCACGCTGGAAGCACTGCGTGCGGAACGCGGCCCAAAACAGCCCCTCGGGTTTATCATTGGTCAGGATTCTCTGCTAACTTTAGCCAAATGGCATCGCTGGCAGGATCTATTGTCGCTGTGCCATTTGCTGGTGTGTAAGCGTCCAGGTTACGCCGCGCAGATGGAGACGAAAGAGATGCAGCAGTGGCTTGATGAGCATCTCGCCGATGAGGTGCAGCAACTCCATCACGCACCGGCGGGACACATCTGGCTGGCGGATACGCCGCTGTTCGACATTTCCGCCACCGAAATCCGTCAGCGCCGCCACGCAGGCATCTCCTGCGCGGATTTACTGCCAGATGCAGTGATCGGCTACATCGATAGCGTTGGCTTATATCGCAGCTAAAGGCAGCATGCTATACTGCGCCGCTTCATTTTCGGCTACCTTTCTCGCATCGTTAGCCCGTCCGTAATCACCTGTTTTTAAGGGGAACCTTTTGCAAGGTAAAGCACTCCAAGAGTTCGTTATTGATAAGATTGATGATCTCAAAGGCCAGAACATTATTGCTATCGATGTTCAGGGCAAATCCAGCATCACCGATTGCATGATCATTTGCACCGGCACTTCAACACGTCACGTCGCTTCTATCGCCGATCATGTGGTGCAGGAATCGCGCACTGCGGGCCTTAAGCCGCTGGGTGTAGACAGTAAAACCGCCTCCGATTGGGTGGTCGTTGACCTGGGTGACGTGATTGTGCACGTGATGGAAGCAGAGAGCCGCCAGCTGTACGAGCTGGAAAAACTCTGGAGCTAAGACGTGAAACTGCAGCTTGTGGCCGTCGGCACCAAAATGCCCGACTGGGTTCAGACCGGTTTCATGGAGTATCTGCGCCGCTTCCCGAAAGATATGCCGTTTGAACTGATCGAAGTAACTGCCGGCAAACGCGGCAAGAACGCTGACATCAAACGCATTCTGGAAAAAGAAGGTGAAGCGATGCTGGCCGCCGTGGGTAAAGGCAATCGTATTGTCACGCTGGATATTCCCGGACAGCCGTGGGAAACCCCACAGCTGGCGCAGCAGCTTGAACGCTGGAAACTGGATGGCCGCGATGTCAGCCTGTTAATCGGCGGTCCGGAAGGACTGGCGCCCGCGTGCAAAGCCGCTGCTGAACAAAGCTGGTCACTGTCAGCGCTCACGTTGCCACATCCGCTGGTGCGTGTGCTGGTAGCGGAAAGCCTGTATCGTGCGTGGAGCATCACCACGAATCATCCTTATCATCGTGAATAAACGCCTGACAACCCCAGACAATAAATGTAGCGGATGAAATTACAGAGCAACGCCTTTCGCGATTACACTGCCGAACAGAAACTTTTTGTCCGCCGAGCATTGGTGGCTTTTGTTGGCATTCTGCTGCTCTCCAGCATTCTGGTGGTCAACATGTACCACCTGCAAATTCTGCGCTTTGACGACTACAGCACCCGTTCAAATGAAAACCGCATTAAGCTGGTGCCGGTGGCACCGAGCCGCGGCATTATTTTCGATCGCACCGGCGTCCCGCTGGCAGTAAACCGCACGATTTATCAGGCCGAACTGATGCCGGAAAAGGTCGAAAACCTGAAGCAGACCTTGCAGGATCTGCGTCCGGTACTGGATCTGACCGACGACGATCTCGATGCGTTTGACAAAGAGCGCAAACGCTCGCGCCGCTTTACCTCGATTCCGGTCAAAATCGGTTTAAACGAAGTGCAAGTGGCGCGTTTCGCCGTCAATCAATACCGTTTTCCTGGCGTGGAAGTAAAAGGCTATCAGCGCCGCTACTATCCGTATGGCCAGACGCTGACGCACGTAGTGGGCTACGTCTCCAAAATCAACGATCGCGACGTTACACGCCTCGATCAGGAAGGCAAATGGCCGAACTATGCGGCTACGCATGATATCGGCAAGCTCGGCATCGAAAATTATTACGAAGATGTGCTGCACGGTAAAACCGGTTATGAAGAGGTTGAAGTTAACAACCGTGGCCGCGTCATTCGACAGCTGCACGAGCAATCTCCGCAGGCCGGACGCGATATCTACCTGACGGTTGACCTCAAACTGCAGCAGTACATCGAAACCTTGTTGACCGGCAGCCGCGCGGCAGTGGTGGTGAGCGATCCACGCACCGGCGAAATTCTTGCACTGGTTTCTACCCCCAGTTACGACCCGAACCTGTTTGTCGACGGTATCTCGAGCAAAGATTATAAAGCGCTATTAAGCGACGAAAATCGTCCGCTGTATAACCGTGCGCTGCAGGCCTCCTATCCCCCAGCGTCAACGGTGAAACCTTACGTTGCCGTGTCGGCGCTGAGCGCAGGCGTGATCAACCGCAATACCAGCCTGTTCGATCCCGGCTGGTGGCAACTGCCCGGCTCGGAAAAGCGCTATCGTGACTGGAAAAAATGGGGCCACGGTCGCCTGAACGTCACTAAATCGCTGGAAGAATCGGCGGATACCTTCTTCTATCAGGTTGCCTACGATATGGGCATCGATCGCCTGTCAGAGTGGATGACCAAGTTTGGTTACGGCCATCGCACCGGCATTGATCTGCCGCAGGAGAGCGCGGGCAACATGCCCACGCGTGAATGGAAGCTGAAGCGCTTTAAGAAGCCGTGGTATCAAGGTGACACCATTCCGGTGGGTATCGGCCAGGGTTACTGGACCGCGACGCCCATTCAGATGAACAAAGCGATGATGATCCTGATTAATGACGGTGTGATCAAAGTGCCGCACTTACTGCGCGCCACGCGTGAAGGCCAGGTCATGGTGCCCTATCGCCAGGTTCCGGATGCGCCGATTGGCGATATTCATTCAGGTTACTGGGAAATTGCCAAAGACGGCATGTATGGCGTAGCCAACCGCGCTAACGGTACCGCGCACAAGAGCTTTGCCGACGCGCCCTACAAAATCGCTGCCAAATCCGGTACCGCGCAGGTTTACGGACTGAAAGAAAATGAAGTCTATAACGCGCACAAGATTGCCGAACGTCTGCGTGACCATAAATTAATGACTGCCTATGCGCCTTACGATAAACCGCGCGTGGCCGTCACCATGATTCTGGAAAACGGCGGCGCAGGCCCGGCTGTCGGCACCGTGATGCGCCAGATTCTCGACCACATTATGTTAGGCGACAACAATACCGTGCTGCCAGAAGCCGCACCGACACCGCCCGGCTACGAAGGTGAATGACAATGTCCATGAACGATAGTCCGCAGAAAAGATCGATCTGGACGCGCATCCATATCGACCCCCTGTTTATGCTGATCATTCTCAGTTTGCTGACCTACAGCGCCATCGTCATCTGGAGCGCCAGCGGACAGGATCCAGGCATGACCGAGCGTAAGTTCGGGCAAATTGCCATGGGCATCATCGTTATGCTGGTGCTGGCGCAGGTGCCGCCGCGCGTCTATGAAAGCTGGGCGCCCTATCTCTATATTGTCTGCGTGATATTGCTGATAGCGGTGGACGCGTTTGGTCACATCAGTAAAGGCGCACAGCGCTGGCTCGATCTTGGTTTTGTGCGTTTTCAGCCCTCGGAGATCGCCAAGATTGCCGTGCCACTGATGGTGGCGCGCTTTATTAACCGCGATGTCTGCCCGCCGACGCTGAAAAACACCGGCATCGCGTTGATTCTGATTTTCATGCCGACGCTGCTGGTGGCGGCACAACCCGATCTCGGCACCTCGATTCTGATCGCTGCTTCCGGCCTGTTTGTACTGTTCTTATCCGGCATGAGCTGGAAGCTAATTGGTATCGCGGTATTGCTGGTCGCCGCCTTTATCCCGATTTTGTGGTTCTTCCTGATGCATGATTACCAGCGCGCCCGCGTGATGATGCTGCTGGACCCGGAAAGCGATCCGCTCGGCGCCGGTTATCACATCATTCAGTCGAAGATTGCTATCGGTTCCGGTGGCCTGCGCGGCAAAGGCTGGCTGCACGGTACCCAATCGCAGCTGGAATTCCTGCCTGAACGCCATACCGACTTTATTTTTGCCGTTTTAGCGGAAGAACTGGGTCTGGTTGGCGTGTTGTTACTGCTGGTACTCTATTTGCTGCTGATCATGCGCGGACTGATTATCGCGGCGCGCGCGCAAACCACCTTTGGTCGCGTGATGGCGGGCGGTTTGATGCTGATTTTATTCGTTTATGTTTTCGTTAACATTGGCATGGTAAGTGGTATCTTACCGGTGGTTGGCGTACCGCTGCCGCTGGTGAGCTACGGCGGATCGGCATTGATTGTGTTAATGGCTGGATTTGGCATCGTGATGTCGATCCATACTCATCGAAAAATGTTATCTAAAAGCGTTTAAGAGGCTGCACATGCGTAAGGACTGGCTTGGGGTTGCACTGGCATCATTGGTACTGGCTGCCTGTTCCACACCGGAACCGCAGAATAATACTGCGCCACCGCAACCGGCCTATAACGGCCCGGTAGTGGAAATTCCTGGCGTGGAACCACGTTATGAACCGATCAATCCTTCCACCAGCCAGGATTACAGCGTCAACGGTAAAAACTACCGCGTGATCAAAGATCCCTCGAACTACAGCGAAGTGGGTTTAGCCACCTGGTACGGTGACGAAGCGCGGGGGAATCGCACCGCTATCGGTGAATCTTACGATCCGGAAGGCATGACCGCCGCGCATCCAACGCTGCCGCTGCCGAGCTATGTGCGTGTCACTAACCTCGCCAACGGCCGCCAAATTGTGGTACGCGTCAACGATCGTGGCCCTTACACGCCAGGCCGCATTATCGACTTGTCGCGTGCGGCGGGCGATCGCCTGAATATCTCTAACAACACCCGCGTGCGCGTTGATTACATTAAAGTGGCGCCGGATGGTTCCGTTTCCGGTCCCGGCACCATCGGTACCACCGTCGCCAAACAGAGTTACGCCCTGCCCGCGCGTCCCGATCTCGGCGGCGGCATGGTGATGATGGGCGGCAGCGCCAATGCTGCGCCAGCGCCTGCACCGCAGGATGTGCGCGCTGTCGATAACAGCACCTTGCAAAGCAGTGACAGCATGGGTGCGCCCGTCCAGAGCAGCGGCTTTCTCGGCGCGCCACAGCCGTTAGCTACGGGCGTGCTGGAAGGCAACGAGCCGGTTGCCGCGCCAGCCGCTGCCGCCGCACCAGCTACCAGCCAGAATGCCCATGCCGGCAGCGGTTATGTGGTTCAGGTCGGCGCGATTAACGATCCGGCGCGTGCACGTCAGCTGGCCGAAAGCTTGGGTAAACGCTTTGGCGTGCCGGGCGCGGTTGAAGCCAACGGCAACGTCTATCGCATTCAGTTAGGTGGCTATAAAAGCCGTGCCGAAGCCGCTGCCTTGCAGCAACGTCTTAACACTGAAGCGCAAATGAGCTCATTTATTACCACTGCCCGTCCATCGATGTAACGGACAGTGACATTTCCTGCTGAAACTGATTTGCAAAGCAAGATGTCGCCCGATCGGGCGTTTGCTATAGTTAGGCACTTTTTTCACTCTAAACCCACGGATGTTGTAGTCCTGAACATGAATACGCTGAAACCTTCTCGTTTTCTGAAACGCCTGACAGTGGGATCACTGGTCGCCCTTTCTCTCAGCCATGCCGCATTTGCGGACGATGTTAATCTTAAGACTATGATTCCGGGTGTACCGGACATTGATGCTGAAGCTTATGTGCTGATCGACTATAACTCCGGCAAAGTGCTGGCCGAAAAGAACGCGGATGCACGCCGCGATCCGGCAAGCCTGACCAAGATGATGACCAGCTATGTGATTGGTCAGGCGGTCAAAGCGGGAAAAATCCATAACGATGACATCGTGACCGTGGGTAAAGATGCCTGGGCAACCGGTAATCCGGTATTCAAAGGTTCATCACTGATGTTCCTCAAGCCTGGCGATCGTGTGCCGGTTTCTCAGCTGACGCGCGGTATCGTGCTGCAATCAGGTAACGACGCTTGTGTAGCGATGGCGGATTACGTTGCCGGCAGCCAGGACGCATTCGTCAACCTGATGAACAACTACGTTGGCGCGCTGGGTCTGAAAAACACCCACTTCCAGACCGTGCACGGTTTGGATGCCGAAGGCCAATACAGCTCGCCGCGCGATATGGCGTTGATCGGCCAGGCGCTGATCCGTGACGTACCCGATGAGTACGCGGTTTATCGTGAAAAAGATTTCACCTTTAATAACATCAAGCAGACCAACCGTAACGGTTTGCTGTGGGATACCAGCCTGAACGTCGATGGCATCAAAACCGGCCACACAGACGCAGCGGGTTACAACCTGGTCGCCTCGGCAACAGAAGGCCAGATGCGTTTGATCTCCGCGGTGATGGGCGGTCGTACCTTTAAAGGCCGTGAAACCGAGAGCAAGAAGTTGCTGACGTGGGGCTTCCGCTTCTTTGAAACCGTCGCACCGCTGAAAGCGGGCAAAGAGTTTGCCTCTGAGCCTGTGTGGTTCGGTGACAGCGATCGTGTGCAGTTGGGTGTGGAGAAAGATGCCTATCTGACCATTCCGCGTGGCCGCATGAAAGATCTCAAAGCCAGCTATGTGCTGAACAACACTGAACTGCATGCGCCGCTGCAGAAAAATCAGGTAGTGGGCAGCATCAACTTCCAGCTCGACGGCAAAACGGTGGAACAGCGTCCGCTGGTGGTGCTGAATGAAGTGAAAGAAGGTGGTTTCTTCGGCCGCATCATCGATTACATCAAACTGATGTTCCACCACTGGTTCGGCTAAGGCGCGCTTGAAAAAACGCCAATTTGCCCCCAATTAAGTTACTATCTTTGCTCCCGCCTCGGCGGGAGCCTGTTTTTTAAGCACCGGAGTCAATGTATGAAAACCAAATTGAATGAACTGCTCGAATTCCCTACGCCTTTCACTTACAAAGTGATGGGTTTGGCGCAACCGGAGCTGGTTGATCAAGTGGTTGAAGTGGTGCAGCGCCACGCGCCAGGCGATTACAAACCGGACGTTAAGCCAAGCAGCAAAGGCAACTATCACTCTGTTTCCATTACCATCATCGCCACACACATTGAGCAGGTTGAAACCCTGTATGAAGAGCTAGGCAACATCGAAATCGTGCGCATGGTGCTGTAATTCTGGCGCTGGCAAAGTCCGCTTTGCCAGCGTTATACTCTGCCTTCCACTCTTTACCGGATCTCTGCTTTGTCAGCTAATACGCTTCTTGTTCGTCAACTCGGCCAGCGCGATTGGCAACCCATCTCCGATGCCATGCATCACTTTACCGATCAACGCGACAGCAGCACTGCCGATGAAATCTGGCTGGTGGAACATCATCCGGTGTTTACCCAAGGCCAGGCAGGGAAAGCTGAACATCTGCTGATGCCGGGCGATATTCCGGTGGTACAAAGCGATCGCGGCGGCCAGGTAACCTATCACGGCCCCGGCCAACAGGTGATGTATGTGCTGATTGACGTAAAACGTCGCAAGATGGGCGTGCGCGAGTTAGTGACGGCGTTAGAAGAAACGGTGATCGCCACGCTGGCCGACTATGACATCAGCGCGCGGGCGCGACCGGATGCGCCGGGCGTGTACGTTGGCGATGACAAGATTTGTTCGCTGGGACTGCGCATTCGTAAAGGCTGCTCGTTTCACGGCCTGGCACTGAATGTGGCGATGGATTTAGCGCCGTTCCTGCGCATCAATCCGTGCGGATATGCCGGGATGCAAATGACGCAGCTTAGCCAGCTGCAGCCGGGCGTCACGCCCGCCGATGTGCGACCACGTCTGGTGCAACATTTCGCCCGTTTAACCGGATTTACCCAACTGGAATGGCAAAGTGATGCCGCGGTCTGACCTTGACTGTACGTGCCTATTTACAAAATTGTAACTTTTGCACCGGCGAATCGGCTGCTTATGAGCAGACGAGATGATATAATTTTTGCCATATTTTCAAAAAAAGTTGAAAGCCTGGTTCTCAGTTTGAGTGAGGAAGCTTTCAAATCGCAATCCCGACCGGAACCTGCAGATTTATGAGTAAACCAATTCAGATGGAACGTGGCGTCAAGTATCGCGATGCCGACAAAATGGCGCTGATCCCGGTGAAAACCGTGATGGTTGAGCGTGAAGAAATTCTGCGTAAGCCGGAATGGATGAAGATCAAACTGCCTGCGGACTCCAGCCGCATTCAGGGCATCAAGGCCGCGATGCGTAAAAACGGTCTGCACTCGGTGTGTGAAGAAGCCTCCTGCCCTAACCTCGCAGAGTGTTTCAACCACGGTACCGCGACCTTTATGATCCTCGGCGCGATCTGTACCCGTCGCTGCCCATTCTGCGACGTGGCGCACGGCCGTCCGAATATGCCTGACGCTAACGAACCGCTGAAACTGGCCCAAACCATCGCCGATATGGCACTGCGTTATGTGGTTATCACTTCTGTGGACCGTGATGACCTGCGCGACGGTGGTGCCCAGCACTTTGCTGACTGCATCAGCGCGATTCGCGAAAAAAGCCCAACCATCAAAATTGAAACATTGGTACCGGACTTCCGTGGTCGTATGGATCGCGCGCTGGAAATCCTCACCGCGACGCCACCGGATGTGTTTAACCACAATCTGGAAAACGTGCCGCGCGTGTACCGTCAGGTCCGTCCTGGCGCCAACTACGATTGGTCACTGAAATTGCTGGAGCGTTTCAAAGAAGCGCATCCGGATATCCCGACTAAATCGGGTTTGATGGTCGGCCTTGGCGAAACCAATGCTGAAATCATTGAAGTGATGCGCGATCTGCGTCGCCACGGTGTCACCATGCTGACGCTGGGACAGTATTTGCAGCCGAGCCGTCACCACTTACCGGTGCAGCGCTACGTTAGCCCGGCCGAGTTTGACGAAATGAAAGAAGAAGCAATGGCGATGGGCTTCACCCATGCCGCCTGCGGCCCGTTTGTGCGCTCCTCTTATCATGCTGATATGCAGGCCAAAGGTCTGGAAGTTAAGTAATATGCTTCGCGATTGCGTTCTTACCAGGGCGCAATCGCAAATATCTCCTTAAAAGTCTTAATCCCTGTCTCAAATCTGTCGCTTTAATCGCTGAGGCCATAAGAGCCTATTTCTCTTTTCTCAGTGTTTATTTTGAAGGTCAGATAATGCAAACATCCTCTCACTTAAAGGGGCTCGATTTTCTCCGGGAACCCGATTTGTCAGGTCAAATACCCGATGTGCGGCTTAACAGTGCATCCGGAGAGAGTTTGGATGCGCTTAAAGCGCGCACCACGCCCATAGATAACACCAATCCCTATACTTCATCTCACGCCTCATGTGCCAATGCATTTATCGCTACCGCTATCAGTATTGAGCATCGATACGATGAAATTCATTTAGAGTTGCCATTAAAGGGTCATGAAACTGTCGCTGTGATGCCCGAAGTGGTGCGACACATCATGCCTTATGCTGAAGATATCGCTTTTCAAACTTCTCAGGAGAATGTACTTGCTGTGATTAATGAAGAGCCTGAACCTGAATGGAATTTTGATTTGCTGGAAGCGAAATTCAATGCTCCTCTGCCACAACTGTGGCAACCGGCTATCGGCATGCACCACGAGAGTGTGGAAATTGCCACGCTACCTGAACGCGAGAGTGCCAAACCTCAACTTTTAGTACAGGTACAGTCAAAGGTTATCACTGAAAATGAGGTCATTATTGATGATCTGAACGAGGATGAAGGGTCTTTCAGCGGTGATGCGCCAGTTGGTACGACGTTATACTTTTATCTTGATGATGTGTGGGTCGGCAGCTCTGAAATTGATAGCCAAGGCCGCTGGCAGTTTGAACTGCCCACCGATATTTCTGTCGCTCAACATGTTTTTAGTGCAGTCCCCATTAATCCGCAAGGCGTAATGGGTGGCAAAGTTGATTATCCGTTTTTGACTAAGCCTAAAATAGGCGAAATCATTATGCCAATTGATGAGAGTGAATCAGACAAAATTGAAATAGCACTCATTGATGTTATTACAGCCGAGGAAGAAGAAAGACTTTCGCTGATACCCTTAATTTTAACTGATGATATGTTGCAGGGCTGGCATACCCAGGATGGGTTGAGCGACTTTGATAGCTTATATGGCTCAACAATATTTGATGTGGATGAGCAGGAAATCATTTACGCCAATTGGCACTAAGACGCAAAAAACAAAAACCAGGCTGGCGACAGTCTGGTTTTTTATCAACGTAATAAATATTTACACTTATTGACGTTCGGCGCAGAGATTACTCTTTGTGGCTGACACGTTCAGCAGGCACTTCTTCAGCGCTGCTTTTGGATGCGCCGGATTCATCATCTTTCATGGCTTTTTTGAAGCCTTTGATTGCGGAACCCAGATCGCCACCCAGTGAACGTAACTTATTGGTGCCAAAAAGCAGTACGATGAGCGCACCGATGATCAGCAGTTTGGCAATACTGATACCTTCCATAATTTACCTTTCAACCAATGTGAAAAACGGACCTGACTATTAACGCGCAGTTTATAAACGGCCTCAACTGCAATCTGTAACAGAGTGAGACCGCCTGCTCAGATAAAGCGGCTGAGAAATGCCTGCGTGCGCGGATGTTGCGGGTTACCAATCACCTGCTCCGGACTACCCTGCTCCACTACCACGCCGCCATCCATAAACACCACGCGATCGGCCGCCTCACGCGCGAAACCAATTTCATGGGTCACGACAATCATGGTTAGCCCTTGATCGGCTAAGGTGCGCATAGTGGCCAGCACTTCGCCGACTAACTCCGGATCGAGCGCCGAAGTGGGCTCATCGAACAGCATCAGCGCCGGTTTAATCGCCAGCGCACGCGCAATCGCCACGCGCTGCTGCTGGCCACCGGATAGATGACGCGGCCAGGCATCGGCTTTGTCACTCAATCCCACGGTCGCCAGCAGCTCACGCGCATGCTTGAGTGCATCCTGCCGTGTAAATTTGTGCACACCTATCGGCGCTTCAATGATGTTTTGCAGCACCGTCATGTGCGGATAGAGGTTGAACTGCTGAAACACCATGCCGATTTTCTGGCGCTGATGAGCAATTTTACGCGCCGACAGACGATGCAGAATACCGCGCTTCAGTTCATAACCGATCTGATCGTCACCGACCACAATCGAACCGGCATTCATGTCTTCCAGATGGTTAATGCAGCGTAAAAAGGTGGATTTACCCGAACCTGATGGCCCGAGAATCACCACCACTTCACCGGGAAACACATCGAGATCGATGCCTTTCAGCACTTCATTATCGCCATAACTCTTCTGCACATTACGCGCACGCACCAGTGGCTGAACTTCACTCATACATCCTCCTTCAGACGGTGCGCGACGGCAGGCGCGGCTTCGTTAGCAGCAACGCGACGTTTATTCACCACCGTGCGGGTGGTGCCACGGGCGTAGTAACGCTCGATGGCGGACTGGCCAAGGTTAAGAATCGAGGTGATAAGCAGATACCAGATCACCGCAACCATCAGCATCGGGATAATTTCAAAGGTGCGGTTATAAACCGCCTGCACTGAGTACAACAGATCGCCCATAGCGATCACACTTACCAGCGAGGTCGCTTTGATCATGCTGATCAACTGGTTGCCGGTAGGCGGAATAATTGAACGCATCGCCTGTGGAATGATCACGCGGCGCAGCGCACGACTGCGACTCATGCCAAACGCCTGGGTGGTTTCGACCTGACCGTTATCCACTGACAGCAGGCCGGCGCGAATGATCTCGGCCATATAAGCCGCTTCATTGAGCGCCAGTCCGGCAATGGCTGCGGTCAGTGGCGTGATCAGATCGTTGGTGTTCCAGCTGGCAAAAGTGATATCCGTCCACGGAAGAGTGATTGCGATGGTGGGAAACAGCGTCGACAGGTTGTACCAAAAGATCAGCTGTACCAGCAGCGGCGTACCCCGGAAAAACCAGATGTAGAGGGACGATAAGCCGCTCAGCAATTTGTTTTCCGAGAGACGCCAGACGCCCAACAGCAGCCCGAGCAGCGTGCCGAGAATCATCGACACCACCGTCAAGCCGAGCGTGACCTGCAGGCCTTTCATCACCGAACCTTCGGTGAACCACTGCAGCACCACGTTCCACTCGAAATTGGGGTTGGTCGCCACCAGCCAGAGGAAGTTCGCGGCAATAACCAGCACCAAAATCCATGAGATCCAGCGCCCATAAGTGGGCGCACTGCGGGCAAAAGCCACATCGCGCTGCTGCACGTCGGCCTTATCCCTGGCTCGCGAATTGTTGGTGACCGGACTCATTTTGCTGCCCCTTGCGCCAGGTTACGTCCCGGTTGCTGCAACACGTTGCCGTCTAATTTCCACTTCTTCATGATGGCCGCGTAAGTGCCATTACTGAACAGCTCTTTGTACGCATCCAGCACCACGTTGCCGAGTTCAGAACCCTTGGGTACCACGGTGCCCTGGAAAATGTCGCCAAAGCCGTTTTTCTTGCCTTTGCCCGACAGCTCCAGCTGGCCATTGGCCTGTTCGATGAAGTATGTCAGCGGCGCCTGCGAGGAGAAAAAAGCATCGGAACGTTTTGAACGCACGGCTAAAATCGACGATGGCTGGTCGGTGAAGGATTGCACCACCACCGCCGGTTTACCCGCCGCGACACAGGCATCGGACTGCTTGCGAATCACCTGCTCTGCTGAACCGGCCGCCATTACCGCAATGCGTTTACCGCAGGTATCTTCCAGACCGTTAATCTTCGAGGGATTGCCTTTCTGCACGCCAAACACCACGAACTCCTGCACGAAGTCGATAAAATCAACCTTCTGCTGACGATCCGGATAATCGCCAATCGGGCCAATCGCCATCTGGTAGCGGCCGGAATTAATGCCGGTGAGCACGCCCGATAAACCGCTGACGGTGGCATGTTCAATCTTCACGCCCAGCAATTGTGCCAGCGCTTCGGTGAGATCGGCGGAAGCGCCGTCCATTGAGTGCGGACCGTTAACGATCTCATACGGAGGAAAAGATCCGTTGTTCACCGAGATCATTTTACCGCTGCTTTTGATCTCTGCTGGCAGACGATCGTGCAGCGCCTGATCCACTTTTTGCGCAGGAATCACGTCGGCGGCCTGAGCGAAACAGGCCGTGAGGCCCAATGACAGCGCGATGGCGGTAGCAAGAATTTTCATCAGTCAGATTCCCCAGCGATCAAAGTGGTTTAAGTTCGGGACGCGCAAAACAGCGATTTTCCAGCACCGGCAGTACGCTGCGTGCGTAGGCGATGCGCTGTGGATCGAGATCGGCAAACACCAGCGCGGCCGATTCCGGCGCTTTGGCAATCGCCACGCCCAACGGATCGATTACCAGGCTGTTGCCGATATTGCGTGGCCCGCATTCGCCCACCGCCACCATGTAGCAGGTGTTTTCCAGCGCACGCGCGGTGGTCAGCAATTCCCAGTGCATCTCTTTCAGCGGGCCTTTCACCCACGCTGCCGGCAGCACCAGCACATCCGCGCCGTCAAGCACTAAGCGACGCGCCAGCTCCGGAAAGCGCACGTCGTAGCAGGTCATCAACCCGACTTTCATGCCCGCCACGTCAACCAGCGGCGGAATTTCGCGCCCCGGATTTACGCGCTGCGACTCCTGCATGGCGAAGGCATCGTAAAGGTGCAGTTTCACGTACTCGGCGATGATTTCGCCGTTGCGAATGGCGATCAGCACATTGAGCGCCTTCTGCCCTTCTGTCGGCACGTGCACGCTCATCATGGTGGTCAGATTGTTGCCTTGGCTAACCGCCAGCAGCTGCGTGACGAAAGGACCATCAAGTGGCTGCGCCGCTTTCAATACCAGATCAGGATCGGCGATATCACGCGCCAGCACGCCTTCCGGCAGCACCAGCAGATCAGCACCGCCTGCCAATGCCTGGTTCATCAATCCGATGCAGATATCGGTGTTTTCCTGCCATTCGCGGCTGACGGCAAATTGTCCCATTGCTACTTTCATGGTTATTCTCCTTGCGCCGCAGCCGGAAAAATCGCTTCCGGCGTCAGCAATGTTTGGGTTAGGCCTTGCTGGAACAGCTCATTCGCAAAGTCGGCAATCATCTTTTTGTTAACGGAAAATCCGTTCTGATTCCAGTTGGCCGGTAATTCCTGCGCGGTGCGCCGCAAATCGTCCAGCAGCCACGGCGTGGTGTCGGCGTATTTCTCGCGCTTCTTCATCCACATCTGGTACGAACGATCGATGATGTCGCTCAGCGCCTGAGGCAGCCACGGATGCGCCTCCGCTAAGGCGGGCTTCAGTGCCAGTAAGTGAATGCCCGGCACATAACCGACGCGATTAAAGTAGTCGCGCTCGGCAGCGGCAAAATCCACCTGCAGCTGACGCAAACCCGAATCGGCGAGGAAAAAACCTTCCGGCATAAAAGGGGTAAACACAGCATCCAGCTCGCCCGCTTTCAGCAACGCGATCAGTGGACGCTCACCTGGCGCCGGTTCAATACGCCCCGGACGACCAAAACCGGCCAGACGATCAACAATCGGGTGATCCTCAGTCAAACGCCCGGCAAACCAGTACGCATCATCAATCTCCACGCCCGCTTCACGCAGCACGGTGCGCGTCCAGGTGTTGCCTGAATCCTGCCAGCCGGTGACGCCGATTTTTTTACCTTTCAGCTGCGCTGGCGAGGTAATCGGGCTGTCGCTGCGCGTAATGATGCAGCGCTGACGGAAACCGCGCATCAGAAAGTGTGGCAGGCCCAACAGTGAAGTGTCACCTTTTGCCCGGGCCTGAGCAAAGCGGCTAAACGACACTTCACCGGCATCGTATTTATCGCTGGTGGCGAGGTTATCCACCAGCGTGCCAACGCGATCGATCTCCAGCGTGAAACCTTCCGGCTTGATATCGCCAAGTGCCAGCGGTGTGAAGTAATCCCAGTCACGTACCGCCAGTCTGATGGTTACCATAGTTTTGCCTTCCCCGTCTGTTCTGCCAGCCCTGCGGCTGTGATTATTTATGCAGCAAATAGTGCTTGAATTTGAGTCTAAATCGCGAATACTAATCTGAACAATCTATTATTTGTTACTGAACAAAGGATTTTCTTATGACGCAAAGTGTGGATTTGGAGTGGCTCAGCCAGCAGATCACGGATGCTTCGGTGAAAGGCATCACGCATGCGGCATCCACGCTAATTCGCGATGGGCAGATTGCGGTGGGCATGCAGATGCCGGCGGTACGCGAGTTGGCTGAGCGATTGGGCGTGAGCCCGGCAACCGTTTCCGCTGCCTGGGCGCAACTGAAGAAGCAGAAAGTGCTGGCGGGTAAAGGTCGCAGCGGCGTGTGGGTGAGCGGTAACAGCGTGATGCCGCGTCCGATTCGCTTCGAGAAGATCGGCAATTACGGCGAGAATATTCAGGCGTCACTGGCGATGGCCTCACCGGATCCAACGTTATTGCCGGATCTGCGTCGGGCGATGCTGGCGGGCATTGCGTCGCCGCAACTGAATAGTTATCAGCGTGAGGCGATTTCACCGCAATTGCAGGATGCCGTAACGCCACGTTGGCCCTATCCCGCCGAAGCCTGGTTGGCAACCGATGGCGGCTTCGATGCCATGAACCTGATCGTGCAGACGTTGCTGTCACCGGGCGATCGTGTAGTGATCGAAGATCCTACCGCCACGCGATTACTGGATATTTTAGACAACATGGGTGCAGAAATTCTGCCGCTGCCCTGTGATGAGCAAGGTCCCATTCCCTCGGCGCTGATCACGCTGATGCAGAAATCTCCGGCGATGTTTATCTATCAACCGCGCACACATTCCGCCACCGGAAACAGCGTGAGCCAGCGTCGCAGTGCAGAGCTGGCGCGCGTGCTGGCAAACAGCAGCACCGTCATTGTCGAAGATGACGGCATTGGCGATCTGTCGCGCTACCCGGTGTTTAGCCTCGGCTTCCACTATCCCGAACGCGTGCTGCACGTGCACTCGTTTTCCAAAGCTTATGGGCCGGATTTGCGGCTGGCGGTGTTATCAGGCACCGCAGAAATGGTGAAGCGCCTGCAAGCGTGGCGCAACTTTGGCGTGAGCTGGACCAGCCGTATTTTGCAGGATGCCGTGGCGTGGATGCTCAATGATGAAGAGACTCAGCAGCGTATTCAGCAGGCTAAAGCCACCTATGCGCAGCGTCGCCAGCAGTTACTGGCCGCGCTGGCGAAACGCGGTCTGGTGCTGGAAGAGCGCGATGGTTTGAGCGTATGGATTCCGGTGGAATCGGAGCAGTACGCGATGATCACGCTAGCCGCGCGCGGTATCGCCGTGCTGCCCGGAGAACGCTGTAGCATAAGCAGCCGGCAGTTCATTCGCGTCAGCGCGGCGCTGCTGCCTGTTGCACAACTCGACAGCATCGCCGATGCCATCGTGATAGCCAGCGGACGCGAGCTCAATCTTAACCCAGAGCTTTAATGTGATAGCGCGGTGATTCCACATAGCCTTCACGCGCATAGAACTGGTTGGCTTTGAGGCGCGATGAATGGCAGTGCACTTCCATACGGTCGCAACCGCGTGACCGCGCCAGCTGTTCGGCGTGGTTCAATAACTGCTGCCCGCTGCCTTTGCTGCGCTCGCCTTCGGCAATACAGAAGTAGCTGATGCGCGCAAAATCGCCGGCCAATGCCAGCTGCGGAATAAAGTGCAACGAGAGAAAGCCCAGCACCTGATTGCCGTGTTCCGCGACCAACAACATTTCATCGGGATGATGAATAAGCTGCGCCAAACGTGTATCGATAAATCCTTCCGTCGCGCTATAACCTAATTCGGTTAGCAACGCGCTCAATGCAAAACTGTCTTTTGCCTGTGCCTGACGTATGTTCATCCTGCCTCCTCATTTTCCCTGAGCAGTTATATAGCGTTGCCGGACAAAAATCTGCAAGTAAGCATTGTTGTGGCTATGTTACGGAAGTTATCTGTGAGATGTGCCGCAGAATCTGCCTTGTCACGAGAATGTCATAACGGCTTAAGGCTGGCTTAATCTGGCATTGGCATGCTGAGGGAAATATCTTTCTAAGGCAGGCGAAATGAAGAACCTTATTCCACGCACTTTCGATGAGTTAATGGCACTGAGCATCAGCATGCTTGCCTTAGCGAGCTGGATGATTATTTGGTGGCGAGCCTAAAAATGAATAAAAAAAACCCGCCAGAAGGCGGGTTTTCAGAATTCGAACTGTTAAATTACAGTGCGATAACGTTAGCAGCTGATGGGCCTTTAGCGCCGTCAGTGATTTCGAACTCAACGCGTTGACCTTCAGCCAGAGTTTTGAAACCGTTGCTGTTGATTGCAGAGAAGTGTACGAATACATCTTTGCTGCCATCTTCTGGAGTAATGAAACCGAAGCCTTTCGACTCATTAAACCACTTTACGTTACCTTTGATCTTAGACATCTATATTACCTTTACATGAAAAAAGGACACTAAACTGTGTCGACGTCTAGTACAGCAATTGCGGTGACATTTGTCCAGTGCGTTTTGATGAAAAAGTGATAAATATTGATTTTTTGCATGCCGATCACACTTTATGCGTGCCGCCAGCGCTTAAAACTCAAATCTCAGCCATGCAAAGTAAACGTTGCCGTTATTGTAAGTGCCAGGAATATAAGTCATTTGGAAAGTGGCTGGACCATATCCAATTGATGCTAAAGGCAATATCAGCGGAACCGGGATGTAGCGCCAGTTATCCCGCGCCGTTACACCCGCCGTGTATCCGGCGCCCAAATGAAAGTTCTGATCGCTAAGCGGTCGCCAGGTCGCTTCCCAACCGTAACCGCCAATCGGCTCCCATTTATTGAAGGAGTCCTTGAACGCCATCAGGTACAAACCGTGCCAGTTACCTTTCTCATCCCAGCGCGAAACGCCCGCACCTGCGCCCCACGGGCGCTCGTTGTATTTATCGATGTGTTCATCGTCGTAAGTCCAACGGTTGTGCCAGGTAATCGCCGGCAGATAAAAATCATAATTCTGCGGTTGCGACCAGGTTTGCGACACGTTATCGCTAAAGGTGTTCCAGCCTGATTTGATGGCTTGTGAAGTTGTTACCGCTGATGCCGAAAATGAGACCGATGAGGTCAAAATGCAGCCTAACAAAACTGCAGAAAAGTGCCGATTCACAACGTAATTTCCTGTTAATTCATGCTGAAAAAATGCACTACCCTGAGGTAAATTTTTCAGATTCTTGTACGACGCATTCCTAAGTAATCGCCAAAAGGATATTAAACAACAGGCTTAATATCTCCAGGCTAATTCTCGGTTGACGGCGAATTTTACCTCATGCGGAACGTGAAATTGAAACGCCGGATAAACGGAAAGGTATTACTGAGGGATGTACACAAAGTGCAATCATGTTGTGATGATGACGGCAAGCAATGAGATAGCTTTCAGTGACTTAGTGTCAACTATTCACGCATGGAATAAATTAACAAAATTTATCAATTGAACTCGCCCGACGAATAAGATAAATCTCGATACTCCAGGACGGAGATGGGGAAAAAACTGACATGACTATTCGTTGTAGCCGCTGCGGTTGCACTAAATTTTTTTACACCTTAACGGACTGCAAACAGGTCGATGCAATAAATCATCATGGCGCCTGCTGCGCACAATGTCAGAAACCGTTGACGCTGGGCGATCTTATCCTGCCGATTGCGTCTTTTAATGACAGCGAAAAATCCTATGCTGAATAAAAAATTCAGGCACCCGCAGGTGCCTGTTGTTGTCAGAAAATCAGTTTAAAGACGCCTGTTAGTGTCAGTAACCCAACGATGAAGATGATGGCGATGACCCACAGAATTATTTTCATTGTTCGCTCCTTCAAGTATGAAAAATAACGTGTCTGCTTACCAGTATAGATGATCATTCTGCTTTCGCTGGGCGCTGCGAGAGTGGTCACAACCCTTTGCTATCGTTTCGCTTAATGCCGATTTAATTCTGCGAGATGGGTCGCAGCCTGCGATTTCCCTCTCCTTGATTCCGCACTCAGCGCCTGTCCGCAGTCTAAACTTATAGCGCCTGAAGAGGCCTCGATTGTTATCAATGCCGACGTAACAAGGAGATTCTTATGAGCACGATTAATACCAGCATGGGGCGTTATAGCCTTAAGGCAAAGGATTACGGCAACCACATCAGCGGCAGTATTGCGATTAATGATGAAGGTGGCACGCAACTCACCCTGCAGGAATTTGAAGAGCACTATCTTGACGATGTCGTCAACAATGTCATTTATCCGATCACTGGCGGAAACCGTGAAATTACCCGCGCACTGCGCGATCAGATGGTCAAAGCGGGCTTTGAACAGCCGCACTGAGTTTTTGGGCCACACGTTGTGGCCCTTTACTTCTTATCATTGACTTGCGGTTATTACTGGTTTCGGCACAGGATGCATGATTGTTCATGATAAGGAGATTGACCGTATGAGTACTCTGCATCTTATTCCCCCTTCTCGCCTTCATCAGTTTGTTCAAGCCATTTGGTTACATGCTGGCAGCAGCGCCGAAGAAGCGCGCCTGGTCGCCGACCATTTGGTGGCCGCGAATCTGGCGGGTCACGATTCACACGGCGTTGGCATGATTCCGAGCTACATGAAATCGCTGGCACAGGGCTTTTTGCAACTCAACCAACATGCCAGCATTGCAAAAGACGCCGGCGCGGTGCTGACGCTACACGGGCACAACGGTTTTGGTCAGGTGGCGGCCTTTGAGGCGATGCAACTCGGTATTGAGCGCGCAGCCAGGTTAGGTATTGCGGCGGTTGGTTTACACCATTCGCACCACATTGGTCGCATCGGCCATTGGGCAGAACAGTGTGCGGCCGCCGGTTTTGTCTCGTTCCATTTTGTTAACGTGATGGGCGATCCGATGGTCGCGCCGTTTAACGGTAGCGATCGTCGTTTTGGCACTAATCCTTTTTGCGCCATTTTCCCGCGCCGCAATGCCAAACCACTGCTGCTCGATTTCGCCACCAGCGGCATCGCCTTTGGTAAAACGCGAGTAGCGTGGAATAAAGAGCAGCAGGTCGCGCCAGGTTATCTGATTGATCATCAAGGCCAGCCGACCACCGAGCCAGGCGTGATGCACCAGGCGCCGTATGGTTCACTGATGCCGTTTGGTCTGCACAAAGGCTATGCGCTGGCAACCATGTGTGAAATTCTCGGCGGCGCGCTGTCCGGCGGACGCACCACACATGATGAGACGCTGGTCACCAGCCACGATGCCATTTTCAACTGCATGACCACCATCATCGTGAATCCGGATGCGTTTGATGCGCCTGCGATGCAGGAAGAAGCGGAATCATTCCTGGATTGGGTGAAACAGTCGCCGCAAAGTGGCGATGCACCGATTCAGGTGCCCGGCGAGTGGGAGGAGCAAAACCGCGTGGCACGTGAACGCGATGGCATTCCTCTCGACAGCAACAGCTGGGAGCAAATCTGTGACGCGGCGTTACAAGCGGGAATGCCGCAAGAGGAACTCGCGGCGTTCCGCGCCTTAACGCAGTAAACCGCAAGCGGCTGAGGCGCAGTGCCTCAGCCTTGATACTCAGATGACGTTGGCGAGCAGTAAGCAACCCAGCAAACCGCACACCGAAATAATGGTTTCCAGCGCCGACCATGAGCGGAAAGTTTCGCCGATGGTCAGGTTGAAATACTCCTTAAACAGCCAGAAGCCCGGATCGTTGACGTGAGAGAAAATCACGCTGCCGGAGCCAACCGCAATCACCATCAGTTCCGGACTGGCGCCGCTGGTGATGATCAACGGTGCGACAATCCCGCCTGCCGTAATCGCCGCCACGGTAGCGGAACCCAGCGCAATACGCAGCACCGCAGCAATCGACCACGCCATGAAGATCGGCGACAGATTGGTTTCATGCATCATGCTGGCGATATATTTATCGACGCCGCTGTCCACCAGCACCTGTTTGAACGCCCCGCCACCACCAATCACTAACAGCATCATCGCGATGATCTTGATCGAATCGGTGATGGTGGCCATCACGTCATCCATGCTGCGGCCACGGTTGAGACCAAAGGTGAAGATGGCGATCAGCACGGCAATCAAGGTTGCCATAATGGGGTCACCAAAGAACTCGGCATACGGCAACAACACGTGACCTTTCGGCAGCAGCATCTCCGCTACTGCGCGCAACGCCATCAGCACCACCGGCACCAACGCCGTCCAGACGCTGACGCCAAAGCCAGGCATCTCCGCTTCGGTAAAGGTTTTCGGGTTCCACAAGCCTTCCGGGATCGGCTTATCAATGCCTTTCAGGAAGCGCGCATAAACCGGACCGGCGAGAATAACGGTTGGAATCCCCAGCAGCGTTCCGTACAGCAGCGTTTTACCCATATCGGCGTTAAACAGCGTGGCGATCGCAGTTGGGCCCGGATGCGGTGGCAGGAAACCGTGTGTGACCGAGAGCGCGGCCGCCATCGGCACACCCACGTAAAGCAGCGGCACGCGCGCGGAGGCGGCGATGCTGAACACCAACGGCAGCATCAGCACAAATCCCACTTCGTAGAACAGCGCAAAGCCGACGGTAAAGCCGGTCAGCACCAGCGCCCACTGAATATGCTTCTCGCCAAATTTAGCGATCAACGTGGTGGCGATTCGCTGCGCCCCGCCGCAATCCGCCAGCAGTTTACCCAGCATCGCGCCGAAACCCATGATCAGCGCGAGGCTGCCCAACGTGCCGCCGACGCCGGTTTTAATCGAAACGATAACTTTGTTGACCGGCATGCCCTGCATCATGCCAACGGCCAGCGCCACCAGAATCAGCGCAATAAATCCGTTCAATTTGAAACGAATCATCAGCAACAGCAGTAACGCTACGCCAATCGCCACATAGAGTAATGGCATAATTTTTCTCCACTTTTGCGCACGGTAAGTTACCGGCAGCGGTTTATTTTGGTTATCCCAGAGGACATGAGAATCAACAACGTGCACCACAGTAAACATCCTGCTGAGCAATGTTACGGGTATCATGTTAAGGGTAACATTGCGTACAAAGCACCTGGCGCCGCAGCGGAATTTCTGTTTTGCGAAGGTGATCAACTTTTTGCCAGCGGGTTATCAGAATGTTTGCAGCGGGAGTGTCATGGCTTATGGTTACACTTAGGTCTTTGAGCCAAACAAGAAGGACGTGCAGGTGAGTGAGAATCTGATCGAGTTGTACAGTAATCAACAAACCCTGTTTGGGCGCGGCAGCATTGACCAACTGATTCCGCTGCTGGCGGCCAATACCCAGCCGACGCTGCTGTTTTGCGGCCGCTCATTCCTGAATGGTCCGGCCTGGACGCGCTTAGGTGCCGCGCTCAACGATCACATCATCGGTTACGAGATTGTCAGCCATGAAGCCTCGCCAGATGAGATTGATGGCTGGGTGCGACGCTGGCGCGGCCATGTTGATCGCGTGGTGGCGATTGGCGGCGGCAGCGTGCTGGATGCGGCTAAAGCCTTTAGCGCGATGATGCAGCACCCTCTGAATACCGCGCGCTATCTGGAGAAAGTCGGTGATACGCCAGTGCAAGCGGTGACCTTGCCGCTGATCGCCATTCCCACCACGGCCGGCACCGGCAGCGAAGTCACGCAGAACGCAGTGGTGACCGATCAGCAGCATATTCAGGTCAAAGCGTCGCTGCGCCATCCGGTGTTTGTGCCGCAGGTCGCAATTCTCGATCCTGATCTGCTAAAAGGCGCGCCCGACAGCGTGCTGGCAACCTGCGCCATCGATGCCTTCACCCATCTTTTCGAAGCCTATCTGTCGCGCAAAGGCAATTTGTTCACCCAGCAAACTGCGCTTAATGGGCTGCGACTGTTCTTCCAGGCCTGGCCAGATTTAAACCGTGACGACGAGCGTGGAGATGCCGCGCGCGAAGCGATGATGATGGCGTCATGGTTGGGTGGCGTGTGTCTGAGCAGCGCCGGATTGGGCGTGATCCACGGCATTGCCGGTGAGTTAGGGGCAATTAAGCCGTTCCATCACGGCGAAGTGTGCGGACGTTTACTGTTCCCGTTCCTCGAGGTGCTGGCAGAAACCGAGCATGCTGAACAGCAACGTTTGATGGCGCAGTTCGGCCAACAGCTGCTGCCGGACGATCCCGCGCCGCCCGCGCTGGCGTTGAAAGCCTGGATCCAGCAGCAGGCGATCGTGCCGTTCTGGTTAGAGGGCCCAACGCTGTCAGCCACCGACGTTGACTGGATTGTGTCACGCGCCAACAGCAAAAACGGCTGGGTCAGCTACGATGCACCGACGTTAACCGAGATGATTGCCGCCGCCTGGCGCATCGTCTAAATGATAACGGGCAGCCGACGCTGCCCGATTTTTTACTGCTCAGCCACTTTAAACATCGCCATCTCTTGCGCCAGCTGCGCCGCTTCATCACGCAGCGCCTGGGTATTTTCGGCGGTTTGCGTCACCAGCCTCAGGTTTTGCTGAATACCGCGCTCCATCTGTGATACGGCCAGCGTCACTTCCGCGATACCTTTGCTCTGCTCATCACCGGCCACGCGCATCTCGCTGACTACCTGCTTCACTTTATGCACGTCGGAAACCAGTTGCGAAAGCTGCTGCCCCGCGCCTTCCACCAGTTTACTGCCGGCCAGCACGTTGCTGTCGGAATCGGCAATCAGCGCTTTGATCTCCTGCGCCGCCGTGGCGCTGCGCTGGGCTAAGGCGCGCACTTCAGATGCCACCACCGCAAAACCACGCCCTTGCTCACCGGCGCGTGCCGCTTCCACCGCCGCATTCAGGGCAAGGATGTTGGTTTGAAACGCGATGCTGTCAATCACCGTCAGAATCTCCGCCACGCGGCGCGACGAGGATTGAATAGCGCCCATGGTGCTCACCACTTCGCCCATCACTTCGCTGCTGCTGCGGGCAATCTGCGCGGTCTGTTCGGCGGCAGCATCGGCCAGTCGGGTATTTTCAGCGTTTTGCTGCACGGTGGCGTTAAGCTGCTCCATCGCCGCCGCACTCTGCTCAAGCGCCGCAGCCTGCTCAGCGATTTTCTCCGACAGCGCGGTGTTGCTGTGCGCTAATCCCGATGCGTTGGCCGCCACCGTTTCGCCGCTGCCCTGCACGCGGGTAATCACGCCAGCGATCTTATCGACAAAGCTGTTGAACGCACCGGCAATATCCGCCAGCTCATCGCGCCCACTTTTGGTCAGACGGCGGGTTAAATCGCCATCGCCATTGGCAATCTCATCCAGCGCCGCGTGCGTCGCCTTCAGACGTTGGCCAATGCGTTGGGTAAACGCCCAGGTTAACAGCAGCAGCACGATCATCGCCGGAATCAGGAAAGTGAAGATGTCGCGCATCATGGTACGCGCCAGGCCGCTGACGGCACTTTCCGGCGTTACCAGGCCAATCACCCAACCGGTGCCGGGCATGCGGAACAGCGTCACCTGCGCGCTGTTGTGCAAGTAGCCGTCTGCAAAATCCGACAGTTGTAATACATCGCCATCGCCCTTCAACTGGGTGATACGGGCGGCCAGCGGCGCCAGCCAGCTGGATTTTTCCGCCAGGCTGCTCAAGGTGGTGAGCGATTTCATATCCTGGCCTGGGTAATAGAGCAGATTGCCCGCGCTATCGAGCGCAAAGGCATAACCGCCCGTCACCTGCCCTTTCTGCTGCATAAAGCCCGCAAGATTATCCAGCTGCACATCCAGCGTTGCGACACCGGCAAACCGATCGCCCGCCGCATACGGCACGCTGCAGGTCACCATTTTCACACCGGAGACCGGATCCTGATAAACCTCCGACCAACCGCAACGATCGCGCGGTCCGTTACGCACCGCGCTGTACCAGCTTTCCTGTTGATAGCCGTTGCCCGCAGGCAGGTTGTAGTCATCGGAATAGGCCAGCGCGCCATCACCCTGTCGCGCCCAGAAGAAGCTACGACGTTGCACACCGGCGCTAAACGCATCGGGTTCCGGCCACACGCCGCCGCCGGCAATGGTTTTATTGCCGCTGCTGTTGATGATTTGTGGGAAGCTTTGCTGCCACAGCGTGGCATCGTGCGGCAACACTTCAGCAAGGCGCGCCATGCTGACGGCCTCGCCTTCAATGCGCACCAGCTGCTGATTTAATTGGCTGACCAGATTGCTACCGGCCTGCTCAATCAGCGTATGGCTGGCTTCGATGACGCGCGGCTGACCGCGCAACAACAGAACGGAAAACACGACTGCGGTGGTGACGCACAGTAATAGCAGGCCACCCAGCGTTATGCGGGCAGCCAAACGGGTTGGCAACATAATTTATCCTTTCTAACCGACTGCATTAACGATTGAGATAAGAAGTGCCGCTCAGCGGCGAATTGTGCGTTCCGTCACAATCGAATATCGGCAAAGCAAGGATTAAATTAAGCTAAAAATGACGATCAGATGACAAACGGCGGTTTACCGGCCAGCATCTGCTCAATCACCTGTAAAACGCCCTCGTCGTTATTGCCCGGCGCTTCAAAGCGGGCCGCATCTTTGACCTTCTGCGGTGCGTTCGCCATGGCAAAGCTGAAGCCCGACTGCTGCAGCATTTCGAGATCGTTACCGCCGTCGCCAAACACCAGAATTTCACTGCGTTCGATGCCCCAGCGTTTGCCCAACAGATCGAGGCCGTGACCTTTATGGTTGCCCGGCACGATCAAATCCACCGATCCGTGACCGCTGGACGTGGCGGCGGCCGCCCCCTGATGCAGACGCTCAATGTCCGCCATCAGCGGTTCCACGTAATCATCAGACAGATTCAGCGCGAACTTGAACAGCTTATCGCCCGCCACGTCATCGAGGCTGCGAATCGCCTTCAGGCGGTGGCAATAGTGACGCATTTTCACCAGCCACTTTTCATCAAGGCCTTCGAAGTAGTACGCGCTGTCGCGTCCGCACAGGATGTAACGCAGTTCGGGATAGTTACCGTTGTGCAACGTATCCAGCACCGCATCAATATCCGGACGGGAAAACTCGCCGCAGAATAACTCTTCATCACAATCGATAATCCACGCGCCGTTCTCCGCCACGAAGGCAATTTCGTGGGCGATCTCAGGGAAGAAGGATTTGAGTTGGTAATACTGGTTGCCGCTGGCTACCACAAACTTGATGCCGCGCTGCTTCATTTCCTGATAGCAGGCGTTAAAACGCGCGCGATTGTACTGTTTCTTGTCGTCGAGAAAGGTGCCGTCTTTATCCACCGCCACCATTTTTACCACGGTCATCATCACTCCTTAACGTATCGAAAGGAAAAACGGGTCGTAGAGAGAATAACCTGGTGAGCGGATAAAGCGCAGAGAAACACGGATGGCCGCAGCCATCCGCGGAGGGATTAGTTGAACGCGCCGTTGAGCAGAATTGCGGTAATGATGCCGGTTGCTGCGGCCACCAGCACGTAATTACCGTCGATGTAAGCCCAATGCTCACCGCGCGGTGGTTCATACAGACCACGGTCACGCCAGTCATCTACGCGATAGTGCGGACCACGAAACTCCGGCGGTGCCGGATATCCGCGACGGAAGTCATGTCCGCCCCAGGCGAAGCGGTCGCCGTCACGATGCCCTTCCGGCATACGATGGTCAGCATAACGGTCATGACGATCCGGGCCGGGGCCGCGATCGTGGCCACGGTCATGATGATTGCCGCGATCCGGTCCGCGGTCGCCGCCACGATCCGGGCCACGTCCGTGGTCCTGATGCTGGTCGCCGCCGTGCGGCTGCCAGCGCTGATCACCTGGGCCGTCTGCCCACGAGACGCTAGAAAACAGTGTGCTGCATGCAATAAATGACGCAATAAGAGTTAATGTTGTTTTTTTCATGGTGTTGCCTCCAATGATAACGGCGGTTGCTGTGCCGTTAAGCATTACTATTGATTAACTGGAGACAGAAAAGCATTTCCAAAACTCTTAAAAACCGCATACTTACAGGAAATTACGTCAACTTATCACTTTCTTAACGATTGTGTATTTTCTGACATTAACGGGATCGAAGAGACGCATCAGCGTTTATTGCGGCGAGAGCGGGAAATATAAAGAAAAACCCGATCGCAAGGATCGGGAGGATAATTCAATTTCCATAAATTGCATAAAGGGGTAAACCCTGCAAAAGTGAGGGTAAAACTGAAGCACACAACGCCACATCACTAGCATTGCCAGCAAACAATACCATTTAAAATTGAAAACTTCTTTTGAAAAGGGCTATTTTTCAGAAAAATACGCAAAAATTAAATGACAGAAAAGATATTTTTTTAGGAACGTTGTTTCAGGATAAATAAGGTCTGTGCTCTGACCAGATTCAGCAAAGACACAACAATAAGGCATTCAAACAGCTAATCCATGCTATCAAGCATCGTTAATATCCCTTTAAAAACAACACCATTGGCCTTTTAAACCTTTATAATCTCAGCACGCCGCACGCGCAACCTGATGAGTATTTAACAATTACTGCTCCTTATTAGGCCCGGATTGTTTATCACCAACATTAATACACAGCGGTGATTACTATCGTGCTCAAAATTACCCTGCTTGCGTAACGTTTAAATATCACGAGGCAGCCTGATAAACTATTTAGGGTAAACGTTTACATGAGCAGAATATTCGTTTGCACGCTCACTATCTCATGAAGAAGATAAATGGCGCGTTGAGGACGCCGGATGACGTGCTAACGCTGCAGCAGGACGAATCGGTCGACGCACCAGCTCACCGCTGCAATTCGGGCAACGCTGCGCCAGGATACCTTCCGCGCACGCCACACAGAACGTGCATTCAAATGAGCAGATGCGCGCCTCAAGCGACGCCGGCGGCAGATCTCTATCGCAGCATTCGCAGTTAGGACGTAGTTCCAGCATGATTTCCTCCGGTGAGTTTCAGCCACCATCATCACCGTAATAGTGCTGCCGCGCCAGCCAGTGAACAGACATCAGGCGGACAAATCGGGACATCCTGTGTCTGCTCTCTTCACGAGCTTGAGCGAACCATCGATCCTAAAAACATTACTTTCCCCGTTAAGCGTTCTATAGTTCATTCGCCCTATCTACTGACGAGACTATGTAATGCGTATTAAAGGACTTAATTTAGGCTTCTTTATCGTTATTTTGGCGATCGTCACCTTCGCCTTTTTTGATGTGCTGACACCCTATTTTTCTGCCATTTTCTGGGCCGCGATTCTGGCGGTGATCTTCCATCCACTGAAGTCGCTGCTGCGCCGTAAAATGGGCGATCGCAACGGTCTGGCTTCGTTCGCTACGTTACTGATTATCTGCCTGATGGTGTTCACGCCGCTGGCGCTGATCACCTCTTCAATGGTGGTTGAAGTTAACACCGTCTACACCAAGCTGCAGAACAACTCCGCGCAGTTCCCTGCGGTGTTTGCCGATCTGCTGCAGCATCTGCCTTCCTGGGCACGCAACTATCTCGCCGATAACAACCTGAACAACGCGCAGGAGATTCAGCAGAAGCTCTCTGGCTTTGCGCTGAAAGGCGGCCAATACATGGCGGGCAGCGTGTTCCTGATCGGCAAAGGGACCTTCACCTTTACCGTTGGCTTTGGCGTGATGCTCTATCTGCTGTTCTTCCTGTTGAAAGATGGCGCCTGGCTGGTGAATTTAATTCTGGAAGCGCTGCCGCTTTCAACCTACGTGAAACATCACCTGCTGATGAAGTTCGCAGCGGTATCGCGCGCCACGGTCAAAGGCACGGTGGTGGTTGCGGTGGTACAAGGTGTGCTGGGCGGCATCGCCTTCTGGATCACAGGCATTGATGGCAGCTTGCTGTGGGGCACCTTGATGGCGTTCCTGTCACTGATTCCGGCGGTCGGTTCCGCCATTGTCTGGGTACCGGCAACCATCTTCTTCTTCGCCACCAGCGCCATCTGGAAAGCGCTGTTCCTGATTGGCTTCTTCGTGGTGGTGGTTGGCCTGGTGGATAATATTCTGCGTCCGCTGCTGGTCGGTAAAGACACCAAAATGCCGGATTATCTGATCCTGATCTCCACGCTAGGCGGCATGGAAGTGTACGGCATCAACGGCTTTGTCATTGGTCCGCTGATCGCCGCGCTGTTTATTGCCTGCTGGAATCTGCTTTCCGGTCGCGATAACCGTGAGAACTCCGAAGAGATTGACGAAGAGTTTATCGAAGAGGGTAAAACCCGCGAGGAAGAGGGCAAAATCCGCGAGTAAGCGTTTCAAACGGCTACCGTTTATCGGTAGCCGCATTCACGCATGAGAATATCGGCCAGCCATTTGCTATCATCGTGGCATTGATTACGGCTTGCGACAAAAGAGAACAACATGTCCATGGAATCCTCCTTAGCGCGTGAAAATCAGGTTCTGTCAGTCTTCGATTTTGACGGCACGCTGACCATTCACGACAGCTTCATCCCCTTTCTGCGTTTCAGCTTTGGCAAGCGCGCGTTCGCACGCAAAATTGCCAAACTGGCATTCCCTACGCTGCGCTGCATGCGGAAAAAGCTAACGCGTGATGAGTTAAAAGAAGTGTTGATTCACACCTTTTTAACCGGCGTTGAGGAGCAATGGATTCGCCAGCAGGCGCAACTTTTCTGCGCGGCAAACTGGAATAAGCTAATGCGCCCAGCCGGGCTGTTAGCGGTTGCCGCCGAAGTGAACTCCAGCGCCGAAGTGACCATCTGTTCCGCCTCGCCGGCGATGGTATTAGAACCGTTCGCCGAGCGTCTGGGCATCAATCTGATCGGTACCCAATTAGAAGTCGTTGACGGCATTCTTACTGGTAAAATTACCGGCCATAACTGCCGCTGCGGGCAAAAGGTCAAGCGACTGGAAAGCGTTTACGGCCCGCTGCATAACTATCACCTGCGCGCCTGGGGCGATACGCGCGGTGATTTTGAGTTACTGGCCGCCGCGCAGGATCCACACTGGCGTCATTTCCATCCAACGTGGAAAAAACGCCGCGTGCCAATGGAAAAACTGCGCATGCTGCGTCTGGATCCTTAGGCGCACAATTCGGGCTGATCAATAAATCCGGTCAGCCTTTGCTGCATCCAGCCACGGCTTAAACTCCTCCAGCAGCAAATCGTATAACCGGTCTTCCGCCAGGCTGGCAAAGTTGTCGATGGCGAAGAAATGGGTGTTGTCGATGCGGCGATCGTTGAAGTTATCCAAATCCTGCAAAATGCCATAATTACTGCCGCCGAGGCCGACAAATTTCCAGAAGATGGGATAGTTAGCCGAGCGGCGAATCGCCTCTTTGATGGCGCGGGTTTTGCTGATGCCGCCGTCGGTAATGAAAACCACGTACACTGGCAGATCGCTGTGCCTAAAGGTATCAATCAGCTCTTCCATGACCGGCGGTTCATTATTAGTGCCGCCCAGTCCTGGTAAAATCTCCCACGCCGATGTCTTGCCGCCACGCTGGATGGTGGCGATGTAGCCATCAAGATTATCCAGGGTTACATCGGGATATTTCGCGTGCTGCTGACCGAAGCCCCAGACATCCATCGAACCGTCATCATCAAACTGCGCCGCCAGCACCGCAATGCGATCTAATACGGCCTGCACGTTGCCCTTACTAAACTGCCCTTTCATCGAACCCGAGGCGTCCAGTACAAATGCCACCTTCGCTTTCACCGTTTGTAGCTGGTATTTGCTCAGGCTAACGCTGGCGTTTTTCGCCAGGCTCACTAATCGTGGCGCTTTCTGTTGCAGCTTTTTCTCCAGGCTCACCACCGTTGGCGCGGCTGGCTGAGGATCGGGCTGGGCGATATCCACGCCATAATGACGCGCCAGTGGTTCGAGCCCGCCGTTGAATCCCTGCCCCAGAGCGCGCAGCTTCCAGCCGCCATTATGACGATAAACTTCGGCCAGAATCAGCGCCTTCTCCCCGCGCCCGTGCGTTTCCGGGCTGAATTGGGCAATATCTTCAGCGGTTAAGCTCAGGCTGTTGAGCGCATTGATCGCCTCGTCGCCGTCAATCACTAAGGCGACGGCGATTTTACTGACGCTGGCGGCAATCTTCATCAGATCCAGATTAATGGTGCAGCCTTGCGGCGTGCTCTGCATGACCACACTGCGATTGGCGGTTGTGGGCTGATTGAAGAAGATGAAATCGGCATCGCCACTCACTTTGCCAGCGGCATCGAGCAGGAAAACACTGGTATCCACATCGCCGCGCAACGTGGATGAAGCAGCATAGTGCAGGCGCAACGTCAGTTCGGTGGTGTTCAGCGGCAGGTTCTGGCCCGGTTGTAACATCATAGTTTTAACCTCCTGTTAAGGATGCGTCCTTTGGATAATAAAAAGCCCCGGACCAGCCGGGGCTTTGATAAAATGCTTTGAATCAGACGCTCACGCCGTGCTGCGAAGCCAGCGCTGACAGGCCGCCTGCGAAGCCCTGACCAACGGCTTTGAATTTCCACTCGGCACCATTCCGATACAGCTCACCAAACACCATCGCGGTTTCGGTAGACGCATCTTCAGACAGGTCGAAACGGGCGATTTCAGCACCGCTGTCATTATTGAAGATACGCATGAAGCTGTTGCTCACCATGCCGAAGTTCTGCTTACGCGCTTCGGCATCATAAATGGTCACCGCGAAGACCAGCTTCTTCACCTCAGCCGGTACTTTAGACAGGGTAATTTTAACCTGCTCGTCATCGCCATCGCCAGCACCGGTGCGGTTATCGCCCTGATGCTCAACGGAACCACAAGCGCTCTGCTTGTTGTTGAAGAAGATGAAGCTGGCATCGCTCAGCACTTTACCGTCGTCACCGACCATAAATACTGACGCGTCGAGGTCGAAATCCTGACCATCTGTTACACGTGCATCCCAACCCAGACCCGCCATGGCAACATTCATGGTGGGTGCTTCTTTAGTCAGGGAAACGTTACCGCCTTTTACCAGAGAAACTGCCATTTTAAAGCTCCTGCTTTTAATTGGATGATGCGGGCAGCGCGAAGCTGCCCGTGATAATTAAGACGCGTTGATGCCGTACTGAGCACATACCGAAGCGAGGCCGCCGGCATAACCCTGGCCTACCGCGCGGAATTTCCACTCGGCGCCGTTACGGTACAGCTCACCAAACAGCATCGCGGTTTCAGTGGAGGCATCTTCGGTCAAATCGTAACGCGCCACTTCACTGCGGTCGTCATCGTTCACCAGGCGGATAAACGCGCCGGAAACCTGGCCAAAGCTCTGACGACGGGTCTGCGCGTCGTGGATGGTGACCACAAACACAATCTTGTCGACGTCAGCCGGGATCAAATCCAGTTTGATTTTCAGCGATTCATCATCGCCATCGCCTGCACCAGTACGGTTGTCACCGGTGTGGGAAACGGAACCGTCGGAAGAGACCAGATTGTTGTAGAAAATAAAGTCAGCATCGCCGCGGACTTTACCGCTGGCGGACAGCAAGAACGCTGACGCATCAAGGTCAAAGTCCTGACCATCGGTGGAACGTGCATCCCAGCCAAGGCCAACGAGGACGTTTTTCATGGTTGGTGCCGCTTTGCTCAGCGAAACGTTACCGCCTTTAGAAAGAGAAACGCTCATTGTAATTACCTCTTGGTTAATGATTTTTCAGACTCATTGCTGGCAGAAGATCAGCTCTCTTCTTTTTCCTCGGGCTTACCGGGGAACATCACGCTGAGTACGATACCGACCGCTAACACGCCGAGTACCACAAACAAGCTGGCGCTAGCAGAGATGCTGTAGCCGTGATGCCAGATATGATCGGTAGCATTCAGACCCAGTTTCACCGCGATGAAGAACAGCAGCACGATAACGGCTTTCTCGAGGTGAACCAGATACTGCTTCAATGCTTCAAGTACGAAGTACAGTGTACGCAAGCCGAGGATGGCGAACATCATGGCGCTATAAACGATCAGCGGTTCACGGCTTACTGCGATAATCGCCGGCACGGAGTCAAAGGCGAACATCACGTCAGAGAGTTCAACCACCGCCACACACAGCATCAACGGCGTGGCATACAGCGCCGCTTTCTTGCCGCGACCAATCACTACGTCTTTGTTTTCTGGCTTCTGCAGCTCTTCATCAACTTCCTTCTGATTCAGCAGGAAGGCGTTACCGCGCATTTTTGGCCAGATTGGGAAGAAGCGCTTCACCATGCGATAAGCAAGATGCTGCGAGTAATCTTCGATCTCGTCGCTGTCATCGCCGCTTTTCAGCATCATCACCGCCGTCCACGCGACGATCAGCGCAAACACGATTTCCACATACGGACCAAGGCTCAGCAAGCCGGTACCGATCGCTACGAAGATGCCACGGAAAACGATGGCACCGATGATGCCCCAGTAGAGCACGCGGTGACGATAGCGGTCCGGAACAGCAAACCACGAGAAGATCGCCATCATCACGAACAGGTTATCGACGGAGAGTACTTTCTCCAGCGCATAACCGGTCACGAACAGGCTGGCAACTTCAGCGCCGTGATGGATATAGAGGAAGCCGGCGAAACCCATCGCCACCGCCACCCAGAACACTGACCACAGCGCCGCGCTTTTCAGCGAAATCGGCTTGTCGCCGCGGTGCATGAACAGGTCGATAAAAATAGCGCCCACCGACAGCGCGATGAAAACCGCGACTGTTTCAGTTGGGAAGCCAATGTGCGTAGACACCATGATGAACCCTTAAAAGATAAAAATTACAGACCAAATATTGCTGGATCAAAGCCCAAAGCGACGGCGATTTCGCGCACCGCTTTCTGCTCGTCAGCATCAAAATCACCATCACTCTTACCGACAGCAATACCTACGCGGATCGCCAACTGTGCGGCTTCCGGCTGATCTTTCAACGCCATGATGTACTTCATGGTTTCGCCCTTGCCGATTTCCAGATCGAAATCAAAGCTGCTCACCAGTTTGTTGAAGAACTCAATCACTTCATTGGTATCAAAGACTTTCAACTCTTCGGAGGCGCGCAGAAAACCGATCATCTTCTGCTTCTCTTCCGCGCTCACGCCGCCGTCTGCCACCGCAATGCGTGCGCACACCGCGACGGTGCCTTGCATAAATTTCTTGTTCTTAAAGCGGCTAACCTGTTTGGTTAATTCATCGCGGCCGGAATTAAATGCCCCTTTGACCTTGTTGAAAAAGCTCATAGTGAATCCTCTGTCTGTTATTATTTGGAGCCAGCTCGCCAGTTGAATCCCCAACCGAAAGCTTTGTCCATATCGGAATGCCCGTTAAAGAACTGATTGATACGCTCGACGCGGATACTGCCGTTCTCATTGACCAGGCGAGCAATCGCACACATGTTGCGGCGGTTCTCCCCTTCAGTCATACGCGTTTCAATCGGAGGCTGGTCTGGAATGTGCAGCGTGACTACGCCATCCGTTTTGTCCCAGCTCGCCGCACCTTGATAGATGAAGGCGAAAATTAATACCTCGCGAATCTGACTCCATTCGCGACCGTTGATGTGCAGCCATTCGCCGTCGGTCACTTCGCCGGTGCGATCGTCGCCCTGCAAGTGTACGAAAGGTTTGGCATGCATGGCGCCAAAATTGCCGCCCAGCGCCTGGATCACACCGCGCGAGCCGTCTTGCAGCTCAACGAAGGCGCCGAGATCGAGATCCACGCCTTTGTTGCCGCCGAACAATCCGCGCAACCCGCCGCCACTGCTGGTTTCACGGTGCCAGTTCAGATTGATGCGGATCTCACCGAAGTTATCGCGCTTGGTCAGGCTGATGGCTGGCTTCTCTTTGGTAAGAGACACTTTGCTCAGATTGATTTTTGCCGGCGCGGGTGTCGGTGCTGGAGCCGGTGCCGTCTGCGGTGCAGGCGCAGGCGTTGGGGCAGGCGCGGGTTCAGCCACATCCACACCAAAATGTTCCGCCAGCGGCTTTAAGCCGCCGTTGAAACCCTGCGCAATAAAGCGGAATTTCCACTCATTATTACGGCGGTAAAGTTCGCCGAGGATCAACGCTGCTTCCTGACGTCCTACCAGCTCCACGCTGCCATTCAGCAACACTTCACCGCTCTGCTCCACCTGAATCGCCAGACGTTGCAAACCCGACACGTTGCGGCCGCCGTCACAGGTAACGGTAAAGGCCACTTTCTGCACCTCAGGACGCAGGCGGGTGAGATCGACAGAGAAGGCGGAGTTGTGCCCTTCGCTTTTCAGGCTGATGGTGCGGTCATCGTTATCCGGCTGACCGTAGAACACCATATCGGCATCGCCATTGACTTTGCCGCTGGCGAACAGACGAAAGGCCGAAGCATCAACGGCGGCGCCAGCGAGCACGCGCACCGTCAGCAGATTAGCGGGAACGGGAGCATTGCTCCCCGGCGTCATATTCATTAGCGCACCACTGCGGCAACGATGTCGTTTTGCATCGCGTCAATGGTACGGCCGGCACTCGCGCGGCCATGCGCCGTGAAGTCCCACAGTCCGCCGTTGCGGTGCAGCGAAGCAATCACGATGCCGGTATGGCTGCCTTGCTCAGTCAGCTCATAGCGCGCCAGCTCTTTGCCGTTTTGATCCACCACGCGGCAGAAGGCATTTTCCACTTCATTGAAGGTTTGACCCTGGAAGCTGTTCACGGTGAACGCCAGATACTCAACGTTAGCTGGCAGACGTGACAACTCAACGATGATCACTTCATCGTCGCCATCGCCTTCGCCAGTACGATTATCACCGCTGTGTTTCACCGCACCACATTTGGAGGTCAATGCGCGGAACCAGATGGTATCAATGGCATGACCGGATTGATCCAATAATACGCAGCTGGCATCCAGATCGATGGAATCGCTGCCACCACCAAAAAGCTTGCCCATGAAGCCTTTCTTTTTAATGGGATCCCAGCCTAAGCCGAAATGTAATTTATTCAGCGAAGCGGTTTGTTTGCTGAGTGAAACCGTCTGATTCTTGCTTAATGAAACCATGTCATAATTCCTTCAAACAGGTTTGAAAAGGGTTTTATATTTGCAACAAATTCCATGAGGGCAAAATCATAACATGAGGATATTCATGTTCAGCATTAATTTTCACAGCAATTTTATGAAATACAATAAATCCTTGCAGAAGAACAACTTAAAAGAATCCAGCCCGAACCAGCAACGCACTAAACATGACAATTCTTTACATTAAAATTCATAAGGTTACGTTAGGGTAAAAAATCATATTATGATTGACTCATTTCAAAGTGAGAAATAAACTCGCAAACCATAACCCAGCCACCAGCCTCTTGCGGAAATAATTAGAAATGTCTCACAAAATTTGGCTAATGGAAGGTTTATCCTCCCAGCGCGATATAATTAATGGCATAATATCTGCAGCAAAAAAACATAACTACAACGTGTCGATTTATGCATCACATCGCCAATCGCGTAATGAAATACTTTCTCTGGCGGATCATGCATTAATTGAACCCGGTGATGTTAATCAGCGCCTCAAATTTATTCTTTCTACCGTAGAAAAATATGCCATTCAGGCGATCCATACCGGTCGACATGCTCATTGGTTTGAAGCCCATCGCGCCGCTATCGAAGCCAGCGGTGCGCGCTTAACCACTGGCGCACGCGATGTTGCGATGCTGGATCTGGCCGATGACAAAGTCGCGTTTGCCCACCATATGAAAAGCCTGAATTTGCCGGTGGTGCCTTCACTGCGCGTGGATTCGCCCGTACAGTTGCGTGAGCTGATCGCCGATAAACCCTTTGGCGATCTGCCGCTGTGCGTAAAACCGGTTACCGGTATTTATGGCATGGGATTCTGGCAGTTTGATGAAAGCGTCTCGCCGATGGCGCCGTTTACCCATCCCGACGCACGCCGGGTGAAAGCCGAATATTACTTACAGGCGCTGGAGGCCGCCGACAGCATGGAGCCGCTGGTTCTGATGCCGTATCTGCCAGGCCCGGAATATTCGGTTGATATGCTGGCGGAAAACGGCAAGGTGCTGGCCGCCGTGGCGCGCCGCAAAGAAGGGGCGCTGCAGTATCTGGAAAACCGCGGCGAAGCCTTTGAACTGGCGCTAGCCTGTGCCGCTGCGATGGGCGCGGATGGATTGATCAACGTGCAGACGCGCAATGATGCCAGCGGCAAACCGCTATTACTGGAGATCAATATGCGCCCTTCCGGCGGCATTGGTTACACCCGTTTCAGCGGCGTCAATCTTCCCGGCTTGTTTGCCCTGCGCCAGCTAGGCTTGATCAGTCAGCAGCAGGTGATCGACAACGCCCGCCGCGACTTCACGCCAGCCACCGTCCGCGCGCTGAGCGACGTGGTGGCGTACAACCCCGTCCTGTCCAACCAGGTTCAATAAGGAACAATCCATGACCACACTTTGGAGCAGGACGCTGTCATGCGGCACGCTGAGCGTTACGCCAACCGGCGGCATCAGCGCCATCGACGATCTGTTCGAGATCGCCGAGCGCCGCAATCCCAAGCGCGCTTTTTTGTTCGTCAGTAAAGTGCTTGGCCGCCACATTCCGGTGGCGCCGGAGAAAATGCGCGCCGTGTATCGCCAGCTGGCGGAGCAGTTTCCGCCGCTTTCTGACGGCCCGGTGCTGTTTATCGGCATGGCGGAAACCGCCGTTGGCCTCGGCGCAGGCGTGTTTGATGAAGTGCGCCAGCACGTCAGTGAGCCGGTGTATCTCACCTCAACGCGCCATCCGCAGCAGGCGGATTTGCTGTGCGAGTTTAAAGAAAATCACAGCCACGCCACCGATCATCTGATCTACCTGCCCGATGATGCGCAGCTGCGCCAGCGCGTGCTCAACGCGCGCACGCTGGTGATGATTGATGACGAAGCCACCACCGGCAACACCTTTATTAACCTGCTCGAAGCGCTGCGCAACGACGGCGGCTTAACGCAGATCGAGCAGGTTATCGCCGTCACGCTCACCGACTGGAGCGGCGATGCGTTATCCGCGCGCTGTCCGGTGCCGGTGCGCAGCGTGTCGCTGATGCAAGGCGACTGGCACTGGCAGCAGGATCCCGACGCCGCACTGCCGCCGATGCCAGCGATGGTGCTTAACGATGCCGCCACCGTGCCCATCACCGGCAAACAGCGCTGGGGCCGACTCGGCATGGCAGCGCCAGCGGGCGATCTGGGTTGCGCGATTCAGGCGCAGCCGGGAGAAAAAATCCTCGTGCTCGGCAGCAGCGAATTTGTCTGGGAACCTTTCTTGCTGGCTGAACGTCTGGCGGCACAAGGCGCAGCGGTGAAATACAGCTCCACCACGCGCTCGCCGATCGCTACCGGATTTGCCATCGAATCAGCTATCGCCTTCGGTGATAACTACGGTCTCGGCATCGCCAACTTCGTATACAACGTGGCGCATCAGCAGTTTGACCGCATTTTGCTGTGCATCGAAACGCCGGTCGACAGCGTGGATCCGCTGTTAACAACGGCACTGGCCCAGGTTGCGCCACAGGTGGAGGTGATCAGCTATGAATAAACCGGTGATTTTTTCCGACCTTGACGACACGCTATTTCAAACGCGCCGCAAAATGGTGGACGAGCTGGATCTTGAGCCGTTCCGTACTGGCGCGCTCGATCTCAGCCTGCAGCCGCGCAGCTTTATGACGGAAGAGCAGTCGATGCTGGTTGACTGGATGATCGAGCAGGCCGATTTGATCCCGGTCACCGCGCGCGGCACCGAAGAGATCGCCCGCGTGCAGATCCCTTTCCGATCGTGGGCGGTGACCACGCACGGCGCGGTGATCCTCAATCCGCAAGGCGAGGAAGATGCCGAATGGCGCGCGCACATGCTGGAAAAACTGACGCCGTACGGCCCGGCGCTGCTCTCGATGCAGCAGGCGATCACCGACCTGATGGCAGAGCGCGATATCAACGGCTGGGCGCGCATCAACTATGAATATGGCGTCACGCCGATCTATCTGGTGATGAAGCACCGCGACAGCACGCGCCTCGAAGAGCTTTACGCCATCGCCGATGAAATCGAGCAACGCTTCCCCACCGCCGGCTATTACATCCATCGCAACAGCAACAACGTCGCCTGGCTGCCGAACGTGGTGGAAAAAGGCTTAGCCGTCAGCTACCTGCTGGAAAAGCTGCGTAACGAGCGCGGCGTTTTCCCGGTGATTGGCCTTGGCGACAGCCTCAGCGATCACCGCTTTATGAAGCTGTGCAGCTGGTACGGCATTCCGCGTCAGAGCCAGTTTGCCGAACGCATCAACCAGGCCATATTCGGAGAACAAACAGATGGTGAATAACTTGCCTTTCTCTGGATCGTACCAAGCCGGCGACGTCGAATTTCTGCTGAAGCCGGTTGAAATCGACATGACGCCGGTGGAGCAAAAAGAGCAGCTGATCCAATCTGGCGCGCGCCACTATTCCGAGATGTTGAGTCAGGAACCGGAACCGACGCGCTGGCACCTTGAGCTGTTTTCCCGCGCGCTTGACGCCGGTGCCGGACGCCTGGCGCAAGAAGTCACCATGCTGGCGCGGACGCTGGCACACCAGTTTGGCGACACGCCGATTGTGCTAGCAAGCCTGGTGCGCGCGGGCGTGCCGCTCGGCGTGATGCTGCAACAGGCGCTGCGCGCGATGGGCCACGAATCTTACCATTACGGCATTAGCATCATCCGCGATCGCGGTATTGATCAGGCCGCGCTGGAGATCATCGAAGCGCGCCACGGCACCGCAGGCATTGTGTTCGTTGATGGCTGGACCGGCAAAGGCGCCATCACCGGCGAGCTGATCCGCAGCCTCGAACATCGTCCCGGCTATCCGGCACAGCCGCGCTTGGTGGTGCTGGCCGATCCGTGCGGTCGGGCGTGGCTTTCGGCCAGCGATGATGACTGGCTGATCCCGTTTGGCATTATGGGCGCGCCGGTTTCAGGGTTAATTTCGCGCTCGTTGTGGTCTGAAGCGGGCTTGCACGGCTGCGTGCAGTGCGACCATCTGGCGCAATACGATTGCAGCCAGCAGTTGGTGAACACCGTAGCGGAATATGCGCGATCGCTGGATGTCAGCGCCCTGCCCGCGTGCCAGCAGGATCCACAACATCAGCAGCAACTGGTGGCGCAAAGTGAAGCGGTGATCGCCATGCTGGCGGCGCGTTATCAGGTGAACAGCATCAACCGCATTAAGCCGGGCATCGCCGAAGCCACGCGCGCCGTGCTACGTCGCGTGCCGGATCAGGTGCTGGTCCGTTCGGTGGACGATCCCGACGTGGCGCTGCTGGTCTATCTTGCCCAACAAAAAGGGCTGACCATCACAGAAGCGGGAGCCGATCTTGGGCAATACCGCGCCGTGACGATAATCAAAAAGGTGCTGTGATGAACGGCCGTCTCTCTCCATGGCGATTGGGCGCAACGCTGTATATGCCAGCGATGCGCAGCGATATCGTCGATGCCATTCTGCACAATAAAATCAGCGGGTTGCGCTCGCTGGTGATCTGCCTGGAAGATGCGGTCAGTGATGCGGATTTGCCGCAGGCGCTGCACAATCTCCAGCAGATCCTGCTGGTGTTGAATGCCGAACAGCGTGCCAATGGCAACGCGCAGTGGCCGCTGGTGTTTATCCGTCCGCGCAACAGCGAGATGGGCGCGTGGCTGGTGGAAAACCTCAACCTCAGCGCGATAGACGGTTTTGTGCTGCCGAAATTCACCGCCGATTCCTTGCCGCTGTGGTGGCAGATTCTCGAACCGAGCCATCTGTGCATGATGCCGACGCTGGAAACCGAAGAGGTGTTCGATGTGGTGGCGATGCGCGAGCTGGCCCTCACGCTGCAACATCATGCCTGCCGCGAGCGCGTGGTCGCCTTGCGCATTGGCGGTAACGACTTGATGAATGTGCTGTCGCTGCGCCGTTCGCGCCACTTCACGCTGTATGACAGCCCGATGGGTTACACCATCAAAATGCTGGTGGCGGTATTCGCGTCGCGCGATTTTGCGCTGACCGCGCCGGTGTGCGAGCACATCGACGATCAGCAGATTATGGATCAGGAACTGGCGCTGGATATCGCGCACGGTTTGGTGGGCAAAACCGCCATTCACCCGAGCCAAATCGGCAAGATTCAGGAGATGTTGATGGTTTCCGCCAGCGATCAAGCGGATGCCTTCCGCATCCTTAATTCAAGCCAGGCGGTATTCAAATCGCAGGGCGCGATGTGCGAACCGGCGACGCATCGCCGCTGGGCCGCCGCCATCCTGGCGCGCGCGCAGGAATATGGCATCGCACCCGATACCCGCTCAGACGGCGCCTTGATGCTGGTAACCTGACAACCCCCGCAGGGTAGGCATTCCTGCCCACCGCGTTACCACTGAATCACAAACCGGACGTAGGAATTTTCGGACCCTATTTACCTGATATTTAAATACCCTCTGATACTGTCGAAAACCGTTTGCCAGGAGGGCGATACCGACCATTGACCACTAACGCAGGCCTCAATCGACCATGCAACTCAGTACCCGACAGACACGCGTATTTATGCTCGCCTCACTGCTCAGCAGCGGCAAACCGGTTGCATCCAGCCGTATTCTCGCCTCGCTAGACTGCTCCGAACCCACGCTGACGCGCGCGCTAAAAGAGCTGCGTGAATCCTGGTCTGCGGAGATCAAATACAGCCGCCTCACCCACTGCTACCAACTTACTGAACCCGGCAAACTCGATAAGAAAAGCCTGCGCCATATTAATGAAGCGCTTAAGCTCAATGCCGAACTGCAACAGAGCGAAACCGTCAGCCGGGTATTTCTGGATAAAGAGAAAAAGAAAGCGGTGTCGCTGTCGTTGCGTATGTCTGTTTTGAGGAAAATCGATCAGGTTGTGCGGTTGAGTGAAACGACAAGAAGCGATGCGGTGGAGATGCTGGTTGAGAGCGGGCTGGATGAGTTGATTGAAAAGTTAGTGCTTAAAAAGAACGAGTTAAAACGGCAGTAATATTTCAGCAGTGGTTTAACAACATTGAGTGGTGGGATGTATTGCCGACGCACTTCAGCAATACCAATCTACCTCAGGCCCTTAAATTTTTGCTGGAGCTTATAGACCTTGCCAATGTCCCCTAACCTGCCAAAACTGTTAACGTAATCACGTTTCATCGATCGTTATTTTCATCCTCAACATTCACATCTTCGCACCACATGTTTACTCACGCAGAACAGCCTTCCCCTTTATTAAATTATCAAAAATCGTTCAAAATCAGAATGTAAAATAAAAAACCGCAGTTACTGAATCGCATTAGGATTACTAGTAATGTCGAGTGAAAATCCTTGCTTAAAATTGGAATCCTGTTTCACAAACTCAAATTGTTAGTTTGATCAACTATCACTCCTTGTAATATCCTCAGGGCCGTTGGTAGGTGGAGATCGCTCCTTCAGGGCAGCGAGTCCACCTTTGCTCGGCTAAGTAAGCAGCGAGAGCAACAGCCATTTCTCGATTGAAATCGGTAATTGGATTAATGGATTAACAATGCTCAGGCGTTACCAGGAAGGTGCCCATGACGTTTTCACAACACAACATCACAGCGAATACTCTCGATGAGCTGATGCAGGATACCTGGCTATTGGCGCTCGCGATCCGTAATGGGCAATCCATCACGGTTGATGATGCACTCTACCAGCGCTGCTTCAATACGATTCAACAGGTTCAGCATCACCTCACGACAGCGGGAGCATCAGCTTCTCTCTGCGAAGAAATCAAATTTGCGCACTGCGTGTTTCTCGACGAACTGATCATGACCATTCCGCAAGCTGATATCTCTGCCTGGTGGAAACGCACACCTTTGCAGGGGCACTTTCTCGGGCACCTCATTGGTGGTGAGCAATTCTTTGATCGCATCAAAAATCTGCTTCGTGAACCTGCAACAGCTCAAGCCGCCATTAGCTGCTACTACAGAATGTTGCATTTGGGTTATGCCGGAAAATACCGAACGGAAGACGATGAGGAGCGCCAGTTGCTGATGCAGCAGCTAAAAGCGCTATTGCCGAAGCAGATTGGATCTGCCGACTCAGCAATAATTATCCAGCGCTCGAAACATAAAACATCTTTCTGGCAACGTTCTCCGTGGCTTATTCGCAGCAGTGTGCTGGTTGCCATTATTCTCGCCACTTTCATCATGAACGGTCATCTGCAATATCTGTTAGTCAAAGGGTAGGCTTCAGGCAAACAAATTTCAGGAAGGAATCTGTAAATGGGCAAGAAGGATTTTGTGATTACGGCTGGCAAGACGCCGATATACAGCCACTATCAACTGAGCATCCAGACGCTGAAAAATCAGCGTCCCGATATTCTTTTGTCAGTGCTGCGTTTTAGCGGTGAAGAGGCATTAAATTCGCCGTGGAAGTACAGTATTGAACTCACCAGCGCTACACGCGATATTCCCGCCGATATTCTGATTAACAGCACGGCCCAGTTATTGTTTTACCCTGACGGCCAACCCTGGCTGTCAGTGGAACCCCGCATTTTGCGCGGTGTAGTTACCGCTTTCCAGCAGTGCGAATCCTCTGCTGACCAAACACGTTATGTGGTCACGCTGGAATCGCGCCTTGCGCTGCTAAAAAACAGCCTGACCTATGCCGTTTACCAGCATAAAAGTGTACCGGGTGCGGTAGAGGATATCCTTAAACGCTGGGAATACTCCTCGCTGGATTATCACTTTCGCCTGAATACTCAATATCCGATTCGCGATTTCTATATCTCATATGCGGAGAGCGATCTCGCCTTTATAGAGCGTCATCTGTCGCGCATTGGTGTCTTTTATTACTTCACCTGGGATGAAGAAAACCACCGAGATGTGCTGGTACTGGGTGACAGCGCGCAGGCCTATGGTGCTGAGCAAAGCATCGTCTTTCGCCATCCGTCAGGGTTATTTGATGGCGGCCTGGAATCTCTCTGGGATATTTCAGTTAATCGCCAATCCGTTGCCGCCAGCACACGACTCAATGATGAGTATTACCGCAACGCGCAAAATGACATGCAGGCGCAAGCGGAAACCGATCCTGATAAGCCTGCGCTTACGGGAGAGCTGTATCGCTATGGTGAAAACTATCAGTTGCTGGGCAAGGAGTACCAGGCTCTACCGGAACAGGGACAGTGGTTTGTCAGACGTCGCCAGGAACGCCTGATCACCGAGCAGGTCACTTTCGACGGTATGAGCAACGGCATGGATATCCGTCCGGGCATGGTGATCTCGCCACAAGGTAAAGAGTGGCCAGACGCGCCGGATGGCCTGCTGGTAGTGTCTACCTCATCAACCCGTATTTCGCGCGATACCGCCTATGTTATCCGCTTTACCGCTGTGCCCGTTCGGCCGCAAAGCACTTATCGTCCACCGTTGAAAAGCTGGCCGCACATTGCAGGCACGCTGCTGGCTCGCGTCACCAGCCCGGTAGAAAATGCGCAATATGCAGAACTTGATGAACATGGCCGCTATCGGGTGCGTTTTCAGTTCGATCTAAACGAATCCTGGCAGTCTGGTTTTGAAAGTGTACCGGTGCGGCTGGCGAAGCCCTATGCAGGCAATGTCTACGGCTGGCATTTTCCACTGATAGCTGGAACGCAGGTGATGATTGCCTTCACCAACGGCGATCCTGACAGACCTTACATTCTCTGCGCGGTGCATGATTCTCGCCATGAAGATCATGTCAATCTCTATAACTATCAACGCAATGTGCTGAGGACGCCGGCGAACAACAAACTCCGCTTTGAGGATCGCCGTGGATATGAACATGTCAAACTGTCGACGGAATTTGGCGGTAAGAGCCAACTTTCACTCGGACATATCGTCGACAGTTCACGTAGCAAGCGCGGCGAAGGGTTTGAGCTGCGTACAGACAGCACCGGTACGCTGCGAGCCGGCAAGGGCCTTTTCCTGACGGCTGATAAGCAGGCCACGGCAACCGGGCCGGTGCTGGAAATGACACCGGCAATAAGCCTGGTCAAAGGTGCGATCAGCCAGATGAGCGGCTGGCAGTCGATCACTCAGTCGCACCATAATCTCCAGCCTGATGTCACGCATCTCAGGGCTTATCTGGCCGCTGTCGACCAGCTCAAATCCCCTGCCATGTTGCTGAGTGCGCCAGAAGGCATTGGCGTTGTCAGCCCCAAAAGCATTCTGCTCAACTCAGGCAGCACTCTGCATCTGCAAAGCCAGACGGAAACCAGCATTGCCAGTGGCAAACGCATTCAGGTCAACGCCGGTCAGGCGATTTCCCTGCTGTCGCAGCAGGAAGGGATTCGCATGGTGTCGGGCCAGGGCCCGCTGACGGTGGAATCGCACGGCGATACCCTGGGACTGACGGCGATGAAAGATATCAGCGTGCAGACCGTTCAGGGTGAACTGCGCCTGACCGCGAAAAACGGCATTGTGCTGGGATGTGGCGGCGCAACCATCAGGATTACGCCGCAGGGTGATATCCAAATTCATTCGCCGGGTAAAACCAGCATCCGTGGCGTTCATGCCTGGAATTCTCCTGCCAGCGAAGAAACAACGCTGCCTGATCTGCCTAAATCCGTGTGCAAAGAGTGCCTGAAAAAAGCGCAGGAAGCCGCGCTGGCTTTTGCGCCAAGGGGATAGCGATGACGGACATGAATAATGGATGGTTGAAACAGGCCACCGCGCTTTGCACTGCTGCCGGACAGGATTATCTCGATGTGCTGGTTGATCAGGCTGGCACAGCACAGCCGCTGCAACAGGCGCTGAACCAGATTAACCCGCCGTTACGCTGGTTCGAGCTGTTTGCGAACACGCCTGAAGCGGCAACGCCAGAGTATTCACCGCTGGTGATGCGATTGCATTTTAGCATCAGCAGCCACCAGCGCTGGCTTGAACAGCTGGTGGAACACTTCTCCACGACACCGCGATTGACGTTGCTGATATCGCCACTGGCATTCGACCTGCTGAGTAGCCATTTGCAGGCACTGTCACAGGTTCACTGGGAAGAGCAAACCGGTTTACTGCGCTATTACGACAATCGCGTATTTCCCTCGCTACTTGAGCACGTTCTGACGCCAGAGCAGCAGGCGGCTTTCACCGATATTGCGCTGTTCTGGGGCTGGCGAGATCGTGATGACGAGGTGGTGTGGAAAATAGGTACCTGGAACCCGGGTCGACAACTTGCTGATGCGCCAGAGATGAACCGCATGAGTGATGCGCAGGTTGAGCTGATGGGATGTATTAGTGATGCCGAGGCGCTGATGAAGGAGCAGGCAACTTTGGTTCCCTCACGAGAGGAACACTTTGCGCAATGCCTGGAAATAGCTATTAAAGCAAGCCGGGCGGGATATATAGGCGATCTACTGGACTATAAGGAATAAAGCGAATGAAAAAATGGATATTTAGTACGCTGAGCAAACAGTTAATCTGCGCAAGTTTGTTTGTGCAGCTAGCTGGATGCGGGACATTGATGCGCGGAGAAAGTAGCGAAAAAGTTTATCGCGGAGTTGATACCGATATACGCATTACCACTAATGCATTCATGTGGTTATTTAGTGGTGGAATTTTACCCGTTCTCTCAATTATTTCGATGCCCTTTGATGCAGTGATCGATACACTTTTATTGCCTGTCGATCTAGCCATCAGCAATTCGCCTAAAGTTTATAAACAACCCGCGGAAAATTATGTCCCAGTTTTTGCCGTCAATATGACGGGTCAACCAGACGTTGATTATACTATTCGAAAAAAAAGCACTGGAGAAATACTTACTCAATCCCGAACTAGAATTATCCCTCAGGCTGGTAGCGCATCAGGAAAACTTAATAAAGCATCCCTGATGACAAAGGAGAATCCATCTGTTGCTCCAGAATCTGTGACGATTAGCTGGGATGCTGGAACAAGGCTTCTACAAGCAGAGACGACGGATATCAGCGACTTCACTGAATCATATACTCCCGATGAATCTCTGCTTAAAGCCGCAAGTGTCATCGCAATATTTATGCCTTGCAATCGAGTCATGCTGGTTAATTATGAAGATGAATATTACAACTACGATTTCATTCATAAGCAAGCCATACAGGATGTTTTCCAGCAATTACAGTCATTGTCCGAGCGTTCTCAGTGTTCTGCTTCAGGACAGATAACGTTAATGATGGAAGGAGCCTGGAAATGAAAAAGAAAACATCCGATTGGTTGAATAAAGGATTGTTTTTTATCGTTGCTTCGATACTTTCAGGTTGCTCGCAGGCAAGCGTTGATGACGGCTATACCGCTGGAGACTTGAGCGGTATCAACCATATGGCTGACAGTGGTGTTAATTCGTTTTCGGTTAATGGGTATGGAGGGGCGATGGCTGGTAACACATGCTGCATCATGCTGCCTGAAAAATGGACACCTGAATTGAAAGCTCGGATTCAATGGGAAGTTGATCCTCATACTTCACCATCGCCACCAAGTTATAAAGATTGGGACAAATATCTAGCTTGGGAAAAACAGCTAAAAAGCGGTTTTAAGCAACATAGTGCCATCGTTAATATTCCGCAGTATGGCAAGGAACGCTGTGGACTAACTGTGCACTTTCTACCCTGTAATCAGGTTAAGGTGACAACCGCATGCTCTGGATACGGTACATCGGGCTACCCGATTAAAGAGCCTCTTAACATGAAGGAGCCTGCGACATGTCCCGTGAAATGAATTTAGCGCTGCCTTGTTTTGCACCACCGCTGTTCCCTGACAGTGGTCGCTTGCCACTTAGCGAAACGCAGGTTAATGCCAATTATAAAAAGCAGATTTGCGAAGAAAATGATTATCGTGCCAGCCTGGCCGAAGAATCAGGTAAGAAAGGCATCATTCCATGCTGTCAGAGCCTACATATCAGCTTATTTTTCGATGGCACGGGAAATAATGAAGAGAACGATACGCGTGTAGCTAAACCAACTCATCCGACCAATATCGCCAAATTGTTTCATGCAACATATGACAAAACAGCAGAAACCGAGGGGTATTTCTCCTACTACATTCCTGGCGTTGGCACGCCATTTCCTAAAATTGGCGAGATGGATTACAGCAATGATGGCTTGGCTTTCGCCGCTGGTGGAGAGGATCGAATTAACTGGGCGTTGCTGAGAGTAGTTAACGCCTTGACATATGCTATCACCAAAGGAGCCAAACGCCTTGATGATGGAGTAGCGAAGGGAATGCTGCCCAGTATGCAGGCTCGCGGAGCTTTTTCAGGGGAAGTGAACCGACGTAATGCGATCAATCCCTTGTTAAAGGCGTTAGAAGGTCAGGCAGCGCAAACTCAGCAGCCCCATCTTCTGGGTATTAAGTTGTTTATCTATGGTTTTTCTCGCGGTGCTGCTGAAGCGCGAACCTTTGTGAACTGGTTAACCCAGTTACCCGACCCCAAGTTAAAAAACGATCATCTGCAACTTGCTGGTTTACCCATCAGTATTGAGTTTCTGGGATTACTGGATACGGTGGCGTCTGTTGGGGCTGCTCACATGGTGCCGGGTGCCGCAGGACATATGGGCTGGGCAGATAATAGTCAGCAATTACCTGATGAGCGTAAATTTCCTGGATTAATTAAATGTTGTCGGCATTTTGTTGCCGCACACGAACAGCGCTTATGTTTCCCTCTTGACTCCGTTCGTCGCCCTGATGGCAGTTACCCAGCCAACACTCAGGAGGTCATTTATCCTGGAATGCACTCAGATGTTGGCGGCGGTTATCCTCCAGGGGATCAGGGAAAATCATGTAATGGCACAGGTGAAATTCTATCGCAGATCGTTCTTCACGATATGTATGCTGCGGCATTCGAGTCCGGCGCTCCATTGCTGGTACATCCCTCCGCAATAACCTTACTAATTAAAGATATCTCTCCATCACGCGTGATGTCTGGTGATTCTGTTACTGAGTTTGCTGTTGCACCTATGTTAGCCAAACGCTTCAACATCTGGCGTCAAACCCTGCTCAACACCACTCTGCAAGGCAGCGAAGAGCCGGGAGATACATCAGAAGGCTATCGCGCCTATCAACTTTCTCAGACACTTGAAAGCGCGCTGATCGATCAGATTGGCTGGATCACCGCGTGGCGCATTGGCCGCTACGCTCACGGCAGTATGCTTCCTCAGGGCGATAAGTTTGCCCACAGTTTCTTTAACAAAGCACCACAGCTAACTCCTGAAGGACTTAAAAAAGAAGCGGATGACCATAAAGCAGCGGTAAAAGCGCTTAACTTACGGCGAGCAGAAGCCAAAAAGAGCCGCTTGCCGCTGGACGAAAGCTTGCAGGGCAAGCCCGATCTTGATCCGACTAACGCCCAATATCAACTCCGCGAAGCTGCCCGTGAATTTCAGCATGATTATAAAGATTGGGGGCGGGATATTAATGGAAACTGGTGGGATAAAACCAAACAGATTGCATTGGATGTAATACCGAAACATGCCGTATTTCTGATCAACGGTGATGATGAAAAAGCGGAATACGCGCAGATGAAAGCCGATGGCAATCGTCGTTATCCGCAGCTGTTTATCGACAAGCTGGGCACCGGCATTCGTACTCAACCGCGTGCTGAACTGCTGGCCCTCTTTGATGAACAAATTCACGATTCCCGCGCCTGGTTTATGCAAAGTGCATTGGGGGGACGTGAACCCTGGGGCGGTTATTTCCGCTATCGCATGATTTACTGCGGCAACCAGACCAATAAAAACCTTCGCCTGATTTCCGTCGAAGGCAAAGTTATCAACGCCGCGCCAACCTCCAATAACGTCATCTATTTTATCGAGCCAAAAACCGCTTATAACAATGTGACTTATAATGTGAAAGATATGGCGACCGGTGCCGTTCAAACACTCACTCCACCAGAGGCAACCACTCGACCAGGCACCGCAGTTGCCCTGGCTCGCACCAGTGTGGTGAGCGAACAGCACCAGGCCATGATGACCTCTGCCGTCGATATGCTGAAATCATCGGGAGCGCGAGTGGTATGACGCTTAAAAAACTGGTGCGCGTTGGCGATACGCTCAAACCTCACGGTGGTGAAGTGCTCAGCGGCAGTTTTAACGCGTTTGGCAAGCCGGTGGCCTGCGTCAATGACAAAGCGAAATGCAACGAGCACGGCATGACCGCCATTATTCAGGGAGCAACCAACAGCACCGTAAACGGTAAAGCGGTGGCGCTCGATGGGCATAAATGCGCCTGTGGTTGCACGCTGGTCAGTTCCCTGCCGGACATGGATGTCTGCGGATGAACCAACCGCCGGTTTATGCCGATTACGCCACCATTTATCCGGTCCGCTGGCGGCGCTGGTGGGTGGCGTTGCCCGTGCTGCTGTTTATATCAGCGATGAGCACCATTCTGTTGTGGCCGGAGGGAAAACCGACCCGTTCGCCGCTTTTCTGGTTCTGCGCGCTGGTCTTGCCGCTGCTGTGCTGGTTGCTGGCGGTGACGCTGCGCTTGCTGGTCTGGCTGCAATCTACCGATAACCGCCGCACGCACTATGCAGAAACCTCACTGGCGCTGGATGCCTGGTGGCGAAAGCGCAGCCAGGCCTTGCCAGTTGAAGCCGTGTTGCTGGTGACGCCAGCCGGAGAAGACGCATCCGAACATCTGGCGCTGTTGTCACACTCAGCAGACGCCCCACAACCGGGCATCACTGCGCAAGGTTATGCTACGTTGCGTTGCCCACGGGTGCTTAACAGCGCCCGCAGTCGTCCTGTCATGCTGGCGGCTTATCTCGCCAATCGCCTGGTGACGCATTTTGCTCAGTCAGGTAATGCACGCCCAATCACCCATCTCTGTTGGCTGGGTGATGACCAAAGTCTGCTCGCCTTTCGCGAAACGCTACTGGCAGCGGGCATGACGTTGCCAGAGGAAACCCTTCGACTCATTGCGATTGATGGCGCAGATACCGTTATCGATCTCTTCGCCACTACTGCTCCGATTTTGCTGCTGTGTGCCGGAAGTGGCGAAGGATTGGCTGATTGCACCCCGGTTGCCGGGGAAGCGGCCTTTGCCTGGCTCTGCTCGGCGCAGGGGACTGCGCTGATGCATCGCTCGGAGCGCTGGCAACCGGCGTTGGGTGAAACGGCCACTCTGACCGTCGCACAGCTTTCCCGTTATGCCGGATTAAGTGATACGCCGAATACGGTGATCGCGGCAGATGCCCCCGCCATGGAAGCGTTGCTGGAGGGCGGCTGGTCCGCGCTGGATCACGTACTTGCCCCGTGGATCGGCCATGCCGGGCAAATCACACCGTTTACGTTACGGTCGCTGGCGCTGCTCTCGGCGCTCAACGGCCAGTCCTGCGGCTGGATCGCCGCAGAAATGGAATCTCAATACATTACAGGAGTTTGTATTCCCCGTGGAAACCTCCCGCACTAATCCCCGGCACTCGCTGTTCTGGCTGGTTTCAGGATACTTGCTTGCTGTCACCCTGCTGGTGCTGACTGGCGCAGGGCTCTATTACTTCGCAGGCAGCAGCGTTGATCTGCCGGAAGCTCTGCCGCGCCAGATTGCTTTCTGGTCATTGATGGTCTGGCTGGCGCTGGTGTGGTTCTGTCCACTGTTTATTCTCGCCTGGCGCGGGCTGGTGCGACTCAACGCGCGTGAAGCAACAGGCGCAACTGATTCGCAGAAACAGCACCCTGCCAAGAATCAGTGGGTGCAGGAGATCATTACCCAGATGCGCTACCAGTATCGGTGGCGCTGGCGCAGCCGGGTACGCATTCTGCTGGTGGTAGGCGATGAGCATCTGGTTGAACGGAGTATTCCCGGCCTGACAACTCAACACTGGCTTGAGGGGCATCATACCTTGCTGCTATGGCACGGCAGTCCGCAGGAAGATCCGCTACCCGCGCAGCTGCGAGCGTTACGCAAAATTCGCCGCCAGCTGGCCGATGCAGTGGTGTGGGTAGTGAACGCAGAAGCGGAAATGACCCAAGATGTGCTGGATACCACGGCTCGCCAGATGCAGAAGCGCTACAACCTGTTGGGCCAGGATATCCCGCTGTGGCTGTGGGAGATTCACGCGCCCTCTCTGCATAGCGCCCCCGCGCAGGGGATCGGATTCACCATTGCACAAGGTGATAGTGCGGACGACTACCGTCAGTCACTGGATGATCTTCAGCACCAGTTGGTTGAGCGCGGCATGCAGCAAATTGAGCGTAATCGCCAGCACAGTTTTTTACTGGAACTGGCACACGTGCTGCGCAGCGGTGGCGCGGATCGCCTGACCCGAACCTTGTTGCAGCTCTCCACAGGTGCAAGAGCACTGCCGCTGGCGGGAGTCGTGCTCAGCCAGCCGGAGACCACCGGAAGCGCTTCATTGCGAAATGCCTGGCAGCCGGGAAAAGCCTGGCGGGATTTACTGGCGCTACGCTGGCGCAGGCCGGTATCTAACGGTGCCTCATGGCGGAAAACGGTGCTGACGCTCTGCTCCTGCCTGCTGGTGATGTGGATGGCATGCCTGGTGTTTTCCTGGATTGCCAATATGCGTCTTATACAGGCAGATCAGCTGCTTGCCGCCGCCGCAACAGATTCCCGTCAGCCGCTGCAGCAGCAACTTTCAGCCTTGCACGAGTTGCAGAAAGAGATCGAGCGTCTGCAGCATCGTCAGCAATATGGTGCGCCCTGGTATCTGCGTTTTGGCCTCAGCCAGAATGACGCACTGTTAAATTCGCTGTGGCAACAATGGCAGCAGGCGGCCATGCCGCTGCTGCGTGATGCCTCCGTCAAGCGCCTGGCTACGCTGATGAGCGGCTGGCGTAACCTGCCGCCCGATAGCCCGCTGCGGGCCGATGAGGCCAAAAGCATGTATGACCTGCTGAAGGCGTACCTGATGCTGGCACATCCCGAACAATCCGATCCGGCGTTTTTCAGCGCCACGGTAATGAAGGTCTGGCAACGGCGTGATGGCATTCAGGACGCAAGCTGGCGCAACAATGGTGGCGCTATGCTGGCCTTTATGATGACGAATCTGCCTGCGCACCCAGAGTGGCAGTTACAACCGGATATGCGACTGGTCAGCAGTATGCGCTCAGCGCTGCTGCGTCAGATTGGTGCCAGCAATGCGGAGACCTCGCGCTATCAGCAACTCATCGAGCAGGTGTCCCGTGATTATGCTGATATGACGCTCAGTGAGATGGTCAGCGGCACCGACAGCAGCAGGTTATTCAATACCGATGAAACCGTGCCCGGCGTCTTTACCCGTAAAGCGTGGGAAGAGGCAGTAGAGCCTGCGATTGAGCAAGCGGCGAAAGTGCGTCGCGATGAAATTGACTGGGTGCTGAGCGATAACAAAACGGCCAGCAATATTGATGTCTCTGCGGATACGTTGCAAGCGCGGCTGACAGATCGTTATTTCTCCGATTACGCCGGAGCCTGGCTGAAATTCCTCAACAGCCTGCAATGGCAGCGGGCGGAGAGCCTGTCAGAATCGATTGAACAGTTAACCCTGCTGGCCGACATACGCCAGTCACCTCTGATTGCACTGATGAACACGCTGAATGTGCAAGGCCGGACGGGGCAAACTGGCGGTAATCTTACCGATTCGCTGGTGAGCTCTGCAAAGAATTTGCTCAGCAGTGACAAAACCCAGGCCATCGCCAGACCACAAGGTGCACGTGGCCCAATGGATGACTCTTTTGGACCCTTGCTGGCGCTGACCGATACCGGCGCAGCGGCTAAAGATAGCCTCAGCCTGCCAACCTTCCTGACGCGTATCACCCGCGTTCGTCTGCGGCTGCAGCAGGTCACCAACGCGCCGGATCCACAGGCCATGATGCAGTCGTTAGCATTGACGGTGTTTCAGGGCAAAGCCGTTGATCTCACTGACACCCGCGATTACGGCAGTCTGATTGCTGCCAGCCTCGGACAGGAGTGGAGCGGGTTTGGTCAGGCGATATTTGTCGAGCCGATGGTGCAGGCGTGGGAGCAAGTGCTTAGCCCCACTGCTGAAAGCATTAACAGCCAGTGGCAGAACGATATTGTAACCCCGTGGGATCAATCGTTTGCCGACCGCTATCCGTTTGCTAACCGACAAAGCGACGTCTCTTTACCGCATTTGGCGCAGTTTATGCGTACCGACACCGGACGTATCGCGCAGTTCGTTAACAGTCGCCTCGCTGGCCTGTTGCGGCTCGAAGGCGATCGCTGGGTGCCGGATGCCATGAACAGCCAGGGACTGACGTTTGATCCTGCTTTTCTGAATGCGCTGAATAAACTGACGCACATCGCGAACACCGCATTTGTCCGGGGAGATGTAGAGCTGCACTTTCAGATGATGGCAAAACCTTCTCGCGACGTGGTGGAATCGGAGCTGACGGTGGATCGCCAGAAGCTGCAATATTTTAACCAGGAAGAGAGTTGGCAAACGCTGAACTGGCCTGACAACCGCTGGCAACCGCAAACCACGCTGACCTGGCGCAGCACTCATACCGGAACCCGCATTTATGCCGATCACCCTGGAAGCTGGGGCCTGATCCGCCTGCTGGATAAAGCCCGCATCACCAATCTGGGGAACAACATCTATCGTGTTGCCTGGCCGACGCCAGACGGGCTGGCACTCAACTATCAGATTCGAACGGAACTCGGCAGTGGCCCGCTAGCGCTACTCAAGTTGCGCGGCTTCCGCATGCCTGCGCGGATATTTATTTCCGCTACGCAGAATGAAGATGCGTATCAGGGAGGCGAACAATGAGGGTTCGTTTCGCCCATGTATTGCTGATTATCCTCGCGGCAACGTTGCTGGGCAGTTGTGGAGCGTGGCAAAAAACCAAACAGGGAACAGCAAGCATTGCTGATGCCGTGTTTTATCGCCAGGTCAACACCCTGCACCTGACCTTCACTGCACGCATGGCGATTAATCAGGACGACGCCCAGCAGTCGATGCCTCTGCGCCTGAATATTTTGCAGCTCAGCACGCGTCAACGTTTCGATAACGCCGAATACAGCAGCCTGTTGGCACAGCCGGATTGGGTGCTGAAAGAGAGCCTGGTGGCGCAGCGGCAACTCAGCGTCATGCCGGGACAAAGCGTCAGCCTCGATATGCCAATGGAGAAGCAGGCGCAGTTTGTCGCAGTCGTGGGCTTGTTCCGCCAACCGGACCGGGAGCGCGGTACATGGAAACGGGTGCTGAGCCGTGAGGAGCTTGATGCGGATTCACCACGCACGATTGAAGTAAGGGATAACACCCTGAATTTGGAATTATTGAAGTAACTATTCAATTTAACGGCAGGAGCCACAAAGTGACGCTATACGATATAAAACCGAAGTTTCAGCATTTATTAAGACCGCTGGTCGTCAGGGTACATGCACAGGGTATCAACGCGAACCAGGTAACCTTGTTTGCCATGCTCACCTCTGTAGTACTGGGCGCATTGTTGATGCGTTTCCCCGAACCACGCTTTTTTATCACCCTGCCCGTTTTCCTGTTTTTCCGCATGGCGTTAAACGCCATTGATGGCATGTTAGCCCGGGAATTCCATCAGCAATCCACCCTCGGGGCAATCCTCAATGAGGTGGGTGACATCATCTCCGACGCGGCACTCTACCTCGCTTTTGCTTTTGTTACTGGCATCTCTGCCTGGTGGGTTGTGCTGGTCGTGCTGCTTTCCTGGCTGAGCGAATTTTGCGGTGTGATGTGCCAGACGCTGAACGGCATCCGTAGCTACCGTGGCCCGTTAGGCAAAAGTGACCGCGCATTTATCTTTGGTGCTCTTGGCCTGGTGATTGCGCTGTGGCCGCAGTCTATCGGCTACGCTAACGCAGTGTTTGTCCTTGCCACCCTGTTGCTGTGCTGGACCTGCCTGAATCGCTGCCGCAATGCGATGGAGGCGAAAAATGGCTGATTCCAGTCAAGTGCTTTATTACTGCCTGGGCGGTATCTTCGGCGTTCTCATGCTGGCGACGCTGATTATTTTTGTGCTGAGAAAGTGCCGCCCACAACGCAACTGGCTGGAATTGCAGCAGCGCGTTAATAGCTGGTGGGTGATTATCTGCCTGTTCTCGTTAGCAATGCTGTCGCCGAAGTGGCTGGCGCTAACCTTTTTCGGCTTTATCAGCTTTCTGTCGTTAAAAGAGTATCTGACGCTAGCACCCACGCGGCGTTCTGACAGTATGCCGCTGCTGTGGATGTATGCCGCTATCCCGGTGCAATATCTCTGGACCGGCATGGCCTGGTACGGCATGTTCATCATTTTTATCCCGGTTTATGTCTTCCTATTCCTGCCCGCTCGCATGGTGATTGCCGGTGATACCAAAGGTTTTCTGCACTCTGCGTCGGTAATGCACTGGGGCATGATGACCACCGTGTTCGCTCTGAGCCACGTTGCCTACCTGATGACTTTACCCGGTGCCGACGCCAGCGCCGGTGCGCTGCTGGTGTTCTTCCTCGTTGCGCTGACTGAGTTGAATGATATTGCCCAATATCTGTGGGGAAAATCGCTGGGCAGGATTCGCGTGACGCCCAACGTCAGCCCGAATAAGACGCTGGCCGGTTTGCTGGGTGGCATCTTTACCACCATGTTGCTGGCCGTGATTCTTGGTCCACTGCTGACACCGATGAGCTTTCTCCACTCGCTGGGTGCTGGGTTGATTATTGGTGCAAGCGGCTTTTGCGGCGATGTTGTGATGTCGGCGATCAAGCGCGATTTTGGTGTGAAGGATTCCGGCAAATTGCTGCCCGGACACGGTGGCATTTTGGATCGACTCGATTCACTCATCTACACTGCGCCGCTGTTCTTCCACTTCTATTACTACTTCTACGTGTAGGAGGCGCACATGAACCGCATGCTGCGCTGGCTCTTTACCCTGTGCATCGCTTATCCGGTGGTGTGGATCTGGCTGGGTGTCGCCGTTGCCAACCGCAAGAAACTACCGAAAACAGGCCCGGCGATCATTGTGGCGAACCACAATAGCCATCTTGATGTGCTGACGCTGTTCACCTTGTTCCCCCTCTCGACGTTAGTGGACGTACAGCCGGTGGCTGCGGCTGATTACTTCTTGAAAAACAGAGTGGTGGGTTGGTTTGCGCTCAAGGTGATTGGCATCATCCCGGTGTATCGCGGGGCGCATCAGGCTAATCCATTGCAGGCCTGCGTCGATGCGCTGGCGGAAAAGAAAATTGTGATTATTTTCCCGGAAGGCACACGCGGCGAGCCGGGGAAACTGTCAGAAATTAAATCTGGCCTGTGGCATCTCAGCCAGCAGTGCCCGGATGTGCCCATCATTCCGGTCTATATGCACGGGCTGGATCGCTCAATGGGTAAAGGTCAGAAAATACCGGTGCCGTTCTTTATCGATATTTATATCGACGATCCGCTGCGTTATCAGGACAACAAGGCCGAATTTAAAAGCGCGTTATTAAATCGTTTTGTCGAATTACAACAGCAAATCATAAGGAAATCATCATGAGCCAGGAAGCACGTTTATTTCAGGAAGGATCTTTTTCAACCAGCGACGGTGAATCTCTCTATTTTCGCCACTGGCCCGCGCAGGATGCGCAGAGCAAAAAAGTGATTGTGCTATTTCATCGCGGGCATGAGCACTCCGGGCGTTTGCAGCATGTTGTCGATGAGTTACTGATGCCGGATGCCCATTTTTACGCCTGGGATGCGCGTGGACACGGACATTCGCCGGGAGAACGAGGTTACAGCCCAAGCCTGGCTCGCTCAGTGCAGGACGTCGATGAATTTGTTCGCTTTGTCGCTGAACAAGCCAGGGTGAGCATTGAAGATATTGTTGTGATTGCGCAAAGCGTCGGTGCGGTGCTGGTCGCTACCTGGGTGCATGATTACGCGCCTAAAATTCGCGGTATGGTGCTGGCCTCTCCAGCGTTCAAGGTGAAGCTGTATGTGCCTTTCGCACGCACGGGATTGGCTATGCTGCAACGTATTCGCGGTCTGTTTTACGTGAACTCTTACGTCAAAGGGAAATTTCTCAGCCACGACCCCGAGCGCATTCGCAGCTTTGAGCAGGATAAATTCATCACCCGTCAGATTGCCGTGAATATTCTGCTGGATCTGTATAAAACGGCGGAGCGTATTGTTGCTGACTCTGCCGCCATCACCGTGCCAACACAGCTGCTGATATCCGGCGATGATTTTGTGGTGCACACCAGACCGCAGAAAAAATTCTATCAGGGGCTGCGTAGCGTCATTAAAGAGCAGCATATTCTGCCCGGTTTTTATCACGATACGCTGGGAGAGAAGGATCGCCAGCTTGCCTTCGATAAAATGAAGCCGTTTATTGAACAGCTTTACCACGCGGCACCTTACACCTTCGATTACAGCCATGAAGATCAGTGGAGTCCGGGCGCTGATGCGTACCGTGAGCTGCAGGCACCACCTAAGCGCTGCTCACTACAAGGCATGTCCTACGCTTCATTAAGTTTTGGCATGAAAACCATTGGTCGGCTGTCAAAAGGCATGCGCCTGGGATATGAAACCGGCTTTGACTCTGGCAGTACACTGGATTATGTCTACCGCAACACGGCTGAAGGCACCGGCATTATTGGCCGTATCATCGACAGGCAGTACCTCAACAGCATTGGCTGGCGCGGCATTCGCATGCGTAAAGAGAATATCCAGCAGGTGATTGCGCAGGCTGTAGCAAAACTGCAAGAGCACAATTTGCCGGTTCGCGTGGTCGATATTGCCGCCGGACATGGCCGCTACGTTCTCGATGCGCTGGAGAAACAGCCGGGAATTGAAAGCATCTTGTTGCGAGATTACAGCGATCTGAATGTGGAAAAAGGCCAGGCGATGATTGAAGCGCGTCAATTAGGCCATCTCGCGCAGTTCAAAAAAGGCAATGCCTTCGATTATGACTCGCTCGCCACACTCGCGCCTGCGCCGACGCTGGGGATTGTCTCCGGCCTGTATGAACTGTTCCCGAGCAACCAATTAATCAAAACTTCGTTGGCCGGGTTGGCAGCCGCCATTCCGCCGGGCGGCGTGCTGGTTTATACCGGGCAACCGTGGCATCCGCAGTTGAAAACCATCGCATGGACCTTAACCAGCCACCAGAACGGTATTCCCTGGTTGATGCGCGTACGCAGCCAGAAAGAGATGGATACGCTGGTCGAAGAAGCTGGATTTGAGAAATGCCACCAGCTGATCGATGAGTTTGGCATCTTTACCGTGTCGCTGGCGGTAAGAAAATAGCATGACTGAATCGTTGCTGACACAACGCCCTTTTCGCCCCTGGAAACAGGGGCTTTGCTGGCTGATGTTGCTGGGGCCCCTGTTTTTTCTCAGCTACGGGCAGGTGAATACCTACACCGCGACCCGCGATGATGTGGAAAGCCTGGTGTTTGCCTGGGAACGTTCGATTCCATTTGTTCCCTGGACCATCGTGCCTTACTGGAGCATCGACCTGCTTTACGGTATTTCACTGTTCATCTGCACATCAAGACAGGAGTTGATGCGTCACGGCTATCGCCTGCTTGCAGCATCGCTGGTGGCGTGTGCAGCGTTTTTACTTTTCCCGCTGAAGTTTACCTTCACGCGCCCGGAAACCCAGGGTGTCTTCGGCTGGTTGTTCCACCAGCTTGAACAGTTTGATTTACCCTATAACCAGGCCCCTTCGTTGCACATTATTCTGACCTGGCTGCTCTGGCTGCGCTTTCGCCAGCATCTGAATCGCAATGCGAGAATCGTTGCGGCCAGTTGGTTCCTGCTGATTGCTGTCTCGGTTCTGACCACCTGGCAGCACCATGTTATCGATGTCATTAGCGGGATTGTGGTCGCGGTCATCATCAGCTACCTGATTCCAATTAGAGGAGAATGGCGCTGGCAGCGGCCCACTTGGCACGCGCGACGTCTCGCAAGCAAATACGGCCTGGGTGGAATGCTGTTTTTACTGGCGGGGATAGCGATTCCCTGTGGTCATTTGCTGTTGTGGCCTGCCATAGCGCTGCTGGCGGTGGCTGCGGGCTATGCCGGCTTGGGCGTGACGGTGTTCCAGAAAAACACTTGCGGCAACTTATCCCTCTCCGCACGCCTGCTGCTTTTACCCTATCTGACAGGCGTGAGGATTTCCCGCCGCTGGTTTTCCCGGCATAGCGCGCAAAGTAATGAGATTGTCGCTGGCGTAGCGCTGGGCAGGTTCCCGGGCAAAGCGCAGCAGGATTTTGCCGTTTTTGATCTGACCGCAGAATTACACAAAGGCAACCGGAGCGCACAGCGATGGCAGGCCTATCCACTCATGGATCTGCTGGTGCCCGACATTGCGCATTTGCAGACTGCGGTAAGACAGCTTCAGCAACTGCACCAGGAAAATGACAAGGTGTTGGTTTGCTGCGCGCTGGGTTTATCGCGCAGTGCCATAGTGATTGCGGCGTGGCTGCTGGCGGAAGGACATGCAGCCTCTGTCGTTCAGGCCGTTGAACTCATTAAGTCCCGACGCCCGCAGATTGTTCTCACCCCTGCACACATTGCAATCCTCGAAGCCTTCAGCAAGGAACAGCTATGTCAGACATCATGATGACCAACCGAATTGTGCAAATTCATCTGGCAAGCTGGCGCTACTTTGCCGCGCTGACACTGCCGCCGTTGGCGCTGATACTCAGCCTTTTCTACTTCGCGCTGAGCCTGCCGTTAATGGTGTTGTTCTTCATCACACACTACTACTGCTGGCGTTTATGGCTCGATGAACGGCTCTTCACATTGCTCAACAACGAAGACGACCTTGCTGAGTTTGACCGGGTCATGGCGCAGCTATGGCCGAAAAAATTTGCCCGCCCGCGTTCTCTGGCTGATCGCCTGCACGGAACAAGAGTCATGTTTTACCGGGCAATGATCTCACTGCTGGTGCTGTGGTTGGTTTCACTCTGCTCAGTGAGTTATCTGGCACTCACGCTGGGTGAGTAGGTGAACCATGAACGACCATGATTTTCTGAAATATTTCGACAGCGAAATGCGTTATCTGAAAGCTGCTGCGCAGGAGTTTGCGGAGCAGCATCCGGAGGCGGGACGGCGACTGGGCGTAGACGGCAAATCTCTGAAGATGGACGACTCGGTCGAGCAGCTGTTTCAGGGCTTCTCGCTGATGATGGCGCAGATGCGTCGTAAGATTGATGACGATATTCCGGAGCTGACGGAGCCGCTGCTCGGGCATCTGCTGCCCGTGGTGAACCGCACGCTGCCATCAATGTCTGTGGTGGAACTTACGCCCGATAGCGTCGCTCAGGTACGTGATGCGGTGCTGCCGGAAGGTACAACGCTGCTGACCCGACCGATGGATATCACTGGCCTGTGCTGCCCTTATCGCACGACCGATGCGTTGAAATTGCATCCGCTGACGCTGGGCGAGATAACGACGCCCTTCCATCCCGATGGACACCAGATGATCTCCCTGCGGTTTACACTCAGCCCTCAGGCCGATACGAGCCAGGTCGATCTCAGTGATATTCCGCTTTATATCAACGGAGATCGCCCAGTGCAGTCGCTGCTATACCATGCGCTGACCTGTCATCTGCGCAACATCACTTTTCGCCTGCCGCAGAGTGATAACCACGATCCGCAGCCATTTAATGGTGGCATCCGCGCCCGCTGGCAACAAGACTGGCATCCGGTCTGGCCGGAAAGCGACAGTCCTGCACTCTGTGGTGAAGTGCGCCCGCTGCTGGAATATTTCAGCTTTCCGGCTCGCTACGCCTTCTTTACTCTATCGGGGCTCAACACGCTGCCTTTCGACGAAAGCTGCCGCGAGGTGATTCTCGATATTCACCTCAGTCAGCCGCTTCCGCATGATATTTCGCTGCCGGCAGACGCGCTGCGCATTCACTGCGTGCCGGTAATTAACCTGTTCACTCTGAACGCCGAGCCGCTGAAGGTGAAGCCTGCGGTGCTCGATTATCGTCTGCGTCCGCACCGCCTGCGCGATCAGCACACTGAGATTTACAGTGTTGATGAAGTGGCCGCCAGCGAAACACTGGATAAGCGGCGTTATGTGCCGTATCGGCACTTCCGGCAAAAAGGCGGCATGTTGCAGCGCAAAGAGTCGTGGCCGGAGCGATATTTCCATACGCGCATCTGGCGCGGTGTCAGCGGTCTTTATGAAACCCTGCTGATGTTGGGTGGCGATGAAAGCGAGACCGATCGAGGCGAGGATGATGCCACGCTGTTTATGAACATCACTTGCACCAATGGTAACTATCCGCGCATGGCGCTGGAGAAAGCCGTATTTGATGGAAGCGTGGTCACCGGCAACCTGACGTTGCAGTGCACAACGCGTCATCCCCCTTCTATGCCTTATTACCCGCCAACCACGCAATTGTTTCAGTGGCATGTGATGTCGCTGCTGCATCCGCGCGCGCTGAGCCAGATGATTAATGACGCTGCAAGCCTCCGCGCCGTGCTGGCGCTGTTTGACTGGAGCAATGACGATCATAACCGCCGTCGCATCAGCGGTATTCGCCACGTGAGTTGGCGTCAGGACTTTAACGCCTCGTATCACTGGCACGGGGTGCATATTCGCGTGGCGCTCGATGAAACCCAGTTCAGCGGCACCGGCGATGCCCGTCTGTTCTGCGAGTTGCTGGAGCAGTTCCTGACGCAGTACGCCAGCGTGGTGCGCTTTACCCAACTGACGGTGCTGCTGACCGCGTCGGGCACCGAATGGGCCTGGCCGGAGCGACGCATTGATAGGGTGCTGATGTGAGCGACGAAAACAAAAAACCGTTCTGGCTGGACGATAGCGGCAATGATCAGACCGCGCGGTACAACTTTTACCGCTTCTGCCAGCTGCTGGAGCAGACGACCGGCAGCCGTCTTGGCATGGGCCGCACGCCAGAGAGTGATCCGGTGCGCTTTCGCCCTAACCCGCATCTGGGCTTTCCCGCCGGGGAGTTGAAACGCACGGAAATTGACGCCGATAACCCAGATGCGCCGCCAACGGTCCGAACCAACTTCTTCGGCTTGTACGGTGTGGATTCGCCGCTGCCCACCAGCATCATTGATGACATCAACCAGGGACGTGACGGAGCTGATGCGATGGCGGCGTTTCTGGATATCTTCAATCATCGACTGATGACGCAGTTTTACCGCATCTGGCGCAAGTACAGCTATCCGGCCACCTTTGAGCCGTGCGGTACCGATACGGTTTCGCAAAGCCTGATGGCGTTAACCGGCATTGCCCACAGCGGCGACCAGCCGTCATCACACCTGCTGGCGATACTGAAACCGTTGCTGCATACCACGCACACTGCTGAAGGTATTGCAGCGGTGATCAACAGCCAGGCACCGAATACCAAAGTTGAGGTGTTCGCGCACCATCCAGTGACGATGCCGGTGGCAAAACGCGCCCGCCTCTCACTGAACGGCGGCATGACGCTCGATCAGAATCCGATCCTGGGTGATGAAACCCGCGTGGCTGATTACTGCTCACGGGTTGAGCTTTCAACAGACGATCCTGATGAAGCGAAAGGCTGGATGCCTGACGGGCAAATCCGGCAGGACGTGATGGCGCTACTGCGTATCTATTTGAGCTGTGACTATGATTTGCGGTTTTGGCTGACGATTCCCACCCGATTGCTGCCAGTGCCGCGGCTGGGCGATGCCGGGTTATTTAATGGATACAACATGATGCTGGGGTTGAGGAAGGATAATCGGAGTGCGATGCCGGAAACGGTGCGCATCAAAGTGGGAAAGCTGCGAGAGGAAAATGTCCAGATTGCGGCAGACTTCCGGCACGGGCTTACCCAGCTCAGCCTGCTTCAGGGCAAAGACAATCTGCTCTTCGGTGAATCGTGACTTTTTCATCGGCACAACCTCCGCTCAGGGGAGTCAATATCATGCTGGAATTCTGTTTCTGAATGGATCAGGATTTCGGATCAGGGTCACTATAAACTACACACTGTCACAGACTGATCAAGCCTTGCCGCTGGCAAGAAGGTCTCTTCAAACGTACAATCCTCCCTCTAAAAGATCCCTTTCCGAAAAAATCGTTTTAACAGGATTTATAGTGAACAAACAGCAGCTTGCGGCAAAAATCTGGGAATCGGCTAACCAGATGCGATCTAAAATTGAAGCTAACGAATACAAAGATTACATACTCGGCTTTATCTTCTACAAGTATCTAAGCGACCAGCTGGTGCAGTTTGTATCCAAAGAAGGTATGACGCCCGAAGACATCAAAACACACAATGAAGAACACGCCGACACCGTTGAATATGTGCAAAGCAATTTGGGCTATTTCATAGCCTACGAAAACTTGTTTTCTACATGGATAGATCCAAAATCTGATTTTGACGAATCTAACGTACGAGATGCACTCTCGGCCTTTAGCCGTTTAATTTCGCCAAATGATAAAAAACTGTTTGAAGGCATTTTCACTACCTTAGAAACAGGTCTAAGCAAACTGGGTGAAAGTGCAGGCAAACGCACTAAAGCCATTAGCGATTTACTGCACCTGATCAAAAGCATCCCCATGAATGGCAATCAAGGGTATGACGTACTGGGCTACATCTACGAATACCTAATTGAAAAGTTTGCCGCCAATGCCGGTAAAAAAGCCGGTGAGTTTTACACACCTCATGAAGTCTCAGTATTGATGTCGAACATCATCGCTCATGAATTAAAACATAAAGATGCTATCAAAATTTACGACCCAACTTCCGGGTCCGGTTCGTTACTGATCAATATCGGTGGGGCATTCGAGAAATATGCTAAAAACAAAGACCGCATCACCTATTACGCGCAAGAGTTAAAAGCTAATACCTACAACCTAACCCGTATGAACCTCATCATGCGTGGTATCAAAGCCAGTAATATTAAAACCCGTAATGGCGACACCCTTGAAGAAGATTGGCCATATTTTGACGAAAACGATCCACAAGGCTCATATTACGCCGTGCACGTCGATGCAGTCGTATCTAATCCGCCTTACTCACAAAACTGGGACCCAAGCTTTAAAGACAGCGATCCACGCTATTCACGTTTTGGCCTGGCACCTAAAACCAAAGCCGATTTTGCATTTTTGCTGCATGACCTCTATCACCTAAAACCTGATGGTGTTATGGCGATTGTATTGCCTCACGGTGTTTTATTCCGTGGCGGTGAAGAAGGTCAAATCCGCAAGCAACTGATTGAACAAAATCATATTGATACTGTTATCGGTTTACCGGCTAATATCTTTTTTGGCACCGGTATTCCCACGGTGATTTTAGTACTCAAGCAAAAACGCTTAAATACCGATGTGCTAGTGATCGATGCCTCCAAACACTTTTTGAAAGAAGGCAAAAACAACAAACTGCAAGCCAGTGATATCAAGCGAATTACAGATGCAGTGATTAATCGAGAAAGTATCGACAAATTCTCCCAACTGGTAAGCAAACAAACCCTGTGCGACAACGGTTACAATCTGAATATACCGCGCTATGTGGATTCATCTGCGGCGACACAAAGCTGGGATTTACACGCCACCATGCTCGGCGGCATTCCCAACAGCGAAATTGCCGAGCTAAACAGTTTTTGGCAAGCTTTCCCGCAATTGCACAATACTCTGTTTTCGCCAAAATCCGCCGCTTATAGTGAGCTGGCCATTGCCAAACAAGACGTCAACGCCTGCATTAGTGGCCACCCGCAAGTGTTAGCGTTTGTCAGCGCCTACAATCAAGCCTTTAATGGCTTTGATGACTACCTAAACACCCAGTTAATACAAAACTGGCACAGCGTAAAGCGTAACCAACAAGAGTCGGTATTAAGTACCGAGCTATTTACTCGCTTAGCCCCGATTGCCTTAATCGACAAATACCAGGCTTTCCAATTTCTGAACAACCAATGGCAAATCATCAGCGCCGATTTAGAGATGATGCAGACCGAAGGCTTTGCTACTACGAAACAAGTTGACCCTAACATAGTCATCAAAAAGAAAGACGGCAAAGACACCGAAGTGCAAGACGGCTGGAAAGGCCACATATTGCCCTTTGATTTAGTGCAACAAACATATTTAAGTAACGACGTACAGGCTTTGGCAGATAAAGAAACACGCCTGGCAGAAATTGCCAGCATGCTGGAAGAAATTTTAGAGTCTCTAACTGAAGAAGAAAAAGAACAAGATATTGTCAAAGAAAGTAAAGACGGTTTTGCCAATGCTGAAGTAGGCAAAGCGGCCAAGGCCTTCTTGAAAGAACAAAAAGATAAGAAAGTTAATTTCGCAGAAGAAAGCTTTGAAGCCAAAATCATTTTCGTGAACAAATTAATTGATGAAGAAAAAAACCTTAAAAAGACGGTCAAAGATGCAGCCGCTGCACTGCACTCAAAAACCAAAACAACCATAGAGACCTTAACCGTTGAACAGGTGAACAACCTGCTGCACCTTAAATGGATTGCGCCATTAAGCACCGAACTCGCCACCATGCCAAACGCCGTGATTAGCCAACTCACTAGCCAAGTGCAAGCCCTTGCTGATAAATACGCCGTCACCTATTCGCAGGTGGCCCATGACATTAAAACTACCGAGCAAGAACTGGCGGAGATGATGGGTGAACTCACTGGGAATGAATTTGATATGCAGGGCTTGGCCGAACTCACTAACTTATTGAAGGGTGAATAAAATGAGTGTTGATAATAAGATGCCGGAGATTCGATTTAAGGGGTTTAGTGATGCCTGGAAATCTTTTCCTTTAGAGGAGATTTCTGATGTATTGGATGGAGATCGAGGCCTTAACTACCCAAATGGAGAAGAGCTTAAAGCACAAGGACACACTTTATTTTTAAGTGCATCCAATGTTACGAAGAGCGGATTCAGATTTGATACTAGGCAATATATAACTAAAGATAAATCAGAGAGTCTAGGTAGCGGAAAATTAATTATTAACGATATTATCTTGACCTCTAGAGGTTCAATTGGCCATATCGCTTGGTACAACAAAAATATTAGTAAAGCAATCCCTTTTGCAAGAATAAATTCAGGCATGCTGATTTTACGCGTCAAAGACAATATAGTTCCAAGCATTATCTCTCAGTACTTGAAATCTCCTGAAGGAAAAAAAAAGATAGAGACGATTAGTTTTGGCAGCGCTCAGCCACAGTTAACAAAAGCAAGTATTTTAAAGTTTATTGTTACCATACCTTTCGAAAAAAAAGAGCAAATTACCATCGGCAACTACTTCCAAAAGCTAGACGAGCTGATAAATAAACACCAACAAAAGCATGACAAGCTCAGCAACATTAAAAAAGCCATGCTGGAAAAAATGTTTCCCAAACAAGGCGAAACCATTCCAGAAATCCGCTTTAAAGGGTTTAGTGGAAATTGGATTAAAAATAGCCTAGGTGACTTAATAGATATCAGGTCTGCCGCTCGAGTTCATAAAGATCAGTGGACTGAATCAGGTGTACCATTTTTTAGAACAAGCGATGTTGTATCTATTTACAAAGGACAGGAAAACACTAAAATATTTATTTCTCACGATATTTACTACAAACTATCTGAGAAAATTGGCAAGGTAACAAATGATGATCTTCTTATAACTGGAGGCGGATCCATTGGCATCCCTTATCTTGTCCAGAATAATAATCCATTATATTTTAAGGATGCTGATTTACTTTGGCTAAAGAATAATAATAAATTCAATGGGTATTTCCTATATACATTTTTCTTTAGCGCAACTTTCAAAAAATACATTAATAGTATTTCCCATACAGGAACGATCGCGCATTACACAATCGAACAAGCGAAAGCAACACCGATAAATACATGCTCCCATGAAGAACAAACCCAAATCGCCAACTATTTTCAAAAACTCGACATCTTAATCAATCAACATCAACAACAAATCACTAAACTTAATAACATCAAGCAAGCCTGCTTAAGAAAAATGTTCGTTTAGAGAGGAGCTGCAACAGATGACCACCTTTAAAACCGAAGCGCATTTTGAGCAGGCCTTTATTGAGGTACTCACCAACAAAGGTTGGGAGTCGGAGATACTCAAAAACAAAACCGAAGCCGATTTACTGCAAAACTGGGCGAACATTTTATTTGAAAATAATCGCCAGCGGGATCGCTTAAACGATGTCCCGCTTACCGAAACTGAAATGCAGCAAATTATTGAGCAAATTAAAGAACTAAAAACCCCGCTCAAGCTCAACGGTTTAATAAACGGCAAAACAGTGGCAATTAAGCGCGATAACTCAGCCGATAACTTGCATATGGGCAAAGAAGTCAGCTTAAAAATATATGATCGCCAGGAAATCGCCGCAGGCCAAAGCCGTTACCAAATTGTGCAGCAACCAAAATTTGAACGTGGCAGCCCTTTGCGCAACGACAGACGCGGGGATGTGCTATTACTAATCAACGGTATGCCGGTGATTCATGTAGAGCTAAAGCGTAGTGGTATTCCAGTTAGCCAGGCAGTGAACCAAATTGAAAAATACAGCAAAGAGGGTGTCTTTAGCGGCTTGCTTTCGCTTATCCAGGTCTTTGTGGCAATGGAACCAAATGAGACAAAATACTTTGCCAATCCAGGGTTAGACGGCAAGTTTAACCTCGACTATCAGTTTAACTGGGCCGATTTTAATAATGAACCCATGAACCACTGGAAAGACATCGCCTCTACCTTACTTTCTATTCCCATGGCGCACCAGTTGATTGGCTTTTATACCGTCGCCGACGATACCGACGGCGTGCTGAAGGTAATGCGCAGTTATCAGTATTACGCCGCCAATGCGATATCTGACAAAGTGGCCAAAACCAACTGGCAGCAACTAGGCAGCGCGGCCAATAATCCCGATCGCCTAGGGGGGTATGTATGGCATACCACAGGTTCGGGTAAAACCATGACCAGCTTTAAATCTGCACAATTAATTGCACAATCCAAAGATGCCGATAAAGTGATTTTTTTAATGGACAGGATTGAACTGGGCACCCAGTCGCTCGCGGAATACCGCAATTTTGCTGGCGATGGCGAAGACGTTCAAGCCACCGAAAATACTCACGTACTCATCACCAAATTAAAAAGCATCGCCCCTGCCGATACATTAATTGTTAGCTCAATTCAAAAAATGAGTAATATTTTTGAGGCGGTAGACGATGAAGGCACGGCCACCAACTCTGCGGATATAGAAAAAATTCGCGCTAAGCGTTTGGTGTTTATTGTCGATGAGGCGCACCGTTCTACCTTTGGCGACATGCTGATTATTATTAAACGTACCTTTCCGCGCGCCTTGTTTTTTGGCTTTACTGGGACACCAATTCAAGAAGAAAACGAAAAAAATGGCAATACCACCAGTACCGTATTTGGCAACGAGCTACACCGCTATAGCATTGCCGATGGTATACGCGATGGCAACGTGCTGGGTTTCGACCCTTACAAAGTACCCACCTTTAGAGACAGTGATCTAAGACAAGCAGTGGCGTTAGAGCAAGCCAAAGCCGGCTCGGTGATGGAGGCTATGGATAACCCAGCCAAAAAGAAAAAGTTTAACCACTTTATAAATAACGTGCCGATGGCTGGCCATAAAGACGCCACAGGCAAGTACCACAAAGGCATTGAAAACTATGTACCTAAAAGCCAATATTTAAGCGAAACTCACCAAGCCAAAGTGGTTGAAGATATTCTGCATAAATGGGATGTGCTCAGCCAAGGCAATAAATTCCACGCCATTTTGGCCACTAACAGCATTGCCGAAGCCATTGACTATTACCGTCATTTAAAATCCGCTAAACCTGAACTTAAAGTATCGGCCCTATTTGACCCGAACATTGATAACGACGGCAGTAGCGACCGTGGCCCCACCTTTAAAGGCGATGGTCTGGACGAAATTATGGGTGACTATAACGCGCGTTACGGTCAGGATTTTGATTTTTCCCGCCATGCGGCGTTTAAAAAAGATTTAGCGGCACGTCTTGCACATAAAAAGCCCTACGAACGTATTCACACCGAGCCTTCAAAGCAATTAGATTTATTGATCGTGGTGGATCAAATGCTCACTGGCTTTGACTCTAAATGGCTCAACACCTTATATTTAGACAAAGTGATTAAATACCAAAATATTATTCAAGCCTTCTCACGCACAAATCGATTATTTGGCCCGGACAAACCCCACGGCGTTATCCGTTATTATCGCTATCCACATACCATGGAACAGCACATTAAGGATGCGGTAAAACTCTATTCCGGCGATAGGCCTATCGGCTTATTTGTTGATAGATTAGAAAGTAATCTAGAATCCATTAATGAATTAATGGCTAACATTACCGAGCTGTTTACGAACGCAGGTATTGATAATTTTGAAAAACTGCCAGAGGATATAGAATCCTGTGCCCAGTTCACCAAATTATTTAACGCTTTTAACCAGCATCTTGAAGCCGCCAAAGTACAAGGCTTGCATTGGGAGCAGTCTGTCTATTCCTTTACTGAAAATGATGTTGAACATGAGGTAACGCTGGCCATAGATGAACAAACTTACCTTAGCTTGGTCCTGCGCTATAAAGAGTTGGTAGGCAAAGGTGATCGCGATGGCGCGGGGGATGGCGATATACCTTTTGATATTAGTGGTTATTTGACTGAAATAGATACGGGTAAAATCGATGCCGACTACATGAATAGTCGTTTCGATAAGTATCTAAAAGAGCTTAACAAACACCACGATCCTGCAAGCATTGAAACCACTTTAAATGAACTGCACAAATCGTTTGCGTCGTTAACTCAAAGCGAGCAAAAGTATGCCAAGCTTTTCTTACACGATTTGCAGCGCGGCGATGCGCAGCTAATTGAAGGCTATACTTTTAGGGACTATATAAACACCTACAAAGATAATGCTGAAAATGCGCAGTTGAATGCTGTTGTCAATGCACTTGGTTTAGATAAAGGACAGCTCGTAACATTAATGGCTGATAACGTTAATGATAAAAACTTAAATAACTTTGGCCGTTTCGATGCACTAAAAGAAACGGTAAATAAAGAAAAAGCCAAGCTCTATTTTGAAAAGCAGGACGGTGTCAAACTACCTTTATTCAAGTTAAATATGCGCATTGAACAATTTTTAAAGAAATTTATTTGTGCTAAAACGGATGACTTTATTGACGAAGTAGTTGGAAAAATAGATGGCTTAGCGGAATAGTCATGCATAAGAACTCTAATTTTTGATTAGGGTTCTTCAATCTAGCTACAATAGATCATCGAAAATCAGAAAGTATTAGAAATAAAGCGAGTTCAGTAGAAGTGTGTTGACTTGAAAATGGTACGCCCTACAGGATTCGAACCTGTGACCTACGGCTTAGAAGGCCGGTGCTCTATCCAGCTGAGCTAAGGGCGCATAGTGATGGGGTCGGATTATACGTCCAGCGGCTCGCGCGTCAACGTTTTTGCCCTTGAACATAAGCGGAGTGCTGCCAGATTAACCAAAACCCCTTAATGCCGCTTGCGCCACTCGCTCATCGACACCAGATTCCCGCCCTGCTCGGTTTCGCCTTCCAGCTCAATCCCTTGCTGCGTAAAGTGCGCATTGTACTGGTCGCGCAGCGCATGCAATTCCTGGCTGTCCGGTTCCAGCTGGCGCAAGAACCCCAACGCCAGCAACAGCTGTTGCCTCGATATCAGCGCAGAAAACCCAGCCCGGCTCAGAATGCCATGCCAGCGCTGCTTATTCTCGTCGCTGCCATCGACAATCAGCACCTGCCAAATCAGCAGCACCGCCGCGCCATTGTGCAGATGCGTGTCGTTATCGCCCGCGATGTAGTCGGTAAACTCTTTTGCCGCCTCTTTGCCCATCAGCGACAACATCGATTCGATATGCACCGGCGGCAGTTGCAACCGTTTATTGAGCGCCTGCACCGCATGGCGCGAGCTGGCCGTCAGCAGCTGAAAACCTACCACGAACACCACCGCCAGCGTGGCGAGAATTAACCAAATCATCACGTCATCCATCTCATTCACTGCCCGGCATCATAAGCGCTAACGCGGGCGGACGCCACGGCGAAAAATCGGGAAAGCGGCGTTGATGGCGAATCTCTACCTGACAGCCGCACGCGCTTCTGACAGAATAGGCGCCATCCCCGATCTAACCCTCTACAGATGGATTTCCTCTCTGATGGCAGCAAAAATTATTGACGGTAAAACGATTGCGCAGCAGGTGCGCCTTGAGGTTGCTGAAAAAGTACAGCAGCGTCTGGCAGCCGGTAAACGTGCGCCCGGTTTGGCAGTTGTGCTGGTGGGTGAAAACCCAGCTTCGCAGATCTATGTCGCCAGCAAACGTCGTGCTTGTGATGAAGTGGGCTTCATCTCCCGCTCATACGATCTACCCGCCACCACCAGCGAAGCCGAGCTGCTGGAGCTGATTGATACGCTCAACAACGATAACGACATCGACGGCATTCTGGTGCAGCTGCCGCTGCCAGCCGGCATCGATAACGTCAAAGTGCTGGAGCGCATCGTGCCGGACAAAGATGTGGATGGCTTCCATCCGTACAACGTCGGTCGTCTGTGCCAGCGCGCGCCGAAGCTGCGCCCGTGTACGCCGCGCGGCATCGTTACTTTGCTGGAGCGCTACAATATCGATACTTACGGCCTGAACGCCGTGGTGGTTGGCGCATCGAATATCGTTGGCCGTCCGATGAGCATGGAGCTGCTGCTCGCCGGTTGTACCACCACCGTTACGCACCGTTTCACCAAAGATCTGCGTCATCACGTTGAGCACGCCGATCTGCTGGTGGTAGCTGTCGGCAAGCCGGGCTTTATTCCGGGCGACTGGATCAAGCCGGGCGCGGTGGTGATTGATGTGGGTATCAACCGTCTCGACAGCGGTAAAGTGGTGGGTGATGTGGAGTTCGAAGCGGCTGCTGAGCGCGCCTCGTACATTACGCCCGTTCCAGGCGGCGTCGGTCCAATGACGGTTGCTACACTGATCCAAAACACGCTGACGGCGTGTGAAGAATTTCACGACATTGAGGAGGCATAATGGCCAGTTTTTCTCTCGGTAAACATGCCCACGTAGATTTGTGCGACCTGCTGAAACTCGAAGGTTGGGTGCAAAGCGGTGCGCAGGCGAAAGCGGTGATTGCGGAAGGCGAAGTGCGCGTCGATGGCGCAGTTGAAACGCGTAAGCGCTGCAAGATTGTTGAAGGCCAGAAGGTCGAGTTTGCGGGCTTTAAGATTACGGTTGTTGCCTGACCTTTAGGCGTCCCAATCGGGACGCCTAAATTCGCTCTTCCCCCACTACCCGAGTTTCCCCTTCAATTTGCTCCAGCGCGATATGATTCACCGCCGTATGCTGCGCAATCAGCGTCGCCAGTTTCGGTGAATGGCTGGTGATCCACAGTTGGCTAAACTGGCTGGCTTCGGCGATCAGTCGCGCTAATGCAGGCAACAAGTCTTCATGCAAACTGTTTTCCGGTTCATTTAGCGCCATAAACGCCGGCGGACGCGGGCTGAGCAGCGCCACCACTAAGCAGAGAAAGCGCAGCGTGCCATCCGAGAACTCGGCGCTCTCCAGCGGACGCAAAATCCCCCGCCGTGACATCAGCATCTGAAAACGCCCGTTCTGCACGTCAACGTGAAATTCCGTGTCCGGGAAGGCTTCGGCCATCACCTCGAGCAGTAATTCGGAATGACCGCGTTCAACAATCGTGGCCCAGGCTGCGGCCAAATTGCTGCCATCGTGGCTCAGTATCGGCGCGCGTACACCAATCTGCGGCGCACGAATCGGCGAACCGGGCCACACCGCAAACTCATGATAGAAACGCCACTGGCGTAACCTTTCACGTACCTGCGAAAGCTCGGGATAAAGGTGCGGCTCGCCAAGCTGCCCAAACAGCGACTCTTCCGGATGCAGCACCGCAGGATAAGCAACGCGTTCGCCCTCAACGTTGTGCAGGAAAGCGGTTTGATTTTGCCGCTGCAGGATGCAGGAGGAAGGACGCCGACGCTGGCCGCTCATCCATATACGCTCCTCTTTCACCAGCGGATCGAGGTTAAACATGCTGGTGGCTAACGGCTCAGGAAAACCGATATCAAGCTGATAATCCATATCATCCATCACCACCGCGAGCGCCAGACGTTTGGGATCGTGGCGACGATCGCCGCGCCGTAATCCGCCCGCCCACATCGCTTTCTGGATGCCGCCCTCTTCCGCCAGCGCCAGCGCTAAACGTCCGCTCGCCGCTTCGTGCAGCAATCGCACCGCTTTATACAGGTTAGATTTACCGCAGCCGTTCGGGCCGCTCACCACGTTGAGCTGTTGCAGCGGTAGCGTCAGGTCGCGCACCGATCGGAAGCCGTGAATATGAATCTGTTCAATCGCCATCAATAAAAAAGGGCGATTTCTCGCCCTCTCCGGTTATTTGCGTCGCCAGCTGGAACCTTGCGGCCCATCCTCAACGATCACGCCCAACTCATTGAGCTTATCGCGCGCCACATCCGCCTGCGCCCAATCTTTGGCTGCACGCGCGTCGGAACGGGCTTTCACCCAATGCTCGATTTCCGCCACTTCATCGTCATTCACTTGCGCACCGCTCTGCAGGAACTGCTCGGGATCCTGCTGCAAAATGCCGAGCACGTTAGCGATCTGGCGCAGTTTCGCTGCCAGCGCATCAGCGGAGGCTTTGTCTTCGGTCTTCAGACGATTCACTTCACGCGCCATATCGAACAGCACCGAATAGGCTTCCGGCGTGTTGAAGTCGTCATCCATCGCGGTACGGAAACGCGCTTCGAACTCTTCGCCACCCGCCGCCGTGGCGCTGGCATCGGTATGACGCAGCGCGGTGTACAAGCGCTCGAGCGCCGCACGCGCCTGATTGAGGTTATCTTCGCCGTAGTTGAGCTGGCTGCGATAGTGTCCCGACATCAGGAAGTAACGCACGGTTTCGGCATCGTAGTGCTGCAACACATCGCGCACGGTGAAGAAGTTATCCAGCGATTTCGACATCTTCTCGCGATCAACCATCACCATGCCGGAGTGCATCCAGTAATTCACATACGGACCATCGTGCGCACAGGTGGATTGCGCCACTTCGTTTTCGTGGTGCGGGAACATCAGGTCCGAACCGCCGCCGTGAATGTCGAAATGGGTGCCAAGCTGTTTGCAGTTCATCGCCGAACATTCGATGTGCCAGCCTGGACGGCCGTTGCCCCACGGCGAGTTCCACGCCGGTTCGTCGGCTTTAGACATCTTCCACAGCACGAAGTCCATCGGATTGCGCTTCACATCCGCCACTTCGACGCGCGCGCCGGCCTGCAGCTGCTCCAGATCCTGACGCGACAGCACGCCGTAATCTTTGTCGCTCATCACATCGAACATCACGTCGCCGTTGTCCGCCACGTACGCGTGCTTACGCTCAATCAACCTGCCGACCAGCTCGATAATCTCGTCGATGTGGCGGGTGGCGCGCGGCTCCAGATCCGGCGGCAGAATGCCGAGCGCCACAAAATCTTTATGCATTTCAGCGATCATGCGGTTGGTCAGCGTTTCGATGCTTTCCTCGTTTTGATTGGCACGTTTGATGATTTTGTCATCGATATCGGTGATGTTACGCACATACTTCAGCTGATAGCCCACGTAACGCAGATAACGCGCCACCACGTCGAATGCCACAAATGTACGCCCATGGCCGATATGACAGAGGTCGTAAACCGTGATACCACACACGTACATACCGACTTGACCGGCATGGATGGGTTTGAATTCCTCTTTCTGTCGACTCAGGGTGTTATAAATCTTTAGCATTGAACGGTTCCGTTTATTTACGTGTGCGGGAATAGAACTATCAAAAATCTTGCTGTTTATTGCGTCAAGCCAACCAGTTAACCACTGTAATCCGTGACTGCACATTCCGTAGCGGCGCGATTTATCGCGCAATAAATTGCGCCGCTACGGAATGTGCGCGCTATGAGAACGGTTTTCATCTCTTAACTGACAAACATCAAGCCGGTTATTGTGCCGTATTTTTCTGACTTGTGCATCGCTCGGTTGCCAACTGCCGTCCGGTTACTGACGCGTTATTGGAAATTGTGATATAAGAAGCGTCTACAAAAATGCCCCGCCGGCTTACAGGCGTGGCAGTTGATACTGACGACAACCTTGACAGGAAGAAAATAATGGTCACTTTCCAAACGAACCATGGCGATATCGTAATCAAAACTTTCGATGACAAAGCGCCGGCTACCGTGAAGAACTTCCTGGAATACTGCGCGGAAGGTTTTTACGATAACACTATCTTCCATCGCGTAATCAACGGTTTCATGATTCAGGGCGGCGGTTTTGAGCCTGGCATGAAGCAGAAAGATACCAAAGCAGACATCCGCAACGAAGCGAACAACGGCCTGAAAAACACCAAAGGCACCCTGGCGATGGCGCGTACTCAGGCGCCACACTCTGCAACAGCCCAGTTCTTTATCAACGTGGCAGACAACGACTTCCTGAACTTCCGTGACGAAAGCCTGCAAGGCTGGGGTTACTGCGTGTTCGCTGAAGTGGTTGAAGGCATGGACGTGGTTGAGAAAATCAAAGCGGTGAAAACCGGCCGCAGCGGCATGCATCAGGACGTTCCGGTTGAAGATGTTGTCATCCAGAAAGTGACTGTTAGCGAGTAATGTCGCGCACGCTGTTTATCGCAGATCTGCATCTGTGTCATGAAGAACCGGCAATTACTGCCGGTTTTCTGCATTTTTTGCAGGGTGAAGCGCGCACGTGCGATGCGCTTTACATCCTCGGCGATCTGTTTGAAGCCTGGATCGGCGACGACGATCCTAATCCGCTGCATCAGCAAATCGCTGCGGCGCTCAAGGCGCTGCCGGTGCCGAAGTTCTTTATTCACGGCAATCGCGACTTCCTGCTCGGCCAGCGTTTTGCGCGTGCCAGCGGCATGACGCTGCTGCCGGAAGAGAAGGTGCTCGATCGCTACGGACATCGTGTGTTGATCATGCACGGCGACACCTTGTGTACCGACGACGAAGGCTATCAGCGTTTCCGCGCCAAAATGCATCAGCGCTGGTTGCAGCGTCTGTTCCTCACGTTGCCGCTGCGTCTGCGCATGCGCATTGCCGCGCGCATGCGCAATGGCAGCAAGCAGGCGAATCAGCATAAATCGGTCAGCATCATGGACGTCAATCAGTCCGCGGTGGAAGCCGCGATGACGCGCCAAGAGGTGCCGATTCTGATTCACGGCCACACGCATCGTCCCGCCATTCACGCCTTCCCGCTACACGGCGAAAACGCCCAGCGCGCGGTGCTGGGTGCCTGGCATAAGAACGGATCGATGATTCAGCTTGATGCCAACGGCGTAAGCCTGATCGAATTCCCCTTCTGAAATCCGGGCATCAATGCCCGTTTTCCGCCTACGCAACCGTTTTCCTTGCTGCCATCTCATGCTATTCTCTGTGCCTTTCTTCGCCTGCCCGCCCGGCCAGGTTCGTTTGCATATTCACAGGAGTTGACCGCATGTCATCCAACGCCGCCCCGGCCCGTATCGCCATTGTCATGGGTTCCAAAAGTGACTGGGCTACCATGCAGTTCGCCGAGGAAATTCTTAACAGCCTGGATGTTCCCTTCCACGTTGAAGTGGTCTCAGCTCACCGTACGCCCGACAAACTGTTTAGCTTCGCGGAAACCGCCGCCGACAACGGTTTTCAGGTGATCATCGCCGGTGCCGGCGGTGCTGCCCATTTGCCGGGCATGCTGGCCGCGAAAACGCTGGTGCCGGTGCTGGGCGTGCCCGTGCAAAGTGCGGCGCTGAGCGGCGTCGATAGCCTCTACTCCATCGTGCAGATGCCCCGCGGCATTCCTGTGGGTACGCTGGCAATTGGTAAAGCCGGTGCTGCCAACGCCGCCCTGCTGGCGGCACAGATTCTGGCGATCCACGACAGCGCGCTGTCAACGCGCATCGCCCACTGGCGTCAAACGCAAACTGATGAAGTGCTGAACAACCCGGATCCGCGGGAGGACGTATGAAGCCGGTTTGCGTATTAGGAAATGGTCAGTTAGGCCGCATGCTGCGCCAGGCGGGTGAACCGCTGGGTATCGCGGTGTATCCGGTGGGCCTGGATGCGGAACCTTCTGCGCTGCCGATCGTCGAAAGCGTGATCACCGCTGAGATCGAGCGCTGGCCGGAAACCGCGTTAACCCGCGAACTGGCGAGCCATCCGGCCTTTGTGAATCGCGATATTTTCCCGCGTCTGGCCGATCGCCTGACGCAAAAACAGCTGCTGGATCAGCTGAACCTCGCCACCGCGCCGTGGCAGCTGCTGGCCGATAAAGCCGAGTGGCCAAATGTGTTCAACTCGCTTGGCGAACTGGCGATTGTAAAGCGTCGTACCGGCGGCTATGACGGCCGCGGTCAGTGGCGTTTGCGCGCCAATGAAACCGACGCGCTGCCGGATGAGTGCTACGGCGAATGCATCGTTGAGCAGGGCATTAATTTCAGCGGCGAAGTGTCGCTGGTCGGTGCGCGCGGACACGATGGCAGCACGGTGTTTTATCCGTTAACGCATAACCTGCATCAGGACGGCATTCTGCGCACCAGCGTGGCGTTCCCGCGGGCCGATGCCGCACAGCAACAGCAGGCAGAAGCGATGCTCAGCGCCATCATGCATGAGCTGAAGTATGTTGGTGTGATGGCGATGGAGTGTTTCATTACGCCAGAAGGTTTGCTGATCAACGAGTTAGCACCGCGCGTGCACAACAGCGGCCACTGGACGCAGAATGGCGCGTCAATCAGCCAGTTCGAACTGCATCTGCGTGCGGTTTTGGGCCTGGCGCTGCCAAAGCCGGTGGTGTTTGCGCCGTCGGTGATGGTGAATCTGATTGGTACTGAGATGAATCTGGCGTGGCTGCAGCAGCCGCTGGTGCATCTGCATTGGTATGACAAAGAGGTGCGTGAAGGCCGCAAGGTTGGGCATCTTAATCTCACCGATAGCGATCACGCGCGTCTGGCGTCAGCCTTGAATGCGCTGGTGCCGCTGCTGCCGGAAGCGTATGCAAGCGGGATTGCGTGGGCAGTTGAAAAGCTGTAGTTCAGCTGTTTTTCCCCTCACCCTAGCCCTCTCCCACCGGGAGAGGGAACCGATCGCGCCAACATCTCCCTCTCCCACTGGGAAAGGGAACCAATCGAGCTAACATGTTGTCTCCCTCTCCCTGTGGGAGAGGGCCGGGGTGAGGGCATCAGCCCGCTCAGAACTCCCTTTATCCCACCATCTTCATCGCCACATGGCTCCAGCGATTCAGATGCGTAATCTGGAACCCATGCGCACTGAACAATGCATTCAGCGACGCTTCCGAATGAATCGTAATATGACCGGTGCGCGGCGCAATATACCAGTCAGTCATCCCCAAATGACTCACTTCGTCAGTGGTCGCGGTGCTGAAGAAAAACACCCCGCCTTTTTTCAAAAAACCTGACACTTCTGCCAGCGTTTTATGCGGATCCGGCGTATGCTCAAACACCTCAAAACTGGTCATAAATTCATAAGAATTCAGTTCTGGATAATCGCCGGGCACAAACGGATCCCACGCCACCATATCAATGCCCACTTCCTGCATTAAGCGCGCCAGCGTGCCGGTGCCGCCACCGTAATCCAGCATTTTTTTGCCGTGATATTTTTTGAATAACGTCAAAATCAGATCGCGATTTCTCATTGGTCGATTGATCTCATAGTTAGGATCAAACTGCCCGTAAGCCTCGTTATACATATGCTGTGCATAATCCGCTGGCGTCCAGTCATCGCATGCGTGGGTATACACCAAACCACAGGTCTGGCATTGATGATAATAAATCGCCACGCCGGTGAGCGGATAAGTGTAACGACTGGCATTTTCCGAATGACAGATGGTATTGAAATCGGTCACACCATACAGCGTGGCCTCGCCCTGGCAGACTTTACAGCAGCCGATTTCAACAACGGATTTGACGATAAGTGGAGATGACATGTTTAGCCTTAAATAAGTCTGGTCTGCTTTCATGAGTCGACTCACGCAGACCAGAACTTAAATTTAAGACAAATCGTTTTGCTTATCCGGCACTGAAGCTTCTGAACAGCGCCTTCTGTTTTAATAGTCGAATACCCAACCAGGCACCGCACAGCGAGAGCAGCAGCGCGCCGCCGATCGGCAAGGCAATCCATAGCGTCCAGTCTGGCTGCCACGGGAAATCGAAGATCTTGCGCTGCAAGCCCCACAGCGCCGCTTCCGCGCCCAGCGCCGCCGCAATCCCCGATACCACGCCAAGCAGCGCAAACTCACACCATAAGGTGCCGCGCAGCAGGCGCTTGCTGGCACCCAACGTGCGATAGACCACCAACTCCTGCCGACGCTGACGCATGCCAACCTGGATCTGCGCCAGCAACAGCAGCACGCCGCACACCGTTACCAGCACCACCATCACTTCCAGCGCCTGGCTCACCTGCGTCAGCACCTGACCGATCTGGCGCATCATGCTGCCGATATCCAGCAGGCTCAGCGTCGGGAATGAACGATTTAGCTGCGCCAGCAGCGCCGGATTGCTCTCCATGCGGAAGCTGGTCAGCCAGGTTTGTGGCTGTTGATCGAGCGCGCCCGGCGGGAAGATAAAGAAGAAGTTCGGCCGCAGACTCTCCCAATCCACCTTGCGCAAGCTGGTGATTTTGGCGCTGAACTGCTGAGTATCGCCGCTGAAGGTTAAGCTATCGCCGAGCTTCACGCCCAGACGATCCGCCAGCTCCACCTCCATCGACACTTCACCGGGCTGCGGCGGCCAGTTACCGGAAATCAGCGGATTGTGATCCGGACGCTCCGCTTGCCACGTCAGATTGAGTTCGCGATTCAGCGCGTTATCCAGCTGCGGATCAGCCTCTTTGCCGTTTAGCTCGGTGAGACGTGCACGCACAATCGGGTAGAAGGTCTCCGGATTAAGCTGATGCCCAGCCAGGAAGTCGCGTACCTGCGGCACCTGCTCTTTGGTGATGTTCAGCAGGAAATAGTTCGGACTGTCCGGCGGCAGTTGCTGTTGCCAGCGATCCAGCAGATCGCCGCGCATCACCAGCAGCAGCGCCAGCAGCATAAATGACAGCGAAAACGCCGCCAGCTGGCTGAGTGTCATCGCCGGTTGACGCAGCAGACGGTTGATCGCCAGGCGCAGCGCCAGATTGCGCACCACCAGCCGACGCAGCAGCAGCAAGGTGCCCCAGCCGAGTAACGCCAGCAGCAGCGCCAGCATCACCACGCCCGCCAGCAGCGCCCACAGCATTTTGCTGCCGCCCATTAGCAGCGCCAGCAAGCCAATCACCACCAGCGCCATTGCCGGCAGATAGAATCGCAGCGGCCAGACGTTCGCCACCGCATCCCGCCGCAGTACGCGCAGCGGTTGCGTCGCCATCAGCAAACGATACGGACGCAAACCCACCAGCAGCGAAATCACAAACATCGCGCCGATCGCCCACAGCCACGGCCAGAAACTCGCCGCAGGCAGCGCGCCCGGCAGCACCGGTTTCAGCATCAGCAGCAGAATCACTTCAATGCCCTGCCCTAAGGCGCTCCCGACAATCGCCGCCAGCAGCAGCACCGCCAACCATTGACCGATGATCAGCCGCTGCAGCGCCTTGCGCGTTGCGCCCAGCGTTTTCAGTACCGCCACCAAATCGTAGCGGCTGCGGCAGTAATGACTCATCGCCACCGCCACCGCAGCAATCGCCAGCATCAGCGTCAGCAAGGCTGAAAGCAGTAAAAACTGCTGCGCACGCTGCATCGAGCGGCCCAGCGCATCTTCCGAATTATCCACGCTGATCCAGCGCTGATCGGCTTTTAGCTGCGGCGCGATCCAGCTGTCATAGCGCGCCAGCGGTGCCGGATCGCCGGAGAATTTATAGCGCCAGCTCAGACGACTGCCCGGCTGCACCGCACCGGTTTTCTCTACGTCGACCAGATTCATCAGCAGACGCGGCGCGGTCTGGAACGGATTAAAGCCGCCATCCGGCTCCTGAATCACTTCCCCGGCAATGCGCAGCGTGGTGTCGCCGACATCCACGCTATCGCCCACTTTCAGATTCAGCAGCGCCAGCAAACGCGGCGCGGCCAACACTGTGCCCGCTTGTGGACGTAAGCCCGGCGGGTCGGTTTGCAGCGTGCCGAACATCGGATAGGCATTGTCCACCGCCTTCACGTCCGCCAGCTGTGGCGTCTCTTGCGCGAAGGTCATGGTCATAAAGTGCAGCTGGCTGCTGACCGACAGCCCTTCGTCACGCGCTTTGTTAAGCCACGCTTCCGGCGCGGGCGCGGTGGTGCGCAGCGTGCGATCGCCCGCCATAAAGTCGCGGCTCTGCTGGCTTAAGCCTTTCTCCATGCGATCGCTGATCGAACCCAGCGCCAGCACGCAGGCCACGGCTAAAGTGAGCGCCAGCCAGACAATCAGCAGCGAGGGCGAACGCCACTCGCGCCAGAACCAGCGCCAAATCATGACTCCTCCCACAACTTGCCGTCGCGCAGCCGTAAGCGACGGTCGCAGCGCGCCGCCAGTTGTTCATCGTGCGTCACCAGAATCAGCGTGGTGGCAAAATCGCGGTTGAGGGAGAACAGCAGATCGGCGATACGATCGCCGGTTTTACGGTCGAGGTTGCCGGTGGGTTCATCGGCAAACAGCAAACCGGGACGGCCGCTAAAGGCACGCGCCAGCGCCACACGCTGCTGCTCCCCGCCCGAAAGTTGCGCCGGCAAATGGTGCAGACGATCTTTCAGACCCAGCACCGTCAGCAGTTCCACCGCCTGGCGGCGACTTTCGCGATCGCTGTCGCCACGCAGCAGCGCCGGCAGCTGCACGTTTTCCAGCGCATTCAGCGTCGGCACCAGCATAAAGGATTGAAACACAAAGCCCACTTCGCGCGCACGCAGCGCCGCACGCTGCTCTTCATTCATGCTGTGCAGCGGCTGGCCAAGCAGATGCACTTCGCCGCTGCTGCCGTCGTCCAGTCCGGCCAGAATGCCCAGCAGCGTGGATTTGCCCGAGCCGGACTCGCCAATCAGGGCGAGGGTCTCAGCTGGTTTGACAACCAGCTCAACTCCGGTAAGGATGGTCAGCTGATGCTCTCCCTGACCGACGGACTTAGTAAGATGATGAACTGCAACAATGTTTTCCGCTGGCATTATCCCTTCCTGTTGTTATTGCTTCTGCTGGTGTCCCGACTCGCCGCCGCCGATACCTTGCTGGTATTGGGCGACAGCCTGAGCGCCGGGTATCGCATGTCGGCCACGGCGGCCTGGCCCAGCCTGCTGAATAAAGAGTGGCAACAGCAGCCCAAAGTGGTCAACGCCAGCATCAGCGGAGATACCGCAGGACAAGGGCTGGCGCGTTTACCGGGCCTATTAAAACAGCATCAACCCCGCTGGGTGTTAATCGAATTGGGCGGTAACGATGGCCTGCGTGGTTTCCCGCCGCAGAATATCGCCGCGGATCTGACCAAAGTGATCGACGAAGTGAAAGCCGCGAAAGCGCAGCCGCTGCTGATGCAGATTCGTCTGCCGGCTAATTATGGACGTCGTTATACGGAAGCGTTTAGCGCGATCTATCCGCGCCTGGCACAGCAGTACGACATTCCTCTGGTGCCCTTCTTTATGGAGCAGGTCTACCTGAAGCCGGAGTGGATGCAGCAGGATGGAATTCACCCCAATCCGGATGCTCAGCCGTTTATCGCCAACCTGATGGCGACCGAACTGGCTCCGCTAGTAAAGCATGATTAATGCAGGCGTGTGATTTTTAACGGGTAAAGAAATGCAAAAAACAATTCTCATCACCGGCTGCTCGAGCGGCATTGGTTTGGTCGCCGCATATGACCTTTTATCGCGCGGCTATCGCGTGCTGGCCGCCTGTCGCCGCGCCGACGATGTGGCGCGCATGGAAGCATTGGGATTTACTGGCGTGCAGCTGGATTTGGATGATGCTGCCAGCGTCGATGCCGCAGCCGATCGCGTGCTGGAACTCACCGATCATCGCCTGCACGCGCTGTTTAACAACGGCGGTTTTGGTCAATATGGGCCGCTCAGCAGCGTTTCGCGTCAGCAATTAGAGAAGCAATTTTCCACCAATCTGTTTGGCACTCATCAACTGACCATGCGCCTGCTGCCCGCGCTGCAAGCCAGCGGCAACGGACGCATCGTCAATACCAGTTCGGTACTGGGACTGATCTCGACGCCGGGGCGCGGCGCCTATGCCGCCAGCAAATGGGCGCTGGAAGCCTGGAGCGATGCGCTGCGTCTTGAAGTGCGCGACTCTGGCGTGCGCGTTAGCCTGATTGAACCGGGCCCGATAAGCACGCGTTTCACCGATAACGTGCATCAGGGCCAGCAGGATAAACCGGTACAAAATCCGGGCATCGCCGCGCGTTTCACGCTGCCGCCGGAAGCGATTTTGCCGAAGCTGCGCCACGCGTTAGAGAGCAAACATCCGCGCCTGCGCTATCCGGTAACGCTGGTGGCCTGGGCGATGAGCCTGCTGAAACGCCTGCTGCCAGGTTGGATACTGGATCGCATTTTGCGCAGCAACTAAGCTGCAACGCAGAATCAAACTTGAACCGGGGCAGCTTGCCCCCATATCCTCAACACACTTTCTGACAAGAGACGTATTCATGTCACACGCTTTGATTATCGACATCAACGAATCCAACCTGCAGCAGACCTTAGAACAGTCGATGCAGCTGCCGGTGCTGTTCTATTTCTGGTCCGAACGCAGTCAGCACTGTCTGGAACTGACGCCGGTGCTGGATCGCCTGGCGCAGGAGTATGCGGGTCAGTTTATTTTGGCGAAGCTGGATTGCGATAAAGAGCAGATGGTGGCATCGCAGTTTGGCCTGCGCTCGATCCCAACCGTTTATCTGTTCCAGAACGGTCAGCCGGTTGACGGCTTCCAGGGACCGCAGCCGGAAGAGGCAATTCGCGCTCTGCTGCAAAAAGTGTTGCCGCGTGAAGAAGAAGTTAAAGCGCAGCAGGCGATGCAATTGATGCACGAAGGCAAACCGCTGGAAGCGCTGCCGCTGCTGAAAGACGCCTGGCAGCTGAGCAACAAAAACAGCGAAATTGGCTTCCTGCTGGCAGAAGTGTTGATCACCCTGAACCGCAGCGACGAGGCAGAAACCGTGCTGGATGCGGTGCCGCTGCAGGATCAGGACACGCGCTATCAGAGCCTGATTTCGCAAATCGACCTGTTAAAGCAGGCCGCCGATACGCCAGAAATTCAGCTGTTGCAGGAGCAGTTAGCCAGCGATCCGACCAATGCCGAACTGGCTGCTAAACTGTCGTTACAGCTGCATCAGGTTGGCCGCAACGAGGAAGCGCTGGAGTTGTTATTCAGCTTCCTGAAAAGCGATCTCAGCGTCGGTGACGGCCAGGTGCGTAAAATGTTCCAGGAAATTTTGGCCGCACTCGGCACCGGCGACACCCTCGCCACGCGCTATCGCCGCCAGCTTTACTCGCTGCTGTACTGATCGGTACCGCGCGTTAAACGGGCCGAACGACTCGGCCCGACAATCTGACAGCCAGGAGGTTATATGTTAACGGTCATTCCCGTCATCATTGTGCTCGCACTCGTTACCGTGTGGGCCGGTGTAAAAATTGTTCCACAAGGTTACCAGTGGACGGTAGAGCGCTTTGGCCGCTACACCAAAACCCTGGCGCCCGGCCTCAATTTGCTTGTGCCGTTCATGGATCGTATTGGTCGCAAAATCAATATGATGGAACAGGTGCTCGATATCCCTTCCCAGGAAATCATCTCTAAAGACAACGCCAACGTCACCATTGATGCGGTGTGCTTTATTCAGGTTGTCGATCCGGCGCGCGCCGCCTACGAAGTCAGCAATCTTGAACTCTCGATCCTGAATCTGACCATGACCAATATCCGCACCGTGCTCGGCAGCATGGAGCTGGATGAGATGCTGTCGCAGCGCGACAACATTAACACGCGTCTGCTGCATATCGTTGATGAAGCCACCAATCCGTGGGGCGTGAAAATTACCCGTATCGAAATTCGTGACGTGCGCCCGCCGCAGGAATTGATTGCCGCGATGAACGCGCAGATGAAGGCGGAACGTACCAAACGCGCCGATATCCTTGCCGCCGAAGGCGTACGTCAGGCGGCGATTTTGCGCGCCGAAGGGGACAAGCAGTCGCAAATCCTCAAAGCAGAAGGCGAACGCACCTCGGCCTTCCTGCAAGCTGAAGCGCGCGAGCGTCAGGCGGAAGCGGAAGCCACGGCGACGCGCATGGTCTCCGAGGCGATAGCCGCCGGTGATATTCAGGCGGTGAACTACTTTGTGGCGCAGAAATACACCGACGCGCTGCAAAAAATCGGCGAAGCCAACAACAGCAAAGTGGTGATGATGCCGCTGGACGCCAGCAGCCTGCTCGGTTCAATTGCCGGTATCAGTGAACTGCTGAAGGAGAACCGGACGGAGCGCAGACCATGATCCTGATGGAACTGATTGCGCATCCACACTGGTTCTGGCTGACGCTGGGCGGCCTGCTGTTGGCCGCCGAAATGCTCGGCACCAGCGGTTATCTGCTGTGGAGTGGCTTAGCCGCCGTCGCGGTGGCGCTGATTGAGTGGCTGTTTCCCATCTCATGGACCAGTCAGGGCATTGTGTTTGCGGTGATGACGTTGTTCAGCGCGTTCTTCTGGCATCGCTGGATGCGCTATCGCGAATCGTCGCAGGTCGCTAACACGCTTAACCAACGCGGTAACCAGTTAATGGGCATGCAGCTGACGCTGGATAATGCGCTGAAAAACGGCCTTGGACACGTACGCATTGGTGACAGCAGCTGGCGCGTGCAGGCGGACAGCGACCTGCCGGCGGGCACGCCGGTGATTGTCACTGGCGTGGTCGGCATTACGCTGATGATTCAGCCGCGCTTTCCATCGGCGTGATGGCAGCAACCGGCCAGATGATTGATGATCGGGCACTCTGCGCTGTCATCGCCGGGGCAAGCCTCCGCCAGTTCCAGCAAGCGCGCGCGCATCGCATGTAACTCTTCGATGTGCGCAGCAATCTCGTCGGCTTTCTGCAAAGTGCGCGCTTTAACATCGGCGCTGTGGCGCGCGGGATCGTTGAACAGCGTCACCAGTTCACGGCACTCTTCCAGCGTAAAACCCACCTGACGCGCCTGGCGCAGCAGATTCAGCTCATCAATATGATGCGCCGCGTAATGGCGATAGCCATTGTCACCGCGCGACGGCGGTGTCACCACGCCCTTCTCTTCGTAGAAGCGAATCGCTTTGCTGGTGAGTCCGGTTTTTTTTGCCACATCGCTGATGTTCATCTTTCCCCCTTGACCTTCCATTCAGGGGAAGGTTTAGGCTGTAGTTCTAATGCAAATTTTGCATGCAGTCAAAATCATTAGCCTGAGGAGTACACCATGTCACATACCCAACTGCTGGCGCTGGACGGCTTGTCCTGTGGCCACTGTGTAAAACGCGTCAAAGAAGCGCTGGAGCAGCGCAGCGATGTTGAACAGGCGGACGTCACGCAGCAAGAAGCGCGCGTGACCGGTGCGGCGAGCGCCAGCGATCTGATCGCTACGGTTGAACAAGCCGGTTATCACGCGGTGCTGAAAGACGGCGCAGCCAGCCCAAAGCCTGATCCGTTGACAGCTACAGAGCCGCCGCCGGAGGCGCTGACAACGGAGTCGCAACCGGCACAATCCACTGAAGCTGAGCTTCCTGTGCATCATTTACTGATTGGCGGCATGAGCTGCGCCAGCTGCGTAAGCCGCGTGGAACAGGCGCTGCAAAAAGTGCCGGGCGTCAGCCAGGCTCGCGTCAATCTCGGTGAGCGCAGCGCGCTGATCATGGGTGATGCAAGCGCCGAAGCGCTGGTGAGCGCGGTCGATCAGGCTGGTTATTCCGCCGAAGTGATCGAGGATGAACAAACCCGCCGCGAACGCCAGCAGGTTAGCGCGCAGCACGCCATGCGCCGTTTTAGCTGGCAATCGGCGCTGGCGTTGCTGCTCGGCGTGCCGATGATGGTTTGGGGCATGCTCGGCGACAACATGATGCTGAGCGCAGATAACCAAACGCTGTGGCGCACGCTCGGCGTGATTACCTTGCTGGTGATGGTGATGGCCGGCGGCCACTTCTATCGCAGCGCGTGGCGCAGTTTGCGTCACGGCACAGCCACCATGGACACGCTGGTGGCGCTGGGAACCGGCGCGGCGTGGCTCTATTCGATGAGCGTCGCCCTTTGGCCCGAATTCTTCCCGCATCAGGCGCGTCATCTCTATTTTGAAGCCAGCGTGATGATCGTTGGCCTGATCAATCTCGGCCACGCGCTGGAGCAGCGCGCACGCCAGCGCGCCTCGCAGGCGCTGGAACGATTACTGGATTTAACCCCGGCGCAGGCGCGGGTCATCAGCGATCAGGGTGAAACGCTGTTGCCGCTCAGCGAGGTTCAGTCCGGCATGACGCTGAAGCTGGTCACTGGCGATCGCGTACCGGTGGACGGTGAGGTCGCCAGCGGTGAAGCCTGGCTGGATGAAGCGATGCTGACCGGTGAAGCAGTGCCGCAGGCCAAACAGCCGGGAGATAAAATCTTTGCCGGTACGCTGGTACAAGACGGCACGCTGCACTTTGTGGCGCGCGCCATCGGCAGCCACACCACGTTGGCGCGCATTATCAATCTGGTGCGTCAGGCGCAAAGCAGCAAACCGGATATTGGCCGACTGGCGGATCGCATCTCCGCCGTATTTGTGCCGGTGGTGGTGGCGATTGCGCTGCTGAGCGGGGTTATTTGGTATCTGGCGGGTCCGCAGCCGCAACTGGCTTACACGCTGGTGATTGTCACCACGGTGCTGATCATCGCCTGCCCTTGCGCTTTGGGTTTAGCCACGCCGATGTCAGTGATTGCGGGCGTCGGGCGTGCCGCAGAGCTGGGCGTGCTGGTACGTGACGCCGATGCGCTGCAGCGAGCCAGCGAAGTCGATACCATTGTATTTGATAAAACCGGCACCCTGACGCGCGGCACGCCGCAGGTCAGCGATGTGGTGCTGTATGGCGAGTGGAATCGCGAGCAGGTGCTCAGCGCGGCGGCGCAGATGGAGCAAGGCTCCAGCCATCCGCTCGCCAAAGCGATTCTTGAGGCTGCGCCTGCGGTGAGTAACGAAGCGGTTAAGCAATTTCGTACAATACGCGGCAAAGGCATCAGCGCTACAGTTGCCGACAGAACGCTGCTGCTGGGGAATCAGGCGCTGCTAGATGAGCAGCAGGTTGATTACCGCGCCGCGCAGGACGATATCGCGCGCTTCGCCGCACAAGGCGCAACGCCGGTGCTGCTGGCCGACAATCAGCAGCTGCTGGGATTGATCGCGCTGCGTGACAGCTTGCGTCCCGAGAGTAAAGCGGCGCTGCAGCGTCTGCATCAGCAAGGTTATCGCCTGATTATGCTGACCGGCGATCACCAGAAAACCGCGCAGGCCATTGCCGCCGAAGCGGGTATTGATGAAGTGATTGCCGGCGTGTTGCCGGATGGCAAAGCGCAGGCGATTACTCAGTTACAGCAGCAAGGCCGCAAAGTGGTGATGGTCGGCGACGGCATTAATGATGCGCCCGCGCTGGCGCAGGCGGATGTCGGCATTGCAATGGGCGGCGGCAGCGATGTGGCGGTAGAAACCGCCGCCATGACGCTGATGCGCAACGATCTGCACTGCGTCGCCGATGCGCTGTCGATCTCCAGCGCTACGCTGCGCAATATGCGGCAAAATCTGTTGGGCGCCTTTATCTACAACAGCCTCGGGATTCCCATTGCGGCCGGCGTGCTCTATCCGTTTACTGGCATGCTGCTGAGCCCGATTGTCGCGGGCGCGGCGATGGCGCTGTCATCCATTACCGTGGTGAGCAACGCTAACCGTTTGTTGCGCTTCAAGCCCGCGCAACGGCAATAGCCATTCCAGCCCTGTTTTTCATGAGATGAAATCGCTAGCATGGTTTTTTGCCTTAAAAAGGACAGGGAATGAGACACGGTCTGTGGCACAGCATCCAACAACGGATCGCGACCCTTTTTCCGGCCAGTTACAGCTGGCCGGCCATGGATATTCAGCTGGGCGATCGTCGTTTGCATTTGGCGGGCAGCATTCACATGGGCACGCGCGATATGCAGCCGCTGCCTGCCGGGCTATTGCGCCAGCTGCATAAAGCCGACGCGCTGATTGTCGAAGCCGATATCACTCAAGGCGAATCGCCGTTCAGCAATGATGATGAACATCCGCCGCTGGCAATGCGACTCGACGACGACGTGCTGCAGCGCTTGCAGGCCTTGTGCGAGGAGCTTTCGCTGTCACTGAGCCTGTTCGATACGCTGCCGTTCTGGCAGATCGCGCTGATGTTGCAGGCGCAACAGGCGCAGCGGCTGGGATTGCGTCCGCAGTTTGGTATCGATTATCAGCTGTTGCAGGCGGCCAAAGCGGCCAACAAACGCATTATCGAGCTGGAAGGTCCGGAAACGCAGATCGCCCTGCTGAAATCGCTGCCGCAGGATGGTTTGCCGCTGTTGCTGGATACGCTGGAACACTGGCACACCAACGCGCGCCTGCTGCAAACCATGATCAGCTGGTGGCTGGATGCGCCGCCCACCCAGCAACCGGTGGCGCTGCCGACCACCTTTAGCAGCGAGCTGAACGACACGCTGATGCGCAACCGCAACCAGCACTGGCGCGAGCTGCTGCTGGCGTTACCGAAAGGGCGTTATGTGGTGGCGGTGGGCGCACTGCATCTGTATGGCGATGATAATTTGCCGGGACTGCTGAAGAGCTGATTTATGCACATTTCTTAGCGGCGCAAGTTATTGCGCGATAAAACGCGCCGCTACGGGCTTGTGCGTTTTATTAACTGTGCGTTTGGCAGAAAAAAAGAAGGCCAATAATACTATTGGCCCGTCAAAGAGGAATTTGTTTATGATTTTGGTTATCACCAACAATCTCTTGCTGGCGCGGGCCAATTCTCGCGCAAAGTTCAGAATTTCGCCACTGTTTTTCCATCAAAACTGAAATAAGAATTTTCCTAACAAGGACCGATCATGACGCCCGCGGTAAAACTTCTGGAAAAACAAAAAGTCACCTTTACCCTGCATCCCTACGACCACGATAGCCACGAAACCAATTTTGGCGACGAAGCGGTGCGTAAGCTTAATCTGGATGCCCGCCAGGTGTTCAAAACCTTGCTGGTATCGCTCAACGGCGATGCTAAAGCGCTGGCGGTTGCGGTGACGCCGGTCTCAACCCAATTGGATCTAAAAAAGGTCGCCAAAGCGCTGGGCGCCAAGAAAGCGGATATGGCCGATCCGCAGCTGGCACAGCGCGTGACCGGTTATCTGGTAGGCGGCATTAGCCCGCTGGGACAGAAAAAACGTCTGCCAACGGTGATCGATCAGCAGGCAGCGGAGTTTGCCACCATCTTTATCTCCGGCGGCAAACGCGGGCTGGATATCGAGCTGGCCGCGCAAGATTTGTCTCGCCTGCTGGATGCGCCGCTGGCCGACGTCGCACGGCGCGATTAGTCGGGCTGCTGGGCGCAGAGTTGATCGATCATCCAGCGTCCGGCCGGTCCCGGCGGATTACGCCGCGACCACACCACATCAACCGCGATATGCTGCGGCCAGCCCGGCACCGGCAACTCCTTCAACACCTGATGACCAAACTGCTCCACCAGCCAGCGCGGTAATATACTCCAGCCAAAACCCTGCTCTGCCATCTCTAACAGCAATAAATAAGATGGCGCCGACCACACGCGTCCGGCGGGCAAGGGATCGCGATTTTGTACCCAGGTATTGAGCCGCAGATGCCGCAACTCACCTAACTGCCCTTCACTCACCTGCTGAGCCTGCGACAGCGCATGATCCTGATGAAGGTAGATCGCCATCTGCGCCCCCACTTGCAAGCGTGCCACCGCCAAATCCGGCGGCAATTGTGGCTGCGCCCGCACCACGCCAAGGTGCACGCGCCCGGCTTGTATCAAATCTAATGCATCAGCATCCTCGGCGATCATGCATTCAAAATCGATATCTGGATAACGCACCTCAAACCGGTTAAGCAGATTTTCATGGTGATCCGCTTGCCAAAAATCGGAGATCGCCAGGCTAAGGCGCGGTTCTACGCCCTGCGACAAGCGCACTGCCAGCTCATCCAGCCGCTGGCTGGCGGCCAGAATCTGCTGCACTTGCGCAAACGCGCGCTGGCCATGCTCGGTCAATACCGGGTTACGTCCGCTGCGATCAAACAGCGTGAAACCCAAATCGTCTTCCAGATTAGCGATCGCGTTACTGATGGTGGACTGGCTTTTAGACAACGCGCGCGCCGCCGCCGAAAAGGATCCGCTGGCCACGGTTTGCACAAACGCCTCAAGGGATTCCGGGGAATATTTCATGTTGAACCATCGCTTTTATCGATAGGTGATCATTTTATCTTAGCATCACCCAGTGCGAAAATAGGGGTTATCACCAATAAGGAGGTTTATATGCGTACCCGTTCGCTGAAAGAACGTTTTTGTCATGCCGCAGGCTTTGAAGGGTTAGCACTTATCACTGTTGCGCCGCTGGCTGCCTGGATCATGGAGAAACCGCTGTTTCAGATGGGCGCGCTGGCGATTATGCTGTCGACCGTCGCCATGCTGTGGAACATGATCTATAACACCGGCTTTGATCGCATCTGGCCGCCGCAGGTGAAACGCGGATTCGGTTTACGCGCCATGCATGCGCTAGGCTTTGAAGGCGGTTTTATCCTGATTGGCTTGCCGATTGCCGCCTGGATGCTGAATATTTCGCTGCTGGAAGCCTTTGTGCTGGAAGTGGCGTTCTTCCTGTTCTTCCTGCCCTATACCATGGTTTACAACTGGATGTGGGATAAGATGCGCCACCGTTGGGTGACGCAGAAATCGTGTCAGGCGTGATGTGCATTTGAAAAGAGGTCGCCATAAATGGCGACCTACGAGCGCAGAGTTCAATGTTGTGCGGCGCGCGGCCAGATCCACGCCAGAATCATTTGCGGGTAGCTTGGTTTGCGTTGCTTCTCTAGCGCTTTGTTGCGCTCTTCAATTTGCGCTGCTGTCAGATGCACAATCCCGCCAGGTTGATAATCCGCTACCTTCAGCGGTGAATGCTGGCTGACATAATCACGCAGCACATCCGCATCGCGCTGCCCGCTGTTGCTGAAGCCAGCATGGGTTTCAATGTTCGGATAACCGTCGCCGCCGCTGGCGTTAAAGCTGTTAGTCGCCATGCGGTAGGTTTTATCCTTTTGCAGCGGTTCGCCATTAATCTTCACGTCGCTGACGCCTTTACCATCCGCCACCAGGCTGATGTTGCTGAACTGCGCGAAGCCGCCGGAATCCACTTTAATATTGGCAACCGTCGCCAGATAATTTAGCACTTCATTACCCTTCAGCGTCACCGACACCACCTGATTGCCAAACGGCTGCACCTGCAACAAATCGCGCCAGCTGAGATTACCCTGCGCCAGCGAAGTGCGAATGCCACCGCCGCTCATCACCGCAAAGTCCGCTTTGGTCGCCGCCATTTGGGCGCGCAAAATTAGCTGCCCAAGATTGGTCTGCTCAAAGCGTACCTTGTCGCGCTCACCGACAAACACGCCGTCGCTGCTGCCGACGTTGACATCCAGTTTCTTGCCAGCACGCAGTTGATACGGCGTTAACAGCTTCATCATCGCGCTGTTTTTCGGGATCTCTTCCTGCCAGGTAAGCCAGGATTCGCTGCCATCAAGATTCTTTACTTTATGCTTGAGGTTGACCGGGATCAGCTGGTAATTCTCCAGCGTCAGCTCGCCATTGCGGAAGGTGAAGTCGCCGCGCCCAACAAATTTGCCCCACTCTTTTGCCTGCATGATCCACACGTCGTTTTGCCGATCCGGCTGGCAGGGCTGGCCTGGCTGATAATCTTTTACGCTGACGTTCTCTTTCTCCATGCACACCGCATCCTGTGAATGGCCGCCAATGATCACGTTGATGGTGCCCGGTGGCAGGCTGCGCGCCAGCTCCACGTCACCCGGCGCATTGCTGCCGTGCTGACCGTCGTCGTAGTGGCCCATGTGTGTCAGGGCGATGATGACATCAGGCTTTTCGCTGGCGCGTAGTTCCGCCACCGCTTTTTCGGTCTCTTTCACCGGATCGCGAATATCAATCGTCGCAATGTTTTCCGGATTGGCGATGCGCAGCGTGTCGGTGGTGGTCAGGCCGATCACCGCAATCTTCAGCCCCATGCGGTTAAAGGTTGCCCACGGCTTAAATAAGCGCGTGTCGGTGCCTTTTTGATAGATGTTGGCCGAAAGGAACGGAAATTTGGCCCACTTCTGCTGCTGTTGCAGCACGCTAAGCGGTTTGTCGAATTCGTGGTTGCCCAGCGCCATGGCGTCATAGCCCACCAGGTTCATGCCGCGAATGTCGGGTTCAGCATCCAGCATGTCTGACTCTGGCACGCCGGTGTTCACATCGCCCGCCGACAGGATCAGCGCGCCGCCACCTTTGGCCTGCACATCGTAGCGCTGTTGATCCATCAGCGTTTTCTGTGCCGCAAGGCCATATTCGCCTTGTGCGTTCGGCCAGTAACGACCGTGATGATCGTTGGTGTGCAGAATGCTGAAACGATAACTGCGATCCGTTTGCCACGCCTGCGCCAGCATCGGCAGCAGTAACACTGTCAGCGCCAGCCAGCGCCCTTTTCGCGGTGATAAAAACAAAGTCGATCTCCTTATTCTGCGTTTTTCCACTTAGCGGTGGACTTAATGTGCGTTATCGCCCTTCTGTGTCGCACAGATGGCTGGCTAACTCAAGATGAAACACGCATTGCATCATGGCACAGCGTGACGACCAGCATTTTTAAATTCGCTTCTAGCTGGCAATGACAACCCAATTCTACACCTGGCGGTGACTTTATCGACTTAGGACCGCTTTAACCGTAACAACCCCTGCTGCGAAGCCAATTTCCCCCTGCAACTATTTTTTCCGCGCCACCCTTCATTCTGCGTATTTCCAGCCGATATAATGAGATAACTGACGAAAATGGAGCTTCAGCTGCGTTTTAGTCTCATTTTTTCAATTTAGTGGGCTTTAACCGCTCAAATGTTTAAACGCGGTGAGTGATTGTGCATTACACTAGGTTGTTACAAGCGGATACATTTGCACACAAGGAGACAGGCATGCATCACACCACACCGTTGATCACTACCATTGTCGGGGGACTGGTCCTCGCATTTCTCCTTGGTATGCTGGCAAACCGCCTGCGCATCTCACCGTTAGTCGGTTATCTTCTGGCTGGCGTCCTGGCCGGCCCCTTCACGCCAGGCTTTGTCGCGGATACCAACCTTGCCCCTGAACTGGCTGAACTCGGCGTTATTCTGCTGATGTTCGGCGTCGGTTTGCACTTCTCGCTGAAGGATTTGATGTCGGTAAAGTCCATCGCCATTCCTGGCGCCATCGCGCAAATCGCCGTGGCGACGCTGCTGGGAATGGGACTTTCATGGACAATGGGCTGGTCGTGGATGACCGGCCTGGTATTTGGGTTGTGTCTTTCCACCGCCAGCACCGTGGTGCTGCTGCGCGCGCTGGAAGAGCGTCAGCTGATTGATAGCCAGCGCGGGCAAATCGCCATTGGCTGGTTGATCGTGGAAGATTTGGTGATGGTGCTGACGCTGGTGCTGCTGCCAGCCATCGCCGGCATGCTGGAACAGGGCAACGCCAGCCCAACGCTGCTGTTGTGGGATCTGCTGCTGACCATCGGTAAAGTCGTCGCCTTTATGGTGCTGATGATGGTGGTAGGCCGTCGCGTAGTGCCGTGGATTCTGGCAAAAAGTGCCGCGACCGGCTCGCGTGAGCTGTTTACCCTTGCGGTGTTAGCGCTGGCGCTCGGTATCGCCTTTGGCGCCGTCGAATTCTTTGATGTCTCCTTCGCCCTCGGCGCCTTCTTTGCCGGCATGGTGCTGAACGAATCTGAACTCAGCCACCGCGCGGCGCACGATACCTTGCCGCTGCGGGATGCGTTCGCCGTCCTGTTCTTTGTGTCCGTCGGCATGCTGTTTGACCCGATGATCCTGATTGAGCAACCGCTGGCGGTGCTTGGCGCGCTGGCGATTATCGTGCTGGGCAAATCCATTGCCGCCTGGCTGCTGGTAACGCTGCTGGGTCATTCACGTCGCACCGCGATGACCATTTCGGTGAGCCTGGCGCAGATTGGTGAATTCGCCTTTATTCTCGCCGGCCTCGGCATCTCGCTCGGCATGCTGAGCGAGGAAGGCCGCAATCTGGTGCTGGCGGCGGCGATTCTCTCCATCATGCTTAACCCGATTCTGTTTAGCGTGCTGGAACGCTACCTCGACAAAACCGAGACCATCGAAGAACAGACGCTGGAAGAAGCGATCGAAGAAGAGAAGCAGATTCCGGTGGATATCTGCAATCACGCGGTTTTAGTAGGTTATGGCCGCGTCGGCAGCCTGCTGGGGCAAAAGCTGATGGAAGCGGATGTGCCACTGGTGGTGGTGGAGAACTCCCGTCCGCGCGTTGAAGCGCTGCGCGAGCAAGGGATCAAAGCGGTGCTGGGCAATGCGGCACGCGTGGATACCATGGAACTGGCGCGCCTCGACTGTGCCCGCTGGCTGCTGCTGACCATTCCGAATGGCTACGAAGCCGGTGAAGTCGTGACGGCAGCGCGCGAGAAGCGTCCGGACATTGAGATAATTGCCCGTGCGCATTATGACGATGAAGTGACCTACATAATGGAGCGCGGCGCGAATCGCGTAGTGATGGGCGAGCGTGAGATTGCCAACAGCATGCTGCATGTGCTGGAAGAGGAGATTGCGCAGAACCCGATTGTACGTGAGTGCCCAATTTAAGTGAGTGTGGTCTTTGGCAAGGTCGCCATTAACGGCGTAATGCCGATCAGTTAAGCACCTTATCAAATCACCGCACATTCCGTAGCGGCGCGATTTATCGCGCAATAAATTGCGCCGCTACAATGTGTGCTCTCGGTAATTAAGGGTTTTCATGCCTTAACTGACGAGCATTACGCCATGAACGGCGACCTTGCGTTTTATCTGTCCCAATACGACTCTTCTAAGCTGTCTTCCCGCTCCGGCAGGCCGCGCGTCAGGCGCGGTGAATGCTGGTTCAGCACCTGATAACTTACCCGGTTCGCGTATTTACACACCTGTGCCAGCGACGAATAGGTCAGGTAGGCGCGGCCGTGTTTGCTGGAGTTCGGCACTTTTTGGCGATGGAAGTTGTTAGCGGTGATGTCATGCAGCAGTGCCGCCAGCGCACCATCGCCCGCGCCATTGGTGTTCATGATCTTCTCTGGGCCGCCCATATATGGCGCGATATGCGAGAAGATGCGCAGCGGCTGATCGCAATCCTTGTGGCGCATCGCGCGGCTAAATTCATATTGGTTGAACTCAGCCAGCGCGCCCGGCAGCAGCGGATGGTTGGTTTTGCGCTTGTACTCTTCTTCAGTGAAACCGGCCATGTACAACCCGGTTGGCCCAGCGGTACACAGCACCAAATCCACCCAATCCAGCGCCATATTCGACGCCAGTAGCGGATCCTGCTCGCCGGTCAGCGCAAAGGCTTCTTCTTCGTTCATCGCCACAATTGAGACGTGATCGCGCAGGAAATCTCGCCAGAACTGCGGATTATCCTGAATCACGTATTTGGTGCCGAGCGTCAATACCACCGGCACGTTGTGTTTTTTGGCGTAGTCGATGGCGCGTAAAGTGGCTTCCGGCATCGGTTCGCCCGGCTGGCAGCGCACCAGATAGGAAGTCAGCACCAGCGCCGACGCGCCCGCAATAACCTCTTCCGGAATGCTATTGGCCTGCAGCTGGTTCATCAAGCCGGGACTGATGGCAAAGGTACGCTCACCCTGCTCGCCAATCAGCGTAAAGCAGCGGCCAATCGCGCCATCAACGCCCTGCAGGAAGTTCAGATCCATGCGGCTGGAGGTGTTGCACAGGTAGCGATAGGCGTAGCCGCCGATCTGAATGTTATTGCACATCACACCGAGCAGCACCGAGCGGTCATCCGCCAGCACCGAGTAGTTATGCAGGGTGTTTCCGATGGTGCCACCGGCAAATTGATGGCTGATGAGCGCTTCGCGCATCAGTTCGTTATAGAGCGCCTCGGCGGTAGCATCGTCGATCACCAGCGAGTGACCGGCGCTTAAACCGTAACGCTGCAGAAAGTCGTCATCGACTTTGGCTTCAATATCCACCAGCGTCTGGTCGATACCCACCACCCAACTGCCCTCTTCCTGCTCTTGCTGCGTGGCTTGCAGCAGCGGATCGCGCGCGTTGACGGGGAAATAGTGTTTGGATTTGCGTTTGCCGGGAAATTTCATCGAGAGTGCCGTCAGGGAAAATCAGGCAGAGAATGATATCACACTCTCTGCCACACCCTTAACGGCGCGCGTTGACCAGCTGCACCATCATTTCAATGTGCTCCGCATCGGCGTTGAGCGCAGGAATGTACTCGAACTTTTCGCCGCCGGCATGCAGGAAGATCTCGCAGTTCTCACCGCTGATCTCCTCCAGCGTTTCAAGGCAATCCGCCGCAAAGCCCGGACTCATCACCTGCACATGCTTGATGCCTTTGGCCGGCAAACTTTTCATGGTTTCATCGGTGTACGGCGTCAGCCACGGCTCGCGACCAAAGCGCGACTGGAAGGTCATCATGATTTTGTGTGGCGCAATGCCCAACGCCGCGGCCAGCGCATCGGTGGTGTCTTTGCAACGCAGCGGATAATCATCGCCTTCATTGGCGAAACGCTGCGGAATGCCGTGATAGGACAGCACCAGCAGATCCGGTTCGCCATGCAGCGCAAACGAGCGCTCAACCGAGGCTTTCAGCGCGGCGATGTAAGCCGGATGCTCCGCGTAATCACGGATAAACGCCACTTCCGGCAGCGAGCGCAGCGGTTTAAAGCTGGTGGCTAAGCCATCCCAAACCGCGGCAACCGTCGAGCAGGAGAACTGCGGATAGAGCGGCAGCACGATGAGTTTGGTCACGCCCTGATCCAGCAAGCGTTTCAGTGCGCTGTCGAGGCTTGGCTGGCCGTAGCTCATGCCCAGTTCAACCGGCATATCGAGGCGCTGCGCCAATGCGTCACGCTGACGCTTGCTGAACACCATCAGCGGTGAACCTTCATCCATCCATACGGAAGCATACAGTTTCGATACGCGTGGCGAGCGAAAAGGCACGATGATGAAATTGAGAATCGGCCACCACAGTAAGCGCGGTGTATCAACCACTCGTGGATCGCCGAGGAATTGTTTCAGATAGCGTTTAACCGCAGGTGTTGTGGGTGCGTCTGGTGTGCCTAAGTTAACCAGCAAAACCCCGGGCTTTTCTTGCCTCATGGTATTTCCTTGATGTCGAAACGAATGGGTCGAATGCAAAATCAGGGGGAAATTGTAGCGGAAATTAAAGGAGGGGAAAGCAATTGCTGCAAAAGGGCCGGACAACCGGCCCCTCAACGCATTAACCGAGAATCGTGGCCAATTGCGTGCTCACTTCGGCGACAGGACGTGTGCCGTCGATTTTGTGATATTCGGTGTTGCCGTCTTGCGCTTCTTTGCCGTAGTAGGCAATCAGCGGTGCAGTCAGTTGATGGTATTCCACCAGACGCTTACGCACGGTCTCTTCCTGGTCATCTTTACGCGTGGTCAGCTCTTCGCCGGTCAGGTCATCTTTACCTTCCACTTTCGGTGGATTGTAAGTGACGTGATAAACGCGGCCCGATGGCGTGTGTACGCGGCGGCCAACAATACGATCCACAATCAGCTCGTCCGGTACAGCGAACTCCAGCACGTAGTCAACCTTGATGCCCGCTTCTTTCATCGCGTCAGCCTGCGGGATAGTGCGTGGGAAGCCATCGAGCAGGAAACCGTTTTTGCAGTCTTCCTGCGCGATACGCTCTTTAACCAGCGCAATCACCAGCTCGTCAGTCACCAGTTTACCGGCATCCATGATCGCTTTTGCCTGTTGGCCCAGTTCCGTACCTGCTTTGACTGCCGCACGTAACATGTCACCGGTGGAGATTTGCGGAATACCGTATTTCTCCATGATGAATTGAGCCTGAGTGCCTTTACCTGCGCCCGGAGCTCCGAGCAGAATAATACGCATTGCGTAATTCCCCTTGCGAATCGCATTGTTCAATCTGAGAAGGCGAAGAACATATCATTATGGCCCGCGCACCACAAGGAAACGGGCGCGTTCGCCACGAAAGGTCTACTTTGACCTGCTTTGTCAGCAAATACCAGCAGAGTGCCCGTTTTTAGGAATCACGGCTAAGCATGAGCACGTCTTTGAGGCGTTTTTTCAGTGCGGGTGTGACGTTCAGCTGTTTGTTGACCCCGCCGCGCACGTCGGCGCACAAGCGTAATTGCGCCTGTTCGGGCAGCACCTGAATATCCTGCGGCAATTCACTGGCATTGAGGCCGTTCGGCAGCGGAAAAAGCGCAAAGGGTAATCCCGGTTGCTGAATGGAGTGCAGGATGAATGGCGAGTCGAGCGCGATTTTTTCCACCATCGCAATATTGTACGGACGCCATTCGCTGTCCTTCATCATTGCCAGCGCCTGTTCTGGCGCGCCACCGAGCGCTAATCCTTGCTCAAACAGCCGCAGCTCACTGCGCACCAATGTGCTGAAATCGGCGGTGCGCAATGCGATTAACACCAGATCGCCGCATAACGCCGAATGGCGATCAAGGCGGGCGACAAACAGTCGCGCATCGCTCACCAGCCGTTTGTGTAGCTGCGTGGCAAACGACTCCGATGCATCGGTGACGCCGTGGCTTTGACATTCGCTCAACGCACGCACGCGACCTTGCTGCATATCAACATGATCCACCAGCGCAATGTTGCCCGCCGTCATTGGCAAGGTAGGCAGCACGCTCAGTTCACTAACCGGATAGTGCGAGGCATAGCGCGTGTGATTACGTGATTGCTCCTGACGGAGAAACAGCTGGGAAAGCAGCACTCGCGAGATATGCAAAGAGGGAGCGAAAAAGAGATCGAAATTTTCAAGCCGGTAATAGCGGGAAAGCGAGCCGCGAAGCTTATCGCGCGCCGCCGCCGCCCTGGCAGAAGCAAGTTGTGGAGCCATCGCGTGGTATGTCTCTGGTTATTATGCTGTGTGTGGGAGGTGAAACCTGCGGTGATAGTCGGCGTAAAACACAGAGAGCCGTAGCCGTCAACCTGCCAGAATCTGGTGGAAAGGTTAGGCCAATGCGGCTGGACATTAAAATGATATAAACTGACAATCCCTGTTAGGTTTTTACACAGGGGACGAGTATGACCGTGCTTCCATCGTTACGTGCACTGCACTATTTCCACCAGGCGGCACTGTTCAGCAGTTTTAGCGTAGCGGCCGAACGTCTGCATGTCACCCATAGCGCCATTAGCCATCAGGTTCGACAGCTGGAGAGCTGGATGGGGAAGCCGCTGTTTGTGCGTACCAATGGACGCGTCAAATTAACCTCACACGGTGAACGTTTGCTGGTGAGTTGTCAGAAAGCCTTTAGCGAGCTCTCCACCACCTGCGAAAGCATCCGTACCGGCATGCGCCATCATATCAGCGTCTCCTGCGCGCCCAGCTTTCTCTCGCAATGGCTGATTCCGCGCATCGCCAGCTTCTATCAGCGCTATCCCGATATTGAAGTGCAGTTTCAGCCGCTGGTAGAGATTGACCAGCTGCGCAGCGAGCATACCGATGTGCTGATTCTCAGCGCCGAGCAGTCGCCGGATGACGATATTGATGCCACTTTGATCAGCGATGATTACATCGGCCCGCTGTGCGCCCCGCAGTTTGCCGCCCGCTTTCAAAGCGAGCAGGATCTCGCCTCACTGCCGCTGCTGCACGCCGATACGCGGCTGCATGCGTGGGCCGAATGGGCGAAAACCAGCGGCGTACGCGGCAATTACTGGATCGGCAAGCATTTCGATAATTTGACGTTAGCCATTCAGGCGGCGAGAAACGGATTGGGCGTGATTATGGCGCCACGCTTGCTGGTGCGTCAGGAGTTGAGTGACGGCACCTTGATCGCACCGCTGGGCTTTGTGCGCGTCGATCGCGCCACGTTGATGATGACCAAGACTTCGCGTCAGCACGATGCGGAGATTACGTTGTTTCGCGATTGGTTGCGGGATCAGGCGCAGATTTAACAGCAGATATAAAAAAGGTCGCCATGAATGGCGACCTTTCGGGTTTGGTGCGATTACGCCGTCAGCAACTGGTTCATGCGACGGATAAACTGGTTTGGATCGTCAAGCGTACCGCGCTCGGCGAGCAGCGCCTGATCCAGCAGCAGCTCAACCCACTCGGCAAAGCGCGTCTCGTCCTGGGTATCGGCCACGCGTTTCACCAGCGTATGATCCGGATTGATCTCGAAAATGTACTTCACGTCCGGCACGTCCTGACCGGCCGCGGCAAACAGCTTCGCCATCTGCGTGGTCATTTCGTTAGCATCGGTGGTGACGATCGCTGGCGTGTCGGTGAGACGATGCGTCAGACGCACCTCTTTCACACGCTCGCCCAGCAGCGTTTTCACGCGATCAACAAACGGCTCCAGCGCCTTCTCCGCTTCTTTCTGCTCTTCGGTCTCTTCATCGGCCAGTTTGCTCAGCGAATCATCCGCTTTGCTGACTGACTGGAAGGTTTTGCCGTCGAACTCGGTGAGGTAGCTCATCATCCATTCGTCGATACGATCGGAGAGCAGCAGCACCTCGATGCCTTTTTTGCGGAACAGTTCCAGATGCGGGCTGCTCTTCGCGGCGGCATAGCTGTCGGCGGTGATGTAGTAAATCTTGTCCTGACCTTCCACCATGCGCGTCACGTAATCGTCGAGCGAAACGGTCTGCTCTGCGCTTTCGCTCTGGCTGGTGGCGAAACGCAGCAGTTTGGCAATCTGTTGCTGGTTAGCGTTGTCTTCGGCTGGACCTTCTTTCAGTACCAGACCGAACTCTTTCCAGAACTGCTGATATTTTTCCGCGTCGTCTTTCGCCAGCTTCTCCAGCATCTGCAGGCTACGCTTGGTCAGCGCGCCACGCAGGCTCTGGGTCACACGGCTGTCCTGCAGGATTTCACGCGATACGTTCAGCGGCAGATCGTTGGAATCTATCAAACCACGCACGAAGCGCAGGTAGTTCGGCATGAACTGCTCGGCATCGTCCATGATGAACACGCGCTGTACGTAGAGTTTCAGGCCGTGCTTGCTGTCGCGGTTCCACATGTCGAACGGCGCACGCGCCGGGATATACAGCAGGCTGGTGTATTCCTGCTTACCTTCCACGCGGTTATGGCTCCAGATCGCCGGATCGCTGAAATCGTGGGCGATGTGTTTGTAGAACTCGTTGTACTCGTCGTCGCTGATCTCAGACTTGTTGCGCGTCCACAGCGCCTGGGCTTTGTTGATCTTTTCCCAGGTGGTGGTGTCGCTCTCTTCGTCTTTGCTTTCAATCTCAACCGGCAGCGCGATGTGATCGGAGTATTTGCTGATCACGTTACGTACGCGCCACGCATCGAGGAAATCATCTTCGCCTTCACGGAAGTGCAGCGTGATTTCGGTACCGCGATCGGCTTTCTCAATCTCTGCCAGCGTATATTCCCCTTCGCCAGCAGATTCCCAGAACACCGCTTCATCGGCTTTAGCGCCGGCGGCGCGGGTGCGCACGGTGACTTTATCCGCCACAATGAACGCAGAGTAGAAGCCCACGCCAAACTGGCCGATCAGCTGGCTGTCTTTCGCCTGGTCGGAGCCCATGGATTCGAGGAAGGATTTGGTGCCGGATTTAGCGATGGTGCCGAGGTTCTCAATCACCTCATCACGGCGCATACCGATGCCGTTATCGCTGAGCGTCAGCGTGCGATTTTCCGGATTGACCGAGATACGTACGCGCAGGTCGCCGTCGCCTTCATACAGATCGGGCGTCGACAGCGCGCGGAAGCGCAGTTTGTCGGCGGCATCTGAAGCGTTGGAAATCAGCTCGCGCAGGAAAATCTCTTTATTTGAATAGAGTGAATGGATCATCAGGTGCAGAAGTTGTTTTACCTCTGACTGGAAGCCACGCGTCTCTTGTCCTTTCATGGTCATTGCTACCTCAACTGAATCGGGGTTGATGATACGTTGAGAGAGAAATGGGGATGAAGGAGAGGATTTCAAGCCGATGTCTGTGAAGACATCGGCAAGTGATTAGAAATTAATCTTGTGGCGTCCGGCGAGCGAGTGCGACAGCGTGGTGCCATCGACCATTTCCAGCTCACCACCGACCGGCACACCGTGTGCAATGCGGCTGGCATCAACGCCATATTGTCCGCACAACTCGGCGATGTAGTTGGCCGTGGCTTCCCCTTCCACCGTGGGATTGGTGGCGAGGATCACTTCGGTTAAGGTTTCGCGCTCGAGACGCTGCTCCAGCCGATCCAGGCCGATATCCTGTGGACCAATGCCATCCAGCGGTGACAAGTGCCCCATCAGCACAAAGTAGCGGCCGCCAAACTGGCCGGTCTGCTCAATGGCGTGGATATCTGCCGGGCTCTCCACCACACAAATCTGGCCGTTTTGCTGACGACGCGGATTGGCGCAGATGGTGCAGATTTCCTGTTCGGTGAAGGTACGGCAATCGGCGCAGTGACCGATTTCCGACATGGCGCGGGTCAATGCCTGCGCCAGACGCATGCCACCGCTACGATCGCGCTGCAACAGCTGAAAAGCCATGCGCTGCGCCGACTTCGGGCCAACGCCCGGCAGGCAGCGCAACGACTCCATCAAAGATTCAAGCAGTGGACTGGTTTGCATCAGAACGGCATCTTGAAGCCAGGCGGCAGCTGCATACCTGAAGAGACCGCAGCCATCTTCTCTTTCTGCGTTTCGTCAATACGGCGTGCCGCATCGTTGAAGGCCGCGGCGATCAGATCTTCCAGCATGTCTTTGTCATCTTCCAGCAAGCTAGGATCGACTTCAACACGACGGCAGTTGTGCGCACCGTTGATGGTTACTTTAACCAAGCCAGCGCCTGATTCACCGGTCACTTCGATCGCGGCGATCTCTTCCTGCACTTTGGCCATTTTGTCTTGCATCTGCTGGGCCTGTTTCATCAGGTTGCCCAATCCGCCTTTACCAAACATAGTTTTCTCTCTCTGCTGGGGCTGCGCGCAGTTGACGCGCGGCAGCATGTTCACACCGGTCGAATACTCTCTTCATCCAAATCGGCATCGAAGAATCGACGCAATGTCTGAATATGGGTATCGCTTTCGATCGACTGTCGCGCCTGCGACAGCTTCTCTTCATAAATGGCCTGGCGCCACTCCAGTGGCGTCAATACCGTAGGATTATCGTCTTCAATAATCGTCAATTCAACCGGCTGACCGGCAGACTGACTCAGCGCTTCCGCCAGCGCCTGCCTGGCAGAAGCTGAATTCAGATGGCGCTGACTGCTGCGCAGATGCAGCGTAACGCCGGCTTCGCCCACCTCTTTCCACGCATTGAGCGCCACTTGCTGCACCAGTTTTGGCAGCGTCAGCGCGGCGATTTCAGCAGCCCACGCATCGCGCTGCTGGGCTTCTTCCGCCAGACGCAGCGCCAGCTCAGGGGTTTTCTCATGCTCCAGTGCCGAACGCAAGGCTTTTGGCGTCGCCACCGGCTCCGCTTTAACCTCCACCGGCAGCTGCGTTTTCCAGCGATAGGCTTCCGGTTTGGCCGGGGCTTTTACCGTGGGTTCGGACGCACGTTGTTGCACACGTTCAGTGACGCTAGCGAGACGTTCCAGCGCCGGATTCGCCGGCCGCGCGGAACGCGCTGCCGGCTCACTCTTTTTTGCTTTGCCGGCTCCCTGACGCAGCAACTGCGTTCGCGCCTGTAACAACTGGCTGGTGGAGTCAGGTAACGGATCGGGCGCGGGCTGCATGTCTGGATAATCATCCGACACCGGCGGCGCGTCAGGGTTCGGCGGTGCCATCTGCGGCTGCGCAGCCGGTGCGGGCGCGGCTTTCGCTGCGGCTTGTGGCGCAGCAACCTGCGGAGCAGCTTGTGGCGTCAAGGTGGGACGCGCCACCGGCTCCGCAATCGTTGCCTGCGGATGGAACGCCAGCGCCCGCAGCAGCGCCATCTCTACGCCTAAGCGCCGATCCGGTGCCAGCGGCAGATCTTTACGTCCCATCAACAACGTTTGGTAATAGAGCTGCACGTCAGCCGGTGGCAGCACGCGCGCTAACTCGCGCAGGCGATCGGCTTGGCTGAGATCGTCCTCGCTGAGCGAGCCTGGCAGCAGCTGCACCATCGCAATGCGGTGCAGTAAACGCAGCATCTCGACCAGCAGCGCTTCCCACTCAACCCCACGCGACGCGGCCTGATTCAGCAGCGCCATCACCTGTTCGCCCTGGCCATCCACCAGCGCTTCAATCAGCGCCAGCGGCTGTTCATCGTCGAGCGTGCCGAGCATTTGTGCCACGGTGTCACGCGTTACGCTGCCCTGCCCCATGGCAATCGCCTGGTCGGTCAGGCTCAGCGCATCGCGCATGCTGCCGTCAGCGGCGCGCGCCAGTAGATGCAGCGCACGCGGTTCGGCTGCAATCTGCTCCTGCTGCAACACATGCGCCAGCTGCTGCTGGATTTGCTCCACGTCGAGCGCTTTGAGATGGAATTGCAGGCAACGGGACAGAATCGTCACCGGCAGCTTCTGCGGATCGGTGGTCGCCAGCAGAAATTTCACGTGCGATGGCGGCTCTTCCAGCGTTTTCAGCAGCGCGTTGAAGCTGTGGCGCGACAGCATGTGCACTTCATCGATCAGATAGACCTTGAAGCGACCGCGCGCCGGCGCGTACTGCACGTTATCGAGCAGATCGCGCGTATCTTCAACTTTGGTGCGTGACGCGGCATCGATCTCAATCAGATCGACAAAACGGCCCTGCTCGATTTCGCGGCAGTTATCGCATTGCCCGCACGGCGTTGACGTGATGCCGGTTTCACAGTTAAGCCCCTTCGCCAGCAGACGGGCGATCGAGGTTTTCCCGACGCCGCGTGTGCCAGAAAAGAGATAAGCATGATGGATTCGTCCCAGTGACAACCCGTTGGCCAGCGCAGTCAGCACATGTTCCTGACCGACTACGTCAGCGAAGGCCTGGGGACGCCATTTTCGCGCAAGTACCTGATAGCTCATGTGGATTCAATCACTGGAATTTAGGGAGAAGGGAGAAAATGCAGCTTCGCAAACCCTGTTTATTTTGGCAGTAGTTTAACAGCCACCAGCGGATCAGCAACCACTAACTTTGCAGAGGTGGCGCCCCGCCGTGCAGCGGAGCGCGCAGGCCTTAGTGGCCGGGGAAATTCACCAGGCTGAAGCACTCGACGCCCATGGCAGTCAGGCGGGCTTCACCGGTCAGGTCAAACAGATTAATCACGAATGCGGCGTCTTTCACTTCTCCACCGGCGCGGCGGATCAGCTTCACCGTTGCTTCCAGCGTGCCGCCAGTCGCCAGCAGATCGTCCACCACCAGCACCACATCGCCTGGTTTGATGGCATCTTTGTGCAGTTCCAGCGCATCGGTGCCGTACTCCAGCTCGTAGCTTTCGCTGAAAGTTTCACGCGGCAGTTTGCCCGGCTTACGCACCGGCACAAAACCCACGCCCAAACCCAGCGCCACCGGTGCGCCAAACAGGAAGCCACGCGCTTCCGTTCCCACCACCTTGGTGATGCCTTTGTTACGATAACGCTCCACCAGAATGGCGATCGACGCGGCATACGCCTGCGGATCTTCCATCAGACTGGTCACGTCACGGAACAGAATGCCCGGCTTCGGATAGTCAGGAATGCTTTTAATGCTGTTTTTGATGAGTTCAAGCTGCTGCGCAGTTGCGGTCATAAATGTTACGCCTGGAGAAAATATCTAATACGCGCAGCTTCTCTAGCGCCAAACCCCGGAAACCGGGTTAAGCGAAGTCGTTTATAAGGGAAGCCACGCACGAAGATGCCCAAATCTATGCAAATACCCGGCTAAATGCAACCCTCACGCTACTGTTGTGGCGGGTTGGCATCCTCGGTTACAACCGGAATGCGCCACATAAAAAGCAGCAGCAGGCACAGCATCGCGCCTAACAGGATGCGCACCCACAGCAGGTTTACTAAATAAAGGGACACCGAAAAGGTAATCACAATCAGCAACATGGCGCGCCCTTTGGCGCCGGGCGGCATGGCACGATGCTGCTGCCAGTGGCGAATAAAGCGACCAAACGGCGACTTCCATAGCAACCAATGATGGAAACGCGGCGACGAGCGGGCAAAACACCAGGCCGCCAGCAACACAAATGGCGTCGTCGGTAATAAAGGTAATACAATGCCCAGCGTACCTAGCACAATCGCCAGCCAGCCAAGGCTCAGTAGTAAAATGCGCTGCATGCCTGATGCCTGAATAAGTCAAAAACAGCGTTACGTTAACACAGTCGGAAACAGAGTGATGCCCCAACCGCCCGCCCAGCAACGTCTCCATGCCATGTTAGAGTTACTGCGCCAGCAGATTGCGCAGCAGCCGGATGGTGCCTGTCGTCAGCCCCGTTTTGATTCTCACCTGTTTCGCACCAGCGGCACGCGTCTGGCGGATTATCTGCGCGAACTGGAAGGCAATGTGACGCAGTTAACCGCTGCTGACACTGATGTGGCGCGCCGTCAATGGCTGGCGGAGAAAGTGCTGGATCAAATTGCCGCATTACAGCGCGAATGCCAGAGCCAGCAGCTGCGCGTCAAGCGCGAGCGGCCACGTGTCGATGCACGCCAGGCCAAGCGTGAAGAGTATCAAGGCTACGAAAAACGCTTACTGGCGATGATTGCGCAGCGCGAGCAGCATCTGGCGCGCGCTGAAACGCTGAGCGTTCAGCAGCAGTTAATTCGTGAAGTCGATCAGCTGCAAGAACGTTTGGCACGCTGCCGCGCCGCTATCTACAAACTGGAGTTGCCGCCTATGCCGCGCTGAACGCGGCGCTTTTTCCTCTATACTCATTGCGGTGAGAAAAAGGAGTAAAATCATGACGCTGGTATTATGGATTGTGATCGGTTTAGCGGCAGGCTGGCTCAAACGGGTGATTTTTCCCGGTCGTCCGGGAGGATTTGTGCCGACGTTGGTGCTGGCGGTGATTGGCGCGCTGATTGGCGGCTATATCGCCACCTACTTCACCACCGGCGATCTGGCCGCCCTGCATCCAGCCGGTTTCGCCAGCGCACTGCTGGGCGCACTATTAATGCTGCTGGTCGCGGCGAAATTACGTATTTAGGAGAAAAAATGTCACTGGACAGCGCACCCGACGACATCAAACTTGCCGTCGATCTGATTCAACTGCTTGAAGAGAATAATGTCCCTACCGCCACCGTGCTGGCTGCGTTGGCGATTGTTCAGCGGGATTATGAGCAGAAACAAGCGGCGGAAATCAAGGCCGACTAAGCAGCGTTGGACTTAGGCGCAACATATCAAGAAACGCATCCACCAGCTGAGGCGCATCGGCTGCCAAATCAAAACTTTGCGGGTTGAACAGCCAGCTTTCCATCATGCCATTAATATAGCCGCGCATCAGTAGCGCCGCCTGACGCGTATTCAGGTTCTCAGGCAATTGGCTGGCATCAATACAAAGACGTAGTACAGTTTCAATTCGATCGTAACACGCTTGCAGTAAGCTCTGCTGCATATCCTGTAACGTCGACATTTCGCCAACAAACTCACATTTGTGAAAGATAATCTCCATTAATGCGCGTCTTTGCGGATCCTTTGCTGTGGCGTCAAGGATATAGATCAACATAGAACGAACAACAGAAAGTGGATCGCCCGGGTATTTTGTCTGATACTCAAGTTCCACATCGTCCAGCCCAGCGTCACAACGCAGCCAGATTTCCTGTAAGAGATCGGCTTTATTTTTGAAGTGCCAGTAGATAGCCCCGCGCGTGACGCCGGCCGCTGTTGCGATATCCGCCAGAGACGTGGCGGCCACACCATGTTCGGAAAAGTGTGCTAATGCGGCGTCAAGAATTTGATGCCGTGTTTCAAGAGCTTGCGCTTTGGTTTTTCGTGCCATGCTGGGCTTTTTTTACAAACTTGTAAGTTTACATACATTTGTGAATGTATGTACCATAGCATGACCCGTGTTTTAACGCAGCAATGGGTTTATCGGTTTGTGATCCATTGATCATTTGATATCGGACACTAGAGGTTTATTTATGAATAAAAACAGAGGATTAGCGCCTCTGGCGGCCGTCCTGATGCTATCAGGCAGCTTTGTGTTAACAGGATGTGATGATAATAAATCCCAGCAAGCCGCCCAGCAGCAGCCCCCAGAAGTGGGTGTTGTAACGTTAAAAAACGAACCCTTGAAAATTACCACCGAGCTGCCGGGCCGTACCTCGGCTTTCCGCGTTGCGGAAGTTCGCCCTCAGGTGTCAGGAATTATCCTCAAGCGTAATTTTGTTGAAGGTAGTGATGTAAAAGCCGGTCAGTCGCTGTATCAGATTGATCCCGCCACCTATCAGGCGGCCTACGACAGCGCTAAAGCGGATCTCGCCCAGGCTGAAGCCAATGCGCGTGTTGCGCAGTTAACCATTACTCGCTATAAGCCGCTGCTGGGTACTAAGTACATCAGTCAGCAGGACTATGACACCGCCGCAGGCACCGCAGCTCAGACTGCTGCAGCCGCCCAGGCTGCGCGTGCCAACGTCGAAACTGCGCGCATCAATCTGGCGTATACCAAAGTGACGTCACCTATCAGCGGCCGTATTGGTAAATCGTCGGTAACCGAAGGTGCGCTGGTTTCCAACGGGCAAACCACTGCCCTGGCGACCGTGCAACAGCTCGATCCTATGTATGTCGATGTGACCCAATCCAGTGATGATTTCCTGCGTCTGCGCGCAGAGCTGGAATCCGGTCAGCTGAAACAGAACGACGGTAAGGCCAACGTCACCCTGCTGATGCAAAACGGTAACGCATACCCGCAGACAGGCACATTGGAATTCTCTGATGTGAGCGTGGATGAAACCACCGGCTCGATCACGCTGCGCGCCATCTTCCCGAACCCGGACAATCGCCTGCTGCCAGGCATGTTTGTTCGTGCGCGTCTGGATGAGGGCACCAATCCCACCGCACTGCTGGTGCCGCAACAGGGCGTAACACGCACCCCAACCGGTCAGGCAACCGCAATGGTGGTTGGCGCAGATAATAAAGTGGAATCCCGTAACATCACCGCTAATCAGGCATTTGGCGACAAATGGCTGGTGACGGAAGGTCTAAAAGAAGGCGATCGGGTGATCACCACCGGTATCCAGCGTGCCAAACCGGGTGCGCAGGTGACGCCAAAAGAAGTCTCCGATGATGCCAAAGCTGCACCAGAATCACCGTCTGCTAAATCATCGTCATAACAGGAGCCACTGATACATGGCTAAGTTCTTTATTGATCGCCCCATTTTTGCGTGGGTGCTCGCCATCATCATCATGTTGGCCGGTGTGCTATCGATTATCAGCCTGCCGATTGAGCAATATCCCAATGTTGCACCGCCGGCGGTTGAAATCCAGGCCACCTATCCGGGTGCTGATGCGAAAACGCTGCAAGATTCGGTGACGCAGGTCATCGAGCAAAACATGAACGGTATCGATGGACTGATGTATATGTCCTCGAGCAGTGACTCGTCGGGTACATTGACGCTGACGCTGACCTTCCAATCCGGTACTGATGCCGATATCGCGCAGGTTCAGGTGCAGAACAAACTGCAGCTGGCCACGCCGTTACTGCCACAGGAAGTACAGCAACAGGGTATTCAGGTTAAGAAATCCTCTAGCAGCTTCCTGATGGTGGCGGGTTTTGTCAGTGATGACGGCACCATGACGCAGAATGATATTTCTGACTATGTTGCTTCAAACATCAAAGATCCGGTCAGCCGTATGCCGGGTGTCGGTGATACCCAAGTGTTTGGTGCGCAGTATGCGATGCGCATCTGGCTGGACCCACACAAGCTGAACAACTATTCACTGACACCAGTGGATGTGATCAACGCGCTGAAAGTCCAGAACACCCAGATCGCCGCGGGTCAGTTGGGCGGTACGCCACCTGTACCGGGCCAACAGCTGAATGCCTCGATCATTGCGCAAACCCGTCTGACATCGACAGATGAGTTCGGCAATATTCTGCTGAAGGTGAATCAGGATGGTTCGCAGGTACGTCTGCGTGACGTGGCGAAGATTGAACTCGGTGGTGAAAACTACGAGATCATCGCGCGTTATAACGGCAAACCGGCTTCCGGTATCGGTATCAAACTGGCCACCGGCGCTAATGCACTGGACACCGCCGATGCGGTGAAAGCTGAACTGGCGAAACTGGAGCCGTTCTTCCCGGCAGGCATGAAAACGGTTTATCCGTACGACACCACACCGTTCGTGAAAATTTCGATTTTCGAAGTGGTGAAAACGCTGTTCGAAGCAATCGTGCTGGTGTTCCTGGTGATGTATCTGTTCCTGCAAAACTTCCGTGCGACGCTGATTCCAACCATCGCCGTTCCTGTTGTGTTGCTCGGAACCTTTGCGATCATCAGTGCCTTTGGCTACTCGATAAACACCCTGACGATGTTCGGGATGGTGCTCGCCATCGGCCTGCTGGTGGATGACGCCATCGTGGTGGTAGAGAACGTCGAACGTGTAATGGCGGAAGAAGGCTTACCGCCGAAAGAAGCGACCAAACGTTCGATGGAGCAGATTCAGGGCGCATTGGTCGGTATTGCCTTGGTGCTGTCAGCGGTATTTATTCCAATGGCGTTCTTCGGTGGTTCAACCGGCGTCATTTATCGCCAGTTCTCCATCACCATCGTTTCGGCAATGGCGCTGTCGGTGCTGGTGGCGTTGATCCTGACGCCTGCGCTTTGTGCCACCATGCTGAAGCCGGTGGAGAAAGGCGCTCACGGCAAAACCACCGGTTTCTTCGGCTGGTTTAACCGCCTGTTTGATAAGAGCACCAACCACTACGTTGACAGTGTTGGTCATATCATTCGCAGCACCGGCCGTTACCTGCTGATTTATCTGGTGATCGTGGTCGGCATGGCGTACCTGTTCCTGAAACTGCCTACCTCATTCCTGCCGGAAGAGGATCAGGGTTTGTTACTGGCGCAGGCGCAATTGCCAGCCGGTGCTACCCAGGAACGTACCCAGAAAGTATTGGATCAGGTGACGGATTACTTCCTGACCAAAGAGAAAGACAGCGTTAACTCCGTGTTTACCGTTAACGGCTTCGGCTTCGCCGGTCGTGGACAGAACACCGGTATTGCGTTCGTCAGCCTTAAGCCGTGGGATGAGCGTGGCGATGCCAACCTGAAAGTGCCTGCGATTGCCGGTCGTGCCATGCAGGCGCTCGGTCAAATCAAAGATGCGATGGTGTTCCCGTTCAACCTGCCAGCGATTATCGAACTGGGTAACGCCACCGGCTTCGACTTCATGCTGACCGATCAGGGCAACCTGGGTCACGAGAAGCTGACCGCCGCGCGTAACCAGCTGTTTGGCATGATCGCCCAGCATTCGGATACGCTGGTGGGTGTGCGTCCAAACGGCATGGAAGATACGCCGCAGTACAAACTGATCATCGATCAGGAGAAAGCGCAGGCGCTGGGTGTGTCGCTGTCCGACATCAATACCACGCTGGCTTCAGCATGGGGCGGTTCTTACGTCAACGACTTCATCGACCGCGGTCGCGTGAAGAAGGTGTACGTTATGGGCAAGGCCGATTCACGTATGTTGCCGGACGATATCAGTAAATGGTACGTGCGCAACAGCGGCGGCACCATGGTACCGTTCTCCGCCTTCTCTTCGGCGAAGTGGCAGTACGGTTCACCGCGTCTGGAACGTTACAACGGCTTGCCATCGATGGAGATTCTGGGCCAGGCTGCGCCAGGCAAGAGCTCCGGTGATGCCATGAACCTGATGGAAGAGTTGGCAGGAAAACTGCCGGCGGGTATTGGTTACGACTGGACCGGCATGTCCTATCAGGAACGCTTGTCAGGTAACCAGGCTCCGGCGCTGTATGCTATCTCACTGATTGTGGTGTTCCTGTGTCTGGCCGCGCTGTATGAGAGCTGGTCGATTCCGTTCTCGGTCATGTTGGTGGTACCGCTGGGTGTTGTCGGCGCACTGATCTTCACCACGCTGCGCGGCTTAAGTAACGACGTCTACTTTGTGGTGGGCTTGTTGACTACCATAGGATTGTCGGCGAAGAACGCCATCCTGATTGTCGAATTCGCCAAGGATTTGATGGAGAAGGAAGGTAAAGGGTTGGTGGAATCCACGCTGGAAGCATCCCGTATGCGTCTGCGTCCGATTCTGATGACCTCACTCGCCTTTATCCTCGGCGTAATGCCGCTGGCGATCAGCACCGGTGCGGGTTCTGGCGCACAAAATGCGGTAGGTACCGGCGTAATGGGCGGGATGGTAACAGCGACCGCGCTGGCTATCTTCTTCGTTCCGGTGTTCTTCGTGGTGGTACGTCGCCGCTTCAGTAAGAACAAAGGTGACCTGGAACACGGTCATCCGGTTGAGCACAAACACTAAGTTTTACTCTTCCCTAAAAGGCCGCTGATGCGGCCTTTTTTATTGCTGTTCCCCTGCCCCACCAAAATCCCTGCGTTTTTCACGGTTGCAATCAGCCATGTTCGGGCTCATACTATTGTTATAGTATAACATTACATAGCGAGGTTACTATGAAACCGAATATCCATCCTCTTTATCGCCCAGTGGTGTTCCACGACACCTCGGCCAACGAATACTTTAAAGTCGGCTCCACCATCAAAACCGAGCGCACCATTGAGTATGAAGGTGAAGTGCTGCCATATGTCACGCTGGATGTCTCGTCAAAATCCCACGTGTTCTACACCGGCAAGCAGAAAGACTTTGCTAAAGAAGGCAGCACCGCGCGCTTCAACCAGCGTTTCGGCAGCTTCCTGTCGCGCAACAAGTAACGCTGGAGAGAACAGATGCAGGTATTGAGTTCATTGCGCTCTGCAAAGACGCGCCATAAGGATTGCAAAGTCGTGCGTCGTAATGGTCGCATCTATGTGATTTGCAAAACTAACCCGCGCTTTAAGGCGGTTCAGGGAAGAAAGAAAAAAAGGTAGGAAAGTGTCGTGATAGTTGGCCGGGATGCTCCCCGGCCTTTTTTTTACTTCATGCTATGCAAAATGGCGTCAACATTGTGTTTGAACGCGGCGACATAGGTCGCTGCTGGGCCATTCGCTTCCGACAGCGCCTCAGGATAAAGTTCCCCGCCCGGCTGCGCGCCGGTTTCGCTGGCAATCTGTTTTACCAGTCGCGGATCGGTTTGATTCTCCATGAAGTAGGTTTTGATGTGCTCGGCCTTCAGTTGTTGGATGATCGAGGCCACGTCGCTGGCGCTGGCTTCCGCTTCGGTAGAGAAACCCACCGGCGCCAGGAAACTGACGCCATAGCGTTGGCCAAAGTAGCCAAAGGCATCATGGCTGGTCAGCACTTTACGCTTGCTCTTCGGCACTTCGGCAAAGGCATTTTTCGCCCAGCTATCCAGCTTCTGCAGCTGCTGAATGTAACTTTCACCGCTTTTACGAATATCCGCCGCATCTTCTGGATCGGCTTTGATCAGCGCATTCATCACATTAGTGGCGTAGATCACACCGTTTTGCATGCTGTTCCACGCGTGCGGATCGGTGACGCTTTTGCCGTCCTCTTCCATCTTGCGCGTGTTGACACCGTTCGATGCCACTACGATGGTGCCTTTATAGCCTGACGCGCTGATCAGGCGATCCATCCAGCCTTCCATGCCCAAACCGCTCACGAATACCACATCCGCCTTCGACAGCGCCTGGCTATCCTGCGGCGTCGGTTCGAAGGTGTGCGGATCGCCATTCGGCCCGACCAGCGATTTCACGTTAACGTGATCGCCACCAACCTGTTTAACGATATCCGCCAGCACGGTAAAGCTCGCCACAACATCAACGCTTTTCGCCAGCGACAGCGGGCTTGCCAGCATGGCGCCAATCGCCAGACTCAGCGGTAACTTTTTCATTTCTATCCCCTTATTGGTTTGGTTATCGACGGCGCAACAGGCCGCCACATGGTCCTGTCAAAACAGAAAGCAGAAACAGCACCGCAGCACTGAGCACCACCGCCGGTCCAGCCGGCAGCGAGAAATGCCACGAAAGAATCAGGCCGATAAATGCTGAGACGATCGCCAGCAGCATGGCGATGCCGAGCATGTAAGCCAGATGGCGGCTCCAGAAGCGTGCGCTGGTGGCCGGCAGCATCATCAATCCCACCGACATCAGCGTGCCCAGCACCTGAAAGCCTGCCACCAGATTGAGCACCACCAGCATCAGAAACAGACCGTGCACCAGCGGTGCGCTCCATTTGCCCTGAGCGCGCAGGAAATCGGGATCGAAGGCATCGATCACCAGCGGACGGAAGATCACCGCCAGCAGCAGCAAGGTCGTAGCCGCAATGCCGCCAACCAGCAGAATCGCCGCGTTATCCACCGCCAGCAGCGATCCAAATAACACGTGCAGCAGATCGACGCTGGAGCCGCGCAGCGACACCAGTGTGACGCCGAGTGCGAGAGAGCCGAGGTAAAAGCCGGAAAAACTGGCATCCTCTTTGAGATGCGTATAACGGCTGACCGCTCCCGAGAGCAACGCCACCGCCAATCCGGCAATTAGGCCGCCGATACCCATCGCCACCAGCGATAATCCCGACACCAGATAACCAATCGCCGCGCCGGGTAACACAGCATGCGATAACGCATCGCCGACCAGACTCATGCGGCGCAGGGAAAGGAAAACGCCCAGCGGCGTGGCGCTGATCGCTAATGCAACGCAGGCCACCAGCGCACGGCGCATAAAACCAAATTCGATAAAGGGTTGGAGTAATGTCACGACGCCACCCTATGCAACGTTGGAGTTTGTGCGGCATCAGCGTCATCGAGCGATAGCACATCCTGAAAATAGCGCGCCACCAGCGGACGATCGTGTAGCACGACTAATAACGTGGTGCCCGCCTGCTGCTGCTGTTCGAGGATCGACATCAGCAAGGTGACGGTTTGGCTATCAATGCCGTTGAAGGGTTCATCCAGCAGCCACAGCTGGCTGCGCTGCAGCATTAAGCGCGCGAACAGCACGCGCTGCAGTTGCCCGCCAGATAACGTCGATGGCTGCGCATCGGCGAACTCACGCATTTGTACCGCATCCAGCGCGGCATCGATTTCCAGGCGCAAGGCGCGATTGATACCACCAAACCAGCCGCAGCGTGGCCAGCAGCCCATCGCCACCAGTTCATAGGCAGTAAGAGGAAAGCGGGTTTCAAGTTCACTGCGTTGCGGTAACCAGCCCAGCGCTTTGCGTGGGATGTGCAATTCGCAGTTGCCGGAAATTGGCGGTAGTAAGCCGGCAATGGTTTTTAATAATGTCGATTTGCCGGTGCCGTTAGCGCCAATCAGCGCCGTCATGCTGCCTGTTGCCAGCTCACCGTTAACGACCGGCGTCACCGCACGGCCTTGATAACCGGCTTGTAAGCGGTTGAAATGCATCATTTCTGCATGCCCCAATATAAGGCCAGCGCTAGCAAGGCAATCAGCATCAGCGCAACCAGCAAACGGCCGCCAAGGGAAAGAAGTAAACCGCTGTGATTCATACTCAACAACCAACAATGTTATAACATAACAATTATCATACCCGACTCATCCTCAATTGCGCCTAAGCAAAAGTGTTTCAAAAGTTGATCGATTATGAAGATAGCCGCGTTAATTCGCCGTTTCGCCATGAATGTGTTATGAAACCCATCACAACGATTACTCTTTCTGTTTATTAGCGACTTGCAATGTCACTCAATAAGCACAATGATAGAAACATCATTCTTTTACTGGATACAAAATGCCGTCTATTATTCATTGTGATATTGCTGTGGATGAGGACGATTGCGAAAAGTTGGTCAGAATTATCCAGGGGAATATTCTCAAAATAGCCGAGGCATTAGCCGGTGATTTACAGTGGTATTCTCAAAACGCGCAATTAGTTCCCGATAGCTTCCAGATTATTTCTATTCAACCAACCGACAATAATCGATTTAAAATGCTTTACGATTTCAGCTGGAATTTATTTAATCCTTGCCTGGATTTAAATGAAACGTTTACGCGTCGTGAAGAAGTGTTGTTTCAGGTAAAGCCCGGCGCGCTGGTGTTTGACGTGATTGACAATGAGCGCCCCTCTCCCGCCGATGAATTGTAATATTTGGTAATTGAGGTGAGCAAAGCTAATGATTGTGGATTACATTTAAGGAGTCGCTGAATTCAATTTTATTCGATATCACTTCCTGGTAGCTTTTCTTAATCTCGCCGCGCTGCGGTAACTGTGCTAGCTATGGAGGGGAAAAAGATGGACGAATACTCACCGAAACGGCATGATATTGCCCAGCTTAAATACCTGTGTGAGAACCTGTTCGACGAAAGTATGGCGACATTGACTGACAGCCATCATGGTTGGGTTAATGATCCTACTTCGGAAAGCAATTTACAGCTCAACGATTTGATTGAGCATATCGCTTCTTTCACGATGAATTACAAAATTAAGCACGTTGAAGATGAAGCCCTGATTACGCAAATCGATGAATATCTTGACGATACCTTTATGCTGTTCAGCAGCTATGGAATCAATACTCAGGATCTACAACGGTGGCAGCGTTCAGCAAAACGCTTATTTAATCTGTTTGCCGAAGAGTGCGCTTATCTCCAACAACCTAGCCATTCCTTTTAGCACCAGACTGAGACCGGTTTATTTATGAGCAACCAAGCCTTAACTAAAACAGATTATTTGATGCGACTGCGCCGCTGTCGCTCAATCGATACCCTTGAACGGGTTATCGAAAAAAACAAGTATGAATTACCTGATAATGAACTCGCGGTATTCTATTCGGCAGCCGATCATCGTCTGGCTGAACTGACAATGAATAAGCTTTACGATAAAGTACCGGTTTCTGTCTGGAAGTTCGTCCGCTAAGTTTTTCCCCTAACAGCCGATCTGCACCATCATCGTTTTGATCAAGGATTGAATCACCGGCAAAGGATTGCCAGATTTCTCTGTGCGTAAAATTCTGTGGAGTATGAGGCGGGTACAAATTGGTGGGGGCCCTGCCAGCTACATCCCGGCACACGCGTCGCCTGCTGCGGCTGCTTCCTTCCGGATCTGACCGAGTTCACAAGTTAGCATTGCGGGAGAACCAACAGGGCCCCCATTGACAAGCCCTCATTTCGAGAGCGCAGGCATTATCAAGTATGCCCCCGGCAATTGCAAGCGCAGGCCCGACAACCGTTGGTTTCTTGCACAAGCACACATCAATGCGCTGATGTCTACCCTTCTGCATGCTAAAGTTTGCCCTTTCCAGATAAAAATAGGTGCGCATATGAGCGACCAAAACAATTTTTCTGAGCGCGTCTGGCAGATCATCGCGGCCATTCCGCCAGGAAAGGTCACTACTTACGGGGATGTTGCGCAATTAGCGGGTTCGCCGCGCGCGGCACGCCAGGTGGGTGGCGTATTACGCCGTTTGCCGGAAGGCAGTAAATTACCCTGGTTTCGCGTTATCAATCGTCATGGCCGCATTTCACTGCAGGGTGACGACTTGTTTCGTCAGCGCGATGCGCTGGAAGCGGAAGGGATTGAAGTTAGCGACGCTGGGGAGATCGAGTTAGAGAAATATCGGTGGGAAATTTAGCGGTGCGTTATGTCGCGCACAAGCCCGAAGCCAATCCGTCGTACGCTGGAAGGCATCGTTGTGGAGTAAAGCGTCACACACCATGGATGGCGTGTGACGAGCGTTCAGGGACGAGACAGCGACTTTACGGAACAACGATGCTTTCCGGCGCTCTCCCGTCCCATCAATCGAAATTACAGACTTGTCGGTGCCGGCACCGAAGCAGATGGCGTCACCTGCGTAGGTGAAGTCGAAGGCACTGTTGTTGCTGCTCCCGGCTGGGTTTGCATCGCGACGTTGGTCACTGGCACCAACAGCAGTTCGGCTTTTGTGCCGCCCTGATTAATCACCGGTTTCACCGTATCGGTGATAAACGCCAGCTTGCCATCAATCGAAATCGCCGCACTCAACAGAATGCGCGCGTTCGGCTGGATGTCAGCCGGGTTAAACGGCAAGACAAACTGGAACGGCGACTGTTTCCCTTCAGTACGCACCACGCGCTGCGACAGCACTTTTGAAGGCGCGTCGGCCAGCGATGCATCTGATAGCGTAACGGTCAGCACAGAATCCGGCGGCAGCGCAATGCGCTGGCGGATATACACCGAACCACTGACATTAGGCTGCGCAATCGCGGCCTGCTGCCCCGCTACCGCTGAGCCGAGTGTGGGTGTGGCTACCGGCTTGCTGTGGTCCGCACAACCGGTAATCGCCGCAGCCAGGGTCATACCGCTAATAACTTGCCAGAGTTTCATCGATGTCGTCTCCTTATGAACACTATGATTGTCGGCGGTAAATTTATTGCTTAGCTTTTCAGCCGCCGAATGACCTTAATTCTGGCACAAATATCGGCATTGCGCCTAAACCCTCCGCCAGCCCGCTGAAATCGCGGCAAAATCATTGACGGAAACTGGTCGGATCTTTCACACTGACGCGATAAGTCACGCTGAGGAATCCGCTATGAGCCAGGCACTGCACAACCTGCTTAATTTATTAAATCTGGAAAAACTGGAAGAAGGCCTGTTTCGTGGTCAGAGCGAAGATCTGGGCTTGCGCCAGGTGTTTGGTGGCCAGGTAGTCGGCCAGGCGCTGTATGCCGCGAAACAAACGGTGCCGGAAGAGCGCATCATTCACTCCTTCCACAGCTACTTTCTACGTCCGGGCGATAGCCAAAAAGCCATCATTTATGATGTCGAAACGCTGCGTGACGGCAAAAGCTTCAGCGCACGCCGCGTTAGCGCGGTACAGAATGGTCAGCCGATCTTCTACATGACGGCTTCGTTCCAGGCACCTGAAAGCGGCTTCGAGCATCAGAATGAAATGCCGCAGGTGCCGGGCCCGGATAATCTACCATCGGAACAGGATTTGGCGAAGAAGCTGGCCGCGCATCTGCCACTCAAGCTGAAAGAAAAATTCCTCGCCGAGCGTCCGCTGGATATTCGTCCGGTGCAAATTCATAACCCGCTGAAAGGCCACGTCGATGAGCCGCTGCGTCAGGTGTGGATTCGTGCCAACGGCGAGTTACCGGCCGATCGTCGTATCCATCAATACCTGCTGGGCTATGCCTCGGATCTCAACTTCCTGCCGGTGGCGCTGCAGCCGCACGGTAAAGGCTTCCTCGAAGCCGATATGCAGGTTGCAACCATCGATCACTCAATGTGGTTCCATCGTCCGTTCGACTTGTCTGAATGGCTGCTGTACAGCGTGGTGAGCACTTCCGCCTCGGGCGCGCGCGGTTTTGTGCGGGGTGAGTTTTATACCCAGGATGGCCGACTGGTGGCGACCACGGTGCAGGAAGGCGTGATGCGCCAACGCGACGCATAAAAAAAGGGGCGATAAAATCGCCCCTCTGTTTTTTTATAATTTTAGCGCACTGCTCTTCTTTAGCCCGCCGGCGGTTACTGGTTGTAAGCGTTCTCGCCGTGGCTGTTTACATCCAGACCTTCACGTTCCTGATCTTCCGGAACACGCAGGCCAACAATCATATCCGCCAGTTTGAAGCCGATGAAGGCCACCACCGCAGTCCAGACGATGGTCACACCTACGCTGAACAGCTGAATCCAAACCTGATGGCCCATGGTCACGCCTTCTGCGTAGCCTACGCCGCCCAGTGAAGAGGATGCGAACACGCCGGTCAGGATACAACCGAGGATGCCACACACGCCGTGCACACCGAACACATCACATGGGTCATCAACGCGCAGCCATTTCTTCAGGGTTGTTACGCCCCACAGACCGGCTAAACCACCCGCCAGACCGATAATCAGCGCGCCGCCGACACCCACATAACCACAAGCAGGGGTAATCGCCACCAGACCGGCGATGAAGCCCGAGCAGGCGCCAAGCAGAGAAGGTTTACCGCGTACCGCCCACTCGCCAAACACCCACGACAGCACCGCACCCGCTGTAGCCACCACGGTATTCAGGAACGCCAGCGCAGCGATTTCGTTAGCTGAGGAAGCAGAACCAGCGTTGAAACCGAACCAGCCCACATACAGAATCGCGGTACCGAGGAATACCATCGGCAGGTTGTGTGGTTTGAAGGCTTCTTTGCCGAAACCAGCACGTTTGCCCACCAGGTAAGCCCCCACCAGGCCAGCAACCGCTGCGTTGATGTGAACCACGGTACCGCCCGCGAAGTCGAGCGCGCCGTCTTGCGCCAGCAAGCCACCAGCCCATACCATGTGTGCGATTGGCAGATAAGCCAGCGTCAGCCATACCACCACGAAGATCAATACCGCAGAGAAGCGAATACGTTCAGCCAGCGCACCAACGATCAGGCCGACGGTGATACAGGCGAAGGAAGCCTGGAACGCGATGTGAATGTACTGATAGAAGCTGCCCATCAGCGCTTTCAGCTCAATATTTTTCAGCATCGCCCACTGGAAGCTACCGAAGAAGGCGTTGCCTTCACTGAACGCCAGTGAGTAGCCGTAAATCACCCACAGCACGCAAACCAGTGAGAAGGTCACCGCAACCTGCGTCAGCATCGACAGCACGTTCTTGCCGCGAATCAAACCGCCGTAGAACAGCGCAATGCCGGGAATCGACATAAACAGTACCAAGGCGGTACAGATCATCATAAAGGCGTTATCGGCTTTATCCGCTACTGCAGGGGCGGCCGCCATCGCCAGAGAAGGTAACAGCGCAAGGCTGGTGAGGCCCAACTTCGTTATCAGTTTATTCATTTCTTTCCATCCCATCACAATTCAGAGCCCCAGTTACAGTGCTGCTTCGTCGGTCTCGCCGGTACGAATACGAATGACGCGCTGCAGTTCTGCGACGAAAATCTTGCCGTCGCCAATTTTGCCGGTATACGCGGCTTTGCTGATGACATCGACCACTTCATCAAGCTGGTCGTCCGCAATAGCGATATCAATTTTTACTTTTGGCAGGAAGTTAACGCTGTACTCGGCACCGCGATAAAGCTCTGCGTGACCTTTCTGGCGACCGAAACCTTTAACCTCGGTAACTGTCAGTCCCTGAATGCCAATAGAGGATAAGGCTTCACGCACGTCCTCCAGCTTAAATGGTTTGATTACCACGGTAACCAGCTTCATACGTTCCCCTCCGGATAAGAAATTGAGTGAGTCTTTGCGGACACGTAGGGATACAAGCAAAGGCTGTGCCATAAATAAAAAAAGGGGAATGTCAGTAGCATAGGCGCGCTGCATCACGCTTCGTTATGTGAAGCACAGCGCAAATTGCGGGGTAAGAAGAGGAAAGGTGTTGCAATATTGCACTTCTTTGGTGCTTCAAGCCTCAAAGAAGTGCATCAATACAGAATATTCCGATAAAACTGTGCAAAAAAGGTGCAATTCACCCTTCGGCTTGTACGGGGATGCCCGCCGCGAGTTCATCGCCGGCCTGCTGCAGCTGATACATCTGCCAGTAACGGCCCTGCTCGGCCAGCAGCTCAGCATGCGTACCGCGTTCAACCACCTGACCGCGATGCAGCACTAAAATCTGATCGGCTTCGGTAATGGTGGAAAGGCGATGCGCAATCACCACCAGCGTGCTGTGCTGGCGTAGTGCACGTAACGCCTGCTGAATCGCCTGTTCCGTGCCGGAATCGATATTGGCCGTGGCTTCGTCGAGGATCAGGATTTGCGGCAATGACACCAGCACGCGCGCCAGCGCCAGCAGCTGTTTCTGCCCAACCGACAGATTATTGCCCTGCTCGCCTAAACGCGTGTGGATGCCGTCCGCCATGCTGCGCGCCAGCGGTGCCAGCTGCACTGTCTCCAGCGCCTGCCACACCTGATCTTCCGGGATATCGCGCCCCAAACGCACGTTGGCCAGCAGCGAATCCGCCAGCACTACCGGATCCTGTTGCACCATCGCAACGCTTTGACGTAAAGCGGCGTGCGACAGCTGCGGCAGCGGGCGGCCATCCAGTTCGATACTGCCGCGTGTCACCGGGTAATAGCCCATCAGCAGATTCGCCAGCGTGCTTTTCCCGCTGCCGGTGTGCCCCACCAACGCAACAAAATGACGCGCCGGCACTTCGAGATTGATGTTGCTGAGCACATCGCGATTATCGCGATAGGCAAAGCTCACATCCCGCAGCGAGATGCTGCCGGAGGCCAGCGGCTGAATATCGCTGCCGTAACCTTGCTGTTCCGCATCCATCAGTTCAAAGATACGCTCGCCGGACACCACCGCCTGTTGCAGCATCGACTGCTGCGTGGTGAGTTCAATCAGCGGTTCATTGAGGCGGCCAAGATAGGTAATAAAGGCATACAGCACACCGACTTCAAACACGCCCGGCGTGGCGAAGCTGAACAGCATCAGCAAACCGCACAGAATCATGGCCGAAAACAGACTCAACAACGGGCGCAACAAAAAGCCATCCAGCCGCAGCGTTTCCATACGTGCCAGATAGTGTGAACGGCTGGCTTCGCCCATGCGTTCACCAAAGCGCGCCTGCTGGCGGAACTGCTGGATCACGCTCATGCCGTTGATCACTTCATTGAAGCCGTTGTTGATGTCCGCCAGATAGCTGCGCACGCGACGCGCAATCGGCGTGCTAAAGCGCTGATAAATCATCATCACCGCCAGCACCAGCGGGAAAATCACGATCGCTACCAACGCCATGCGCCAGTCGAGGGAGAACATCGCCACCAGCATCGCGCCAATCAACGCGGCGGCGCGCAACACTGTGGCCACCACGGTAACGTAGAGATCTTTGATCACTTCGGTGTCGTTGGTGACGCGCGAGATGATTTGGCCGACCGGCTGCGTATCGAAGGCGCTGAGCGGCTGGCGCAACGCCGCGTTCATCACGTCCACGCGCAATTGCTGCACCACGCCAATCGCCGCGCGGTTAAACAGCAACGCCTGAAAATAGTGCAAACCGGCGGCCAGCAATTGCAGCAGGACAAAGCCAACCAGCAGGCCCGCGACGATGCCCCACGGCATCTGATGTTTCGCCACCAGATTATCGATGAAGTAGCTTACCAGCACCGGTCCGGTGACTTCGGCTGCCGCCGCAATCCACAGCATGCCGACCGCCAGCCACAGCGATTTACGCCACGGTTTGCCATACGCCAGCAGTCGTTTCAGCGTCGGCCATAAACGTTGTGATTTAGCCACGGCTAGCTCCTTCTGCCACTTCATCGTCATCCAGTGCGGCTTCCAGCTGCTGATAACGGTACATATCGCGATACCACCCCTCTTTGCCCGCCAGAGTTTCATGATCGCCACGCTGCGCCACGGCACCCTGCTGCAGCACCAGAATTTCACTCGCTTCAGTGAGCGCCGACAGACGATGCGCGCTGATAATCAAGGTGCGCCCTTTGCCCCACTGACGCAGGTTATGCAGGATGTCATGTTCAGTGCGGCCATCAACCGCCGACAGCGCATCATCCAGAATCAGGATTTCGGCATTCAGCAGCAGCGCGCGTGCAATCGCGATGCGCTGCTTCTGTCCGCCCGATAACATCACGCCGCGTTCGCCCACTTCGGTCTCATAACCTTGTGGCAGGCGCAGAATATCATCGTGCACGCAGGCCATGGTTGCCACACGCTCCAGCTCTTGCTGCGTCGCATTCGGGCGACCCAGCGCCAGATTGGCGGCAATGGTATCGGAGAACAGGAAAGGCGTCTGGCTGACGACCGCCAGCCGGCTGCGCCAGCTATCGAGCCGCAACTGCGGCAGCGGCGTATTATGGTAGCGAATATCGCCTTGATCGATGTCGAAGTGGCGCTGAATCAAGCTTAGGAGCGTGCTCTTGCCGCAGCCGGTTGGCCCACATAATCCCAGCATTTGGCCCGGTTTTAACTGGAAATTAAGATGGCTTAGCACCGGGCCAGAGCTGGCCGGATAGCGGAACTCACGAATGGCAACCTGCAGGATGCCAGGCTCAGGCGGTAACACCTTCTGACCATCTTCAACCGCTGGCGCTTCCGCCAGCAATGAACGGATACGGCTCCACGCCGCACTGCCGCGCTCAACGATGTTGATCATCCACGCCAGCGCCAGCATGGGCCAAATCATCAGGCCGAGGTACATCACAAAGCTGGTGAGCTGTCCAAGCGTCAAACTGCCGTTCCACACCATCCAGCCGCCACCGGCAATTGCCAGCAGGTTAGAGAAGCCGACGGCGATATAAATGATCGGATCGAATCGCGCATCCACGCGCGCCACATGCAGGTTTTTCTTGCCGGTATCAGCAGCAATGCCGGCAAACTGCTGCGACTGATGATCTTCGAGGCCAAATGCTTTGATCATACGAATGCTGGTCAGGCTTTCCTGGGTTTGATCGTTCAGGCTTGAAAACGCCGCCTGCGCCACTTTGAAACGTTGATGCAAGCGGGCACCGTCTTTCTGGATGGCGAAAGCCATAATTGGCATCGGGATCAGCGCCAGTAACGTCAGTTGCCAGCTAATTTGGGTACTCATCACAATCAGCACCACCAATCCCATCACCAGCGAATCCACCAGCGTCAGCACGCCTTCACCGGCGGCAAACACCACGCGATCCACATCATTGGTGGCGCGGGCGATCAGATCGCCAGTGCGATGGCGCAGATAAAATGCCGGATGCTGGCGGCTGAGCTGGCGATAAAAATCTTCACGTAGCTCAACGGCTAATTGATAGGATGCGCCAAACAGTAGCACGCGCCAGACGTAGCGCAGCAGATAGACGATCACCGCCGTCACCAGCATCACGCCGATCCACATAAAGATCTGCCCGGCGCTTAAATTATGCTGGGTGACGCCGTCGACAATCACTCCAACCACGTGCGGTGGCAGCAATTGCAGTAAGGCAATAACGATCAGCAAGCTGACGGCGCCCAGATATCGCCGCCACTCGCGCAGGAAATACCAACTTAACTGGCTGAATAATTGCACAAGCGTGTCTCTTTCTGTGCCCGTTAGGGCGCTACCGGCAAGGCGGTGGTGTACTTAATCTCTTCCATGGCAAAACTGGAGGTCACATCTATCAGTCCCGGTACGCCGTTCACCAGGCGCTTATAAAAGCTGTCGTAACTCTTCATGTCCGCGACCTGAATGCGCAGCAAATAATCGTACTCGCCCGCCATGCGGTAAAACGCCATCACTTCCGGCATTTGCTGCACCACGGCGACAAATTGCTTAAACCACTCGCTGCTGTGCTGCTGAGTTTTGACAAACATAAAAGCGGTAAGTGACAGACCGATTTTTTCGCCGTCCACCAGCGCCACACGCGCACGAATAATGCCATCATCTTCCAGTTTTTTCAGGCGTTTCCAGCACGGCGTGGTTGTGAGGTTCACCGCATCGGCCAACGTCTGCAGCGACAATGTGCAATCCTGCTGCAGCATTGCCAGCAAAGCGCGGTCAGTTTTATCTAACATTTGCCACTCCCGGAGAAAAATTTTCTCTAAGCGCACCATTATACCGTGATTAAAGCAACCTCTTTTTCCTGCCAGTGCCTTACACTGTGCGCAATAATGATTACGGAAATGCCACATGCAAACGCCCTGGGTTCGCCACGCCATCAATGAAATTAACGCCGATTTTCAGCGCTCTGCGGATACGCATCTGATCCGCTTTAAGCTGGATGATTATCCCGGCATTCACTTCTATCTCAAGGATGAAAGCACGCATCCCAGCGGCAGCTTAAAACATCGTTTGGCGCGTTCCCTGTTTCTCTATGGCCTGGCGAATGGCTGGATCCACGAAAATACGCCGATCATTGAAGCCTCATCCGGCAGTACTGCAGTATCGGAAGCTTACTTCGCGCGTTTGCTCGGTTTGCCCTTTATCGCTGTGATGCCCGCCAGCACCGCGAAACGCAAAATCGAGATGATTGGTTTTTACGGTGGCGAGTGCCATTTCGTCGCCGATCCCTGCCAGCTGTACAGCGAATCCGAGCGTTTAGCACGTGAACTCAACGGCCACTTTATGGACCAGTTCACCTACGCAGAACGTGCCACTGACTGGCGCGGCAACAACAACATCGCCGAAAGCATTTTCCGCCAGATGTCACACGAACCCTTCCCGGTGCCGCATACGGTGATCATGAGCGCCGGTACCGGCGGCACCTCGGCAACGCTGGGCCGCTATATCCGCTATCAGGGCCATGACACGCGCCTGCTGGTGGTCGATCCGCAGCATTCAGTGTTCTTTGATTACTGGCAGAGCCGCGACAAAACGCTGCGCAGCGAACGCGGTAGCCTGATTGAAGGCATTGGTCGTCCGCGCGTGGAACCGTCGTTTTTACCCGACGTGATTGACGAGATGATGAAAGTGCCGGATGGCGCGACTATCGCTGCGATGCTGCAGCTGGAAAAGGTGCTGGGACGTCGCCCTGGCGCTTCAACCGGCACCAACTTCTGGGGCATGATGCAGGTGGCAAAACGCATGCGGGAAAACGGCGAGCAGGGTTCTTTAGTGACGTTGCTGTGTGACAGCGGTGAGCGCTATCCCGACACCTATTACAATGCGCAGTGGGTAGAGCAGAATATCGGCGACATTGCGCCGTGGGTGCGTGAGCTGCAATAAAAAACCGGACGTCCTGTCCGGTTCACTGCAAGCCTCAGCATTCGGGGGAATAATCGAGGTGTGGTGTGGTCATCCAGTGATTAAGGTAGTGAGATACCGCCTGTGTCTCGCAATGTCCGATAATCGGTAAATGGGGCAACGACGCTTTCAGTTGATGCATGGCGTTGCCCATAATGAAACCGCTGCCAACACGTTCCAGCATTTCGCGATCGTTCATGGCATCGCCAAACGCCATACAATCCGCCAGCGACAGCGAAAGATGCTGGCACAAACGTCCCAATGCCGCGCCTTTATGGCAATCGACCGGCAACACCTCCAGACAATCCCACGCAGAGAAGCAAATGTTGGCCCGCTCGCCCAACGCGGCCTGCAATTCGCTTTTTAACGCCTGCAACATTTCATGTGGCGCAATAAAACAGATTTTCGTGACTTCATGCGCCGACATCTGACGCAAATCGCGCAGCTGATAATGGAAGCCACTCATCGCATGCGCTTCCAGCGCGCCGAGCAGCGGCTTATCGGTAAACCAGCCCTCATCGTTGAAAACATGAATCGAGGCCGGCGTTTGCCAATGCGTATGAATCACCTCTTCCGCCACCGATGGCGATAAATCGCAGCCGTAAAGTTGGTTGCCTTCAAGATCGTGAATGCGCGTGCCGTTACCGGTAATCAGCCACGCAGGCAAGGTGATTTGTTCGCGTACTCGCTGCATATCCATGAGATGGCGCCCGGTGGCAAACGCCAACGTGACGCCGCGTTGATGCAACGCATGCAGGCTTGCCAGCGTTTCATTACCTAACCGGTGCGAAGGCAGCAACAGCGTGCCGTCCATATCAAATGCCGCGAGGCGAGCCATGCGAATTCTCCTGTCTGTGTGAGGCAGCTACTATCGCCTGGTAATTACGGAACTAATAGTGAATACTTTTTAAAAACTGTTCCGGGTTTAGCTATGCGTGAACTTCATCGGGTCAATCAATTTCAGCGCCTGTGGCAACTCAGCCACGGCGAAACGCAACGCCTTAGCGTCGCTGCGATGGCGCAACACTGCTTTTGCAGCGAGCGCCATCTGCGCACGCTGCTGCGTCAGTGGCAGGATGCCGGCTGGCTGCAGTGGCGCGGTGAATCCGGGCGTGGCAAACAGGGTGAGCTAACTTTCCTGGTGTCGCCGGAACAGCTGCGCCAGCAGTTGTTAACGCAGCAACTCGACGCCGGCGAGGCGGTACAGGCGCTGCAGGTGCTCGATCTGCATCCCGAGCGATTAGTAAAATTGCTGCGACCACTGATGGGCGGTCAGTGGCAGAAGCAATCGCCGGTGCTGCGCATTCCTTACTACCGCGCGATGGAGCCGTTGCGTCCGCTGCAGCTGACCGGACGCGCCGAGCAACATCTGGCACGCCAGGTTTTCTCCGGGTTAACGCGCTTTCGCGATAACGATGTTGAAGGCGATCTCGCTCACCATTGGCAGCATGATGCCAGCGGCCGTGACTGGTATTTCTGGCTGCGCCCACAGCTCAGCTGGCACAACGATGAACCGGTGCAGGCGGCACAGTTGGTTGAGCAGCTGCAACAGATCAGGCATTCGCCACGCGGTTCGCGGCTGCTGGCGGCGATTGAACAGATTGAAGCGCCGCATCCGCTAGCGATACATATTCAACTGCGTGAAAGCGATTACTGGCTGCCGCAGCGGCTGGCGCATCAGTTCTGTCTGTTACCGCATCCTGAATTCACCGATATCGGTAGCGGGCCGTGGAAACTCACGCATTTCACCGCTGAGATGGTGCGGCTGGAGAGCCATGCGCGCTGGCATTTGCAGCGCCCGCTGATCCAGCGGATGGAATACTGGATCACACCACAGCTGTTTGATCGTGATCTCGGCACCAGCTGCAGCCATCCGGTGCAAATCGCCATTGGCGATCCTGACGAACTCGGCTCGCTACGTCCGGTTGATCGCAGTATCAGCCTGGGATTTTGCTATCTGGCGCCACGCATCTCGGCGAACTTCAGTGCCGAACAGGCCCAATCGCTGATTGCCCTGATTCAGCGCAGCGGTGTGATTCAGCAACTGCCGCTGGATGAGGGTTTAATCACACCGAGCCATGAGCTGCTGCCTGGCTGGCCGGTACCGCGCGCCGAAAGAGAGACGATTGCACTGCCGCCCACATTAACGCTGCATTACCACTTGCCGGTCGAACTGCATGTGATGGCACAGGCGTTAATTCCACTGCTGGCGCAACACGGCTGCGCCCTCACCTGCATCTTCCATGACGTAAAAAGCTGGCGTGACGATAGCGATCTCAGTGAGGCCGATGTGGTGATGGGCGATCGACTGATTGGCGATGCACCACTGTTTACGCTGGTGAACTGGCTGGAGAACGATCCGGTCTGGCAGCCGCTACGCGAACAGGTTCTGCAAACGCCACTGAGCGCGATTGCCCAACAACCTGATGCACTGCAGCGCAGTGAATTGACTCAGCAACTGTTTCAGCAGCTGATGTGCGATGGCCACTTACTGCCGCTGTTTAACTATCGCTATCAGGTTTTTGCGCCGCCCGGCGTGGAGGGCATCCAGCTTAATAGTTTGGGATGGTTTGATTTCACCCGCGCCTGGATTCCGCCGCCAACCACAGCTAGCGCTGTTCAGCCTGCGTCCGAGCCAGTACCATAAGCGCACTGATTTTTGGGGAAGAAAAAATGAAACGAGCCGTTGTGGTATTCAGTGGCGGACAAGACTCCACCACCTGTTTAATTCAGGCGCTGCAACACTATGATGAAGTGCATTGCGTTACTTTTGATTACGGCCAACGCCATCGTGAAGAGATCGAGGTTGCGGCTGAGCTGTCGCACAAGCTGGGCGCGCGCGCGCACAAAGTGCTGGACGTTACGCTGCTCAACGAGTTAGCCGTCAGCAGCCTGACGCGCGACAACATTCCGGTGCCGACCTATGATCCCAATGCCAGCGGTTTGCCGAGTACCTTTGTACCGGGCCGCAATATCCTGTTCCTGACGCTGGCATCGATTTATGCCTATCAGGTCGAAGCCGAAGCGGTGATCACCGGCGTGTGCGAAACCGATTTCTCCGGCTACCCGGATTGCCGTGATGAGTTTGTTAAAGCACTGAATAACGCCGTCAGCCTCGGCATGGCGCGCAATATTCGCTTTGAGACGCCGCTGATGTGGCTAAATAAAGCGGAAACCTGGGCGCTGGCCGATTACTGGCAGCAACTGCCGCTGGTGCGCGCTGAAACGCTTACCTGCTACAACGGCGTAAAAGGTGATGGCTGTGGCGAATGCGCGGCCTGTCATTTACGCGCCCGTGGCCTGGCAGATTATCAGGCGAACGCGCCGGCGGTGATGGCAGCGATGAAACAAAAAAGCGGCCTCAACTGATTTAGGCCGCAGGGTAAACTGGCGTCATCGGCGCCAGTTATTCATTTTCGACCATCAATGACGCCAGACGCTCGCGCAACTCCCCTTCCATCGGCACCGCTTTTTGCGTACGCAAATCGATACAGACAAAGGTCAGCGCGGCATCGGCCACAACCGAATTATCACTCGCCAGCAAGACACGCTGCGCAATGATGCCACTTTTACCGCTGAGCTGTGACACTTCACTTTCAATATTCAATACGTCGCCCAATACCGCCGGACGACGATAGTTGATGTTGATATTCACCACCACAAACGCCAGTTGCTGCTCCATCAGCCAATGAAACGCATCGACATCCTCAAGCCACTGCCAGCGCGCCTCTTCCAGAAATTCCAGATAGCGCGCGTTATTCACGTGCTGATAAACATCCAGATGATAACCGCGCACTTTAATTGTGGTTTGCATTGTTGCTCCTTGTTCAGGCTGAGAATGACAACTGGTAAGACCTGTTGAGCATAGCACAGCCTGAATCCGGGCTTTTTCAATCCTTCAAAGTCGCGAGACGCTTCACAGTTTAAGCCGGGCGCTGTTGCGCTCAATCAGGGCGCTACCAATGCCCGGCACCTCCTTGAGCTGTTCAATGGCGGTAAAGGGCCCGTATTGTTCGCGATAACTGACAATCGCCTGCGCCTTCTTCAGCCCGATACCGTTCATACCAGCCGCCAGTTGTTCGGCGGTGGCTGAATTGATGCTGACCTGGCCTTCCTGTGGCGTGGAGACTTGCGTCGCCTGCGTTTCACTGGGACTTTCGGCAGCCGCCAGTCCGGTGGTATAAACTGCGCCGCCCAGCGCCAGCGTAATGCATAGGGCTTGAAACGTTGATTTAACCATGCTGTGTTTCTCCTTGTGTTTGACAGCAACAGCAGGGTGTCACAGCACAATTCAACGCTCAAAAGGGCAATTTCAGAAATGGAAAAGGCCGCATAAGCGGCCTTTCGGGTATTGCAGTGATTTAACTTTTTTTGTGAGGCTTACTGGTTTTGTGCTGCGGCGCCGTACTTAATCTTCGCCTCTTTACGCAGGTTTTCCAGCAGCGCTTCAAAGGCGATTTGCGCGTTATTCTGCGTTACGCCTTTTACCATCTCATCGATCTGCGCCTGCGGCATGTTGCCCGCGCTGACTTTATCCAGCGCGATCAGCACCACATTGCCCTGCATATCTTCGCTCACGCCCCACGACGGTTTATTGTCGGCAGGTTGTGGCAGATTGAAGGCCGACTGAGCAACAGGATCCTGCGCGTTGCGATCGAACGATTTGCTGGCGCTGAGCGTCAGGCCTGCAGCCTTCAGTGCATCCGCTTTACCGGCTTTCAAATCGGCCAGCAGCTTATCTGCTTGTGCTTTCGCCTGCTGCGTCGCTTTATCATGCTTCAGCGAGTCTACGATCTGTGCTTTTACCTGATCCAGCGGCTTCACCGCTTCCGGTTTGTGCTCGCTGATACGCAGGACAAAGGCACGATCGCCATCCACAGAGATGATGTCGGAGTTGTTACCCGGCGCACCATTCTGGCCTACCAGACCACCGTTGAAGATCGCCTGTTTAACCTGATCGAAATTCAACTCGTCTGGCAGATTATCGCGGGTGATCCAATTGGTTTCTACCACTTTCAAGCCGGAAGCCTGCGCGGCGCCCGCCAACGATTCGTTGTCGTTGCTGGCTGCTTCGCTGACTTTCTGCTGAATTTTGTAGAAGGCATCAACCGCTTTCTCTTGTTTTACTTTATCGGCAACGATGTCATGAACATCGGCCAACGGCTTAACCTGCTCCGGCTGGATATCATCCAGACGCACGACCAGGAAGCCAACCGACGATTTGATAGCGCCGGAAAGCTGACCTTTCTGCGTCAGATTGGCGTTTTTCAGCTCGTCTGGCGTAGTGCTCGGCTCAAGCCAACCCATGTCACCGCCTTTGCGGGCTGAGATTGGGTCGATGGATTTGCTTTTTGCCAGCGCAGCGAAATCTTCGCCTTTCTTCAGCGCGTCAACCACGGCATTAGCGTCAGCTTCCGTCCTGGTCTGGATCACGCTGTAGCGATTACGCTGTGGCTGTGAATAATCCGCTTTATGTTGATCGTACCAGCTCTGAATGTCCGCTTCGCTGGCCGTTTCCTGCATACTAGCGGCATCCATTTTGATGTAGCTCACGCGGAACTGTTCAGGCGCCATGAAGCTATTCTGATGCTGCTGGTAATATTGGCTGACTTCGTCGTCGCTGACCGTCTGCTTAGCCGCCAGCGCGTTGACATCAATCACCGCCTGACGCACTTCACGCTGCTGAGACACCAGATCCACCAGTTTGCTGGTTTCGCCTTTTAACATGAAATCGGTGTTAGCAATTGCGTTAATCAGCTGCTGCGTCGCCAGCTGCTTGCGCAGCGCTTCGGCATACTGATCGGCAGTGAAGCCCATGCTGGTGATCAGGCCGCTGTATTTGGCGTTGTCGAATTTACCGTTGGTCTGGAAAGCTTTCTGATTGAAGATCGCCTGTTTCACCTGATCATCGCTGATGCCGATGTGCAGATCTTTGATGTACTGATCAAGTAACGCCTGATCGATCAACTGCGACAGCGCCTGCTGGCGCATCTGCTGCATGTAGCCTTCGTTGCTGGCTAACTGCGAGAACTGATCGCCCAGCATCTGCTGCTGACGATTGCGCTCGTTGTTATAACCCTGCTCCAGCTCTGCACGGCTGATCTCGTGGCCGTTAACTTTGGCAGCATAATCACCGCCGCCACCGATCAGGTAGTTGCCCACCCCGGTGAGTACGAAAGACAGGATGATCAATCCCAGAATAATCTTGAGCACGACATGATTCGACGCCGCGCGTAAATTGTCCATCATGGTATGACAACACTCCGCTGTAGTGTGAATGTAAAGCTCTAACACGATGTCATCATCGTGCAACTGCTGTTCAGGCTGGCAGTTGGCAACCATGCGGAGACAACAACCAAAGGCTATCGCCGCGCATCAAGAATAAAAAAGGCACATCAAAAATGATGTGCCCGTATGTTACATGAGAACGGCTTTTGCGTCCTCAATCCACGGAAGAAAATGCTTCAATGGATGTATCAGCGGTCATTAATTGACGGAATCTTTCAGTGCTTTACCAGCACGGAAGCCCGGAACTTTACCAGCCGGAATGGTGAGCTCTTTACCCGTTTGTGGGTTACGGCCTGTACGAGCTGCACGCTCACGTACAGAGAAAGTACCGAAACCAACCAGTGCTACTTCATCACCGCCCTTCAGAGCTTCGGTAACGGAGTCCATGAATGCATCTAAAACACGTCCCGCTGCCGCTTTAGAAATGTCAGCATCTGCAGCAATTTTGTCGATCAACTGTGACTTATTCACTCTCTTCATCCCCTCTTTTATTATTCACATCGCACCCGTGCTTCCCGCCCGGTGCGAACGCGCAGCCAGTTATATCAAGCCTGTGGAGCTGAAACAACGGTATTCATCTTAATCGTTGATCCAGCAGCCCACTAAGTTAGCGGCACAAAAAAAAGCTGGCAAGCACCATTTTGCCTGCCAGCTTCGCTTTTTAGCGGTTTATGCCGCTAATCACTATTTTGCGGTCGCAACCTGCATGCCGTAAGGCGCATTTTCCAGTGCCAGGTTCAGCACTTCTTCAATACGCTTCACCGGATGAATCTCGAGATCGGCAATCACGTTCTGGGGAATATCCTCCAGATCGCGCTTGTTTTCGTCCGGGATCAGCACGGTTTTGATGCCGCCACGGTGTGCCGCCAGCAACTTCTCTTTCAGGCCACCAATCGGCAGAACCAGACCACGCAGGGTGATTTCACCGGTCATTGCGACATCAGAACGCACCGGGTTACCGGTTAAGCAAGACACCAGCGCGGTGCACATAGCGATACCGGCGCTCGGGCCATCTTTCGGCGTCGCACCTTCTGGTACGTGCACGTGGATGTCGCGTTTCTCGTAGAAATCACCGTTGATGCCCAGTTTCTCTGCACGCGCGCGCACCACAGTCAGCGCGGCCTGAATCGATTCCTGCATCACTTCGCCCAGCGAACCGGTGTACGTCAGCTTGCCTTTACCTGGTACGCAGGCGGTTTCAATGGTCAGCAGATCGCCGCCCACTTCCGTCCACGCCAGACCGGTCACCTGACCTACACGGCTTTCGCTCTCTGCGCGACCATAATCAAAGCGCTGCACGCCCAAGAAATCCTTGAGATTATCGCCGTTGATCACGATGTGCTTTTTCGACTTATCCATCAGCAGCGCTTTCACTGCTTTACGGCACAGCTTGGAGAGTTCGCGCTCCAGACTACGCACGCCCGCTTCACGCGTGTAGTAGCGGATGATGCCAACAATCGCGCTATCGTCGACGGTGATCTCTTTCTCTTTCAGCGCATTACGTTCAATCTGCTTCGGCAGCAAATGTTGCTTCGCGATGTTCAGCTTTTCATCTTCGGTGTAACCGGAGAGACGAATCACTTCCATACGGTCAAGCAACGGTGCTGGGATGTTCATGGAGTTTGAGGTCGCCACGAACATAACGTCAGAGAGATCGTAATCCACTTCCAGATAGTGATCGTTAAACGCGATGTTCTGCTCAGGATCCAGCACCTCAAGCAGCGCTGAAGCCGGATCGCCACGCATGTCAGAAGACATTTTGTCGATCTCATCCAGCAGGAACAGCGGGTTTTTGACGCCCACTTTCGCCATTTTCTGGATCAGCTTGCCAGGCATAGAACCGATGTAGGTACGACGATGTCCGCGGATTTCCGCTTCATCACGCACGCCACCCAGCGCCATACGCACGTATTTACGTCCGGTGGCCTTAGCAATCGACTGTCCCAGCGAGGTTTTACCCACGCCCGGCGGTCCAACCAGGCACAGAATTGGGCCTTTGATTTTGCTAACGCGACTTTGCACCGCAAGATACTCAAGGATGCGATCTTTGACGCGCTCCAGTCCGTAATGGTCGATATCCAGCGTTTCCTGCGCTTTACGCAGGTCTTTTTTCACCTTGCTGCGCGCCACCCACGGAACCTGAACCATCCAGTCGATGTAGCCACGCACCACGGTCGCTTCTGCAGACATCGGCGACATCATCTTCAGCTTCTGCAGCTCAGCTTCGGCTTTTTCACGCGCTTCGGTCGGCATTTTGGCCGCTTCAATCTTACGTTTCAGCGCCTCGTACTCATCCGGCGCATCATCCATTTCGCCCAGCTCTTTCTGAATGGCTTTCATTTGCTCATTCAGATAGTACTCACGCTGGCTTTTTTCCATCTGCTTTTTAACGCGGTTGCGAATGCGCTTCTCAACCTGCAGCAGATCGATTTCTGATTCCATCATCGCCATCAGATATTCCAGACGTTCATTGACGTCGGACATCTCCAGCACGGACTGTTTATCAGCCAGTTTCAGCGGCATATGCGCTGCGACGGTATCGGCCAGACGAGCCGCATCGTCGATGCTGTTGAGGGAGGTTAAGACCTCAGGTGGGATTTTTTTATTGAGCTTGATGTAGCCTTCAAACTGGTTGATGGCCGTGCGCACCAGCACTTCCTGCTCGCGCTCTTCAATTTCTGGCGAGACAAGGTATTCGGCCTGGGCAACAAAATGGTCGCCATTATCAGCCAGCGTGGTGATGTGCGCGCGCTGTAAACCTTCGACCAGCACTTTTACCGTGCCATCTGGAAGTTTCAGCATCTGCAATACAGAAGCGACGGTCCCTACTGAGAAGAGATCGTTAATGCCAGGTTCATCCGTTGAAGCCTCTTTCTGTGCAACCAGCATGATCTTTTTATCATGATCCATCGCGGCTTCGAGGCACCGAATCGATTTTTCCCGGCCAACAAACAACGGAATTACCATGTGCGGATAAACCACCACGTCGCGCAACGGCAACACGGGGATTTCAATGCGTTCAGAACGCTCAGGATTCATAGAGCTCTCTCTTAGTTTAATGTCCGCCAGGTGATGGGTACCGCGCAATAGAGGTTTTGCAGTTAAACCCACAGGATATTGAGTATATGGGGATGCTTATACGACATTCAATGTCACTGGCGAGAGAAAAACAAAAGGGGAAAGATTTTTCCCCTTTTTTAAGATAACAACGTGGTGCAATTGTTTATTTATTCACCAGAAGCCTGGGCTTCATGCTTTCCATAAATCAACATCGGCTCGGATTGACCTTCAATGACTGATTCATCAATCACCACTTTTTCAACGTCATCCATCGAAGGCAGGTCGTACATAGTTTCAAGTAACGCACCTTCAACGATAGAACGCAGACCACGCGCACCGGTTTTACGTGACATCGCTTTTTTAGCGATTGCCGTTAAGGCTTCGTCGCGGAATTCCAGTTCTACGCCTTCCAGATTGAACAGCGCCTGATACTGTTTGGTCAGCGCATTCTTCGGCTCACGCAGGATCTGAATCAGCGCTTCTTCACTCAGTTCGCTCAGCGTTGCCACAACCGGCAAACGACCGATGAACTCAGGAATCAGGCCAAACTTGATCAAATCTTCTGGCTCAACCTGAGACAGCAATTCGCCTTCACTCGCCTTCTGGGATTTGCCCTTCACGGTTGCACCGAAGCCGATGCCGGACCCGGTTTCAACACGCTGGGAGATCACCTTGTCGAGACCGGCGAATGCGCCACCACAGATAAACAGAATCTTGGAGGTATCAACCTGCAAGAACTCCTGCTGCGGATGTTTACGTCCGCCCTGCGGCGGTACGGCAGCCACGGTGCCTTCAATCAGTTTCAACAGCGCTTGCTGTACGCCTTCGCCCGAGACGTCACGGGTGATCGACGGGTTGTCAGACTTACGAGAAATCTTGTCGATTTCATCGATGTAGACAATGCCGCGCTGCGCTTTCTGCACGTCGTAATCACACTTCTGCAGCAGCTTCTGGATGATGTTTTCAACGTCTTCACCCACATAACCCGCTTCGGTCAGCGTGGTGGCATCCGCCATCGTGAAGGGCACATCCAGCAAGCGCGCCAGCGTTTCGGCCAACAGTGTTTTACCGCTACCGGTTGGACCGATAAGCAAAATGTTACTTTTGCCCAGTTCAATACCGTTGCTGGTATCGCCATTGCGCAGGCGTTTGTAGTGGTTATACACCGCTACTGCCAGCACTTTCTTCGCCCTTTCCTGACCAATAACATAGTCATCAAGGTGATGGCGGATTTCATGCGGCGTCGGCAGTGAGCTACGCTCGCGGTGCGGCGCAACTTCCTTAATCTCTTCGCGAATGATGTCGTTGCAAAGATCAACGCACTCATCGCAAATGTACACTGACGGCCCGGCAATTAGCTTACGGACTTCATGCTGGCTTTTGCCGCAGAAAGAGCAGTACAGCAACTTACCTGAACCGTCTTTGCGCTTATCTGTCATCAGCTAACCTCTTTTCTTTCTCAGACCAAATTTGTTGTACGGCGCTGGCCGTACATCAACGGCCGATATGCATTCAACCCATCTGCCTGCTACCCGTTAACTATAGCGTAAGGGGCAGACAGATGTGTCTTATTGGCGATGCGTCAGGATTGAGTCAACCAAACCGTACTCAACCGCTTCGCCCGCAGAGAGGAAACGATCGCGCTCAGTGTCGCGTTCAATCTCTTCCAGCGATTTGCCAGTGTGCTCAGCCATCAGCTCATTCATGCGCTGCTTCACTTTCAGGATTTCGCGCGCATGGATTTCAATATCCGTCGCCTGACCCTGATAGCCGCCCAACGGCTGATGAATCATCACACGTGAATTAGGCAGGCAGAAGCGTTTACCTTTGGTGCCTGCTGTCAGCAGGAACGCACCCATTGAACAAGCCTGCCCCATACAGATGGTGCTGACATCCGGCTTGATAAACTTCATTGTGTCATAAATCGACATCCCAGCAGTAATCACGCCGCCTGGCGAGTTAATGTAGAGATAAATGTCTTTTTCAGGATTCTCAGCTTCCAGAAACAGCATCTGCGCCACGATCAGGTTAGCCATATGATCTTCAACCTGACCAGTCAGGAAGATCACACGCTCTTTGAGCAGGCGAGAGTAGATGTCGTAAGAACGCTCGCCGCGCGAGGTTTGTTCGACCACCATTGGCACCAGCGCCATGTGCGGTGCAGTAAATTCACGATCGCCACTGTATGACATTACCGTCTCCTGATAAATTTCATTGGCAACATTCTGTACCGATTTTACGTGAGGCGCGCCGGGAAAACTATGCGCTGCAGTCTCACTCCGCAGTAACAAGACGGTTAATCAGTCAGTCTCACTGTTTTCATGCATTCTCCCTGTATCTGGGGATGCTGCCCAGTTGTTTCAAGCATAACAACCTTTTGCCCATTCGCTAACACGGAAAAAGAGCTTAGCGGATAATTTGCCGATTAATTAAGCAAATAGAGGGCAAATCGGTGTATTTGGCGCCAGAAACGAAAAAGCCCGCGACTTTTCAGTCACGGGCTTAGCACTAATGGTTAACGAGTGAATCAGGCCGCAGAGGTCTGGTTCATCAGTTCCTGGAAGTTAGTGGCTTTATCGGTCACTTTCGCTTTCGCCAGTACCGCTTCAACCGCTTGCTCTTCCAGAGCCACGTTGCGCATGTTGTTCATCAGCTCGCTGTTCTTGCTGTAGAACTCGATCACTTCCTGCGGATCTTCGTACGCAGAAGCCATCTCTTCGATCAGCGTTTTAACGCGATCTTCGTCAGCCTGCAGTTCGTTGATACGAATCACTTCGCCCAACAGCAGACCCACAACGACGCGACGTTTAGCCTGCTCTTCGAACAGTTCGCGTGGCAGTTCCAGCGCTTGCTTCTCGTTGCCACCAAAACGCTGTGCAGCCTGACGACGCAGAACGTCAATTTCGCTGTCGATCAGCGCAACCGGAACATCGATGTCGTTGGCGTTAACCAGACCGTCGATTGCCTGCGTCTTGACGCGGTTACGGATAGCACCTTTCAGCTCGCGATCCATGTTCTTACGCACTTCAGCACGCAGACCGGCAACTGAACCATCTTCCACGCCAAAGCGCTTGATGAACTCTTCAGTCAGCTCTGGCAGTTCGCGAGTTTCAACTTTCTTCAGCACGATTTCGAACTTCGCATCTTTCCCTTTCAGGTTTTCTGCATGGTAATCGTCTGGGAATTTCACGTCGATAGTGAAGGTTTCGCCGGCTTTGTGGCCAACAACGCCCTCTTCGAAGCCTGGGATCATACGGCCCTGGCCCATTGCCAGCACGAAGTCAGAGGCTTTGCCGCCTTCAAACTCTTCGCCGTCAACAGAACCGCTGAAGTCGATGGTCGCGCGATCTTCAGCTGTCGCTGCGGCATCGCTCTCTTTCCAGGTCGCCTGCTGCTTCTGCAGGGTTTCCAGCATGGTATCAACGTCAGCGTCAGTCACTTCTACCACTGGCTTCTCAACTTCGATTGCATCAAGGCCTTTCAGCTCAACTTCTGGATACACTTCGAACTCAACCGCGTAGGTGAAGTCTTCGCCTTCTTTATATTCGCCCGGCACATAGTTTGGTGCGCCAGCCGGATTGATTTTCTCTTTGATGATGGCGTCAACGAAGTTGCGCGTCATCAGCTCGCCCAGCACGTCCTGACGAACAGAAGCACCGTAGCGCTGAGAAATGATGTGTGCCGGCACTTTGCCTTTACGGAAACCGTCGATACGGACTTTCTTAGCCACTTCCACCAGTTCTTTCTTTACTGCGCTTTCGATGCTGTCAGCTGCAACAGTAATCGAAATGCGACGGCCCAGACCCTGAGTGGTTTCTACTGAAACTGTCATCTTGTTACCTCAAAAAATCACGTGCTCGGTCAACTTCAGACACCACACATAAAATGCGCCGTATCCAACAACCGGGACGGCCTCTGCAGGCAGAACCAAATCCCTGTCACCAGAAGCGTCCCGAAGACATTCCGGAAAAATAGACGCAGCATTATAGCGGCATCGCTGGAATGAGTCGAGGCTGCAAACTCACCACTTTTTAGCGGTTTTGCTGCTTTTTTGCGCCGTAGATCGCGTTTGAGTGTAATAAATGAAAAGAAAACGGCCCGCAGGCCGTTTTTAAGGATGAGTAAAAAGGGAATTCAGGCGAGCGTTCCCGCGCCGCGACAATTCGGCGAGGCCAAAACCGTATCCTGTAATCCATCCCACTCTTTTTGCGTGTAGGTATGCAGTGCCAGCGCGTGTACGCTGCCCGCTAATTCGGTTGCCAGTTCGCCATAAATAGCGCGATGACGTTGCAGAAAGCGCTGACCGGTAAATCGATCGCTGACAATCACCACTTTAAAGTGACTTTCAGAACCGGCGGGCACGTTATGACGGTAGCTTTCATCATGCACTTCAAGATGTGCAGGCTCGAAAGCGTTACGCAACTTTTCTTCTATTTGTTCGCGAATCATGATTAACACTCCTTTCCGGCGAGCGCTGTGCCCATCTGTTTAAATATTAGTAGGTTTTTCACCGCTTCCGCAGGTTGGCCGTAAATAAATCCGCCAGCGCTGCGCATAGTAACTTGCTTATCTCTCAGGTCAACTGGCTGGCGTTTCATCCTGTCCGAAAAAAGCCTTTACAATCAATTTCCATTGGCCCGGGGCTTTTTTCACCGCTGCGCAATGCTATGATGGCCGCAGTTTTGCAAACCAACCCATATGCTAACGAGAATGAGTATGTTGAAAAAACTGTTATTCCCTCTGCTGGCTGCTTTTATTTTGGCCGGCTGTGCCAGCAACAACACCACATTGGATATTCAACCGAAGATTCAATTACCGCAGCAAGATCCAAGCCTGATGGGCGTCACCATCAGCGTTAACGGTGCCGATCAACGTTCCGATCAGGCGCTGGCCAAAGTAAACCGCGATGGTCAGTTGATCACGCTGACACCATCACGCGACCTGCGTTTCCTGCTGCAGGAAGTGTTAGAGAAGCAGATGACGTCACGCGGCTACATGATCGGCCCAAGCGGTGCCGTTGATCTGCAGATCGTGGTGAATGGTCTGTATGCGGATGTGACCCAAGGCAACGTGCGCTACAGCATTACCACCAAGGCGGATATCTCCATCATCGCCACCGCGAAAAACGGTAACAAGCAGGTGAAAAACTATCGCCAGACTTACAGCGTAGAAGGCGCGTTTACCGCCACCAACGCGAAGATCACCAACGCGGTTAACTCAACCCTGAGTGACGTGATTGCTGATATGGCGCAGGACACCAGCGTTCACAACTTCATTAAGCAGAACGCCCGCTAATTTCCGCAGTATTTTGCCCGGCGACTCTCAGCCGGGCTTCATTTCAGGTTGGCTATGACATCTCACTATCTGCGAATTTTTACCCAACGTAATGCGGCGGTATTGCTGCTGCTGGGTTTTGCCTCAGGCTTACCGCTGGCGTTAACCGCCGGAACATTACAAGCGTGGATGACGGTAGAGAATGTTGACCTGAAAACCATCGGTTTCTTCTCCCTTGTCGGTCAGGCTTACGTGTTTAAGTTCCTGTGGTCGCCGATGATGGATCGCTATACGCCACCGTTTCTTGGCCGCCGTCGCGGCTGGCTGCTGGTCACGCAGTTGGCGCTGATTGGCGGCATTATTGCGATGGGCTTTATGCAGCCTTCGCGTGACTTAACGCTGCTGGCCGCGCTGGCGGTGCTGGTTGCCTTCTGTTCGGCTTCACAGGATATCGTGTTTGATGCCTGGAAAACCGATGTGCTGCCGCCGGAGGAGCGCGGCAGCGGCGCGGCAATCACCGTGCTGGGCTATCGTCTGGCGATGTTGATTTCAGGCGGACTGGCGCTGTGGATTGCGGATCGCTACCTCGGCTGGCAAGCCACTTACTGGCTAATGGCGTTGCTGATGGTGCCGGGCCTGATCGCCACGTTGCTGGCGAAAGAACCGGTGGCGCCAGCGCGCGAACCGCACTCGCTACGCCAGGCCGTGACATTCCCGCTGAAAGACTTCTTCCAGCGTAACAATGCCTGGCTGCTGATCACGCTAATTATCCTTTACAAGCTTGGCGATGCATTTGCCGCCTCGCTCACCACCACCTTCCTGATTCGCGGCGTCGGCTTTAGCGCGGGCGATGTCGGTCTGGTGAACAAAACGCTGGGTTTGTTGGCCACCATTATTGGTGCGCTGTATGGCGGCGTGCTGATGCAGCGCCTGAGTTTGTTCCGCGCCCTGATGATTTTTGGCGTGCTGCAAGCGGTGTCGAATTTTGCTTACTGGTTGCTGGCGGTAACGCCACCGCACTTGTGGAGCATGGCCAGCGCGGTCTTCATTGAAAACCTGTGCGGCGGCATGGGCACCGCGGCCTTTGTCGCGTTGCTGATGACATTGTGCAACAAATCCTTCTCGGCGACGCAGTTCGCACTGCTCTCTGCCCTCTCCGCCGTGGGCCGCGTTTACGTCGGTCCCGCCGCCGGTTGGCTGGTCGAAATGTGGGGCTGGCCCACCTTCTATGCTTTCACCGTGTTTGCTGGCGTACCGGGATTACTGCTGTTATGGCTGTGTCGCGGCACTTTGCATAGCATGCAGCAAAGCGGAGAGTTTGTGATGCGCAGCTTGTGGCCGCAAGGTTACCGCTGGACGGTGCGTCTGTTTAGCATCGGCTGCGGCTTACTGGCCTTGTGGTTACTGGCCTTAGCCCTTAACGCCAGCGGCGTTGTGCAGATTGATGCGCTACTTACGCCAATGTTTGAAGCCGGCATGGCATTTGCGCTGTTGGCGGTCGCACTCGGTGTTATTTTGGATAGTTTGGCATTAAAAAAAGCGGCGCGGGAAAATCTGGGTTGAGTAAGCCAATTTTCATAACGAAATAATGGGGTAAAAATATCAGTTGCTCATTTTCCCAATAGCATTTTTTTTAAAGCGAATTAGAAACATTAAATTAACAACTGCGAGTGAATATTTAAATCCGGTGCGCAATTACTTTGTATAAAAGTCATCGCCGAAATGATGCAGAAATGTTAAATAAATGAGTATTAAGAGTACGGTTTATACTTTCCCTGATTTTTCTGCGGTTTCTACCATTGGTTTTTGTTATATTGATGCCAACTGCTTGTCGCAGTTAATAATTTGTCACCCTGCGTAACATCTGTGACACCCTTAGCAAAAGGTGTCAACAGCCTTCTGACACATCCTTAAGCTGGTTTACACTGCATAAACCTTCCCGTAAAATGCGCGCACACTTAAACGACAATAGAGCCCTTTGTCATTGAGGTCGTTAAATGAGACTCAGTAAATACAATAAAAGTTTGGGGATTTTGTCATTAATTGCAGGCGCTGTATTACTCAGTGGCTGCGATAGTGCGTTGTTAAATCCCAAAGGACAGATTGCACTGGAGCAACGTTCGTTGATTCTGACAGCTTTCGGCTTGATGATGATCGTAGTTATCCCGGCAGTCTTCATGGCAGTATTCTTTGCCTGGAAATATCGGGCAACCAATACTAACGCAACTTATAGCCCTAACTGGTCACACTCAAACAAAGTGGAAGCCGTGGTCTGGACCATTCCGATCCTGATCATTATCTTCCTCGGCGTTTTGACCTGGAAATCAACCCACGCGCTGGAGCCGAGCAAACCGCTGGTTTCTGACGTTAAACCGGTTGAGATCGACGTAGTGGCACTGGACTGGAAATGGCTGTTCATTTACCCGGAACAGGGTATTGCAACCGTCAACCAGATTGCCTTCCCGGCAAACACTCCGGTGAACTTCAAGATCACCTCCAACTCCGTGATGAACTCCTTCTTTATTCCTACTCTCGGCAGCCAGATTTATGCGATGGCCGGTATGCAGACCAAATTGCATCTGATCGCCAACGAGCCAGGAACATTTGACGGTATCTCTGCGAACTTCAGTGGTCGTGGTTTCTCTGGCATGAAGTTCAAAGCCATTGCAACTAAAGACGATGCGGAATTCCAGCAGTGGGTTGCCAAAGTTAAAGCGGCACCTAACGCGCTGAACACCATGGATGATTTCGAGAAACTGGCTACGCCAAGCGAAAATCACCCGGTGGAATATTTCTCAACGGCAAATCCAGAACTGTTCAAGCAAGTGATTGATAAGTTCATGATGAGCCACGGGAAGATGGACATGCCAGAACATAAAGGCATGGACATGAGTCACGCCGCTTCCGCGGGAGCCGAGGAATAATACGATGTTCGGAAAATTAACACTGGATGCAGTGCCATACCACGAACCCATTATCGTGGTTACGGTCGCCGCTATCATCTTAGGTGGTCTGGCGCTGGTTGCTGCGATTACCTACTTTGGTAAGTGGCAGTACCTGTGGTCAGAATGGTTCACCTCCATTGACCACAAAAAACTGGGTATCATGTACATCATCATGGCTTTCGTCATGTTGCTGCGCGGCTTTGCCGATGCGGTAATGATGCGTACCCAACAAGTGATGGCTTCCGCTGGGGAAGCCGGCATACTACCGCCGCACCACTACGACCAGATCTTCACCGCTCACGGCGTGATCATGATCTTCTTCGTGGCGATGCCGTTCGTGGTAGGTCTGATGAACATCGCGGTACCGCTGCAAATCGGTGCTCGTGACGTTGCCTTCCCGTTCCTGAACAACCTGAGCTTCTGGTTTACCGCGATCGGTGTGATCCTGGTGAACATCTCTCTGGGTGTGGGCGAGTTCGCACAGACCGGCTGGTTGGCTTATCCGCCGCTTTCGGGTGCGGAGTACAGTCCTGGCGTCGGGGTCGATTACTGGATCTGGAGTCTCCAGCTGTCCGGTATCGGTACGACACTGACCGGTATCAACTTCTTCGTTACCATTCTGAAGATGCGTGCGCCGGGCATGGACCTGTTCAAAATGCCGGTATTCACCTGGGCATCACTGTGTACTAACGTCCTGATCATCGCTGCGTTCCCGGTACTGACCGTTACGCTGGCACTGTTGACGCTTGACCGTTACCTTGGCTTCCATTTCTTCACCAATGAAATGGGCGGTAACATGATGATGTACGTCAACCTGATTTGGGTCTGGGGTCACCCGGAAGTGTACATCCTGGTTCTGCCGGTGTTTGGTGTCTTCGCTGAAGTCACGGCGACCTTCTCTAAAAAGCGTCTGTTCGGTTACACCTCTCTGGTGTGGGCGACCATCGCGATTACCGTTCTGTCGTTCATTGTTTGGCTGCACCACTTCTTCACCATGGGTGCGGGCGCGAACGTAAACGCCTTCTTCGGTATCATGACGATGATCATCGCTATCCCGACCGGCGTGAAAATCTTCAACTGGCTGTTCACCATGTATCAGGGTCGCGTTGAGTTCCACTCAGCGATGCTGTGGACCATCGGCTTCCTGGTTACCTTCTCTATTGGTGGTATGACAGGTGTTCTGCTGGCGGTTCCAGGTGCGGACTTCATTCTGCACAACAGCCTGTTCCTGATCGCGCACTTCCATAACGTGATTATCGGTGGTGTGGTGTTCGGTTGTATGGCTGGCGTGACCTACTGGTTCCCGAAAGCGTTCGGCTTCACGCTGAATGAAAAATGGGGTATCCGCGCGTTCTGGTTCTGGATCATCGGCTTCTTCGTGGCATTCATGCCGCTGTATGCGCTGGGCTTCATGGGCATGACGCGTCGTATCAGCCAGGATATCGATCCTCAGTTCCACTCACTGCTGGTGGTTGCAGCAGGCGGTGCGGCGCTGATCGCTTGCGGTATCCTGTGCCAGGTTACCCAGTTCTACGTTTCTGTGCGTGACCGCGACCAGAACCGTGATCTGACCGGTGACCCGTGGGGTGGACGTACGCTGGAGTGGGCAACCTCTTCACCGCCGCCGTTCTACAACTTTGCTGTTATCCCGCATATCCATGAGCGCGATGCGTTCTGGGAAATGAAAGAGAAAGGCGAAGCGTACAAGCAGCCAGAAAAATATGAAGAAATTCATATGCCGAAAAACAGTGGCGCAGCTGTTGTTATCGCGGCTCTGATGACTGTATTCGGTTTCGCCATGATCTGGCATATCTGGTGGCTGGCTGGCCTCACCTTCGTGGGCACCATCATCACCTGGATTGTGAAGAGCTTCGATGAAGACGTGGATTACTACGTACCGGTTGCTGAAGTCGAGCAGATCGAGAAGAAGCACTTTGACGAAATCAGCAAAGCAGGTCTGAAATAATGTCAACTGAAACTGCAAAACACCACCACGACGCCCATGCGGAGCATGGGCATCACGATGCAGGAGCCAATAAAGTCTTTGGCTTCTGGATCTACCTGATGAGTGACTGCATTATCTTCGCAACCCTGTTTGCGACCTATGCAGTTATGGTCAATAACACTGCCGGTGGCCCGGCAGGTAAAGACATCTTCGAACTGCCGTTCGTTCTGGTCGAAACCGCGCTGCTGCTGCTCAGCTCCATTACCTATGGTATGGCAGTGATTGCGATGAACAACCAGAACAAGGGCTCGGTCATCAGCTGGTTAGCGTTGACCTTCCTGTTCGGTGCTGGCTTTATCGGCATGGAAATCTATGAATTCCATCACCTGATCAAAGAAGGCTTCGGTCCTGATCGCAGCGGCTTCCTGTCAGCGTTCTTTACGCTGGTCGGCACGCACGGTCTGCACGTGACCTCTGGCCTGATCTGGATGGCAGTGATGATGTTCCAGATTTCTAAACGTGGTCTGACTGCAACCAACCGCACCCGTATCATGTGCCTGAGCTTGTTCTGGCACTTCCTGGATGTGGTTTGGATCTGCGTATTCACCGTTGTCTACCTGATGGGAGCCATGTAATGAGTCATTCTGTTAACGAACATGGCGCTTCTCACGGTAGCGTGAAGTCTTACATGATCGGCTTCGTCCTCTCTATCATCCTGACCGGTATTCCGTTCTGGATGGTCATGGATGGCGGCGCTTCACACGGCACTATTCTGGGTGTGGTTCTGGTGTGTGCGGTAGTTCAGGTGCTGGTTCACCTGGTCTACTTCCTGCACTTAGACAGCAAATCAGAAGGTGGCTGGAACATGGTGGCCATTGTCTTCTCAGCACTCATCATCTTGATTGTTGTCGTAGGCTCACTGTGGATTATGTGGAACCTCAACTACAACATGATGGCCCACTAAAGAGTCGCGTAATGATTAAGCAATACCTGCAAGTAACAAAACCAGGAATTATTTTCGGCAATTTAATTTCTGTGATCGGTGGATTCCTGCTGGCTTCGAAAGGCAGCATTGATTACACCCTGTTTCTCGCCTCGCTGGTTGGCGTATCGCTGGTTGTCGCATCAGGTTGTGTTTTCAACAACGTGATTGACCGCGATATCGACATCAAAATGGAGAGAACGCGGAACCGTGTTCTGGTCAAAGGCCTGATCTCGGCGAAAGTAAGCCTGGTTTATGCAACCGCATTGGGTATTGCTGGCTTTGCGTTGCTGTATTTCGGCGCTAACCCGCTGGCCATGTGGCTGGCGGTGATGGGCTTCGTGGTTTACGTAGGCGTTTATAGCCTCTATATGAAGCGTAACTCTGTCTACGGCACGCTGATTGGTAGTCTCTCTGGCGCTGCGCCGCCGGTGATTGGCTACTGCGCAGTGACCAACCAGTTTGATGCTGGCGCGTTGATTTTACTGGCTATCTTTAGCCTGTGGCAGATGCCGCACTCCTATGCGATTGCCATCTTCCGCTTTAAAGATTACCAGGCTGCCAACATCCCGGTTCTGCCAGTGGTGAAAGGCATTTCGGTGGCAAAAAATCATATTACGCTATATATCCTGGCGTTCATGATTGCCACACTGATGCTGACCCTTGGCGGTTACGCGGGCTACAAATATCTGGTGGTGGCTGCGGCCGTTAGCGTGTGGTGGCTCGGCATGGCGCTTTCAGGTTACAAAACCTCAAACGATAAAGTTTGGGCACGTAAACTGTTTGTGTTCTCGATTGTCGCTATCACCGCTCTGAGCGTAATGATGTCCGTTGATTTCATGACGCCAGCGTCGAAGGATTTACTGACTTACGTCTGGTAATTCAGCTCCGCAAAACCAGAAAGGGCGCGAATTTCGCGCCCTTTCTTTTTGTTACCACTGCTTAAGAACAAATGTTTTACCCGCCCTGCCCTGCTGCCTAAAATGGGCGCAGTATAATTTTGAGGTAAACATGAACGACAATAAAATGACGCCAGTAGAGCTTCGTGCTACATGGGGTTTAGGTACCGTTTTTTCCCTGCGCATGCTGGGAATGTTTATGGTCTTGCCGGTACTCACCACGTACGGCATGGCGTTACAGGGCGCCAGTGAAACACTGATTGGGTTCGCAATCGGTATCTATGGTTTGGCACAAGCCATCTTCCAGATTCCTTTTGGTCTGCTCTCCGATCGCGTCGGCCGAAAGCCGCTGATCGTTGGCGGGCTGCTGCTGTTCGTTTTCGGCAGCGTTATCGCCGCCACCTCCGACACCATTTGGGGCGTGATTTTAGGCCGCGCGTTACAAGGCTCCGGCGCGATTGCCGCCGCGGTAATGGCGTTGCTGTCAGATTTAACCCGTGAACAAAACCGCACTAAGGCGATGGCGTTTATCGGCATCAGCTTTGGCGTCACTTTTGCTATTGCGATGGTAGTTGGCCCGATTGTCACCCACGCACTCGGCTTGCACGCGCTGTTCTGGATGATCGCCATCCTCGCGACGCTGGGCATCGTCATCACCTTATTAGTGGTGCCGAACGCACCAAACCACGTATTGAACCGCGAATCCGGGATGGTGAAAGGCAGTATCCGCGCGGTATTGACCAATCCAAAACTGTTAAAACTGAATATCGGCATTCTCTGCCTGCACATTCTGCTGATGTCGAGCTTCGTGGCGCTGCCGGGACAGTTTGAACAAGCCGGTTTACCGGCGGCCGAGCACTGGAAAGTCTATCTGGTGACGATGTTGGTGGCCTTTGTTGCCGTGGTGCCTTTCATTATCTATGCCGAAGTGAAGCGCCGCATGAAGCGCGTGTTTGTCGGCTGCGTGGCGATCATCATCATTGCAGAAATCGTATTGTGGGGCGCGGCAGGCCACTTCTGGACGCTGGTTATTGGCGTGCAGCTGTTCTTCCTCGCCTTCAACCTGATGGAAGCGATTCTGCCATCACTGATCAGCAAAGAGTCGCCGCCGGGCTACAAAGGCACCGCGATGGGCATCTACTCCACCAGCCAGTTCATTGGTGTGGCGATTGGCGGCAGCATGGGCGGATGGATCTATGGTCATGTTGATGCCCAAACCGTGTTCCTGGTCGGTGCGATTGTCGCGGCTGCCTGGCTGTTTGTGGCGATGTCGATGCAGGAACCGCCTTACGTCAGCAGCCTGCGCATTATGCTCAGCGATGCGGTGCTGGCGGTGCCGAATCTGGAGAAGCGTTTGAAAGCGCAGCCCGGCGTGGCGTCGGTGTTTATCGTGCCAGAAGAGAAAAGTGCTTACATCAAAATCGACAGTAAAGTGACGAGCCGCGTCGAACTCGAAGCGCTGCTCGCCAGCTGCTAAATGACCAGCCCGACCATCGCGTCGGGCTTTTTGTTACAGCGACATATCCACCACGATGCGCCCTTCAATCTTGCCAGCGTGCATCCGCGCGAAGATATCGTTGATGTTAGTCAGCGGTTCTACCGCTACGGTGGCTTTCACCTTGTGACGACCGGCGAAATCCAGCGCTTCCTGCAGATCTTTGCGCGTCCCGACGATGGAACCGCGCACCGTAATGCCGTCCAACACCATATCGAAAATCGACAGATCGAATTTGCCCGGCGGCAATCCGTTCAGCACCATGGTGCCGCCACGACGCAGCGTACCAATCGCCTGTTCGAACGCTTTTGGTGAAACCGCCGTGACCAGCACGCCATGCGCACCGCCAAAACTCTCCTGGAACACCTTGGCCGGATCGACATTTTTCGCATTCGCCACCACGCTGGCACCGAGACGTTTAGCGAACGCCAGTTTCTCATCATCAATATCCACCGCCGCCACGTTCAGACCCATGGCAACCGCGTACTGCACCGCCATATGCCCTAAACCGCCAATACCGGAAATCACCACCCAATCGCCGGGTTTGGTGTCGGTCATTTTCAGCCCTTTATACACGGTGACGCCGGCACAGAGGATTGGCGCGATTTCGTTGTAATCGACGTTATCCGGAATGATGCCGACATAGTTGGCATCGGCGAGGCAGTATTCCGCGAAGCTGCCATTCACTGAGTAACCGGCATTTTGCTGCGACAGACACAGCGTTTCCCAGCTATCGAGACAGTGTTCGCAGTGACCGCACGCCGAATAGAGCCATGGCACACCGACGCGATCGCCCATTTTCAGGTGCTTAACGCCCTCGCCGAGCGCCACAACCTGGCCCACACCTTCGTGGCCCGGAATAAACGGCGGAATGGGTTTAATCGGCCAGTCGCCTTCGGCCGCGTGAAGATCGGTATGGCACACGCCGGTAGCCGCAATTTTCACTAAAATCTGCCCCGGCCCGACCTGCGGCACCGGCACCTGCTCAATCACTAACGGTTCACCAAAAGCCTTCACAACAGCGGCTTTCATGGTGGTTTTGATTTGCATATTCATCTTTCACTCTCCATTTGAACGGATGCGGACTTAGAACAGGCCCAAAGGCGCGGTGCCATAGCTAACCAGCAGATTTTTGGTTTGTTGATAGGCGCTGAGCGCCATTTTGTGCGTCTCACGGCCTACACCCGACTGCTTGTAACCGCCGAATGCCGCGTGAGCGGGATAGATGTGATAACAGTTGGTCCAGACGCGCCCGGCTTTGATGCCGCGTCCCATGCGATAAGCCAGATTGGTATCGCGCGTCCACACGCCCGCACCAAGACCGAACTGGGTTTCGTTGGCGATGGCGAGCGCTTCTGCCTCATCCTTAAAGGTGGTAACACCAATCACCGGCCCAAAAATCTCCTCCTGGAAACAGCGCATCTGGTTGGTTCCTTTGATTAAGGTCGGCTGAATGTAGAATCCATCATTCAGCTCGGTGGCCATGCTGGCGCGATCGCCACCGGTGAGAATCTGCCCGCCTTCGTCGCGTGCGATGTTGATATACGACAGGATTTTATCGAATTGCTGGCGTGAAGCCTGCGCACCAATCATGGTGTCGCTATCGAGCGGATCGCCGCGACGGATGTTCGCCACCTTGGCCATCACGCGATCCATAAAGGGTTGATAGATCGATTCATGAATCAAGGCGCGCGATGGACAGGTACAGACTTCACCCTGATTGAAGAAACCGAGTACTAACCCTTCCACCGCCTTCTCAATAAACTCGTCCTCACCATCCATCACATCAGCGAAGTAGATATTCGGCGACTTGCCGCCCAGCTCGACGGTGCAGGGAATGATGTTTTCAGCAGCGCAGGCCATAATGTGGCGCCCCACCGGCGTTGAACCGGTGAAAGCGATTTTGGCGATGCGTTTGCTGGTCGCCAGCGCTTCACCCGCTTCACGACCAAAGCCCTGCACCACATTCAACACGCCAGCCGGGAACAGATCGCCAATCATCTCCATCAGCAGCGTAATGCCCAGCGGCGTCTGTTCCGCCGGTTTCAGCACGACACAGTTGCCCGCCGCCAGCGCTGGCGCCAGTTTCCACGCCGCCATTAACAGCGGGAAGTTCCACGGAATGATTTGCCCAACCACGCCGAGCGGTTCATGAAAGTGATATGCCACGGTGGTTTCATCAATCTCCGCGGTGCTGCCCTCTTGCGCACGCAGGCAACCGGCGAAGTAACGGAAGTGATCCACCGCCAGCGGAAGATCGGCGTTCAGGGTTTCGCGAATCGGTTTACCGTTATCCCAGCTCTCCGCTACCGCCAGTTTTTCGAGATTGGCCTCAATGCGATCCGCCACCTGCAACAGGATGTTGGCGCGATGCTGCACGCTGGTTTTTCCCCAGGCATCGGCCGCCTGATGCGCCGCATCCAACGCTAAATCGATATCGCGCGCATCCGAACGCGGGAACTGCGCGATATCGCTGCCATTCACTGGCGAGGTGTTAGTGAAGTATTGGCCGCTGAGCGGCTCGACGAATTTGCCCGCAATGTAGTTGCCGTAAATCGCCTGGAATGAAACCAAAGCGCCGGGCGTACCGGGATGTGCATAACGCATCGCAAACTCCTTTATGTAGGGTCAGATATTCTGAAGGCTCAGTCGCCTTCCAGAAAACGTGCTGTCAGAGGAGCTATTGCAGCGGGCGTGCCAGCTTTTTTCATCAGACGATATTTCATTAAAAAACCAATATCATCATTAAGTTAAGAGCCGCCGCACAACATGACCTGGCTATGTTGTGCAGAAAAGTTCACCATCTGTGTTGCGTATCGCAACAGTACAGAAACCGACCCGCTACAATGTCGCAACACTTTCGCTTGGGCATGAGGTCATCAATGCAGGGACATCCATCCGCGTCTGCCGTTAACGCCAATCCGCTATTAAGCGACTCCTGGTTCCGTAGCCAGCTGTATGGTCTCGATCGCACCGCCGATGATTTTCCGCGTGTTCGTCAGGGTGAACTGGCCGATGTGCTTGCCAGCAATGCCGGGCTGCAGCAATTCGCGCAGCCGGTGATCAAACAGCTGGCGCAGAAGCTGGCCGAGAAGCAATCGGTGGTGATTTTGTCGGATGCCACCGGTTTGGTGCTCAATACCTTTGGCGATATGCCCTCGCTGGAAAAAGCCCAACGTTATGCGCTGGCGCCGGGTAATTTATGGAGTGAATGCGGGCGTGGCACCAATGCGATTGGCACCGCGCTGGCGATTGATGATGGCTGCGAGATTCAAGGTCATCAGCACTTCCTGACGCTCAATCAAGGTTTGTACTGTGCGGCGATGCCGCTGCAAATGCCCAACGGTCAGATTGCTGGCGTGCTGGATATTTCCGGCCCGGCGCACTTCCCGCATCCGCAGACCTTTAGCTGGGTGAAAGCGGCGGCGAAACAGATCGAATATTTGTGGGTGAAGCAGAGCCTGCATCCGCAGCAATGGTTGATGAGCCTGCATCTGCAGCCGCAGGGCATCGATACCAGCGATGAACTGCTGCTGGTGTTCTCGGATAACGTCCTGACCGCCGCCAATCGTCTGGCGATGCGCGAACTGGCGCTGAGCGTCGGGCAACTCGGCAGCGTGACCTTTCAACAACTGTTCCCGCAACAGCAGCAGCACGCCAACAGCATTCCCGCTCCGCTCGATTACGCCACGCAGCGCTACTATTTTCGCCTGCGAGCGCCGCAGCGCAGCCATTTTGCCACGCCGAGTGAACCCGCCAGCGAGCTGCCTTTCTCACTGGGGCGCAATGGCGAGAAGATGGTGCGACTGCTCAATGCCGGCGTTTCACTGTGCATTCACGGCGAAACCGGCAGCGGCAAAGAGTATGTCAGCCGCGCACTGCATCAGCAAAGCCGCTGGCGCGAAGGCAAATTCGTTGCCATTAACTGCGCGGCCATCCCCGAAGCGCTGATTGAATCTGAGCTGTTTGGCTATCAACCCGGCGCGTTCACCGGCGCGAGCAAGAATGGTTACATCGGCAAAATCCGTGAAGCGGATGGCGGCGTGCTGTTCCTTGATGAAATTGGCGATATGCCGCTGGCACTACAAACCCGCTTGCTACGCGTGTTGCAGGAGAAAGAGGTGGCGCCGCTCGGATCCAGCCGCAGCTGGCCGGTGAATTTCGCGGTGATCAGCGCCACGCACCGCGATTTGGCACAGCGCGTGGCCGAAGGCGAATTCCGCGAAGATTTGCTCTATCGCCTGCAGGAATTCTCGATGACCATTCCGCCGCTCCGCGCCTGGCCGGATGTGGAAGGTTTTATCCGTCGATTATGGCTGGAGCTGGGCGGCGCGGATCGCGATATTCAGCTCTCACCTGCGCTGTTGACGGCTCTGGCGCAGCTGCCGTGGCCGGGTAACGTGCGGCAATTGCGCAGCTTGTTACGCGTGCTGTTGGCACTGGCGGATGAAGGTGAAGAAGTGACAGAGGTCCATTTACCGGCAGAGTATCGGCGTGCGGCGGTGCAGCCACAGTCCGATCGGCAGAGTCATGATAGGCGGTTGATCAGCGAAACGCTGCAGCGCTTCAATGGTAATATCAGTAAAACGGCGGAAGCCTTAGGCGTCGCGCGCAGCACGCTTTATCGTCGTGCGGCGCGCGACAAACGCGATTAGTCGCGGAAGTTTTTGAACTGGAAAGGCTGACCGAGGTTGCCACCGCGCACCAGCGCCATCGCACCTTGCAGGTCGTCGCGTGACTTACCGGTTACGCGCAGTTCTTCACCCTGAATCTGCGTCTGCACTTTCAGCTTGCTGTCTTTAATCAGCTTCACCAGCTTTTTCGCGATATCGCTTTCGATACCTTTCTTCAGCTTGGCTTCCACCGACCAGCTTTTACCGCTGTGCACGATCTCTTCTGGCACTTCAATCGCTGCGCCTTCAATGCCACGCTTCAGCAGCTTTTCGCGCAGAATATCCACCAGCTGCTTGACCTGGAAATCAGATTCGCTGCTGAGTTTGATGGTCTCATTCTTTTCGTTGAGCTCAATGGTTGCACTCACGTTACGGAAATCGAAACGAGTTGAGATCTCGCGGTTCGCATTCTCCACGGCATTTCGCACTTCCGACAATTCGACTTCGGAAACGATATCGAAAGATGGCATCTTTTCTTCTCCTGATACTAAAGTGACATGCATAATACGCGTCTTGTGGCGCTAATAAAACACGATACGCGGAAAGCTATACTTACCCGTAACGTGAAAACAGGAACCCGCCCACGGGAGGCAAAATGAAAATTACCGTGTTGGGGTGTGGCGCCTTAGGTCAAATTTGGCTCGCCGCTCTCGCCCGTCAGGGACATGAGGTGCAGGGCTGGTTACGTGTACCGCAGCCCTATTGCTCAGCCAACGTAGTCGATCCGCAAGGCCATGTGAGCAATCACACCTTTATTGCCAATGATCCGCTGTTCCTCGCCGAAAGCCAGCTGTTACTGGTGACGCTCAAAGCGCCCCAGGTTTCACCTGCGGTGAAAAATCTGCAAAGCGTGCTGCCGACGCACGCGCCAATTCTGCTGCTGCATAACGGCATGGGAACGTTGGAAGAGCTGAAAGATTTGCGTCAGCCGCTGTTGCGCGGCATCACCACGCACGCGGCAATGCGCGACGGCACGGTGATTAAGCATATTGCGCACGGCATCACCCATATCGGCCCTGCTAATCGTGAGAGCGCCGCACTGAGCGATATCGCCGATATTCTGCATCAGGCGCTGCCGGATGTGGCCTGGCATGACAACATCGCCGCCGCCAGCTGGCGCAAGCTGGCAATCAACTGCGTGATCAATCCGATGACCGTTGAGCACGATTGCCAGAACGGGGCGCTGCGCGCCTGGCCGGAACAAGTCGCGCTGCTGTGCGAAGAGATCGCCTGGGTGATGGAGCGCGAAGGCCAGCACATGGCGGTGGATAATCTGCGCGACATCATTTACGACGTGATCGAGAGCACCGCCGCCAATACCTCATCAATGTTGCAGGATGTGCGTGCGCAGCGTCTGACCGAAATTGATTACATCACCGGCTACCTGTTGCGTCGCGCCCGCGCGCAGGGCATTTCACTGCCGGAAAACACCCGTTTGTACGATCTGATTAAACGTAAGGAGTCCCACTATGAGCGCGAACGCATCGGTTCTGGTTTGCCTGGCACATGGAAGTGAAGAGACCGAAGCGGTCACCACTATCGATTTGCTGGTACGCGGCGGATTAAGCGTCACCACCGCCAGCGTGGAGAGCGATGGCACGCGTGAGATCGTCTGTTCGCGCGGCGTGCGTCTGCTGGCGGATGCGCATTTGGTAGAGGTGGCGGATAACGACTACGACGCGATTGTGCTGCCCGGCGGTTTGAAAGGCGCGCAGACCTTCCGCGACAGCCCGCTGCTGGTGGAAACCGTGCGCCAGTTCCATCTCTCCAGCAAGATTGTGGCGGCGATTTGTGCCGCGCCGGGCACGGTTTTGGTCGCGCACAATCTGTTTCCCGTCGGCAATATGACCGGTTTTCCCGGCCTGCGTGACACCATTCCCGACAGCAAATGGATGGAGCGCCGCGTGGTGTGGGATCCGCGCGTTAATCTGCTGACCAGCCAGGGACCGGGCACCGCAATGGATTTTGCGTTGAAGCTGATTGATTTGCTGGTGAATAAAGAGACCGCGCGTGAAGTGGCTTCACAGCTGGTGTTAGCAGCAGGGATTTATAATTATCAGGAGTTTGAAGAGCGGTAACGTTGTTACAACAAGCTGCACATGATTGTAGCGGCGCAATTAATTGCGCATTTCACTGCAACGCTGATGCCGCATGAAATACGCGTGATTCATCGCGCCGCTACGGTTTATCGCTTATGGACGATAAACCTTCACGTTTTTGAAGCCCTGCTCATGCAGATAGAGCGCCTGCAAGCGACTCATCACACCGCGATCGCAATACAGCAGCCAGGTTTTACTCTGGTCCAGGTCGCCAAACTGGGTGCTGAGTTTGTAGAACGCCAGAGTTTTTACTTCAACGCCTTCGACGATCAGCGGATTCGCCTCCTGCTCATCGGCCGAACGGATATCCAGCACCACGTCGTTGCTGATGAAGGAGTCAACGGTTTCAACTTCCACCACTTCTTCCTCCGTCTGCTCGGCGATTTCACGGATATCGACGTTGCTGGCTTCCTGCACCACGCGATGAAGGATCTCGAAATCGAAGTTTTGCTCTTCCGCTTCAATCTTGCCCTTCACCGCTTTAACGGTTGGGCTTTTCGAAATCACGCCGCAATATTCTGGCATGGTGCGGGCAAAATCTTCGGTGCCGATCTTACGCGCCACATCAATGATGTGCTCTTTGTCATGGGAGATCAGCGGACGAAGAATCAGCGTATCGGAGGCGTTATCGATCAAACGCAGGTTGGTCAGCGTCTGGCTGGAAACCTGGCCCAGCGCTTCGCCGGTCACCAGCGCCTGCACGCCGTAACGTTCCGCCACCATTGACGCCGCACGCACCATCATACGCTTCAGCACCACGCCCATTTGGCCGTCGTCCACTTTCTCCAGAATCTCACCGACTACCGGCTCGAAGTTGATCGCTACGAAACGTACGCGGTGTGAGCGACCAAAGCGCTGCCACAGGTAGTGTGCAACCTGGCGCACGCCAATCTCGTGTGCCGCACCGCCAAGGTTGAAGAAGCAGTAATGCACGCGGCAGCCGCGACGCATCAGCATGTAGCTCGAGACGCCAGAATCGAAACCACCGGAAATCAGTGACAGAACATCTTCCTGGGTACCAATCGGGAATCCGCCTAAGCCTTCATAGCGTGCGGTGATCAGCAACAGGCGATCGTCGTCGATCTCCAGATTCACCGTTTCTTCCGGACGATTGAGCTGCACGCGCGCGCTGGCGATGTGTTGGTTAAGGCCGCCGCCAACGTAGCGTTCCACGTCCTGCGAGCTGAAGCTGTGCTTGCCGCGACGCTTGACGCGCACGCAGAAGCTTTTGCCTTCCAGACGCTCGCGGTTCAGCACCAGCGTCTGCTCGAAGATGTCGTGCATATCGGTGTAGGCGCGATCTTCCACCGCCAGCACATGGTGAATGCCCGGAATGCGCGTCAGTTCGGTGACAAGGGTCTCGCGCAGCGACTCATTCTTAGAACGCACTTCAATGTGGTCCCAATGGCGCACGACTTTAATCTCTTCATCCACGGTGCGCAGAATATTACGAATGCTACTGGAGAGAATTTTGATAAAGCGCAGACGTACCGACTGACTTTTGATGGTGATTTCTGGAAACAGCTTGACGATAAACTTCATGGCGACAGGGGTTCGTTTGGACAAATAAGTGCTAAAAGCATCGGCACTTAACTGTTAAAATCATATAATTGCGGGTTAATTCAGGAGCCCCCGCATCCGAGGCGCAAAAGTATATCACCTTTGCCGGGTGACTGCTTTAAGCAACCTTCATCACATTCATTATTTTGCTAATTAATCCTCGTCAGCTACCATGACCGATTGCAAGATGATCTCCTAACCTGTGAGTCGACACTGATTATGCCGAAAAAAGCCGAAGCGCCTGCCAGTTTTGAAAGCGCATTAGAGCAGCTGGAACAGATTGTTACCCGCCTGGAAAGTGGCGAGCTGCCGTTAGAGCAGGCGCTGAACGAATTTGAACGCGGCGTACAATTGGCACGTACCGGTCAGCAAACCCTGCAGCAGGCAGAGCAGCGTGTGCAAATTCTGCTTAGCGATGAGAAAGATGCCGCCCTCGCCCCTTTTACCCCGGAAAATGAGTAATGGATTTTGCTAAACTGCTGAGCGCTTACCATCAACGCGTTAATCAGGCATTGACGCGCTTAATAGATCCACTTCCTTTTCAGAGTTCTCCTCTGGTGAATGCCATGGAGTATGGGGCATTATTAGGCGGTAAGCGTCTGCGTCCCTTTCTGGTGTACGCAACAGGCGAAATGCTGAAGGCCGATGCCGCCAGCCTCGATGTGCCGGCTGCGGCCGTGGAATGCATCCATGCTTATTCCCTGATTCATGACGATCTGCCGGCGATGGACGACGATGCGTTACGCCGCGGGCAGCCAACCTGCCATATTAAATATGGTGAAGACACGGCGATTCTCGCCGGCGATGCTCTGCAAACTTTGGCCTTTTCGATTCTGGCCGACCAGTCGATGCCTGGCGTCAGCGCCGACGCGCGTATTGCGATGATTTCCGAACTGGCGCAGGCCAGCGGCGTGGCAGGCATGTGCGGCGGTCAGGCACTGGATTTGGCAGCGGAAGGCAAAAGCATCGGTCTGGCGCAGCTGGAACAGATTCACCGCCATAAAACCGGCGCGTTAATTCGCGCCGCGGTACGTCTTGGCGCATTAGCCGCCGGCGATCGTGGCCGCGCCGCGATGCCGCTACTGGATACCTACGCCAATGCCATCGGACTGGCGTTTCAGGTGCAGGATGACATCCTCGATGTGGTCGGCGATACCGCCGTGTTAGGAAAAACACAGGGCGCGGATCAGGCATTGGGTAAAAGCACCTATCCTTCATTGATGGGGCTGGAAAATGCCCGCAGTAAAGCCTGGGATCTTTATCAAGAGGCGCTCGGCGCGCTCGATATTCTGGCGGCACAGTCTTACAACACACTCGCCTTACAAGCGCTGGCAAGCTTCATAATTGAACGCGATAAATAACTTTCATAATGAGTCTCTGATGAGTTTTGATATTGCAAAATACCCGACACTGGCGTTAGCCAACACGGTTCAGGAATTACGTTTATTACCGAAAGAAAAACTTCCGGAGCTGTGTGACGAACTGCGTCAGTATCTGCTGGATAGCGTGAGCCGATCTTCCGGCCACTTTGCATCGGGTCTGGGCGTCGTCGAGCTAACAGTGGCGCTGCATTATGTTTATAACACCCCCTTTGATCATCTGGTGTGGGACGTGGGACATCAGGCCTATCCGCACAAAATTCTGACCGGACGCCGCGATCGTATCGGCACCATCCGCCAGAAAAATGGCCTGCATCCGTTCCCGTGGCGCGGTGAGAGTGAGTACGACGTGCTGAGCGTAGGTCACTCCTCCACCTCGATCAGCGCCGGGCTCGGCATGGCTGTTGCCGCCGAACGTGAAGGCAAAGGCCGCCGCACCGCCTGTATTATTGGCGATGGCGCGATAACCGCTGGCATGGCGTTTGAAGCCATGAACCACGCCGGTGACATCAAGCCGGATATGCTGGTGATCCTCAACGACAACGAGATGTCGATCTCCGAGAACGTGGGTGCACTCAACAATCGCCTGGCACAGATTCTCTCCGGGAAAACCTATTCACGCCTGCGCGAAGGCGGCAAGCGTGTATTGGGCGGTTTGCCGCCGATTAAAGAGCTGGTGAAGCGCACAGAAGAGCACCTGAAAGGCATGGTGGTGCCGGGTACGCTGTTTGAAGAGCTGGGCTTTAACTACATCGGCCCGGTAGATGGTCACGACGTGCTGACGCTGGTGAGCACGCTGAAGAACATGCGCGATCTGAAAGGTCCGCAGTTCCTGCACATCATGACCAAAAAGGGCAAAGGTTATGCCCCGGCGGAAGAAGATCCGATTACCTGGCATGCGGTACCGAAGTTCGATCCCGCCAGCCTGGCGCTGCCGAAAAGCGTGCCGGGCTTGCCAAGCTACTCGAAGATTTTCGGCAACTGGCTGAGCGAAATGGCGGCTGACGATCCGCGCCTGATGGCGGTCACGCCAGCGATGCGCGAAGGTTCGGGCATGGTGAGTTACTCACGCGACTATCCGCAGCAATATTTTGATGTGGCGATTGCCGAGCAGCACGCGGTAACGTTCGCGGCGGGTATGGCGATTGGTGGTTACAAACCGGTTGTGGCGATCTACTCGACCTTCCTGCAGCGCGCCTACGATCAGCTGATCCACGATGTCGCCATCCAGAAATTGCCGGTGCTGTTTGCTATCGATCGCGGCGGTATTGTCGGCGCGGATGGTCAAACTCATCAGGGCGCATTTGATATCGCGTTCTTACGCTGCGTGCCAGAGATGGTGATCATGACGCCAAGCGATGAAAACGAATGTCGTCTGATGCTTTATACCGGATATCACTATCAGGATGGCCCAAGTGCGGTGCGTTACCCGCGCGGTACCGGCACCGGCGCAACGCTGGAACCGCTGGCGAGCTTGCCGCTGGGCAAAGGTATAGTGAAGCGTCGCGGCGAAAAGCTGGCGATCCTTAACTTCGGTACTTTGCTGCCAGAAGCCGCTGCCGCTGCGGAAGCGCTGAATGCCACGCTGGTGGATATGCGTTTTGTGAAGCCACTCGATGAAGCACTGATTGCCGAGCTGGCGGCCAGCCACGATTCGCTGGTTACGCTGGAAGAAGGCGCCATCAAAGGCGGCGCCGGCAGCGGTGTCAACGAGTACGTGATGGCAAAACGCTTGCGCGTGCCAGTGCTCAACCTCGGCCTGCCGGATGAGTTCATCCCGCAAGGTACGCAGGAAGAAGTACGTCAGGATTATCAGCTGGATGCCGCCGGTATTCAGCAGCAAATCACTGACTGGCTCGCCCAGTAATCTGCCCGACTCGCTCACCGCCCGGTGAGCGAGCCTGCTGCTATGCTTAGGGAACGATTTCCCTCAAGCATAAGAGCAGGAGCCCAAATAGATGAAAATTATTCCCCTATGCCAAACCGACTTACAGGTTTCACGTCTCTGTTTAGGCTGCATGACTTACGGCGATCCCACGCGCGGCAATCACGCGTGGACGCTGCCTGAAGAGAGCAGCCGACCGTTGATCAAGCAGGCGCTGGAGGCCGGCATCAACTTCTTCGATACCGCTAACAGCTATTCCGATGGCAGCAGCGAAGAGATCGTGGGCCGGGCGCTGAAAGATTTTGCCCGCCGCGATCAGGTTGTGGTCGCCACCAAGGTCTATTTCCCGCTGAGTAATCTGTCACAAGGCTTGTCGCGTCAGAATATCCTGCAATCGATTGATGACAGCCTGACGCGCCTTGGTATGGAATATGTCGATCTGCTGCAGATTCACCGCTGGGATTACGCCACGCCGATTGAAGAGACGCTGGAAGCGCTGCATGAAGTGGTGAAATCCGGCAAGGCGCGTTACATCGGCGCATCATCAATGCACGCATCGCAGTTTGCTCAGGCGCTGGAACTGCAAAAGCAAAATAACTGGGCGCGCTTTGTCAGCATGCAGGATCAGTACAACCTGATTCAGCGTGAGGAAGAGAATGACATGCATCCGCTGTGTCAGCGCGAAGGGATCGCGGTGCTGCCGTGGAGCCCGCTGGCGCGCGGTAAACTCACGCGTCCATGGGGCGAAACCACCGCACGTTCGGTATCGGATAATGTGATGGAGAAGCTGTATACCGGCACCGAAGAGAACGATGCGGCAATTGCCGAGCGTCTGGCTAATGTAGCCGCCGATAAAGGCGTGACGCGCGCGCAGGTGGCGCTGGCGTGGCTATTACATAAACCGGCGGTCACCGCGCCGATCATTGGCGCTTCGCGCGAGCAACAGTTCGCCGAGCTGGTGAAAGCGGTGGATGTTGAATTAAGTGAGAATGAGATTGCCGAGCTGGAAACGGTATATCAACCGCATCCGGTGGTAGGGTTTGAGTAAGGTAGACCATTCCCCTCACCCCAGCCCTCTCCCGCAAGCGGGCGAGGGAGCAGAACGTGCAGTACCCACCTAATCGTTCCTTCTCTCACTTGTTGGAGCAGAACGAGCAGTCCCTACCTAATTGTCCCCTCTCCCACTTGTGGGAGAGGGTTAGGGTGAGGGCAATTTACTTCGCGCCGAAGTGATCAAACCCTTTCACATCTACACTGCGTGGCTTGCCGTTCTCCAGCAAACTCAGCCCTTCCGATTCGGGTGCAATCTGCCCAATACAGGTATAAGGCACACCAAAATGGCCGAGCGCCACGTCGATCGCGCCACGGTTCACTTCTGGCACGGTAAAGCACAGCTCGTAATCTTCGCCGCCGCTCAACGCCCATTTCAGCACCAGTTCAGGCTCGAAGTGATCGCGCAGGGCAGCTGAAAGCGGTAACGCGTCGAGATTGATGCGAGCGCCAACGCGGCTGGCGGTCAGCACATGGCCGAGATCGGAAATCAGGCCATCAGAGATATCGATCGCCGAGGTTGCCAGCCCCCGCAGCGCCTGGCCTTGCAGCACGCGCGGCATTGGACGCAAATGGCGTTTGATCAACGCTTCGTGCACCGCCGGATCGTTCAGGCGATGGCGATGCTGCAGCAGCGACAAACCGGCCGCGCTGTCACCCAAGGTGCCGGTGACAAAGATCCAGTCGCCTGGCTTCGCGCCCGAACGTTTCAGCGCCCTTCCCACTGGCACTAAACCGTGAATGCCGAGCGTCATGCTCAGCGGTCCGCGCGTGGTATCGCCACCAATCAGCTGCATATCGTAATAATCCAGCAGCTCAAACAGGCTGTCGCTAAAGGCCGCCACCCACGGTTCATCGATTTCAGGCAGCGTTAATGCCAGCGTCAGCCAGGCCGGATCGGCGCCCATGGCGGCTAAATCACTGAGATTAACGGCGACGGCTTTGTAGCCGAGATCGGCGGGATGGATATCACGTAAGAAGTGGACGCCTGCAACCAGCGTGTCGGTGCTGATGGCAAGTGTCTGTTTTTCTGGCACGTTAAGTAACGCGCAGTCGTCACCAATTCCTTTCTCCACATCGCGGCGGGAGCTGGTGACGCGGTTAAAGTAACGTGCAATCAGTTCGAATTCACCACAAGACATAAGTCAGGTCTCAATGAGAAAAAGGCCGGATAACCGGCCTTTAACGCTATTTTTTGTTTGGTCGAATTTGCGGGGCAGCTTTGTCGAGCACACCGTTGACGAATTTGTGGCTGTCTTCAGCACCAAACACTTTTGCCAACTCGATGCCTTCGTTGATGGCCACTTTATACGGCACATCAGAACGCTTGCTCAGCTCATACAGCGAAATACGCAGGATGGCTTTTTCTACCTGGCCCAGCTCTTCCAGCTGACGCGACAGGTAAGGCTTCATCAGACCGTCCAGGTACGCGCTGTTAGTCGCCACACCGGCCAGCAATTCGCGGAAATAGCTAATATCGACGTCTTTGACGTCTTGTTCCGCCAGAAACTGGTATTCCACATCGGCAATGTCGTTCTTAGACAGCTGCCAGGAGTAAAGCGCCTGGACAGCGCACTCACGGGCGCGACGACGAGCAGCAGGTTTCACAAAATTCCCCTTACAAAAATCAGGCTTTGATGGCTTTCAATACGTTGATCATTTCGAGTGCAGTCAGGGCCGCTTCGGCACCTTTATTACCTGCTTTCGTGCCGGCGCGTTCAATCGCCTGCTCGATATTTTCAGTGGTCAACACGCCGAAGGTCACCGGGATTTCGCTGGTCATCGCGACGTGCGCAATGCCCGAGCTGGCTTCACCGGCCACATATTCGAAATGTGCGGTGCCGCCACGGATGACAGTGCCCAACGCAACAATGGCGTCGTGCTTACCGGCTTTCGCCAGTGCGCGTGCTGCCAGCGGCAGTTCGTATGCACCTGGAACCCAGACAACGGTGATGTTATCTGCTTTCACCTGGCCGATGCGCTTAAGTGCGTCAATCGCGCCGTCCAGCAGGCTGTCATTAATGAAGTTGTTAAAACGCGCAATTACGATGGCAATGTTTGCATCAGGCGTGGCAACAGGAGCTTCGATAACTTTCATACATATCCTTTGGGTTGTTTTATGGCCCCGCAGAAGGGGGCGGATTCTATCATACTCTTTGGCGACGCGCTCAGGCTTTTCCGCGCGCTTTCAGCGCGGCGTCAGCGTCAGGCGCAGGTCCTCGCCAACCAAGCGCACATCGCTAAAATTCAGGGCCGGCGCATCGGCCAGCTGTTCCAGTCCGGGCAGCGTGCACAGGCCGCGTGCGGCATTTCCTAACAGCTTTGGCGCCATGTAAACAATCAGCTCATCCACCAGGCCCGCTTGCAGCAAAGCACCCGCTAATCCGGCACCCGCTTCCACCCACACGCTGTTGATCTGGCGCTGGCCGAGCAACATCATCATCGCGACCAAATCAAGCTGTTCACCACGCTGGGGCACCGCAATCTGGGTCACGCTGGCGGGCCACGCGTGTTGATCGGGCTCGCTGCGCATCAGCCAGGTTTCGCCTGGCTGGTCGATCAGTCGGTGTTGCGGCGTGACGCGCTGTTGGCTATCAATCACCACGCGCACCGGCTGACGCAGCTGGCTTTCATCAAGCTGCGCACGCACCTCTTCATTCAATTCACTCCAGCGTACCGTGAGCGACGAATTGTCAGCCAACACCGTGGCGCTGGTGCTAAGAATAGCTGAACTCTGGGCGCGTAAACGTTGCACATCGCGCCTTGCGGCCGCGGAGGTGATCCACTGACTTTCGCCACTCGCCATGGCGGTGCGGCCATCAAGGGATGCGCCGAGTTTCAGCTGGATCCACGGGAATCCGGTCCGCATACGTTTGAGAAAACCCCGGTTCAGCGCTTCCGCTTCGTTCATCATCAGGCCATGACTGACGTCGATGCCCGCCTGCTGTAAACGGTAGAGTCCACGTCCTGCCACCTGCGGATTGGGATCCTGCATCGCGGCGACCACGCGCGTCACGCCTGCGGCAATCAGCGCATCGCAGCACGGCGGCGTGCGTCCATGGTGGCTACAAGGTTCCAGCGTGACATACGCGGTTGCGCCAGCAGCTCGTTCGCCCGCCATACGCAGCGCATGCACTTCGGCATGCGGTTCGCCGGCGCGCTGATGCCAGCCTTCGCCGACAATCTCGCCCTCGCGCACAATCACGCAGCCGACGTTGGGGTTAGGTGTGGTGGTAAAGCGTCCGCGCCGCGCCAGTTCCAGCGCGCGCGCCATATAGCGTTCGTCAGTCATGGATTAGTCCTGTAGGCGGGCGATCTCTTCACCAAAATCGCGAATATCTTCGAAGCTGCGATAGACCGAGGCAAAGCGAATGTAGGCCACTTTATCGAGCTTTTTCAGCTCATCCATCACCAGATTGCCGATCAGTGCGCTTGGCACTTCGCGTTCACCGGTGGCACGCAGCTGAGTTTTAATATGATTGACCGCGCTTTCAACCGCATCGGCGCTGACGGGGCGTTTTTCCAGCGCCTTAATCATGCCGCTGCTGAGCTTGTCTTCATTGAAGGGTTCACGCACATCGTTGCTTTTTACCACGCGCGGCATCACCAACTCTGCCACTTCAAAGGTGGTAAAACGCTCATGACACACCAGACACTGACGACGGCGACGCACCGACGATCCTTCACTAACCAGACGAGAATCAATCACTTTGGTGTCCACAGCGGAGCAGAATGGGCAATGCATGAGGCTTCCTGATGCGAGATAAATAGGCCACACAGTGTAGCGCGATCGCGCCACAAAATGTATGTGTGTGGCACATAATGTGTGAATCCCCGTTTGTGACGTTAAGCCAAATGCAAGACATCACCTACATGACCACAGGCAAAAAACCACTACGCTTAAAGAGCCGCCAGCAAGGCGGCCAACATCATAAAAATCTGGAGGATGTATGGGTCTGTTTGATTTCGTGAAAGATGCTGGAGAAAAACTGTGGGATGCCGTCAGTGGCGGCGGCGACGATGCCAGCAAGAAATTGCAGGATCACATCAACAAACTCGGTTTGCCCGACAGCGATAAGGTCAAGGTGGATGTCAAAGGCGATACCGTTACTGTGACTGGTGATGGCATCTCTCAGGAGTTAAAAGAGAAGATTCTGGTGGCCGCCGGTAACGTCGCGGGCATCACCAAGGTGGATGACAAGGTCACCGCCAGCGATGCCGCTACGCCCGCGAAATTCTATACCGTGAAAAAAGGCGATACCTTGAGTGCGGTATCGAAAGAGGTCTACGGAAATCCTAATGAATACAACAAGATTTTCGAAGCGAACAAGCCAATGCTGACGCATCCTGATAAGATCTACCCTGGCCAGGTTTTACGAATTCCCGAATAAAGAAAGGACATTGCATGACGATCAGGACGTTTTGGGCTCCGGCAGCACTCTCTTTGCTGGTTCTCAGTGGTTGCAGTTCAACGCCGGTTTCACCGCAGGTCAAAGAGTTGCATCAGGAGGTGAGTCAGCTTAATCAGCAGATGCGCAAGCTGACCAATCAGGCAACGGCGCTGGAGATTCAGGGACAGCTGAACAGCCAATCCACCCAGGGCGCGTGGCTGTTGCCGCAAGCCAATACGCCGGTGGAGTTACAGACGCAGCTAGGTAAATTGCGTTTGTCACTCTCGCAGGTGGCGGGTGAAGCCAGCGGCAGTCGCGCCAATCTGAATATCCGCTCAACCGATGATCAGCCGATTCCGGCACTGCGCGCGACCGTGGTATGGGGCGAAATGGATCCGGCCAGCGGCAAACCGCTTAGCGCGGGCAGCCTGAGCCAGACCATCGAGGTTCCTGCACAGTTAATGCCGCGCAGTTCCGTTAGCGTACCGCTGCGACTCAGCGGGTTAACTCCGGAGCAACTCGGCTACGTGCGCGTGCACGATGTTGAGCCTCCAGCGACGAAAACCACGCCCTGATCGACAGGCATAAAAAAACGGGCTGCCAATGGCAGCCCGTTTACTTTCTGACTCCGCGTTACGGCAGAATCGAAGGCTGATCTGCGCCCTCTTTTTCCACTTTCTGTACCAGCATATGTTCACGCTTCATGCCGAGTTTCAGCGCCAGCGCTGAAGAGACATAAATCGATGAAATGGTACCAATGGTGACACCGATCAGCATGGTCAGTGAGAAACCTTTCAGCAACGCACCACCAAACACGAACAGGATCATGATCATCGCCAGCGTGGTGATGGAGGTGATCAAGGTACGGCTCAGCGTCTGGGTCAGCGACACGTTAGTGATGTCGTAAGAAGAACCGCGGCGGATCTTGCGGAAGTTCTCACGAATACGGTCGGATACCACGATCTTATCGTTAAGCGAGTAACCAATTACCGACATCAATGAAGCGACTATCGTCAGGTCGATTTCGACGTGCGCCAGCGACAAAATGCCACAGGTGATGATCACATCGTGCGCCAGCGCCAGTACGGTGCCGAGCGCTAAACGCCACTCAAAGCGGAAGCCGATGTAGATCAAAATCGCAATCAGCGCTGACAGAAGCGCCATCGCACCGGCCTGCGCCAGATCGCTACCCACGCTTGGGCCAACGAACTCGATACGTTTCACGGTAGCGTTCTGCTGCGTGGTCTGGCTAATGGAAGCCAGCACTTTATTGCCCAGTTCGGTGCCGGCATTGCCGGTGGCCGGAGGCATACGCACCATCACATCACGGCTGCTACCAAAGTTCTGCACCAGCGGCTCTTCAAAGCCCGCTTTCACCAAACCTTCACGCAGCGCGTCGAGATCCGCTGGTTTTTCCAGGTTAATCTCAATCACCGTTCCGCCGGTAAAGTCGAGGCCCCAGTTGAAGCCTCGCACACCGACAATGACGATAGATGCCACAATCAGCAGACCGGAGATGATGAAAGCCAGCTTATCCCAGCGCATAAAGTCGACGACTTTACGACCGTGGTTTAGCTGCTCAATACTATATTCCTGTGCCACAACGCACTCCTCAGATAGACAGCTTGTTGATGCGTTTGCCGCCGTACACCAGGTTAACGATGGCACGGGTGCCGACGATAGCGGTAAACATTGAGGTTGCGATACCGATAGCCGTAGTAATCGCAAAGCCTTTGATTGAACCGGTACCGACCGCATAAAGAATGATAACTTTGATCAGCGTAGTGACGTTGGCATCGACGATACTGGAGAAGGCGCCTTTATAGCCTTCATGAATCGCCTGCTGTACCGAGCGTCCGTTACGCAACTCTTCTTTAATACGTTCGTTAATCAACACGTTAGCATCGACCGCAACCGCCAGCGTCAGCACGATACCGGCAATACCCGGCATGGTGAGCGTCGCGCCTGGCAGCAGTGACATGATGCCGACAATCAGCACCAGGTTACACAGCAGCGCGCTGGTAGCGATAAGACCAAACTTCTTGTAGAACACCACCATGAACAGGATCGAGGCAATCAAACCCCACAGGCAGGCTTCGAGGCCTTGTGTGATGTTCTGCTGACCCATGGTTGGGCCGATAGTACGCTCTTCTACAATCTGGATTGGCGCAATCAACGCACCCGCGCGCAGCAGCAGCGACAGCTGACGTGCTTCGTTTGCATTATTGATACCGGTGATACGGAAGCTGTTACCGAGGCGCGACTGAATGTTCGCCACGTTAATCACTTCTTCCTGTTTCACCAGAATCGACCGGCCGTTGGCATCTTTCTTACCGCTGTCTTTGTACTCCACAAACAGGGTCGCCATCGGCTTACCGATGTTGTCCTTGGTGAAGTTGGACATCATGTTGCCGCCCGCGCCATCCAGTGAAATGTTCACCTGCGGCTGGTTGTACTCATCCATGCTCGACGTGGAATCAGTGATGTGATCACCGGTCAGAATCACACGCTTGTACAGCACCACTGGCTGCCCGTCGCGGGTTTTCTTCACTTCCGAATCGCCGGGCACACGGCCGCTGGCCGCTGCGGTTGGATCCACGCTGGTGTTCACCAGACGGAATTCCAGCGTGGCAGTTGCGCCCAGAATCTCTTTCGCGCGCGCGGTGTCCTGAATACCCGGCAGTTCCACCACGATGCGGTCAGAACCCTGACGCTGCACCAGCGGTTCGGCAACGCCGAGCTGGTTCACACGGTTACGCAGAATGGTGATGTTTTGCTGCACCGCATATTCACGCGCTTCGCTCAGACGCGCATCACTCATCACCGCACGCAGCGCATCGCTGCCCTGGCTTGAGATCACCAGATCACGGTGGCGAGTAGACAAGTAGCTGATTGCCGCATCACGGCTGGCGCCGTCACGGAAACGCACTTCTACGCCATAGTTCGCGATTTTATTAACGGTGGTATACGGAATGCTTTTGTCGCGCAGATCGCTGCGCAGGCTGTCGGCGTTCTGCTCTTGCAGTTTGCCCAGAGCCGTATCCATATCCACTTCCATCAGGAAGTGAACGCCGCCGCGCAGATCAAGACCGAGTTTCATCGGTTCCGCGGACAGCATGCTCAGCCAGCGAGGCGTTGCCGGCGCAAGGTTAAGGGCCACAATGTAGTCTTCGCCCAGCGCGCTGGTGAGTGCATCACGCGCGCGCAGCTGTCCATCCTGCGTTGCAAAGCGGGCCAGAATGGCACCATTTTCCAGAGCGAGGGATTTGCTCTCGATATTGTCTTGTTTTAATACGGTCTGGATCTGATCCAACGTTTGCTCACTGGCGGCGCCACCGCGCGCACCAGTGATCTGAACGGCCGGATCCTCACCATAAAGGTTAGGAAGCGCATAGAGCAGGCCGACGAGAATCACGACGACCAGCATGATGTACTTCCACAAAGGATAACGGTTTAACACGGCAGTTCCCTTCGGGAAGAAAAAATTACAGCGCCTTCAAAGTACCTTTCGGCAGAACGGCGGCCACGAAATCACGTTTAACAACTACTTCAGTGGTGTCGTTCAGGGCAATAGAAACATAGCCAGTTTCTGCCACTTTGGTCACACGGCCAACTAAACCACCGCTGGTCAGCACTTCATCACCTTTAGAGATGGAATCCATCAGTTTCTTGTGATCTTTAGTACGCTTCTGCTGTGGACGCAGAATCATGAAGTAGAAGATCAGACCAAATACCACCAGCATGATCACCAGAGAATACGGACTTCCCTGAGACGGTGCGCCTGCTGCGGCTACGGCGTCAGAAATGAAAAAGCTCATTAAATTTCCCTCATTGATGAATTATCAGACGTTCAGCGGAGGAACCGCCTTCCCCGTCCGTTGGTAGAACTCGCTAACAAAGTGCTCTAATTTACCCTCTTCGATAGCCTTACGTAAACCGGCCATCAAACGCTGGTAATAGCGCAGATTGTGAATCGTATTCAGGCGTGCGCCCAGTATTTCGTTACAGCGATCAAGATGATGCAAGTAGGCGCGGCTATAATTGCGACAGGTGTAACAATCACACTCTGCATCCAGCGTTGCGGTGTCATCTTTATACCGGGCATTACGAATTTTCACCACGCCATCGGTAACAAACAGATGACCATTGCGCGCATTGCGCGTTGGCATAACGCAGTCAAACATATCGATACCGCGGCGAACGCCTTCCACCAGATCTTCTGGCTTGCCGACGCCCATCAAATAACGCGGTTTGTCTTGCGGAATTTGCGGACAGACGTGCTCCAGGATTCGGTGCATGTCCTCTTTAGGTTCACCCACCGCCAGGCCGCCCACAGCGTACCCATCAAAGCCAATCTCTACCAGAGCTTTAACCGAGACATCTCGTAAATCTTCGTAAACACCACCCTGAATAATGCCAAATAATGCATTTTTATTGCCGAGTGAATCGAAGCGATCGCGGCTGCGTTGTGCCCAGCGCAACGACATCTCCATCGAACGTTTGGCGTAATCCCAATCCGCCGGATATGGCGTACATTCGTCGAAGATCATCACCACGTCAGAACCGAGATCGAACTGAATCTCCATCGACTTTTCCGGATCGAGGAAAATCGGATCGCCGTTGATCGGGTTACGGAAGTGCACGCCCGCTTCGGTGATCTTACGGATATCGCCAAGGCTGAACACCTGGAAGCCGCCGGAATCGGTAAGGATCGGTCCTTGCCAGTTCATGAAATCGTGCAGGTCGCCGTGCAGTTTCATGATCTCCTGACCTGGGCGCAGCCACAGGTGGAAGGTGTTGCCGAGCAGGATCTGCGCGCCGGTCTCTTTCACTTCTTCCGGCGTCATGCCTTTCACCGTGCCGTAAGTGCCCACGGGCATAAATGCTGGGGTTTCAACAACGCCACGATCAAAGACCAGACGGCCACGGCGCGCGCGCCCGTCGGTAGTATCTAATTCAAATTTCACATTAACCTCTGATCAGAGAAACAGTCTGATTCAATTATGCGCCGACGCTTTCGTCAGGCGCTTGTGGATTACGGGTGATGTACATCGCATCCCCGTAGCTAAAGAAACGGTACTGCTCTGCCACCGCGCTGTGATAAGCCGCCATGGTGTGCTGATAACCAGCAAAGGCCGAAACCAGCATAATCAGGGTCGATTCCGGCAGATGGAAGTTGGTGATCAGCGCATCGATCACCTGATAGTGATAGCCGGGATAGATGAAAATCTGTGTGTCATCGAAGAAGGGTGCAATCAGCGCATCCTGGCTGGCCTTCGCGGCGCTCTCCAGCGAACGTACTGAGGTGGTGCCCACGGCGACCACTTTGTTGCCGCGTGCTTTACACGCCAGCACCGCATCCACCACATCCTGCGGCACTTCCGCGTATTCGGCATGCATGATGTGATCCTCGATGGTTTCAACGCGCACCGGCTGGAAAGTCCCGGCACCGACGTGCAGTGTGACAAACGCCATCTCGACGCCTTTAGCTTTCAGCGCTTCCAGCAGCGGCTCGTCAAAGTGCAAACCGGCGGTCGGTGCGGCGACGGCGCCGGGACGCACGCCGTACACGGTCTGGTACAGCTCACGGTCAGCATCTTCATCCGGACGATCAATATACGGCGGCAGCGGCATATGGCCGACGCTGTTGAGAATATCCAGCACCGCGCGATCGTCTTCGAAGGCGATCTCAAACAGTGTGTCATGGCGCGCCACCATCGTGGCTTTGACACTTTCGTCATCGCCCAGCAGCAGCGCTGCGCCCGGCTTGGGCGCTTTGGAGGCGCGCACGTGCGCCAGCACGCGCTTATCGTCCAGCATGCGCTCAACCAGCATCTCGATTTTGCCGCCGCTGGCTTTACGCCCAAAGACGCGCGCCGGAATCACGCGGGTGTTGTTGAACACCAGCAGATCGCCCGGATTGAGCTTATCCATCACGTCTGTAAATACGCCGTGGCTTAACGCGCCGCTTGGACCATCCAGCGACAGCAAGCGGCAACCGCTTCGCTGCGCCTGCGGATAGTGGGCGATTAAGGATTCTGGCAACTCAAAGGTAAAATCGGCTACGCGCATGCTTCACTTCTTCAGGACTTAAAATCAGGCGGCATAGTCTAGCGGAAAAGCGGCAAATTCTGAACAACTGGCTGCGCTTCTGTGATTCTGCGAATACACAAAATAATTCGAGGTACAGGCAGGCGGCAAACGAGAGCAGCTCCCGCACCTGTAACTTGAAGTATGACGTGTATATAATGCGCCATGAACTTTCTCGCTCACCTTCACCTGGCGCAGCTGGCTAACAGCTCTCTGCTGGGCAATCTCATGGCCGATTTCGTACGCGGCAACGTGCAATCACAATGGCCTGCATCGGTGGTGGATGGCATTGCCATGCATCGTCGCCTCGACGCCCTGACCGATAACCTGCCCGAAGTGCGGATTGCGCGTGCGCTATTTCGTCCGGAAACGCGCCGCGTGGCCCCCATCACGCTCGACGTGATTTGGGACCACTTCCTCGCGCTACACTGGGATGAATTCCACCCAACGCAGTCGCTGGTGGCGTTTACCGCGGCGGCTGAACAAAACATCGTGCCGCAGCTGGCGGGCACGCCGGAAGGTTTCATCGAGCTGAACGCAGTGATGTGGCGCGAACGCTGGTTTGAGCACTATGCCGAACCAACGCGGCTGGCACGCGTGCTCAACGGCATGGCGCATCGCCGTCCGCGCTTAGCCGCGCTGCGCGACTCCTATCAGGATTTTGTTGATCACTACGAGCAACTTGAGCCGCTGTTCTTCCAGTTTTATCCGCGCTTAATGGCCGCCGCGCGCGCGCAGGAATTGTAATATTAGGTAATTCAAGACCCGTCTGTTGGACGGGAAATTTCCCATCACCTACCCTGCGTGACCTTAATCTTCGTCACACTCAGGGAAATCTCATGCAGCATCTTATTGCCAACCGGCTCGCAGAAGCCGGTCTTAGCTACACGCACATCCTGGCGTTGGGGATAGTGATTGCCATTATCTTTGCCATCTCACTGCTTACTCACGCCATTCTGCACCGCGCTATCTTGCCGCTGCTGCGTCGCTACACCGAGAAAAGTAGCCGTCAGTGGCCAAAAGCGCTGATTAACAGTCGCCTGTTTAGCCGCAGCGTCTGGCTGATGCAAGGTGTGCTATTCAAATTACAGACTGAACTCTTCCTGCACGACAGTGCTCAGATCTATGCAGCGCTGCTGATTTTCGCCCAGCTGTGGATGATGATCTTCGCCCTGCTGATGTTGTTCTCCTTGCTGGATTTACTGCAGCAGCTCAGCGCGAACAGCATGCTGGCACAGCAATTGCCGCTGCGCGGTATTATCCAGAGCGTGAAATTGATCGCCGCCATTTTAATGGTAATCATGATTATTTCGCTGCTGTTGGGTAAATCGCCCGGCGTATTGATCACCGGACTCGGTGCCATGACCGCGGTGCTGATGCTGGTATTTAAAGATCCAATTCTGGGTCTGGTGGCCGGTATTCAGTTAGCGGCCAATAATATGCTGAAAATGAATGACTGGCTGGAAATGCCGAAATATGGCGCGGACGGTGCGGTCATCGATATTTCTTTAACCACGGTAAAAGTGCGCAACTGGGATAACACCATTGTTACCATTCCCGCTTACGCCTTAATTTCCGACTCCTTTAAAAACTGGCGCGGCATGTCGGAATCCGGTGGGCGTCGCATTAAGCGCAGCATTCATATTGATACCACCAGTATTGGCTTCCTTGATGATGCCATGATGCAGCAGCTGAAAAGTGCGCATCTGCTGGCACCGTATCTGGATAGCAAAAGCGAAGAAGTGGCCGCATGGAATGCGCAACTGGGCTGTGATTTAGATTCGCCACTCAACGGTCGCCGCCTGACGAATATCGGTACCTTCCGCGTCTGGCTGCAGAGCTGGCTGGAGCAGCATCCGCGTATTCACAAAGAGATGACGTTAATGGTGCGGCAGTTAGCGCCAGGTGAAAACGGTCTGCCGCTGGAAGTGTATGTGTTCACCAACACCACGGTGTGGAAAGAGTACGAGAATATTCAAGCGGATATCTTTGACCATATTTACGCGGTGCTACCTACTTTTGGTCTGCGCGTCCATCAATCGCCAACCGGTAATGACATGCGTCAAATTGGCGTAAGAACCCGCCACTAAGGCTTCATCCCGTATTACCCGCCAGTAAGAAGAAAAATTTCACTGGCGGGCTTTTCCCCCTCTTGTCACGCGCAGCCATCTGCGGCTTAATGAAGCCTTTCTTAACTTTTGTTAACTTCGTCACACAGCCAATACGCCATTTTTGGCGTCTGTTGTTGCTTCGCCAGCCTGAAAATCATAAGAGGGAAAGATGTCATCAGCTTCGCTTACCGAACTCGACGCACGTTATCATTTCGCCTGTGATGTTGCCAAAACCGCCGCCAGCCGGGCTCTATCCTGGTATCAACAACGTCATCAATTAGTGGTTGAGCATAAGAAAGATCTGCAGGATGTGGTCAGCGAAGCCGATCGCAACGTTGAGGCCTTGGTCAAGCATCTGATCCACGAACGCTTTCCTGACGATGCGGTGTTGGGTGAAGAGAGCGGCGGCAATACTGCTGGCGCACGCTTTATCTGGGTGCTCGATCCGATTGATGGCACCAGCAGCTTTCTTAACGGCTTGCACAACTGGTGCGTATCGCTGGCGATCGTTTGTGAAAACGAAGCGGTGATTGGTGTGGTGTGCGATCCCAATCATCATGAAACCTTTCACGCCTGCCGCGGCAAAGGTGCTTGGGTTAATGATAAGCGCATTCAGGCGCACAGCGCGCAGCAGCTCGATCAGGGATTGCTTGGTCTGAGCAGCTCCAACAGCCAACCGATTGAACCGCTGACCACTTTTATCAGCGCATTACTGGCGCAGGGCGGCATGTTTATCCGCAACGGCTCGGGGGCGTTGATGAGTGCATGGGCGGCGGCCGGTCGCTTAATTGGTTACTACGAAGCGCATATGAATCCGTGGGATGGCTTGCCGGGCATTGTGCTGATGCGCGAAGCGGGCGGCATTACCAACGATTATCTGGCTAATCACGGCTTGCAGAACGGCAATCCGGTGCTGCTGGCTAATGCGGTGATTTATCCGCAGCTGAAAGCGCTGCTGCCTGGGCATTTATCGTTATAATTTCCGTAATCGGTTAAGTTCGTTAATTTATGCGAACTTAACCTTCATGCAAAATTACTTAAGCGCGCTGTAAGTAATATTCTATTCCGAAGTGAGAATTTTCTCTTTTTTTCTTAAACATCCCGGCATCAATAAAAATACGATATGCTGCGCAAGTCAAACATCCCTTAGTAATACTTATTTTCTCCTTTTTTGTTGTTCTTTTTCGGCGCCAGGATGCGCCGAGATATTTTTCGGCATTTTATTATTTCGGGATGGCGTGATTATTTTTTAATATTATTTTTAATCGTCATCGATAAAAAAGGTCGCCATCAATGGCGACCTTACAATATCATCAGCTTTTACGCTTTTTCACTAGCGGCCACGCCAGTAATAGCAGCGCAATCCACGCAAAACCAACGTACAGCGACACGCGCGTATCCGGGAAGTAACCAATCAGCCCAATAATGAAGGCCAGGAACAGCACGCCGAACCATGCGGTGGCGCTACCGCCCGGCATGGCAAAATCCAGCTTACCGGCTTGCTCTTTGCCAATCTTGCGGCGGAAGGCGATCTGCGACAGCAGAATCATGATCCACACCCAAACGGTAGCAAAGGTCGCCAGCGAGGCGATCACCAGGAACACTTTCTCTGGCATCAGGTAGTTGAGATACACCGCAATCAGCATCGCCAGCATCATCACCAAAACGGTCACCCACGGAATTCCGCGATTCGAAACCTTCTGGAATACCTTCGGTGCGTGGCCCTGTTGCGCCATGCCGTGCAGCATACGCCCCACGCCAAACACATCGCTGTTAATCGCCGACAGCGACGCCGTCAGCACCACGAAGTTAAGAATTGATGCCGCCGCCGCAATCCCCAAATGCTGGAAGGTCAGCACGAACGGACTGCCAGAAGTGCCCACCTGATTCCACGGATAAATCGACATGATGACGAACAGCGTACCAACGTAGAACACCAGAATACGCATCGGTACGGAGTTGATGGCGCGTGGAATCGAGGTCTTCGGATCTTCCGCTTCACCGGCAGTAATCCCGATAATCTCAATGCCGCCGTAGGCAAACATCACCATCTGCAGTGACAGCAGCATGCCGACAATGCCGTGCGCGAAGAAGCCGCCGTTGGTCCACAGATTGTGAATGCCGGTCGGCTGGCCGCCGTTGCCGATGCCCCAGAAAATCATGCCGAAGCCGGCGAGAATCATGATGATGATGGTGGCGACTTTGAAAAAGGAGAACCAGAACTCCACTTCGCCAAAGACTTTCACGCTCATCAGGTTGATGGCGCCGATAATCAGCACCACGCTCAGCACCCAAATCCAGTGCGGCACATCGGGGAACCACACGCCCATGTAGATACCAAAAGCCGTTACGTCGGCAATCGCCACAATCAGGATTTCAAAACAGTAGGTCCAGCCGGTGATGTATCCGGCCAGCGGGCCAAGATAATCCTGCGCATAGCGCGAGAAGGAGCTGGCCTGCGGGTTGTTGACCGACATTTCCCCCAACGCACGCATGATGATGTACGCCACCGCACCGCCGATGATGTACGCCAGCAGCACGCTTGGACCCGCCATTTTGATGGCATCTGCCGAGCCGTAAAACAGCCCGGTGCCAATCGCCGATCCCAGCGCCATAAAGCGAATGTGGCGCGTGCTCAGTCCGCGTTTGAGCTTATTGGTTTCTTGCATAACACTCAGTACCTTGAAAATGAAAAACCACGGGCAAGCCCGTGGTTGGAATTAACAGCAATGTCGCTTACTGATGAACCGCGACCTGCTCACGTCCTTTTGCCCGATCAACTACCGCGGCAATCACCAGCATCGCCAGCGATGGCGGCAACCAGGAAAGTCCCTGATCGGCCAGCGGCAGATGCTGGCTGAACAGCGGCAACACATCTTTAAAGCTGGTGGTTTTGATGGCATCAACGATACCGAACAGCAGGCTTACCAGCATGGTCGGCGCGATAATACGCGAACTTTTGTTCCAGAACTTCAGCGTGAAGCTCAGCACCACCAGCACGATGCATGGCGGATAAATCGCCGTCAGCACCGGAATCGAAATCTGAATCAGATGGCTCAGACCGAGATTCGACACCACCATCGAGAACAGACCCAGAATAAATACCAGCGTTTTATACGACAGCGGAACATATTGCGCAAAGAATTCTGCACAGGCGCAGGTCAGGCCCACCGCCGTCACCATGCAGGCGACGAAGATCAGTGCCGCAAGGAAGAAGCTGCCCATGCCGCCGAAAGTCTGCTGCACATAAGCATGCAGAATTTCAGCACCGTTCGCGCTTTGCGCCACTAATGCGCCGCTATCGTTACCGAGTTTGAACAGCGTCAGGTAAATCAGCGTCAAACCGATACCGGCGATGATGCCCGCCAGCATGGTATAGCGCGTCAGCAATTTGGCATCTTCCACACCGCGTGAGCGCGCCGCATTGACGATGACGATACCGAACACCAGCGCTCCCAACGTATCCATGGTCAGATAACCATTAACGAAACCGCTGGAGAAGGCGGCACGCTGATACTCTTCGGTGCCCGGCGAAACGCCACCGGCCGGCCAGATCAGCACGGCAACGCCGAGCACAATCAGCGCCAGAATTTTCAGCGGAGCGAGGAAGTGGCCGACGGTATCCAGCAGTTTGCCCGGATACAGTGAGATGCCAATCACCAGCGCGAAGTAAATCAGGCTGTAAATGAACAGCGGCAGCGTGCCGTCGCCGGTCAGCGGTGCAATACCTACGGCAAAGGAAACGGTGGCGGTACGCGGCGTGGCAAACAGCGGGCCAACAGCCAGGTAACACACGGTCGCCAGCAGCAAGCCTGCGGCTTTACCAATCGGCGAGCTCAGCGCATCAATGCCGCCGCCCACACGCGCCAGCGCGATGACGGTGATCACCGGTAAGCCAACAGCCGTAATCAGGAAGCCGAAAGCCGCAATCCAAACGTGTTCGCCAGACTGAATCCCCACCATCGGTGGGAAGATGATATTTCCTGCGCCAACGAACAGGGCAAACGTCATGAAGCCCAGCGCCAGGATATCCTTGGAGGTTAAACGATGTGTCATAAACTTCTGTACTGCCTGTAGCTGATGTTGCGGTGGAAGTTGAGTTCGTGTTGTCCTCTGGATGCGCTAAAACAAGGGCTTATCAGGCAAGACCAGCGTGTTATGCGGGACTAATCGTTAAAGCGCAGGTGATTTAATCTACTTTTCTTCTGTTCGCAGAGGGATAAATCGACAACGGCGCAAATTAGAACGTTTATAGCGAAGAAAGGCAATACAGGATCGAAAAACCAGAAGGATATAACAAGATAGTGAGATAAAGCAGTGAATCACGGTGGAATAGCGGCAAAACACCTCAGATGATTTGCTAAATGTTTCCTCGACGCGAGAGATCTCTTTGCATAAATCAGCTTGCAGATGCACAAAAGGCGCGATTTACGCGCCTGTTTGGCTAACTTTACAGCATTACCAGACTGTTCTTGCTATATCGACCACCAGACGAATCTTCTGCCACTGCTGCTCTTCGCTCAGGCTGTTGCCCTCTTCGGTTGAGGCAAAGCCACACTGCGGGCTAAGGCAGATTTGATCAAGACTCACGAACTGTGCTGCTTCCTGCAGACGCGCTTTCACCTGCTGCGCATCCTCAAGCTCGCCGGTTTTGGTGGTGATCAAACCCAGCACCACTTGCTGATGACCCGGCTTGAGGAAGCGCAGCGGCTCAAAACCACCTGAACGTTCGTTGTCATACTCAAGGTAGAAAGCATCGATATTCACGCCGCCAAACAGCACTTCGGCGACCGGCTCATAGCCACCTTCGGAAATCCAGGTTGAGCGGAAGTTGCCGCGACACACATGCAGCCCAACGGTCAGATCCTCTGGCTTACCTTCCAGTGCAGTATTCAGCACTTCAGCATAGATGCGCGCCAGTTCCTGTGGATCTTCACCACGCTCGCGGATCTGCTGCTGCTGTTCGGTTGAGCACAGATAGGCCCACACCGTGTCATCCAGCTGCAGATAACGGCAGCCAGCCGCATAAAACGCTTTGATGGCGTCTTTGTAGGTCTGCGCCAGATCGGCGAAGTACTCTTTCAGATCGGGATACACCGTGGCATCGATCACCTTACGGCCACCGCGGAAGTGCAGCACGCTTGGGCTGGGAATGGTCATCTTGGCAACCGCATCGCCCGCCACGCTTTGCAGGAAGCGGAAGTGATCCAGCATCGGGTGTTGAGGATTAAAAGCCACTTTACCAGTGACTTTCACGCCGTGCGCTTTGGTCTGCACGCCGTTGAACTGAATGCCCTGCTCCGCTTCGAACAGCTCGACGCCGTGCAAATCGCCAAAGAAATCGAAGTGCCACCAAGCGCGACGGAATTCACCATCGGTAACGATCTGCAGGCCGTTGGCACGCTGCTGCTCCACAACATGGCGGATTTCGCGATCTTCAACCTGACGCAGTTGATCAGCGTTGATTTCGCCATTGGCAAACTGCACACGCGCCTGCTTGATGGCTGCGGGACGCAGAAAACTGCCGACGGTATCGGCGCGGAACGGGTTATGACGTGGCATTTTATCTCCTGGCTGAGCGCATAGTTGCGTCAGGGTATAATTTCGCTGGGTTATTTCAGCCATCTGGACGGCTATACGTCCAGAAAGAATGCCACGCCGTTACCCTTTCGGCAACGGAAGAAAATTCAGCTTGCATGAAACTATTTCATGTTCAGATGCACGTTCTTCAATTTCCCTCAATTGCCGCTCGCGCTTGCGCCATCTGGCTATCTGACAACGGCAGATAACCCGCTTCGCTCACCCGACGCTGACCTTGTGGCGATAACACCTGATGCAGAAAGGCATTCACCAGCGGCGGCAGCGGTTTGCCGGGTGCTTTGTTGACGTAGATATAAAGCGGGCGCGACCACGGATAGCGGCCGCTGCGTATCGATTCGGCATCCGGCATCACGCTGTCGCCGTTCGCCGTGACCACCGGTAGCATTTTCACGCCGCTGAGATGAAAACCAAAACTGGCATAACCGATGCTGTTGGGTGTGGCGGCAACGGCTTGTACCACCGCCGCAGAGCCGGGGAATTCAGCGACATCAGCACGGAAATCACCTTTGCACAGCGCCTGCTGCTTAAAGAAGCCCCACGTTCCCGACGCCGAGTTGCGGCCATAGCGCTGGATGCTGCGCGTGGCCCACTGGCCTTCGCTCAGGCCGAGATCGCCCCAGCGCTGCGGCACCTGTTGCCCACCGCAAAGACGCGTGATGGAGAACAGCGCATCGAGTTGTTGCGGCGCGATGCGCGGCAGTGGATTGTCCTGATTAACCACTACCACCAGCGCATCCATCGCCACCGGCACCGCCAGCGGCGGATAGCCGTAGCGCGCGTTAAAAAGTTGACGTTCGTCGATCTGCATCGGCCGGCTCATCGCGCCCAGCTGGGCAGCACCTGCCGCCAGCGCCGTCGGCGCAGTAGAAGATCCCGCCGCCTGCACCTGAACGTTGACGCCCGGCGACTGGCGGCTGAAATCCTCGCCCCATAATGTCATCAGATAACCCAGCGTATCCGATCCAACGCTGCTCAGATTGCCGGTTAGCATGGTTTGTTGGCCGTGTGCCAAAGCAGAGCAAAGCAGCAAGAGGGAGATCAGCAGCGATTTCATTGGCGATTCCGCAATTCAGTAAGACGCCTATTCTGGAGCGGTGCGATTTATCACGCAATACATTGCGTATGGGTTGTTAATGAGGCGGGAATTGGTCTCCATGAATGGCGTAATGCTTGTCAGTTAAACCAACGACGAGTGCGCAGGCCGGTGTCACTTTTGGTCCGGCGGTCCTCGCGCCGCTTACGCGGTACCTTCACTTCGCTCGTCTGCCTGACGGACCGGCGGAGACGGGACTTCCTTGTCCCGGCTCCGCCTTTCGCCCGCGTCCTGCGGGCTCTCCTGGCTTCCTCGCTTCGTTCAGCGCTGCGGATTGCCGGGCCAAAAGTGCCCCCGGCCTGCTCATAAGCTTCAGTGCGTGTTGTTGAAAAGGACTCATTCGCTTCAGGCGCTGGCGCGTCTGCTGCGGCAAAAGGGCCATTCGCAGCGCTGAGGCTTTTACGTTGGGCCAGGAGCCTCGCGCATGGATGCGCGAGGCAGTTCGGGGTCGGCCAGGGAAGGCCGATCCGCGAACGGTCCGTCGGCACAACGTGGAAGCCGAAGGTACCGCGCTAGCGGCGCGAGGACGGCCCGTGACGCAGCAGATGTGTCAGCGCCCGCACCAAAAAGGCTTTATTAACTGATAAGTATGGCGCCATGAATAGCGATCCTACGACCTTAATTAACCCGCTCTTGCATCACGTTAGCCACAATCAAGCGTGGCGGCAGCAGGAAGCTGAAACAGGTTTCCTGATGCGGCACGCTGGTGATCTCCAGCCGCGCGTTGTGATGTCCCAACGCATGCTTCACGATCGCCAGCCCCAATCCGCTTCCGCCGGTGGCGCGCGAACGCGCTTTATCCACGCGATAGAAACGCTCGGTGAGGCGCGGCAGATGCTGCTCGCTAATGCCCGGCCCGTCATCGCACACCTTAAACTGCGCGCCTTGTTTAGTGCGCAGCCAACTGATGTCGATGCGCGTGCCATCGGGCGTGTGATTCACCGCGTTGTAGACCAGATTGGAAATGGCGCTACGTAGCTGCTCATCATTGCCGAACACTTTCAGATGCGGATCGGTATGAAAATGGATGGTGTGACGTCCCTGACTCAGCGTTTCCGCTTCACGCTGCAACAGCATCAGCATGCCCGGCACATCCACCGTCTCTTTGAGATCGATGGCTGGCGCCGCTTCGATACGCGACAAGGTCAACAACTGCTTCACCAGGCTGTCCATGCGGCGCGTCTGCTCTTGCATGGTATGCAACGCCTTGCTGCGCGTGCGCTCGTTCATCACCGAGTCGTCCATCATTTCCAGATAACCCTGCAATACCGTTAACGGCGTGCGCAGTTCATGACTGACGTTAGCAAAAAAGTTGCGTCGCGCGCCTTCCAGCTGGTGCATCTGGGTGACATCACGCGCCACCATCAGCCACTGACCTTCGCTGTAAGGCATCACGCGGAATTCCATATGATGCTGATTATTGAGGATCTGGGTCAGCGGCATGTCGAACTTGCGCTGACGGATATAGCGGGAAAACTCAGGATAACGCAGCAAATTGAGGATGTTCTGACCGTTATCTTCCGGCCAGCGCAAGCCAAGGTGCTGCTGCGCCAGGCCGTTGCACCAGAAAATAGTGCCCTCTTCGGTGGTCAGCACCACCGCATCCGGCAGCGATTCTGCCCCGCTGCGGAAACGTTTGATCAGATTGCCCAGCTCGCGGCGACGCCGCCGGTTGCGCAATTGCATCTGGTACAGGCCATAAAACAGCGGTTCCCAGCTGCCGCGTCCGGTGGGCGGCGTCATTGAACGATCGACCCACAGCCAGTGCGACAGACGCATCAGATTTCTGAAGTGCCAGAACATCACGCCGGTCACCGCAATCAGCAGCAGCCACGGCAGATATCCGAACAACAGACCCAACACCAGCGCAGGTAAACAGACCAGCGCCAGCTCGGTCAACAATCTCTTCCAGGAGAGTCGTTCCAGCACGGTAAACACTCCGTTTACGTTTAATAGCGGGCAGAGAAACGATACCCTGTTCCGCGCACGGTTTGAACCATGCGATCGTGGCCGGTTAATTCCAGTGCTTTACGTAAACGGCGAATATGCACATCGACGGTGCGATCTTCGACATACACATTGGTGCCCCAAACATGGTTCAGCAGCTGTTCGCGGCTGTACACGCGTTCCGGGTGGGTCATAAAGAAGTGCAGCAGTTTGTACTCGGTCGGTCCCATCTCCAGCGGCGTGGTTTCCGACATCACACGATGTGAGGAAGGATCAAGGCTCAGGCCCTGCATCTCAATCACCTCTTCCACCGCCATCGGTGAAATACGGCGCATCACCGCTTTGATACGCGCCATCAGCTCTTTCGGTGAGAATGGCTTGGTGATGTAATCATCCGCGCCCACTTCCAGACCGCGCACGCGATCTTCTTCTTCACCGCGCGCCGTCAGCATCATCACCGGAATGTCGCGCGTCATGGCTTCGCGCTTCAAATGCTTAATAAACTGAATCCCGCTGCCGCCGGGCAACATCCAGTCCAGCAGAATCAAATCAGGCCAGGGTTCGATCAGCTTACCAATCGCGCTGTCATAGTCTTCCGCCTCAATAGGCTGGTAATCATTCTGTTCCAGCACGAAACATAACATTTCACGGATGGGAGCTTCGTCTTCCACAACCAAAATGCGCTTAGCCATTGTAACTCCTGCTAGTGTGACACCGTGTCACTGGGATTTGCGGCGCCATTATGCGTCAGTTTTGTGACACTTTTATGAAAACACCGCCCTAAGATAGATAGATAAAAAACAGAAATGTCACAATAAAATTCTGCTTTTTTTCTTTGTGATCTTAAGTGGTTATAATTCGCCTTCGCTAAACAGAGCACGGAGCAAACATGCGCATCATTCACACCGCTGACTGGCATCTCGGTCAGTTCTTTTACAGCAAAAGTCGCGCGCGGGAACATCAGGCGTTTCTCGACTGGCTGCTGGACCAGATTGTGCAGCATCAGGTGGATGCGCTGATAATCGCCGGCGATCTGTTTGATACCGGTTCGCCGCCGAGTTACGCGCGTGAAATGTTTAACCGGTTTGTGGTGGCGCTACAGCCAAGCGGCTGCCAATTGGTGGTGCTGGCGGGCAATCACGATTCGGTGGCGACGCTGAATGAATCGCGCGAGCTGCTGGCCTGCCTGAATACGCAGGTGATCACCAGCGCCACGCCGCAGGGCGAACAGCAGGTGTTAACCCTGAAGCAGCGTGATGGCGCGCCGGGTGCGCTGCTGTGCGCCATTCCTTATCTGCGTCCGCGCGACATTCTGCGCAGCCAGGCCGGCCAATCCGGCCGCGAAAAGCAGATCTCACTGCTGGAGGCGATCGAGCAGCATTATCAGCACTGCTTTGCTGCAGCGCAGGCGCAGCGCGATGCGCAGGGCGTTACGCTGCCGATCATCGCCACCGGCCATCTCACCACTGTTGGCGTGACTAAAAGCGATTCGGTGCGCGACATCTATATCGGTACGCTGGATGCCTTCCCGGCGCAGGCGTTTCCGCCCGCCGATTACATCGCGCTCGGTCACATCCATCGCGCCCAGCGCATCGCCAACAGCGAGCACATTCGTTACAGCGGCTCGCCGATTCCGCTCAGTTTTGATGAGCTTGGCCGCGAGAAAAGCGTCTTCCTGCTCGAATTCAGCACCACGCTCGATACCGTTACGCCGCTAACCATCCCGCACTTCCAGCCGATGCAGATGCTGAAAGGCTCGATGGCGGAGATTGAACATCAGCTGGCGCAGTTCAGCGCGAGCGCCAGCGAACAGCCAGTCTGGCTGGATATTGAGATCACCACGCAGGAATATCTCAGCGATCTGCAACGTCGCATTGAAGCGCTCACCGAAAATCTGCCGGTCGAAGTGCTGCTGGTGCGCCGCAGCCGCGAACAGCGGCAGCGCAGCCTCGAACGGCTGGAGAACGAAACCCTGAGCGAACTAAAAGTGGAAGACGTGTTTGCTCGCCGACTGGCGCAGGAAGATCAGCTGGATGCCGGGCAGGCCGAGCAGTTAACGCAGCTGTTCCGCTCCCAGCTTGCCGCGCTGGAGAATCCATCCGCATGAAAATTTTGACGCTACGCTTTAAAAACCTCAATGCGCTGCGCGGCGAATGGTTTATCGATTTCCGTCGCGAGCCCTTTGCCAGCAACGGCTTATTTGCCATTACCGGCGCCACCGGCGCGGGCAAAACCACCTTACTCGATGCGATTTGCCTGGCGCTCTATCATCAGACGCCGCGCCTCGGCACGCTGTCGCAAACCCAGAACGAGCTGATCACCCGCGACACCGCCGAGTGTCTGGCGGAAGTGGAGTTTGAGATCAAAGGCGAAGCCTGGCGCGCCTTCTGGAGCCAGAACCGCGCGCGCGGCCAAGCCGACGGTAAGCTGCAGGCACCGCGCGTCGAGCTGGCGCGTGTGGCCGATAATCAGATCATCGCCGATAAAGTTGGCGACAAGCTGAAAGCGATTGAGACCCTGTCGGGGCTCGATTTCGCCCGTTTTACCCGCTCGATGATGCTGTCGCAAGGCCAGTTTGCCGCCTTCCTGAATGCCAAACCCGGCGAACGCGCCGAGCTGCTGGAAGAGCTGACCGGCACCGAAATCTACGGACAAATCTCGGTGCAGATCTATGAACGCTGGCGCACCGCGCGCAGCGAGCTGGATACGCTGCGAGCCCGCGCCGGTGGCATGTCGCTGCTGGATGAAGCACGCCGGGCAGAATTGACGCAGCAGTTGGCAGAACTTGGTGCGCAGGAGAAAATTCTCAGCGAACAGCTAACGCTGGCGCAGCATCAGCAGCAATGGCTGGTGCAGCAGCAACAGCTAACCCAAGAGCAGCAGCAGGCCGAACAGACGCTGCTTGCCGCGCAACAGGCCTGGCAGCAGGCGGATGGCGATCGTCAGCGGCTGGCGCGCGCCGAACCGGCAGAAAAACTGCGCGAGAAGTTGCAGCAGCGCGAACAGTTGCAGGGCGATCTGCGTGCGCTGGAACAGCAATCGCAGCAGCTGCAAGCGCAACGGCAGCAAGCCAAAACCGCGCTGCAACAGGGCGAAAACCATTATCAGGCCGCGCAGCAGGCGCGTGAACAGGCGTTACAGCAACAGCAGCAGCTTGAAATGCTGCTCACCGAGCAGGTTATCCCGCTCGATCAACGCATCACCACCCTCGCGCAGCAGCTGGATGAACAGCAGCGATTGCATCTGCAGCAGCAACAGGCGCTGCAATCCAGCCAAACCGCACTCAGCCAGCAACAGCAGGTAAGTGAACGTTTACAACAACAGCTGGCGCAGCAGCAGGAATTCCGTGTCCGCGAAGCCGCTGTCGCCCATTGGGGCGCGGAATTAACGCGCTGGCAGGCGGAGATTGCCCGGCTGGATGAGCGCGAGCAGACGCTGACGCAGCTCATCGCACAGCATCAACAGCAGCGCAGCCAGCTGGAGCAGCATCAACAGGCGCAGGCTCAGCGTGAACAGGCGGCGCAACCGTTGCAGCAAGCCGAAGCGCAGGCCGCGCAGCAGCGTCTGCAAGCGGAGCAAGCACTGACTTCACTTGAAGCGGAGATCGGCAGCGCGCAACTGCGCGACGCCCTGACGCAGCATCAAACCCAACGCCCTGCGCGCCAGCAGCTTAACCTGCTCGCCGCGCAGTGGCGCGCGCTGCAACCGCAGCGGTTGCAGCGTCAGCAGAAACTGGCGCAGCTCCAGCAGCAGCATCAGGACGCGGAACAGGCGTTACAGGCGCTGCGCGAGGAGTACAAACGGGAACATCAGGCGCTGCTCGATGTGCGCAAAATCTGCGAGCTGGAGCGCACCATCGCCCAGCTGGCCGACGAGCGCGCTAAACTGCAGCCGGATCAGCCCTGCCCGCTGTGCGGCTCGTGCCAGCATCCGGCGATTGCGCAATATCAGCAGCTTGAGCCCGGTGCCAATCAGCAGCGTTTAACTGCGCTGGAAACGCGCGTGGCGCAGCTAAAAGAGTCCGGCACCGCCAAAGGCGAGCAGCAGAAACTGTCGCTGCAACAGCAGCAGGCGTTGCAGCAGGAGATCAGCGATTACGATCAGCAACTGGCGACGGTGAACAGCCAATGGCAAGCGCTGAGCGGTGAGCTGGCACTTACCTGCACGCTAGAGCAGCAGGACGATTTTGCGCAGTGGCAACAGCAGCAGGATGCGCAGGAGCAGCTGCAGCAACAGCAGCTGCAGACGCGGGAAAACGCCGCGCGTGCGCTGCAGCAGGCGAAGGATGCGCATCTGCAACAGCAGCAGCTGTGGCAACAGCATCAGAATCAGCAGCAGCTGGCGCAGCAGCAGATCGCCAGCACGCAGCAGACGCTGGATGAAATCAGCCAGCGCGAGGCCAGCGAACGCAGCGCCATGCAGCAACTGGCGCAGCAGCTGGAACAGCAGCTGACGCAGCATCAGCTCGTCCTGCCAGATGTCGCTGAGCGGGAAAGCTGGCTGCGCACCTTACAACAACGCTGGATCGCATGGCAGGAAAATGAACGGTTACACGGCGAGTTACAGCCACAGCTGGCGAAAGCCGAAAGCGAGCGCAGCAGCCTGCAGCAGAATCTGGCGCGTGAACAGCAGCGGCTGGATGAGCTGCAGCAGACGCTCAGCACTTTGCAGCAGCAGCGCCAACAGCAGCAACAACAGCGTCAACAGCTGTTTGGCGATCGTCTGGTGGCAGAAGCCCGGCAGCAGCAGCATGCCGCGCTGCAACAGTGTGAACAGGCGCTGGCGCAGCAGCTTCAGCAGTGGCAACAGGCGCAAAGCATGCTGCACGGCCTGAATGGCCAGTGCGAGCAGATCGCGGCGCAGCAACACACCTTACGTGAGCGCGCTGCCGCCGCAGAAAGCGCCTTCCTCGCCGCGCTGCAGCAGAGTGATTTTGACGATGAGCGCGCGCTGCGTGCCGCCCTGCTGGAGGAGCGCGAGGTGCAGCAGCTGCGCCAGCAGTTGCAAACGCTCGATCAGCAGCGCCAGCAGCAGCTCACCCTCAGCGAACAGCTTATGCAGCGCTGGACGGCGCATCAGCAGCAGCGGCCTTTGGAACTTAGCGACGAGATCGCCGCCACGATTCAGCAGCAGTTGGAACAGCTGCGCGTGACGTTACGTGACAATGCCCGTCAACAGGGCGAAGCGCAGCAGCAGTTACACAGCGATGCACAACAGCGTTTGCAGCAGCAATCGTTGCTGACGCAAATCGCCACCGATGAAGTGGAACTGGCGCAGCTGGGGCGTCTGAACGATCTGGTGGGTTCGGCCAAAGGCGATAAATTCCGCCGCTTCGCACAAGGTCTGACGCTCGATCATCTGGTGTGGCTGGCGAACCGTCAGCTCGATCGCCTGCACGGTCGCTATCTGCTGCAGCGCCGCATCAGTGAAGAACTGGAGCTGGAAGTGGTTGATACCTGGCAAGCTGACGCCACGCGCGATACGCGCACGCTATCGGGCGGCGAGAGTTTTCTCGTCAGCCTGGCGCTGGCGTTAGCGCTGTCAGATTTGGTGAGTCATAAAACGCGCATCGAATCGCTGTTCCTCGACGAAGGCTTCGGCACGCTGGATGCCGAGACGCTGGATACCGCGCTGGATGCGCTCGATGCCCTCAACGCCAGCGGCAAAACCATCGGCGTGATCAGCCATGTCGAAGCGATGAAGGAGCGTATTCCGGTACAGATCCGTGTCCGCAAGATGAATGGCCTGGGTTACAGCAAGCTGGAGTTGCCGGGCGATCTCGCTTAAAAACGCACAATTCGTAGCGGCGCAATTTATTGCGCTTGTTAAGGCGGTGCCCATCCGAAAAGAGCGCGATAAATCGCGCCGCTACGATTCACTGCGTTCTTTTAACGCGTACTCACCAACTTATAACGGGGGCCGGCCAGCAAACCGCCCTGCTCGTTCTGCGCCAGCAGACGGGCGCTGGTCACACCGGCGATTGTGTGTGCCTTATCCGATACATTGCTGGCGATCTGCTTAATCGCAGCAGAGACCAACATGCCAATGATACCGCCATTATTGTTGTTGCCATCTTCCGCGTCGCTGGCGGTGGCAATGCCTTGCCACAGCTCTTTACCGCTGCGCAAATCCACCAGACGTGCCGTCGCCGACACCCTGGTCACGCTCTGGATCACCTGATAGCTGCTGCCGTAATCGGTCACTGAAATGTACAGCGCGCTGTCGGCGTGGAAGATGTCATGCAGACGCTGCGGGCTGACAGCCTGAATTTCATGGCCGTTGGTCAATCCGTTCTGCTGGAAGGTTTCATCCACCACCGCCACCGGGAACACGTAATAGCCCGCTTCCGCCAGCGGACGCGTCACCAGCGAGGTGAAGCTGTTCGCCGCGTTCACATCCGGCGCGCGGTTATCCGCAGGCAGCACCAGAATTGAGGCCGGCTTGCTGGCGCGGAAGGCGCTGTAATCGTACGGTTTTTTATGCGCGCAGCCGGTCAATAGCAGCGTGGCCAGCACGCCCAAAGACACAATCAGCTTGTTCACTGGGCAACTCCTTGTTTTTTCTTCATCAGAAAGTCCATATAGGGTGCCGATTCCGGGAACAGCTGCTTCTCGGTGGCAAACTGGCCGAAGGCTTTATCGGTAGCACCGGTTTTGGCGTATAGCAGGCCGAGCTGCGCGTGCAGGCCCGGCGCAACCGGTTTGTTGACCGATTTGGCTTTTTCAATATCCAGATTCAGTGCTTCGATCTGCTTCTGCGGATCGCTATCTTTTTTGTAATAGCTATAGATCTGCTGCTGGTAATCGCCCCAGTAATAGATCGGTTCCGGCCCTTTTGGCGCACAGCCTGCCAGCACACCCGCAGCGATCAGCGCCGCACTCAGTTGCAACCCTTTCATGCTCAATATCCTTATTTCGCCGGACGCCATGCGCCGCTGTTAATGCCATCCACTAAATGATCTACCGCTTCACGAATCGCCAGATCCATCACTTTGCCGTTGAGAGTGGAGTCATAGCTGGCGGTGCCGCCGAAACCGACGATCTCACGCGCTGACAGCTTGAATTCACCCGCGCCCTGCGCGCTGTACACCACTTCTGAGGTGGTGACATCCACCACATTCAGGTTGACTTTGGCATAGGCGATCTGGTTCTTACCGCGCCCCAAAATGCCCCACAGCTGCTGATCGCCCACTTCTTTGCGACCAAATTCGGTGATATCGCCGGTGATGATGTAAGTCGCACCTTTGATGTTCTGCTCGCTCTTCTTAAAGCCGGCTTCCTGCTGCAACTCTTTCAGGTTGCTGCGATCCAGCACGTTGAAGCGATTGGTCTGCTGCAGGTGCGTGACCAAAATGGTTTTCGACTGATTGCCAAGACGATCCACGCCATCGGAGAAGATGCCGTTCATGTACGAGGAGCGGTTATCAAACTGGCCAACCGCAATCGGGCTGCGCACGCCCTGATACGCGGGCTGGCTGGCCGCACGCACCTGTGGCGCTTCAATCGCGCGTGACGATTCGGTCGCGCAGCCGCTGAGCAGCGTGGCGCTTAACAAGGAGAGTGCCGCAAGGGCATATTTTTTCTGCATTTCTAATCCATGAATCAAAAGGAGATAAAGCCGCGAGGCTGCGGCAAATTCTGGTTCTGCCGATAGTCAGAGTAATGCCATAGCATTGGTTGAGTCGGTCTGTAGACTGTCGGCAGTGAGGGAGAGGAACTTTAGTGAAAACACAGGCATATTAATGAATTTAATTAATCGAATGGCGGGATTATTGGGCGGGTTAATGATTATTGTGACGCTCAGCGCTTGTCAGCATTCTCAGCCAAAGCAACAGGATAGCATCGCCAACCTGTGTCAGCCGCAAAGCGCGCCGGGCAGCGCATCCTGCAAGTGGACTGATGAGATGCAGCATCAGCTCAACCAGCATTTCCGCGATGCGCGCCGTTATGCCGGTCAGCAATGTCTGGTGCGGCTTGAGTGGCAAAACAGCGGGCGCTACGCGGTGACGCAGACGCAAGGCGACGAAACGCTGTGCCTGCGCGCCTGGCAGTTGATTGGTCAAAGCAACCATTTACCGCCGCCGCCGGACGCTAGCCAGCCAGCGTGGTTCGGTTTTGCCCCGGCAACGCCGAGCCATCCTGGCGCCACTGGCGCGGGCTGATGCCAAACCAGCGGCGGAAGGCGCGGGAGAAGGCGCTGACTTCGGAATAGCCGAGCAGCAGCGCCATCTCTGAGATCGGCAGCTGCTTCTGTTGCAGATAGTGCGTCGCCATCTCGCAGCGCACCTTGTCCACCAGCGCCGTGAAACTGATGCCCTCCTCACGCAGCCGCCGTTGCAGCGACCAGCTCGACAAGCCCATTTTTTCGGCAATATCTTCCAGCACCGGTTCGCCCTGCATCAGTGACAGATTGACCTGCGATCGCGCCTGCTCCACCACGCTTTGCAGGCTGGCACAACTGTTCAGGCGGCGGATAGCATCCTGCATCACCATCAGCAACATCGGATCTTGTTCCGGCATGCTGCGCAGCAGATCGCGTTTCGGGATCAGTAATGAGTTGAACGGTTGATCAAACCACACCGGCGCATCAAATACTTTGCAGTGCTCGTGCCACTGCTCCGGGCGCGGATGTTCGAAGTGCACTTCACGCGGTGCCCAGTTTTTGCCGGCAACGTGGCGGATCAAGTTGAGGAACATGCCGAGCGTCAGCTCCGCATCCTGACGTCTGGAGAGGATCGCACCGTGGCGCACCTGATAATCGAGCCGCCAGCACTCGCCTTTATCCACCAGCCGCGTCAGCGTGTCGTGCTGATGCCACGGAAAGGCGTTCACCACGTTGTGCAGCGCCTGCTCCAGCGTGGGCGAACAGAGGCCGATATACCCAATCAAGCCTAATGACTGCGGTTTGAACTGCTTGCCGTAATGCAAACCGAAGTTATCAAAACCGGAATGACGCGCTGCCTCTTCCATCACGCGGCAGTAGTTCACCAAACCCAGGCTTAGCGTGGGGCTCGCCAGCAGTTCGGAGTTGATGCCGCTGATGCCAAAAATACGATCGACATCGCCGCCTTTGTCAGTGATAAACCCGCTCAGTCCGGTGGCCGCCGCCGCCAAAACGCCGCGGTTGCTGGCGCTGACGGACAAGGCGCTAAAGGCTTCAGTGGGTGTTATGAGTGATTGCATCGGAACCTCTGCGTGTGGCGCGAGTGAAACAGGTTGAGGATTCCAGCAATATTCGTACCAGGCGGATGATTTGCGGATTTTGTCGCAGGGTCGCCATGAATGGCGACCTTTGCTGCGCCGCGACAGCGCAAAGCTGCTCACTGCTGGTGCATCAAACGCCAACCGGCAGCTGATTGGTTTCCAGATAACGTCGGCAGAGGCGCACCGAGTGATCGGCCCAGCGCGGCCCAAGGCTCAGTGCCATTTCCGTTTCCGCGTGTGATCCCATCCACGCGGTCATCTGAATGCGGCGCTGGATCAGCAGCGTCGGCACCAGCGCCATCTCGTCATCACTGATGTGCGCCACTTTTTCGTAACCGAGGATCCAGTTATCCACCCATTCGGCGGCGCGCGGATGGTGCTCAACAAAACTGATCGCCGCCGCCAGATCGTGCAGATACCAGCCGAGTCCGCAGTCATCAAAGTCGATCACCCGCGTTTCGCCTTTATGCAGCAGCAGGTTGGTCAGACGCAGATCGGCGTGGATCAAACCATAACGATCCGCCCCTTTGCCAAAGCCCTGCAGCTCCTGCCCGACGCGCGCTACCGCTTCGGCGACGATGCCGTGATCGGCCGGATTGAGGTTCGGCGCATCCTGCCAGCGTCCCCAATGGCTATGATCGCTGACCATAGTGTGATGATCCCAGATGATGCGCTGGAAACCGGCCGGTTTCTGCCAGCTGCGGCTGTGCTGGTGCAAGCGCGCGGTGATGTGACCCAGCTGCTGAAACGCTTTGGGATCGACATCGGTGGTGGGCATGTCACCCTCAATCCAGTGGAACAACACGGCGTAGCGCTCGTCGCCGTTTGCCATCAGCAGCGTCAGCACGGTCTCACCCTCACTGGCCGGGATCGCCTGCGGCACCATGATGCCAATGTCACGCAGCGCATCCAGCCACAGCAGCTCGCTCTGAATGTCCGCTTTGCTGTGATAGTTAGGACGATGCAGACGCAGCGCGTAGCGTTTGCCCGCCGCCTGCAACAGGAAGGTGGCATTTTCCGAGCGGCACAGCAGCTTGAGTTCGCCGCGCAGTGCCGCGGGATAACGGGCCAGCGCCTGATGCGCCAGCAGGGTGATTTCAGTATCAGTTAAGGTATCGGACTGTTCGGCACTCATTCATCAATCTCCAGCATCAAGCAAGTGGTATCAGCATGGGATGACGTCGTCCTGACTGCTTGACCGCAGACAACCCAAAGTTGACCGCAGCGTGCATCTGGCACTTTTCTTGCCTTAGAGTTGACCGTGGAGGACAAAACTCACTGCGCCCGCGTCAAGTTTTCCCGCGTCCGGCAGCGGCATTATCACTTCACTGTAGCGCAAAGATAAAAAAGCGCGGTGAAGCTGCCGCACCAACAATGACGACGGGGAGAAGATGATGACGAATAAGCTCAAACCCACGCTGGGCACCCTGCATTTGTGGGGCATTGCGGTTGGACTGGTGATTTCCGGGGAATATTTTGGCTGGAGTTACGGCTGGGGCGTGGCGGGCACGCTAGGGTTTCTGATCACCACCGCGATGATCGCCACCATGTATACTTGCTTCATTTTCAGCTTTACCGAACTGACCACCGCGATTCCGCATGCGGGCGGTCCGTTTGCCTATAGCCGCCGCGCGTTCGGTGAAACCGGCGGCTTGATCGCGGGCCTCGCCACGCTGATTGAGTTCGTGTTCGCACCGCCGGCGATCGCCATGGCGATTGGCGCTTACCTCAACGTCCAATATCCCGATCTCAATCCGAAAACCGCCGCGGTCGGCGCCTATATCGTCTTCATGACGCTGAACATTCTCGGCGTTAAGCTGGCGGCGATGTTCGAATTGGTGGTCACCGTGCTGGCGGTTCTGGAGCTGCTGGTGTTTATGGGCGTGGTGTCGCCGGGCTTCAGCATCGCCAACTTTGCCGCTAACGGCTGGGCGGGCAGCGATCACTTCGGCATGCCGGCGATGTCTGGCATCTTTGCCGCGATTCCGTTCGCCATCTGGTTCTTCCTGGCGATTGAAGGCGCGGCGATGGCGGCCGAAGAGGCCAAAGATCCCAAACGCACCATTCCCAAAGCCTATATCACCGGCATTCTGACGCTGGTGGTGTTGGCGATTGGCGTGATGCTGCTGGCCGGTGGCGCTGGCGACTGGCGCAAGCTGTCGGACATCAACGATCCGCTGCCGCAGGCAATGAAGATGATTGTCGGTGAAAATTCCAACTGGATGCACATGCTGGTGTGGATCGGTCTGTTTGGCCTGATTGCCAGCTTCCACGGCATTATTCTCGGCTATTCGCGCCAGTTCTTCGCCCTCGCCCGCGCCGGTTATATTCCGCAGAGTCTGGCGAAGCTGTCGCGCTTCCAGACGCCGCACCGCGCGATTATCGCCGGCGGTTTGATTGGCATCGCCGCGATCTACAGCGATGGTTTCATTAATCTGCAAGGCATGACGCTGACCGCTGCGATGATCACCATGGCGGTGTTCGGCGCGATTGTGATGTATCTGATGAGTATGCTGAGCCTGTTTAAACTGCGTCGCACTGCGCCAGAGATGGAACGCAGCTTCCGTGCGCCTGGCTATCCGATTGTGCCGGGCATTGCGCTGGTGCTGTCGCTGGTGTGTCTGGTGGCGATGCTGTGGTTTAACCCGGTGATTGGCGGCCTGTTTGTGGCGATTATGGCGGTGGGATATGTCTACTTCCTGGCGACGAAAGCCCAGCGCGATAACGCGCCGCAGGATTCGATGTTAGTGGGTGAGTGAGTGGGTTAGTGCTGGCTGTCCCCCATCCCGGCCTTCCCCCGCAAGCGGGGGAAGGAGACGCTGCCACATGCAGCTTCAGCACTGACATGTGGCAGCATCTTCCTCCCCCATTGATGGAGGTGTGCACGCTGTCCCCCATCCCGGCCTTCCCCCGCAAGCGGGGGAAGGAGACGCTGCCACATGCAGCATCCAAACTCACATATGGCAGCATCTTCCTCCCCCATTTATGGAGGTGTGCACGCTGTCCCCCATCCCGGCCTTCCCCCGCAAGCGGGGGAAGGAGACGCTGCCACATGCAGCTTCATCACTGACATGTGGCAGCATCTTCCTCCCCCATTTATGGGGGAGGACCGAGGAGGGGGAAAGCGAGCACATACAGAGGTGCGTAACAGAAACTACCCTTTCAACGGCCACAACCACGCCGCCCCGCGCACGCCGCTCGAATCGCCATGTACCGCCTTCAGCACTGGCGTTTCACACTCGCGGCCAAACACCCACTGCTTCATCAGCGCCGGCACGGTTTGGTACAGGCGATCGTTGTTACTCATGCCGCCGCCTAACACAATCACATCGGGATCCAGCAGATTCACTACCTGCGCCAGTGATTTCGCCAGACGCATTTCGTAGCGATTCATCGCCAGTTCCGCCACCGGATCCTGCTGCTCAATCAGCTTGATGATCTCCGCGCCTTTCAGCGCTTTACCGCTCAGACGCTGATAATCGATAGCGAAGCCGGTACCCGATACAAAGGTCTCAATGCAGCCCTGCAAGCCGCAATAACAGGGCACTTCCGCGCGGTGGCGCAGTTCATCTTCATCCATCCACGGCAGCGGATTGTGGCCCCACTCACCGGCATTGCCGTTACCGCCAATACGCGACTCACCGCCAATCGCTACGCCCGCGCCCGATCCGGTGCCGATAATCACCGCAAACACCAGCGGCTGACCCGCGCCCGCGCCATCTACCGCTTCGGAAACCGCCAGACAATTCGCGTCGTTGGCAATACGCACGTCACGATTCAGCGCCTGCGCTAAATCCTTATCCAGCGGCTGACCGTTCAGCCAGGTGGAGTTGGCATTCTTCACCCGTTGCGTGTAGGGCGAAATCGTGCCGGGAATGCCGATGCCGACCGTGCCCTGCTGGCCGGTTTTCTCCTCAGCCAGCAGCACTAAATCGACAATCGCCTGAACCGTGGCAGCGTAGTCGTCACGCGGGGTGTTAACGCGATGACGGAACAGCTCCTGACCCTGATCAGACAGTGCAATCACTTCAATTTTGGTCCCGCCTAAATCAATCCCGATACGCACGATTTATTCCTCATTATTCGTTCTGGTGACAAATACAGTAGAAGGCTGAATCGGGAAAGGCAATGAAACCAATCCGATGTTTCGCTATCATGCGCGCTGACTTTGAGACTTGTGCGCCCGATCGCACCCACGGTAAGGAATCCCGATGTTGTGGTTTAAAAATATGATGGTTTATCGTCTGAATCGTGACATTCCGCTGTCCGCAGACGATCTGGAAAAACAGCTCGACGCCTTTACCTTTTCGCCGTGCGGCAGCCAGGATATGGCAAAAACCGGCTGGGTTTCACCGATGGGCAACCGCAGCGAAGCGCTGACGCACGAAATCAACGGTCAGATGGTGATTTGTGCACGCACCGAGCAGAAGATTCTGCCGTCGCCGGTGGTGAAGCAGGCGCTGGAAGCCAAAATCGACAAGCTGGAAGCTGAACAGAGCCGCAAGCTGAAGAAGACCGAGAAAGATTCGCTGAAAGATGAAGTGCTGCACAGCTTGCTGCCACGCGCGTTTAGCCGTTTCAGCCAGACGTATATGTGGATCGACACCGTTAACAATCTGATCATCGTCGACTGTGCCAGCGCCAAGAAAGCCGAAGACACGCTGGCGCTGCTGCGTAAAAGCCTCGGTTCGCTGCCGGTGGTACCGCTGACGCTGGAGAATCCGATCGAGCTGACGCTGACCGAATGGGTGCGCTCAGGTGAGCTGCCAGCCGGTTTTGCCCTGATGGATGAAGCCGAGCTGAAAGCCATGCTGGAAGATGGCGGCGTGATCCGCTGTAAGAAGCAGGATCTGATTTCCGACGAAATCGCTACACACATTGAAGCCGGTAAAGTGGTCACCAAGCTAGCGCTTGACTGGCAGGAACGCATTCAGTTCGTTATTGCCGATGATGCTTCAGTGAAGCGTTTGAAGTTCAGCGACACGCTGCGTGAGCAGAATGATGACATCGACCGCGATGATTTCGCCCAGCGTTTCGATGCCGATTTTATTCTTATGACCAGCGAACTGGCCGCGCTGATCGGCAATCTGGTCGAAGCGTTAGGCGGCGAAGCGAAGCGTTAATCCTCTCGATCCTGATCGCCATTAAGGGTGACCCTACGACAAACCCGCAGGATTTTCGTGGGTCGAGCAATAAAAAAACCTGCGCTTCAACAGAAGTCGCAGGTTTAAGATGTTCTAAAGCTTGAGTTTAGAGGTAGCGGCACAGATAAGAAGAAGGCTCTGCCACCTGCAGATGGAATTCGCTTTGGCCTGGCACGTTGAAGCTGGTGCCGGCTTCGTACCATTTCCACTCGGTTTCGCCCGGCAGCAGCACTTTCAGCGCGCCGCTCACCACCGTCATCTCTTCCGGTTGATTGGTGCCGAAGGTGTATTCACCTTCGGCCATCACGCCAACGCTGGCACGGCCAATGGTCACGCTGTCGAAACCAATGGATTTCACTTTTCCGTCGAAATACTCACTTGTATTGAGCATATTACTTCCTCACAGCACATTATCGTGACTGGCAGATTACTAAGGAACTCGCTGATCTGTCACGCGAATTAGCGCCACAGATCGCAACTTGTGATCTCCCTGCGTTAGACGATCAATTCTGCCGCCAGCTTGGCCACCAGCACGTTCGACAGCAGCACCGGGATACCCAGCATTTTCTGCAGGAAATCGCGGTGCTGCTGGTGATAGCCGATGCAATCCAGCACCACCACATCCGCGCCCTGCTCCTGCAGCGACAATCCCGCTTCCACCAAATCGGCCTGCTCCGCCAGATACGGGCTGGCAACGGCAAAACACGGCGGAGTGATCAAATTGCGCCACTTGTTGGCCTGCTCGGCAATCTGCTCTTCCACCGGCACCACAATCCCGACTTTATGATCTTGCACAATCGCGCGTACCAGCGGTGGGATGATGCGATCGGGCTCCAGCAGCAAAGCGGATTGGGTTTTCAGCGCGCCAAACTCGCCGGTGCACAGCAGCAAAATGGTGTCATAGCCCTGCTGCTCCAGCGCGTTAATCTTACGTTGCAGTCCCAGCTCCACTTTTGCTACGGACAGGCGCACCTGCTCGCCGCTGGTCATACGCGATACCAGCACCTTGTCACCCGGCGCGGGCGCATACTGCAGCTCAACTTCGGCTAGCGTCAGGCCGTCGAGTAAACCGGCATGCGCCACCTGATCGGCGGGCAGATGTTCCAGCAGCAGCGGCAGAATGTCGCTGCGCGGTGATTGACCAATCGTCAGTGTGACCAGGGAGATGTTCATCATCAGGCTTTCCGGGTGCGCAGATGGCTGAGACTACCATACAAAGAGAGCAGCAGCGCGTACTCTTGTGGGTCGTAGAAGTGACAGGTTTCACGCCCGAACTCTTTCGCCACTTCGACCGCAAACTTCACGGCTAAAGCGATATCCACTTCGTGGCTGGCGCCGGTGCCGCAGCCCGGCACCACCGATTCGGCACAGATCGCCACGCCGACCACCGGCACATCCGTCGCGGTGGAAGGTTGCAAAATACTGTTGAGGTGATAAACCCCGTTGCCGTATGGCGTGATGTCCTGCGTGGTGATCGGGAAGGTAACCGCCGGTTTGCCGCTGGTCATCTCCATGATGCGCAACAGATCTTCTGATACGCGCAGGATGTAGCCCTCTTTCACCGTCGGCGACAGCGCGTAGCCTTTGTGATTGAGGATGCGGTTACCTTTGGTGGTATCGATCGACAGAATCGCATCAACGCCAGCGATCACTTCGTTGTCATTCATGGTGATGTCGTCGCACGGCGAATCCATGAAATCGACTGGCTCGTGCGGACGGGTTGGCGCATCCGGGCAGATGTGGGTGGTGATAATCACATCACCGGCCAGCACGTCGCCTTTGGTCTGCATCTGCGCCAGCTTCAACGCGCTGCTCACCGCCGCGACGGCGCCATCGGCATCCGATACCATACCAATGCGCGTTGGACGCGCACCAATACCGCCGAGACGGCCAATGATGCCGAGTGTTGGCGCACTGCCGCCGTTGCTTTTGCCCTGCGCACCGGGGATATCGATGCGGACGAAATCGGTCCGCCCTTTTGGCCCGCTAACGCGTTTCGTGCTGGCGGTGACGCCCGGATAGGCCGCGAACAGATCGACCACCTGTTGGCCATCAATGTAAGCGCTATCGAGTAACTCAAAGACCTGCAGTGTCTGCTGTAAACTCATCATGAATTTCCTGGATTATTTTTTGCTGCCGCTGGCAAAAAGTGAATGGAAGAAGCTGTAGAGCGCGTCGCCCGCGATAAATCCGGCGGCCATCACCTCCATCGGTGAACGTCCACGCTCGCCCCACACGCGCAGGATGATAATGCGCAGCGCGATGCCCACCATCACCGCCCAACCTGCCGCGGCGTTGTTGATTAACAAGCCGGTCGCCAGCAGGACGCCAAGCTGACGTTTTGGTCCGCCGATCAACTGAATAATCGCGCCCGGAATCGCCCACATCAGCAGGTTGCCGGCTATCCCCGGTTCGGCGCCGGCCTGAATGGTTTTGGCATAGACGCGCGCCACCGGCGGCAGCAGATTCTCGGCAAAGAAAATGGTGTGCGCGTACCACACCACGGGAATACAGATCACAAAGGCAATCATCGCGGCGATCAGCTGGATACGGCGACCCCACAGCTCTTGCTGCACATCGGCACCGTTACCGCGCAGGATAAAGCCGGCTTTCAGGTCATAACCCATATCGGCAAACGCCGGACCGGTAGCGGCGGTAAAGCCACACAGCAGGCACAACGCCAACGGCGGGAAGCCGAGCAGAATACCGAGAATCAGGGTAATCAGCGCCACCGCAAAGGCCGGGAACCAGCCAGAGTGCATGGCGGCGATACCAACAATCAATTCATGCACGAAGGCAGCAAAGGCGGCGTAAAGGATAAACAGCACCAGCATCGGCAGGCCCATCTGGCTCCACAGACCGCCCGCCAGCGCCAGCAGCGTGGAGATGACGATGTAACCGACGGTGCCGAAACCCAGCGAACGTTTGACTTCGCTGTCGCTACGGCTGACGTTGACCTGATCATTGCGGCGGCTGCGAATCACCTGCACCACCTGAATTAACGCCACCAAACCGGCACCGACCATCACGCCGTGCGGAATATAGAGTGCGTTGATATCAATGCCAGCAACCGGTTGCGCGTAGGCGCGCAGCAGGAAACCCATACCGAGCATGCTGAGCGCCCAGATATTACCGATAAACGCGGTACCAAATGCCGACATCGGGATCTTCAGCATCGAACCCACGATGCCGCCAACAATCCCCACCACCAGCAGCCAAGCCTGACGACCGCCTTTGTCACCGGCTTTGATCGCTTCGGCTGCCGCCACGCCCGGCGGCCACGCATTGCTGGCCGGGAAGACGCGGGTATCAAATAGACGATAGAGTAAATAAGCATCGAGCAGCATCGCCGCGCTGACGCCTACAAACAGCGGCAGCACCAGCTGCGGCTCACCCAGCGCCCACGGCACCGCAATCGGCATCAACAGGCTGTTGGCCGCACCGAAGGTGGCCGAGGAGATGGCGGTTTGCGCGAGGTTTTGTACTTCAATGGAGCGATAGCGACGAAACCATTGCAGCGGAATACGCGCCAGCAGCATGGCAAAAAGTGCGCCGATAATAGAGGTATTGGGTGTTACCCCAATGGTGGTAATAAGCTGAACCCCAATGATGGCGCCGGCAACGGACAGCAGAACCAGCATTAAGGCAACGCCAACGCTTTTTATTGGATTATTTTGACGCATGAGATCCCCGTATTTTCACCCTGTAGAAAACGCTTTAATTCGAAGTGCCCGACACGCGGGACATCAACGTTTTTATATTAATCGTTCCCTGATTATTGAAATAAGCTGGTCCGAAGACCTGCTATTTCCCTGGTGTGGCGCGAATAAACGCCTTCAAAACTAAAATAGGGTTTCCTGTTTTGGACAGGATTATGCGCCGTATTTTTCGGCCATCAGTGCAGCCGTTGCGCGTAGTTCGCTGAGCAGCCTCTCCGGATATCCGGGCGCCGCTTCTTGCGATAAAAACGAGAGACAGAGCGCGGCACTTTCACCGCGATGTTTATTGGTTACCGCGACCGCCAGCGAACTGATGCCCGGCAGCGTCTCATTGCGCGCCAGTGCCCAGCCTTGCTGGCGAATTACCGCTAACTCTTTGCATAACGCATCGACGCTCAGCGGCGAGTTCATCGAAGCCGCCTGCCAGTTGCTGGCAAAACGTTCGCGAACCTCGTCATCACTGAGCTGCGCCAGTAGCACGCGTCCGGTCGAAGTGCCGGTTAATGAAACGCGCGAGCCCGGCGGCGTCACCAACTGGGTGAAGAAGCGGCCGTGATACATGCGCATCACCAGCACATCGTCGCCATCCAACACCGAGATATAACCCATGCAACCGCTGCTGGCCGCCAGGCGCGCCATCGGCGCCGACGCGCTATCCACTAGCGGCGTCGACAGATAGTGACCCGCCACCGACAGCAGCACGCGACCAATCTGGAAGCAGCGACTTTCAGTGTCACGCTCAAGTAAGCCTTCACTCTCCATGGTCGCTAACAGGCGCGAGACCGTGCTTTTCGGCATGCCTAACGCATCCACCACCTCGGTAAAGGTCAAGCCGGGATGGCCCTGCGTCACGCCAAAGCGCTGAAACAGCTTCAGTACAGCGGAGGCATTTTCGAGTGTGGTCATGGCGTTGGTTTCACTATATGGAACACAGTTCCTCTTTCAATAACCAGAAAGTAAAGCGCGACGCTTTGACGGTCAAGCGCAAATTTTAAGCCGGACGTTTCTGAGGGAATTTAAGGCAGAATAAAATACGGCGTGAAGTGGGAAATAAATGACGTAATCAGGTGAGTTAAATATTCCGCAGGAAAGTGTGTAACTTTTTTGGAATATTGCAGTTTTTCGGCTGAATTATTTACCCTATAGAGTTCAAGTTGCAGGGAGGCGGCAAATGGGTGAATCCCCCAGGAGCTTACTTAGGTAAGTGACTGGGGTGAACACATGCAGCCAACGCACCTGCAGCTTGAAATATGACGGGTAAACTTAATCTTTTTCAGCGTCTTCGTAGCGCTCTTTGGCATCTTGCGCTTCGGTTTCGCTTTTGTGTTCGCTTATTAATGTATCGGGTTTGGGATGGTCGGCACGCAATTCATACCAGGTGACGGTTTGATCCGCCGAACCTTTTTCAACGGCGACAATACGCGCGACGCGCGGATAGGGTGGTTTCGTTGGCATTGTTTTCCCTCTTCTATCAGTTGTCCACAGACAGCGGTGATCCTCTGCCTAACGCTAAGTATAGACAACTGAGGATCGCTGCAAAGAAACAGAGAGAAATCTGAGGGTTTAGCTGGCGCGCGCTAAAGAGAGCGATTGCAGAATTTGCTCTACTACGCGATCGGGCGATTGCATCGCGTTGACTTCATGATGCGCGGTTTGGCGATACAAATGAGCACGCTCACGCAAAATATCGCCCATCTCTTCGGCAATCGGGCGGCCGGTTAAGGTGGGACGCTGCGCGGCTTCCGGCTGATGTTCCAGACGATCGGCCAGCACGTCTGCAGGCGCGTTCAGCCAAATCACCTGGCCGTGTTCGCGCATAAAGCGACAATTCACTTCCGCCAACACCATGCCGCCGCCGGTGGCGATGACCGTATTCGGAGCGGTGACCGCGCGCAGCGATTCGGTTTCGCGGGCGCGGAAGCTATCCCACCCTTCAGATGCCACAATCTCCGCCACGCTGCGTTGCGTAGTGAGTTGCAAATAGTGATCGGTATCGTTGAAGACATAGCCCAGCGCTTGCGACAGCGCCTGGCCAACCGTGGTTTTACCGCAACCGCGTGCGCCGATCAGATAGATGGGTAATGACATCCGGGCTCATCCTCCGCCGTAATGTGCCGCACGGGCAACGTCATCAGGTCAATAATGCGTCGCATAATACCTGGATTTTATTTTATCAGCCACCCGCGAGGCACGATTTACGCGTATTTCAGTCACATCCTAAGCTAGTCGTTTGATTAAGCTGCAAAAAACAATGCATGAATCGTGCATCGGGCCAAATGTAACAGCGGCCAACATTTCCTTACCAGGCCGCTGATTTACTTTCTTCGGTCGCGCCCTCATATATGAGGCATACCTTAACGGAGGGTTCCCCATGCAAAGCGAAGAACAACAACTTATTGAAAACCTGTTCAGCCGACTGAAACAGGCTGAGACGCAAAGCGGCCCGCGTGATGCTGGCGCAGAGCAGTTAATCAAACAGCATTTACAGAATCAGCCCGGCGCGCCTTACTACATGTCACAGGCGATCCTGATTCAGGAAGCGGCGCTGAAAAAGCTTAATGCGCAGGTTACGGATCTGGAAAATCGTCTGGCGCAGGCGCAGCAGCAACAGGCACCGCAGCAGAGCAGCGGCGGTTTTCTTTCCAGCCTGTTTGGTGGCGGATCGCGCCCGGCGGCGCAACATCAGCAAGCGTGGGGGAATCCACCGCCGCAGCCACAACAGCAATATGCGCCACCACAGCAGCAATCTGCTGCGCCTGCGGCACGCGGCACCGGCTTCCTCGGCGGCGCATTGCAGACGGCCGTTGGCGTGGCGGGCGGCGTGGTGATGGCGGATATGCTGACCAGCATGTTCCACCATTCGCAGCCGGAAGAGATCGTTAACATCATCAACGAACCGGCGCTGCCGCAGGTCGATAACAGCCTCGACACCTTTAACGGCAACGACAGCAACAATGCGTTCCTGAATGATAACTCGGGCTGGGATAACAACCTGGCGGACAATAATGATTTCGGTGACTTTGGCAGCGGCGGCGACTTTGACGACGATGATAGCTTCGTCTGATCAGCGCTGACGTAACCACTTATCTAGTTCATTGGCGAACAGTTGGCGGTCGCGTTGGCTTAAGGTCGACGGGCCGCCACTCTGAATCCCGCTGGCGCGCATCGTTTCCATAAAGTCACGCATGGTTAAGCGCTGACGAATGGTGTCTGTCGAATAACGCTCTCCGCGCGGATTCAGCGCCGCAGCGCCCTTCTCCAGTACTTCTGCCGCCAGCGGAATATCGCCGGTGATCACCAGCTCGCCGGGCTGCACCCGTTTCACAATCTCGTTATCCGCCACGTCAAACCCGGCAGCAACCTGCAGCGTTTTCAGCCACGGCGACGGCGGCACGCGCAGCGGTTGGTTGGCGACAAAGGTCACGGTAACTTTGGTGCGCTCAGCCGCGCGGTACAGCACTTCTTTGATGACATTGGGACAGGCATCGGCATCAACCCAAATCGACATGATGACTCCTTTTTCACAGACAATGAGGCTGATCTTGCCGTGCTACGGCAGAATGGCAACTGTTTTTGCTGGCCGCCCGCCTTGTTATTAATCCTCGCTGACGTAAGCTTACCCCCACAGAAAATGAACCACTTAGAGGATAAAGCGATGCTGGAGAAGAAAATCGGGTTTGTCGGCTGCGGCAATATGGCGAAAGCCATCATTAGCGGACTGGTCAACAGCGGGCAGATCGCCCCCGCCAATATCTGGGTGTTCGACCGTAAGCCCGCCACCAATCAGGCGATGGCGCAGCAATATGGCGTCACCGCCGCAGACAGCGTGGAAAGTCTGGCGCGCGAAGTGGATATCCTGTTTGGCGCGGTGAAACCCAATGTGATTCTCAAAGTACTGAAAGATCTTGCCGGCCAGCTGAAGAAAGATGTGCTGGTGGTCTCGATCGCCGCAGGCGTGACGCTGGATTCTCTGGCATCGGTGCTCGGCCACGATCGCAAAATCATCCGTGTGATGCCCAACACGCCATCGCTGGTCAACGAAGGTATGACCTCGGTGACGCCAAACGTGCTGGTGGAAGCGCATGAAGTGGATGAAGTGGTGGGGATTTTTGAAAGCTTCGGCAAAGCGGCGGTGGTAAATGAATACCTGATTCACGCGGTGGTTGGCGTGAGCGGCTCAGCGCCAGCCTATGTGTTTATGTTTATCGAAGCGATGGCCGATGCGGCGGTGCTCGGCGGCATGCCGCGTGCGCAGGCATATCAGTTTGCGGCGCAGGCGGTCAAAGGCTCGGCGCAGATGGTGCTGGAAACCGGCAAGCATCCCGGCGAGCTGAAAGATATGGTGTGCTCGCCAGGCGGCACCACCATCGAAGCGGTGAAAGTGCTGGAAGAGAAAGGCTTCCGCGCCGCGGTGATGAATGCGATGCAGCAGTGTATGGCGAAGTCAGAGGCGTTGAGTAAGCAGTGATCGGTGCGCTTTGCCCCTCACCCTAACCCTCTCCCGCAAGCGGGAGAGGGAACGGATCGAGCATGTGGCGAACTCGCGCATGCGGGAGAGGGGTCCGATCGGGCATGTGGCTGCGTCTCCCTCTTCCTGTAGGAGAGGGCATCAGGCCGCTGCGTACGCCTCATACAGCGCAATACCCTGCGCCAGCGTCATGGGCTGCTGCATCTCCTGCACCAGCGCTGCCGTCAGCGTATATAACCCGGCAGAACACACCGCCGCAATCATCCCCTCCTGACAATAGAAAGCGATAAACTGCTTATTCTGTAGCGATCCCAGCAGCCGGTAATCGTCCCACTCTTCCGCATGCCCCAGATACTCATAGCGGGTACCGTAATGCGCGGTCCAGAAGAACGGCACGCGGTCATACAGGATCTTTTTCCCTAACATATTCAGCGCCGCGATGCGCCCTTGCTGGTGCGCCACGCGATAGTGCTCAATGCGTTGTGGGCCCTGCACCGACGGATAACTGGCGATATCACCGGCCACCCAGATGTTATCGGCCACGCGCAGCTGGCTGTCGGTAAGCAAGCTGCCATCGTCCTCCAGCGGCAGGTCGTGGATGAATGAGGTCGCCGGCACCACGCCCGTGCCAAACAGCACCAGGCTGGCATCAACTTTTTTGCCACTCTTCAGGCGCACGGCAGTGACTTTGCCCTCGCCTTCCAGCGCCATGGGATCGCCTTCGACAAACTTCACGCCGTTGCTGCGATGCAGATCGTAAAAGTGGCGGCCAATCTCTTCGCCAAACTGTTTAGCAAACGGCAGCGGCTGGCGCGCAATCACCGTGACATCAACATCACGATTACGCAGCGAACCTGCCATCTCCATGCCGATAAAGCTGTTGCCGATAATCACCAGCTGCTCGGTTTTATCCACCTCTTTGAGTAACTCATCGGCTTGATTAAGCGATCGCAGCAGATGCACGCCATCGAGATCTTTACCCGGTATATCGAGCGGTTGCGGCACGCCGCCGCTGGCAATGAGCAGTTGGTCAAACTTCACTTGCTGACCGCCTTTAAGGATCAGCGTTTGCTCAAGCGCTTTGAGCTGCTCGACATCGCCCTGAATCCGCTCCACCGTGCCCAGCACATCCTGCTGCAGCAGCTTAGGTACATCCTCAATCGCCATTTTGCCGGACGGCACGAATTTGCTCAGTGCTGTGCGATCGTAAGGTGCGGCCGATTCCCGCTCGATCAACACAATATGCCCTTTAAAACCTTCATCGCGCAGCGTCCAGATCGCCGCACTCCCCGCCGCGCCCGAACCGAGAATCACGCATACCGGTGACTCGCCTTGTGCGGAGGGCGCACTGGCGGGCGACATCGCCTGCGGACTGACCAGCACTTTGCCTTGTTCGATGCGCACCGGATAACGCTTGAGATTCGCCAGCGCCAGCGGCTCGCACATCTGCCCATCCTGCAGCTGAAACACCGCTTTGTGCCACGGACAGATCAGCTTGTCGCCACACACCGCGCCCTGCTCTAACGGCGCCCCGGCGTGCGGGCATTTGGCCTGAAACGCCTGCACCCGCTCATCGTCACGAATCAGTACCACATCGGTGTCGCCGACGGTAAATTTGGTGGGTTTGCGCTGTGCCAGCGACTTGAGTTCCACGACAGTTTGATAGCTCACGTTAGGCCTCCTTTCTTGTGGTTTTTGAGGTAATCAGCAAATCCCTACAAAGAGTAAGCCTGGCAAAGCATGGTGATTTGTCCGCATCGACAACGCGCTACGGTAGGTAAGTTATTGTTTATTCGCTAAAGATAATCTTCACCATCCCGCCACACGACAGCGCCTTGCTTCACACAGCCGCGTAAAGCCACGCCGCCGTCCGCCTGAGCAGCCAGCAGCAGCACATCGGCGGGTGCGCCGCAGGCCAAACCTTGTTGCTGCGGCAGATTGAGCTGCCGCGCCGGACGAACAGACGCCATCTCAATCGCCGGCGCCAGCGTCGCCAGCTGATGGCGCAGCAGGAAGTTCACGCCCTCCAGCAAACCACGCGCCGATCCCGCCAGCAGCTGCGGCGCATCGGCGATGCTCAGGCGTCCGCTAGCGCTAAGCTGCACGCGGCCGCCAATCGCGGTGTCGTAGATGCCCGGCGGCTGCCCAGCGAACGAGGTGACGTCACTGACCAGCAGCGCCTGCTCGCCTTTGGCACGCAGGAACACTTTCAACACGTCCGCCGGCAGGTGATCGCCATCGGCAATCAACGTGGCCGTCAGCGCATCTTCCGCCAGCTGCTGCCAGATGTAATTGGGATGACGCGGCAGTTGCAGATGCGCGCCGTTGCCGAGATGGGTGGAGAGCGTGGCGCCCGCGTCAACCGCCGCGTTAATTTGCGCTGGCGTGGCGGACGTATGCCCAATGGCGACGCGCACCTGCTGCGCCACACAATGTTTGATCAGCGCATCGCTGTGCGGCCATTCCGGCGACAGCGTGAGCAGGCGAATATGCTGCTGCGCGGCTTGCTGCCAGCTGTCGAACAGCGCAATATCCGGTGCGCGAATCGCCTCGCGCGGATGCGCACCGCGCGGCCCATCTTCAGGCGACAAAAAAGGTCCTTCCAGATGAAACCCCGGAACGGCGCGTGCCACGTCAGGATGATGCTGGCGGGCGCTGGCGAGTCGCTGCATCGCCTGCGCAATTTCCTCCGGCATGGCGGTGATCACCGTTGGCAGAAAGCTGGTGACGCCCTGCTGCCACAGCGCGCACGTGGCGTTTAGCACATCCTCTTCGCTAAAAGGAAAGTGGTTGAAATCGACGCCCTGAAAGCCGTTGACCTGCAGATCGACCAAGCCCGGCGCGAGGATGATCTCCTCTTCCAGTTTATTCAGCGCGCGCACATCACTGATGGTGCCGTACTCAATCTCCAGCTCAATCGGTTGCAGCGTGCGGTAATCGCGACCGCGCAAAATGAGGTTAGTCAAAGGTCACCTCCGGGCAGGCATCGCTGTCGGTATAGAGCGTGCAATCGGCATGCTGGCGCAGACACGTCGCCGGACACGCGGTGGAGATCGCATCCTCAAGCGTTGCGCGCACCGCCGCGCGTTTGCTCGCACCCGGCACCATGCAGAACAGCCGCGCACCACTCATCAAGGCGGGAATCGTTAGCGTTACGGCATGCGTCGGTACCGCCTCGACAGTGGCGAAACAGCCATCGTTGACCTGCTGCTGGCGGCAGGCATTATCCAGCTGCACCACCTTAACGGAGAAAGGATCGTTGAAGTCGGCCACCGGCGGATCGTTGAAGGCTAAATGGCCGTTCTCGCCAATGCCAAGGCACACCGCATCAATTGACGCGGCGGTAAGTTTTGCCGCGTAATCCGCACAGATCGCGGCAGGATCGCCGCAAGATGGGATCAAGTGAACTTCGCCAGGCTGCACCACATCAAACAGCTTCTGGCGTAAAAAGTGGCTGAAACGCTGCGGCGCATCCGTCTCCAGCCCGATGTACTCGTCCATATGGAAAGCGTGAATACGCGACCAGTCGATATCCGCGGCCGCAACCAGCGCGTCGAGAAACTCGTTTTGCGAGGGCGCGGCGGCAAACACCATGCGCACCACATGCTGTTCACTCAGCCGTTGACGCAGAAACGCGGCCACATCCTGCGCAGCAGCAGCACCTAATGCCGCGCGGCTGGCGAAGCGTTTGATCCGTAAGCGATCTCGGGTTCCCTGTTGTAATAGCGTCATGTTATCCCTCCTGAGAGACGTTGCTTTTATGCGCCCAGCGCTGTGCGGCAGGCGCATCCTGATCCTGATTGAGTGCGTTCAGCAGTTGATCTACTTCCGGGCGCACCGGCGCGCGGCGTAACCAGCCCATCACCACAAACAGCACCAGCGAGGACATCACCGGCGCAGCCACCACGGTGGCGGTGCTGACATCGGTAAAGACAAATTTCACGCAGAAGAAAGTGCCGACGCCGATCGCCCAACTCACCAGCGCGGCGGCGCTGCCGCTGCGACGAAATGCCGGCAGCAAACCCAGCAGCATAGGAATGGAGATCGGGCCGACTAAGCCGCCAAACCAGATGATCAGCAGCGACAGCACGCCGCCGAAGTGGCTGGCGTTCATGGCAATCACCAGCATGGTGATAATGAAGATAAAAGCGGTGAGCCGCGCCACCAGCAGCGAGCTTTTACCGCGCTGAAAGTGTTTCGGCAGCATGCCGGGCAGGATATCGCGCGTCACCACCGCCGTAATGGCGTTGGCATCCGACGAGGTCATCGACAGCGTGTGAGTAAACATCGCCACCAGCACCAAACCCACTAGACCATTCGGCAGCAGCTCCATCGCCATCATCGAATAAGAGCGCGACGGATCGCTGAGATTGGGAAACAGCAGCGGCGCTGCCCACATCGGCCAGAACAGAATCAGCGGCCAGATGAGATAGAGCGCGGCGGAGAGGCGCGCCGCTTTGCGTGCATCGCGGCCGGCGGGCGCGGCTATAAAGCGCTGCGCCAGATTCCAGGTGCCGCCGTTGTAGCTCAGCGTGTAGATGACGAAATAGGCGAGAATAAAGCCGATGCTGTAAGGCTCCTGAATGATCTGGGTGTGGGTTGGCGGCAAACGCTGCCAGATGGTGAACAGCTCAGCAAAGCCGCCGAGGTGCACCGCCACCGCGACCACCATCACAATCGCGGCGACAAACTGCACCACGAACTGGCCGAAGTCGTTGCAGGCATCCGCCCACAATCCGCCCATCACGGTGTAAAACAAACTCAGCGCGCCAGATACACAGATGCCAATCAGCGGATCGAGTCCGGTGAAGACGTTGATGATCACCGCAATTGCCGCCCACTTCGCGCCGACGTCAAAAGTTTTCAGCAGCACCCCGCTCCACGCCAGCACCATTTGCGTTGGCAGGTTGTAGCGCGTGGCGAGATATTCCATCGGCGATTCGATGTTCATATAGATACGCAAGCGCGCCCAGCGCGGCGCAAACAGGCGTGAACCTATCAACACCGCGATCGCGATGGGAAACGCCCACCAAAAATAGATGGTGATGCCCATGTTGTAAGCCACCGCCGCATAGGCGACAAACACCGCCGCGCTGTATCCTGACATATGATGCGACACGCCCGACAGCCACCACGGCATTTTGCCGCCAGCCGCAAAGAAATCACGCGTGCTGCCCACCTTGCGCATCGCCCACAAGGTTATAGCCACAATCATCAGCGCATAAAGCGCCATCACAGCATAATCAAGCACATTCATAGCAGACTCCACAGGTAAAGGCTGCCCAACGAACGCTCTGGCTTCGCGGGGATTGAGCGGATGGAATAATTAGTCATCATTTAGGACTAAAGCATCCTGGCAGCGTTATCGGTGCGGTTTTGTGATGAGGATCCTGATATGAGTTTTTCCTCTGACGTGATAAGTAAAATTGAATATGTCTGCGCCGCAGCTTACAGCAATAAAAAAAGGGTTCACGCTAAACATGAACCCTTATTCCTTTTCACGCATGAGTGATTTAAAAACGGCGACGATTATCGCTAATTAAATCAGCTTTTCTTCAGGCACGAACTCATAAACGTTTTACGTGCATCGCCGGTGAGCTTTTTATCGCTCGCATCAGCATTACAGGTTTTCATCTTCATTTGTTGCGGCGTCATACTGCCTATTTTGCTGTCTTTTTTCAGACAGTCACTCATAAAGCTTTTACGCGCATCGCCTTTCAGATTTTGTGTACCGGCGCTCTGGTTACACTGGGTCATTTTTTCCTGCTGTGCGGTTTTCTCTGCCGCACTCGCTCCGCCTGCAATCAGCAAGCCTGCTGTCATTATTGCTAAAAGACACGATTTCATTACCGGATTCTCCGTAGCATTATTGCTCTCTAAGCATGGCACGGAATAAGCAAATACGAGAAATCGATAATGACAATTGCCTGCAAAAACAGGCGATAGCCATTATACGCGCGGATGATGCAGCAACTTCTCTACGTAATTACGCAGCATGGTGGTATCGGGCGTTTCAGCCGCAGGAGCGACGGGCGGCATGGCTAATTTAATAGCGGCCTCAATGTCGTGGAATTGATCGGGATTCAGTTTGCGCAGCATCGCGGTTAACACGATTTCTAATGCCTCAACCTGAGCCACTAATTCTTTAGACTCTTCTTCTTTTTCAGCCAGCTTTAGAAGGAGTTCCGCAATCAGGTTTTTCATGCGACAAGCTCAACGAGAGAAGAAAAACAGACGTTAGCATTGCGCTGAATAAAACAACAAGGATTTTTAAGCCGTTTTAGAGAAAAAACAGCCAAACGGCAAAATAAAAAAACCGGCTAGATTTCAATAGTTAATAGCGAAACGTTTCACTGGACGTTCAAAGATTTATTGAAACGTTTCGCTCACCTATGCCCTGAATAATTCGAGGTGCAGGAAGGCGGCAAGTGCAATCATCCTCAGGAGCTTACTTCAGTAAGTGACTGAAGGTGAATGCACGCAGCCAACGCACCTGCAGCCTGAATTATGATGGGTATTAATGCGGCCCCGTAAAGCCGCGTCCCGGACCGCCACCATGGCCGCCGCCCCAACCGCCGCCACCCGGAGGTGGGAAAATACAACCGCTCAGCGCGGTGACCAATGCCACAACTGCGGCCATTTTAATCATACGGACCATAATTACCTCGGAATGGTGAAATCGGGCTGAGTGTATGAGGCCACATCGGGCACGACAATACAGAATTCTCCGCAACCCGGCGCTATTCATCTCTGCTCACCACGCTTAACAATTTACTGGCACTAAAGCGGCAAAAACATTGCACGGCTGGCATAAATTGCTGCCAACGCGCTGCGCAAAATCGTGGTTGATCGCTTTACAGCCGGTGCGATTTCACGCAATGTGAGCGCATTACAATAAATGAGATCTCATCATGAGCTTATCTGCTGTCTCCCTGAGTGAAATTCTGGCGCGCCGTGACTGGGAAAATCCGGTGATCACCAGCCTTAATCGACTGGATGCGCATCCGCCGTTTGCCAGCTGGCGCGACGAAATCAGCGCGCGCGATGACCGCCCTTCACCTTCGCGCCAGCTATTGAACGGCCAATGGAGCTTCAGCTACTTCACGCAGCCGGAAGCGGTACCGCAAAGCTGGCTGCTGCAGGATTTGCCTGGCGCCGATGCGCTGCCGGTGCCCGCAAACTGGCAGCTGCACGGCTTTGACGCGCCAATTTATACCAACGTGCAGTATCCGATTCCGGTCACGCCGCCTTTGGTGCCGCAACAGAATCCTACTGGATGCTACTCGCTCACATTCAAAGTGGATGCTAGTTGGCTGCAACAGGGCCAGACGCGCATTATCTTTGATGGCGTAAATTCGGCCTTCTTCCTGTGGTGTAACGGCCAGTGGATCGGCTATTCGCAGGACAGCCGCCTGCCCGCCGAGTTTGATCTCACTCACGCTTTGCAACCCGGCCAGAACCGCTTAGCCGTGATGGTGCTGCGCTGGTGCGATGGCAGCTATCTGGAAGATCAGGATATGTGGCGCATGAGCGGCATCTTCCGTGATGTCAGCTTGCTGCATAAGCCGGAGATGCAGTTGGCCGATGTGCAGATTGAAACCGTGCTGAGCCCGGAATACCTGCGCGGCGATCTGCGTGTCAGCGTCAAGATCCACGCCGGCGATCGTCAGCCCGCGCAGTGCCGTCTGCGCGTCAGTTTGTGGCGCTGCGACAGCTGCATTGGCGAGCAGGAACAGGCCCTCGGCAGTGCGATTATCGACGAGCGCGGACATTATCCCGAACGCGCTTTGCTGATTTTGCCGGTCAACCAGCCGCAGCTGTGGAGCGCCGAAACGCCGCATCTCTATCGCGCGGTGGTGACGCTGCTGGATGAAAACGGTGCCGTGCTCGAAGCCGAAGCTTACGACGTCGGTTTCCGTCGCGTCAGCATTGAACAGGGCCAATTGTGTCTCAACGGCAAGCCGCTGCTGATTCGTGGTGTGAACCGCCATGAACATCACCCGGAAAACGGTCAGGTGGTGGATGAAGCCAGCATGCGCCGCGACATCGAGCTGATGAAGCGCCACAACTTTAACGCGGTACGCTGCGCGCACTATCCCAATCATCCGCTGTGGTATCGCCTGTGCGATCAATACGGTTTGTATGTGGTGGATGAGGCGAATATCGAAACGCACGGTATGCAGCCCATGAATCGCCTCTCCAGCGATCCGCGCTGGTTCGCCGCCTACAGCGAGCGCGTCACGCGCATGGTTCAGCGTGACCGCAATCATGCCTGCATTATTATCTGGTCGCTGGGCAACGAATCAGGTCACGGCAGCACGCACGATGCGCTCTATCAATGGGTGAAAAGCAGCGATCCGACGCGTCCGGTGCAGTACGAAGGCGGCGGCGCCAACACCGCCGCCACCGATATCGTCTGCCCGATGTACGCGCGCGTCGATCAGGATCAGCCTTTTCCGGCGGTGCCAAAGTGGTCGCTGAAAAAGTGGATTGGTTTGCCGGGCGAGACGCGGCCATTGATTCTGTGTGAATACGCCCACGCGATGGGCAACAGCTTTGGCGGTTTCGCGAAATACTGGCAAGCCTTCCGCCAGTTCCCGCGCTTGCAGGGCGGCTTCGTCTGGGATTGGGTCGATCAAAGCCTGACGCGCTACGACGACAACGGTGAAGCCTGGCAAGCCTACGGCGGAGATTTTGGCGATACGCCGAACGATCGCCAGTTCTGCATGAACGGGCTGGTTTTTGCCGACCGCTCACCGCATCCGGCGCTGTTTGAAGCCCAGCGCGCGCAGCAGTACTTCCAGTTTCAGCGGGACGCTAACGAGCCGTATCGCTTTACCGTCAGCAGCGAATATCTGTTCCGCCGCAGCGATAACGAAGTGCTGCGCTGGTCAATCGAGCAGGATGGCGTTGCCATCGCCAGCGGTGAATTGCCGCTCGATCTCGCCGCTCAAGGCAGCCAGACCTTTACGCTGCCCGCCAGTGAAGATTTGCAGGGCAACGCGTGGCTGAATCTGGCGGTGCATCAAATCAACGCCACGCCGTGGTCCGAAGCGGATGCGCGCGTCGCCTGGGATCAGTGGCCGTTGCCCGCTGCGCTGCCGGTGCGCGTTGTGGAGATCGGTGCCACCGCGCCGGAACTGATTGCCAATCACGATCTGGTGGCGGTAGTTGTGTCGCAGCAGCGCTGGCACTTCTCGCGCCGCAGCGGCGAGCTGGTGCAATGGTTTGTCGATGATGAAGAAACGCTGCTCACGCCGCTGCAGGAGTGCTTTATTCGTGCGCCGATTGATAACGATATCGGCACCAGCGAAGCTGCCAATGTTGATCCCAATGCGTGGGTCGAGCGCTGGAAACGTGCGGGCTACGATGAGTTGCAAGCGGTGCTGGTGGATATGCAGGTCGATAGCCTGAAACACAGCGTGCTGATTGAAACCTGGCATCAGTGGCTGGCCAACGGTCAGCTGGCTTTCACCAGCCACAAACGCTATCAAATTAATGCTAACGGTGAGTTGTCCATTAGCGTCAATGTGGAACAGGCGCCCGGTCTGCCGGCGCCGGCACGCATCGGGCTGCGCTGCCAACTGGCGAAGTCGCCGCAGCAGGTGAGCTGGCTCGGTTTGGGCCCGCACGAGAACTATCCGGATCGCCAACTGGCGGCGCAGTTCTCGCGCTGGCAGCTGCCACTGGCAGCGCTCAGCACCGCGTATGTGTTCCCCGGTGAAAATGGTTTGCGCTGTGGCACGCGTCAGTTACAGAGCAATGGCTTGCAGGTGAGCGGCGACTTCGCCTTTTCGCTCAGTCGCTTCAGCCTTGAACAGCTGCGTGCCACCTCGCATCGCCACTTATTGCAGCAAGAGGATGGGTGCTGGCTGCACCTCGATGGCTTCCACATGGGCGTCGGCGGTGATGATTCATGGAGCCCAAGCGTTAGCCCGGAGTTTTTGCTTTCTCAGCAGCGCTGGCACTACGCGCTGACGTTGCGTCAGTAGGTTTTTCTGCGGTTTCACGCTGGCTCAAAGGTGGAGTCAGCGTGGTTTTCGGCCGACGATAGAAGCGGCGCAGGAAGATCACGTTAACCATCACCACCATCGCCGTGGCGAAGAACACCCAGCGATAGCCGGTTGCCGCCGATACCGCCGCGCCCAGCAGCGGACCCGCCACGTTACCCAGATACATAAAAGATTGGTTGTAGCCGAAAATGCGCCCGGTGACGTTATCGCGTGAATGCCGCACCAGCAGCGTTTGCACCGCCGGCATCATGGCACCATCGGCAAACCCCAACAGGAAACGCAACACGCCCAACTGCGTCGCGCTGGTGACGAACGACATCGCCACCAGCAGCAATAATGAAACCATCATAGTGGCGAGCAGAATGCGTTGCGTGCCAATACGATCGCCGAGTTTACCCAGCCGTGGCGCGGAGATCAGCGCCGATACGCCCGGCAGCGCGGCGATCACCCCGCTGAGAAACGCGATGTTCTGCGCATTCGGTGCCAGCTCGCGCACGAACAGCGTCAGGATGGGGTTCACCGAGCCGTTGCACATCTGAATCACCATGGTGGTGAAGAACAGGCAGATCATTAAGCGCGGATTATCGAGGGTGAGAAACACGTCGCGCCCGCTCAGCTTGTCCTGCTTGCTAGCCGGCGTATAACCGGTCTCTTTTATCAGAAATAAGGTGACGAGAAAGCTCACCATCAGCAGCACGGCGGTGACGATAAACACCATGCGTAAACCGAGCCAGTCCGCCAGCAAACCGCCAATCATCGGCCCGAGAATGACGCCGCTGATCTGCCCGGTGGAAACACAGCTGAGCGCCCAGCCGCTGCGTTCGCGCGGTACCTGCGCCGCCACCAGCGCCATCGCATTGGGAATGTAGCCGGACGTAAGGCCCATCAGCGCGCGCAGCAGTAACAGCTGCCACGCCTGAGTGACAAACGCCTGCAGCAGAATCACCGCGCCCATGCCGAAAGAGGCGCGCAACAGCATTAGCTTGCGCCCTTTACGGTCAGCAAGGCTGCCCCACAATGGCGCGACGGCGGCAGAAACAATGAAGGTGACGCTGAAGGTGAGTCCAGACCAGACGCTGAGCGCGTTACCGCCACGAATCCCGAGTTCTTCCACATACAGCGGCAGGAAGGGAATGATCTGACTGATAGCAAGGCCGGTAAAAAAGCAGCCAAACCAAACAGATATCAGATTAACTTTCCAGGACTCGATGGAGCGTAACATGGGCGTGGGCATCAGCAGAATGAAACGAGAGTTCAGTCTAACAATCTCATAACATTACCGGACGGCAAAACATGGCATGGGCGAAAAAACGCAGTTTTACACTGTCGAGCGTGATTTTGCTCACAGCAAATCATGTCTGAAAGCCGTTTTTTAGTGTCTTTATGTGCTGAAACCCTGCCTGCCGCAAGATAAGCGCATCGCAATGGCAGGCAAACGTGAAAAAATATGTCTACACGTTACTGACAATATTCCACACCGCATCTATGTTTAAAAAACCACCAGTTATCACTGGCGACGCGCTGTCTGTTCTGGACAGTCCGCATGATTAAACCCAATTTCCCCATGCTGCCATTATCCGGCGGTGGGCATCGTTGTCTCTGCGGAGGTCAGCTATGAGAACCCAGCCAAACAGCGCCAGTCGGGCGATTACCGACTACTTCAATAGCCCAGCCTGGCATGCACCGCATGAGAGCGACATGCTGGCGGCGATCATGCGCGAACTGATGGATGACGGACAGCCTGCCACCAGCAAAGCGATTATTGCGCGCGTGATTGATAAGCTGGAATTTGAAGGGGATGAACAGCAGCTGCAGAGCTACCGCAACTTACTGGCAAAACTGCTGGAATCGGGGCCGCAGAAATAGCGGCCCACGCCACTATTTTACCGCACGCAGATGGTCGGCTTCGCTGACAAATGCCTTGCCGCTTTGACGCTGGTACAGGCAGAGTTCGCGTCCGACCTGATTTTTCATGTGCTTTTGCGGATAGCGACCTTCCAGCAGCAGCGCATCAAAGCCCACGCTGTCATCATACTGAATCGGCTTACCCACCACTTTCGCTGTCTTCAGGCCGCTGGCCTTGAGACAGCTTTGCTGCATATTTTTGTCGTTCTGCTGCCATGCGGCTTCGCTCGACGCCTGCGCCAGCGGACTCAACAACAGCGTTAACAGCAGCAATTTTCCACGCGTTCTCATCATCACTCCTCCATCAGCCTTGCAGGCCGAAAGATAAAAAAATTCCCGCCGCAGCGGGAAGAAATAAGACGAACATTGCATATTCGAGAGTGACGAGGAAATCTCCGTAGTGCGCAGTTATCCTCGCCCGGCGCTGTGACAGCCAGATGACAATGCAATGTCGTTTTTTTGTTATCCGCAGTACACCCGGGAAATTTTACCGCTTTGATCCGCCGCGAAATTTATCCGACGCAGATTGAAATCCATCGTTACCGCTGAATTCCACGGAATAGCACGCACGGGCACCGCGAAGCGTTTGTTGTCGAGCGTCGATAATGGCTGACCAACGTAGTTTTGGTATTGCGATGCGCCGCACTGATCGGTTTCCGGATCGTGGCTGGCAGCCGCGCTGGCGTCAGGTTTGCTGGCTGACTGGCAAGCGGTCAGGGCAAAAAAGGCCGTTACCAGTAGCGCTTTTCCATAATGGGTCACAAGTTTCTCCTCCTGGATAAATAGACAACCGGTTTTTGAGAGTAGCAAAGCGTGACCGTGAAACGGAAATTTTTACAGCAGATTGGTCGCACTAATCAGCTCAAAAGGGCGATCTTCCTCTCAAAAGTTAGGATTAATCGCACGCACTGTCTAAAAATCAATCCGCCAGCCACTACAATTAACTAAGAATTTTCTTAGCGAGGAGGCAATGATGGAACTGGTAATTTTTGTTGGCTTCGCCGCTCTGATGACGTTTGTTGCGATCAGAGTGCGTTAAAAAGCCGCGCACATTTCGTAGCGGCGCGATTTATCACGCAATGCATTGCGCCGCTACAATGTGTGCAAAATCAATTGACGGTTTCCTCTTCCTGTAACCGCGCATTGAAGGCTGCCAGCGACATGGGTCGGCCAAGGACATATCCCTGCCCTTCTTCACACGACAGCGCTTTCAGCGCCTTTAGCTGTGCTTCGGTTTCAATCCCTTCAGCGGTAATGGTCAGCGCAAACGCGCGCGCCAGGCCGACAATCCCCGCCACCACCGATTGCGCCTGCTGCGATTCCGGGAACTCCTTCATCCATGAACGATCGATCTTCAAGCCGTTGAACGGGAAAGTTTTCAGATAGCCCAACGCCGCATAGCCGGTACCAAAATCATCCACCGTCAGCCGCACGCCGAGCGCGCGCAGGCCTTGCATGATCTCCAATGCGCGATCCGGATTCTCAAAAGTGACGTTTTCGGTGATCTCCAGCTCCAGCCGTGTGGCCGGTAATCCACTCACCTCCAGCGCATGCGCCACGCGCTGCACCAGATCGTTATTACGAAACTCCACCGGCGAAATATTCACAGAAACATAGCGCTGTTCGCCCCAGTCGCGGGCGTCCACGCATGCGCGCATCAGCACCCAATCACTGATCGCAGCGATCAGGCCGTTCTCTTCCGCTAACGGAATAAAGCGATCGGGTGTGATCCATTGATCGTCGGCTATCTGCCAGCGAATCAGCGCTTCAGCGCCAGCCAGCTGCCCGCTTTGCAGCTGATAGCGCGGCTGATAATGCAGCGTGAAGGCGTGATTGTGCAGCGCGCCCTCAATCGCCTGCACCATGTCGCGTTTTGACTGCAGATGGTTCGCCATATCGGTGGAGTACCAAACCCACCGATCGCGTCCGGCACTGCGCGCCTGAGCCAGCGCAATATCGGCCAGGCGTAACAGCGCTTCCGGCTGAGCCGCATCCTGCGGTGCTGATACGATGCCCATGCTGGCGGTGAGGCTGATTTGATGCGATCCGCTGATGATCGGTTGATGCACCATGCGCTGCAGCGCACGACAGCGATATTCCACACCCGCCCGCGTGCTTTCGCGCAGCAGCAAAATAAAGGCATCGCCGCCGAGCCGGGCCGCCAGTTCATTCGGCGCCAGCAAGCTTTTCAGCCGTGTCGAGATCTCATTCAGAACGTCATCACCGACCGCGTGGCCCCACGTATCGTTGATCGGTTTGAACTGATCGAGATCGAAACTGATGACAAACAGCGGATCATCCGCGCTGACGCACTCCAGATACGCGGTTAAATACTCCTGCAGCTGCATGCGGTTCGCGAGGCCGGTCAGCATGTCATGACGTGACAGAAACTGAATGCGCGCTTCGGCGTCCACTTCATGAGTGATATCCGACACCGTGCCGCGAAAACCCGAGCGCAAGCCGTTACGCCGAATGGCTTTCGCCATTAACTGCCCAATGCGGCGCTCGCCGTTGGCCGACATAAACTGGCAGCGCAGCGGCACAGGTTTCACCTCTTCGCCTTGACGCATCAGCCAGGAGACCAGCGAATGGCTGGGATGGCTCAGCAGTTGATCGAGCGGACGTCCAATCCAGCTTTTCACTTCATGGCCGGTCACCGCAGCAAAGCGCGACGAGAGATAACAGAGGCGGCCCTGTGCGTCAACTTCCCAAATCCAGTCCGACGCGGCTTCCGCCAGATCGCGAAAACGCTCTTCGCTGTTGGCCAACTCACGCTGACTGATCGCCAGCATTTCAAAGCGACGATCGGAGATCACCGCGTTGTGCAGTGCATGCCGCAGCACGCGACGCGTCACCAGCGCCACCGCCAGCGCGGTGAACAGCAGCAGCGGCATCATCAGCCACATCACACCGAAGCCGGGATTTTTCGGCTGCCAGCGCAGCACCAGGGGTTCGCCCTGCAGCACCGGCTCCACCAGCCGTGGCTCAAACCGCGCATCGTTTAGATCGCTGGCGATGCGCGGTTCAATCACATTCAGGGATGTGCCCAGCGCTTGCAGTTTTTGTGGCGTGAAAATGTTAACGAACACCATGACCGAAGCGGGGCCGGGCATCGTCGGCAAATCCTGTCCTTTGCCCGGCGTAATCGGTGCGGCCACGACGATCGCCGGGTTACTCTCCACCAGCGCATTGCCTGCAACGGCGTCATGCAGTGAGCGCGCCGCGCTTAGCAGTACGTTGCTTTGTGCGCCTAACAAGCTCTCAATCGAAGCATCTGATAATTCACCGTTAATCACCGCATAGCGGGTTTTCCCATTGCCATCTACCACGAACACGCCGTCGTAGTGATACTCCTTGTAAAGCCCCGGACCAAAGTTCTCTTCGTCCCACGCCCAAACCTTATTGACCGTCAGATGCAGGTTCTTCCAGCCTTCGCCCCAGTTAGCATAATCGCGCGCATCGACGAGCATCTGTTGCTGCTGTTGCTGCCACGCCTGACGCATCAGATTGGCATCTTGCTGGATTGAGTCGATGTTTTGTCGATGGGCGATAACTAACACCATCACCACAGAGAGAAGTAGCACGCCAAACAGCAGCGAGGATAAGGTGCGCAGACTGCGCCGCGTCAGCCTTACCGTATGTGCTTCCATATTGGTCCTGGCGGCCAGTGCCGTGTGCCGGTGAAACTCAGAATTCATGCGCATTGCTCGTAGAATACAGGCAGCAAAAAAAGGCGGATGACAACGCAGACTGCGCACATCTCCACCCTGTAAGGGTTTGATCGGTTATCGGCCCCGAGCGCCGCAGATTTAGTCTTGTTGGTGGAATATTTGAGCAGCGCAAATGTGCAGCACGCCACCTCGACAGGGATGATCGGCGTTGCTACTATGCGCTCTCCTCTGCTCGCTGAGTCGCCTATGGACACCCAATCCGACAAAGTTACGTTAACGCTGTTCTACGTGGGTAGCTTTGTGGTCTATTACCTTGTGACCATGCTGGTTACGCTGTTTCCCAATTACGGGATGCTGCGTACCAACGGCTTGCTGATGCCGGTGCTTTGCCTGGTGGAGTTTGCGGTGATCTATCCGCTGTACCGTTTTTACTGTCAGCGTCGCAGCGACATTCCGCTGGGCTTTGTGCGGCCGATGCAGGCGCTGCTGTTTATTGGATTGCTGTTTGCTTTGATGGTGGCGCAGACGCAGTTTCTGCAACCCGAAGGCTGGCTGATTGCGCAATCGCAGCAGGGACGCAGCTCGATGTTGATTCTGCTGCTCACCGCCGTGCTGCTGGCGCCGGTGTTTGAAGAAGTGCTGTTCCGGGGATTTTTACTGCAAGGTTTTCTGTTGTGGGCGCCGAGAAGCCGTTTTGCCTGCATGCTGCTCACCTCCCTGCTGTTCGCCGCGATGCATACCCAATATGTGCACTGGGAAACGCTGGTTGCTTTAACGCTGTTTTCTATGCTGCTGTGCTACGCGCGTTTGCGCAGTAATAGCCTGGCGCTGCCGATCTTCCTGCACACGCTGAACAATTTAATCGCTATCCTGCCCGCCTGGTATTTCGCTTAATAAAAAAGATCACGTTTTATACGCATAAAAATTAGGCTAAAAATTAAATCTACAATCATTACAGAGTTAAAATATTTCATTAAATCACCATTAAAGATGAGGTCAACGGATGATATCTCTGAGTTCAGTTTTACAGATTGAGAATGAATTTGATTATAAGGTTCACTTTGCAGTTTATAATTATGAAGAACAGCCACTGGATGCTTTTGTTCGTAGTAAAGATGAATGGCAAGCATGGAATGAATGGAGAGGACATAGAGATGACTTCAACAGAAAATACATCTTCAGTTTGATAAAGTTTTACCCTCAACAAGAACGGTGGTTATTTGGTGGCATCTATGAAGTATTAGAAAGAAACCAGGAAAAATATACTGTTAAACTGCTCGATTTGCACAAAGAATTTATAGGTCGACTTCTTATAAAATATCCGGGCCCAGGAGCTCGTGGACGATCTTTCTTGTTTGAAAATCACTACACAAAAATGCAAATATCTCAGATACTTGAAGAGCAATACTCAGGCGAGACATTCTGCGGCTTTGACAAAATCGAACATTCATTTGATAAAATCGAGCACATCATCAAAAACCAACGTTTAGATTGGAAAACCGCATTGCTAAACGTCAAAGGTGTCTATCTTATTGTAGATAAATCCAATGGAAAGAAATATGTTGGTTCCGCATATGGTGATTCAGGCATTTGGTCACGCTGGGAATGTTATGTTCACACCGGACATGGTTTGAATGAAGGACTCACGGAGATAATTTCTTTGGCTGGCATCGATTATGCCAGAAAGAACTTCCAATTTTCTTTATTGGAATTCTATTCAATGAGAACGGATGATCAGCTAATTATAGATAGAGAACAATTTTGGAAGCGCGTGCTATGCTCGAATAATTATGGTTATAATTTAAATTAGCTAACAGCTCTATCTCAAATTTACGGCGCTATCAACGCGCCGTAAATAATTTTTTGCGCTACTCTTTTTCCGCTTCGAAATGGTTTTTGAACTGTTCGTAGATTGAAATCATGTTGGAAGCATCACCGTGCAGCGGGCTCAGTTTTCCCGCGCGCACCAGTTCAATCACCAGTTGCAAGGCGGCTTGTTTTGGGCTGCTGGCTGGTTGGGCAATTTCGTTCGACATGTTAACTCACTCATCGTTTTTATCAGGGCCGCATAGTTTAGCCCAGATTGAGCTACGGTTGCGCACTGCGATGCGTATAATCTTGCGAGCCGGACAAGAAAGCCGCTCAGGGTGATAATTGACTCTCAACGCGTTTAGCTATACTGGATCAAAAAAGGGAACGACCAGCCACACATTCCGTACCAGCGAGAAGGTGTTAAAGGAGTCTGATTATGCTGATTGGTTTTGTTTTATTAGTGAGCGCATGTGGGCATGATGCCTGTGATGCCTTACCGGTTTCGGAGCGTATCTATCCGACCAAAGTGGCCTGTGAGCAGATGGCCGATCGCATCCATAAAGTGCGGCCAAATGTGGTCTTACTTTGTGGCGAAGTGCACCGTTAATTCGGTGCCAGCTTGATTAAAGTTGCGCAAATAGTAGCCAAACGGCATTGCAAGAATGGGTTGTAGCGTTCAAAATATAAGCTGCTTTTCACTATCATCGTTGTGAATCCAATGAAAACATCTCGCCCCCGTCGTCCAAACGGACGCTGGGTTTATTACATTTTGTATGATGGCATTCTCTGGCCCTGCCCCGTACGTTGGGAATGGGAAAGCGGCTTCGGCGGCTGGCTGCCATTCTATTTCTCGCCCACGTTTGAGTTCGTGGCGGGCGATCCACGCAAGGCGTATCGCATTGCGCGCAGCAGTGCGCGTAACGTACGCCAGACAGACGGTGAGTACGCCTGATTGATTAGCCAATCTGCCATGGGAACCATGACGCCGTGAGCAGGTAGTGCAGTAACTCCAGCACCAAAATCACCATCACCAACACGCCAAGCTTGTGGCTGCTGATCCACTCTTTCATCCCCATATCATCGCCGCCCAGCGAATCAGCATCAGCGCCCCGCAGATGCACAACAGCACCACGATCATTTTCCAGTGTTTGGTTGCAGCCAGTTTTTTTGCCACGCATCCTCCAGACGACAGAAAGCAACGATGCGCCCTAAGGCGCACCGTTGATTCTAACGCTGGTCACCCATTTGGGCGATTATTTATTCAGCGTGTAGTCGAGCGTGATTTCAGCATTCAGTACCTGAGAAACCGGGCAGCCCGCTTTGGCTTTCTGGATGATCTCATCAAACTTCGCGTCATCAATGCCCGGTAAGACGATGGCGCTGGTCAGCGCGATTTTGGTGATGGCAAAACCGTCGCCCTTTTTATCCAGCGACACATCCGCGGTGGTATCAATGCTTGTTGGCGGATGCCCTTCATTGCCCAACATCAATGACAACGCCATTGAGAAACAAGCGGCGTGCGCAGCACCAATCAGCTCTTCCGGGTTAGTGCCCTTCTGGCCTTCAAAACGGGTATTGAAACCGTACGGTTGATTGCTCAACACGCCGCTTTCGGTACTTACCGTACCTTTGCCTTTAATGTCGCCTTCCCAATGGGCCGATCCTTTCTTATGAATGGTCATGTCATTCCTCCTGTTGTGTTCGACAGGTATTGAGTATAGACAACATGACTCATTCTGCTGGATTAGCTCACCGCGCGTGGACGCGCCGGACTCAAGCCCGCCTCGCTCAACAGCGCGTTAGCCTGCACCAGCGAAGCCTGCGTAATCTCTTTGATCGATTTCGCGCCGGTCAGCGTCATCGCCACTTTCATCTCTTTCTCAATCAGGTTGAGCAGATTTTCAACGCCGCGCTGACCGTGCGTTGCCAGCGCATAGACAAACGCGCGTCCCAGCAGCACGCTGTCGGCACCGAGGGCGATCATCCGCACCACATCCAATCCGCTGCGAATCCCGCTGTCGGCGAGAAGGGTAATATCGCCTTTCACCGCATCGGCAATTGCCGGCAACGCGCGCGCCGACGACAGCACGCCGTCCAGCTGACGCCCGCCGTGATTCGACACCACAATGCCATCGGCACCAAATCGCACCGCATCGCGCGCATCTTCCGCGTCGAGAATGCCTTTAATCACCATCGGGCCATCCCAGAATTCACGAATCCACTCCAGATCTTTCCAGGAAATCGACGGATCGAAATTGTTCGCCAGCCAGCCGATGTAATCTTCCAGCCCGGTCGGTTTACCAAGATAAGTGGAGATGTTGCCGAGATCGTGCGGACGGCCATGTAAACCGACATCCCACGCCCATTGCGGATGGGTTGCCGCCTGCCAGTAACGACGCAGCGGCGCATTGGGGCCGCTCATGCCGGAGTGCGCATCACGATAACGTGCGCCCGGCGTCGGCATATCGACAGTGAACACCAGCGTGGTACAGCCGGCGGCTTTGGCGCGCTCCAGCGCGTTGCGCATAAAGCCGCGATCGCGCAGCACATAGAGCTGGAACCACATCGGACGATTTATGGCCGGCGCCACTTCTTCAATGGGGCAAACCGACACGGTTGAGAGCGTAAACGGAATGCCTTTCAGCGCCGCCGCGCGCGCCGCCTGCACTTCACCGCGTCGCGCATACATGCCACACAAGCCGACCGGCGCAAGCGCCACCGGCATCGACAGGGTTTCGTTGAACAGCTTCGTTTCTAGGCTCAACGCCGACATGTTTTTCAGCACGCGCTGGCGCAGCGCCACGTCGGAGAGATCGGCGACATTGCGCTTCAGCGTGTGCTCGGCGTAAGCGCCGCCATCCAGATAGTGAAACAAGAACGGTGGCAAGATGCGTTGCGCCGCGGCGCGATAGTCACTGGCAGCAGAAATGATCATCCGTTATTTTCCTTGTGCTGAGGTTGGTGGCCCGGCAGACGCGTAATACGCGCCTGGCGCGCCTCATCTTCATGCAGGGTTTTCATAGTGGTGTGAACAAAGCCGAGATGATCCATCGCCGCCTGGCGCGCCGTTTCCGCATCACCGGCCATCACCGCATCAAACATCGCCTGATGCTGTTCGTTAAGACGATTAAAAATCACCGGATGGGTATACATGCGCTGACGGCTGTGCAGCACCGAGGATTGCAGCAGATCGAAAAAGCCGCGCATGGTCTGCAGCAGCACCACATTGTGCGAGGCTTCGGCGATGGCGAGATGAAAACGCAGATCGGCCTGCGCCGCGAGATCGGCATCGTCGCTCTGCTTAATCTTCAGCAGCGCATCAAAGGCGTAAGCCAGCCGCTCTTTATCGGCTTCGGTGGCGCGCAACGCCGCATGCCACGCCGTGCTGGCCTCTATTGCGTGACGCGCTTCAAGGATGTCGTAGCGATAATCGGGATCTTCAGCCAGCAGTTGGCGAATCGGCTCTACGATGCGCTGTTCCGACCACGGTTGCTGCGGCTGACGTAGCCAGGTGCCGCCACCGCGTTTACTGATCAACACGCCGCTGCTGATCAGTTGTTGGATCGCCTCGCGCAGTGACGATCGCGATGAACCGAACTCGGCCGCCAGCGCGCGTTCGGACGGCAGCCGCATCCCCGGCTCCAGCTGATGCTCGGTAATCCAGGCGCAGAGCCGCGCCCGCAGCGTATTTTCGGTCATCGCATTATCCTGAGAAAGGCTCCCCCGCCATGCTGCATTGGTAGGACCAAAATGCAGCGTGGCGGGCTTGATGGAGGAGAATGGTTAATGCTTTGTTATTTCGATGCAACGAAACAGGCGGGATTTTTCATGTTATGTGACGACGCGGCCACATTTGAATCTTTTGGTAGGACCAATTACGCCGCAGTCCGGCCAAAGGCCCGATCATAACTGCGCGGATGAAAGCGCAGGTTCAGCAAAATCAGCCCGACCGTCACCGCCGCCTGCATCAGCCAGACGCTGGAAAAACTGTGGGTTAATGCCTGTAGCTGACCGGCGATAAACGGCATGCAGCCGGCGATGATAAAGCCCGCGCCCTGCATAAACGCCACCAGCCGTGCACCGGCCTGTGGATGCGGCAGGTGATCAAGCGCCAGCACCATCGCCAGTGGGAACGCCGCGCCCAGACCAAATCCGGCAATCGCCGCCCACAGCCACGGCGCGAACAGCGGGGCAAACAGAAAGCCGCTCATGCCGATCAGCTGACAAACCAGGCTGATAATCAGCTGCGGACGCCGATCCGCCTTACGCGCTAGCAGCGGCATCAACAGCGCACCTGCAACCTGACACAGAATCATTGCGCCGAGCAGCGATCCGCCGGCCTGCGCCGACCAGCCAAGATGATGATAGGCATCCGGCAGCCAGGCAACGCAGGTGGCGTAACCACCGTTCACCAGGCCAAAACTGATTGCCAGCGTCCAGGCGCGCGGCGTGCGCCACAGCGACGGCAGCGCAACCTTTTCCGTGCTGGCGACGGTTGGTACGCGCACGTAAAGCCACAGTGCAATCGCCAGCAGCACCGGCAGCGCCCAGCCGCTCAGCGCCAGCGGCTCGCCCAAATGATCGCTGAGCCACGGCGATAACGCCGCCCCCAAACCGCCGCCGCCCATCAGCGCACCGGCCCACAATCCGGTGACCGGCGCGCTGCGCTGCGCAAAGCGCTGACGAATCAGGCCCGGCATCGCCATCTGTACCACGCCCACGCCAAGGCCGCCAAACAGCGCGCTGACCACCAGCCAACTGCCGTCGTGGATCACGCCACGCGCCGCCAGCGCCAGCAGCAGCAGCGTCAATCCGGCTAGCAGCAAGCGTTGCAGCGGCACGCGCTGCATCAGCGAAGCGCTCAGTAGCGCGACCGCGCCCATCATCACCATCGGTACCGCAGGCAGCAGCGAAGCCGCCAGTGAAGAGAGGCCCATCGTTTGCCGAAGCTGGCCGAGTAATGGACTAAGAGAAGTGAGTAACGGTCGCATATTCAGCCCAGCCACTACCAAAGCGGCGAGCGTTAATCCGTTGAAATGTCGATTCATACACAATCCTGCTGCAAAGAGGTTGTCAGCATCGCAGCAGTCGTTACTATTTGGAAATGAAATAACACCATAACGACCAGTGGAAAAATGAATCGTCAGCCGATGTTTACCCCGCAGCAACTGCTGAGTTTTGTCGCGGTGTGCGAAACCGCCAGCTTCACCCGCGCCGCCGATCGCGTGCATCTGTCGCAATCCACCGTGAGCCAGCAGGTGCGTCGGCTGGAAGAGATGATAGGTAAACCGCTGCTGCAGCGCACGTCGCATCAGGTGGCGCTCACCGAAGAGGGCGAAAAGCTGCTGGGCTATGCGCGCCGCATCATCGCGTTAAACGGCGAAGCGCACGACGTGCTGAGCGATAAATGGCGCGACGGCGTGCTGCGCCTTGGCGTGCCTGAGGATTTCGCCGCGCCGACCGCCGGATTGCTGGCGGAGTTCAGTCGCGAACATCCGCAACTGCGCCTTGATGTGATGAGCGGCATGTATGTCGATTTGCATCGCGCCTGGCAGCGTGAGGAGCTGGATATCATGCTGATCAAACAGCCGGGCGGTGAACGTCCGCTGGCTGCGCGCCCCGAGCCGCTGCTGTGGCTGGACAGCGCCGCACATCCCTGCTTTGAGCAAACGCCGGTGCCGCTGGTGGTGTTCCCGCAGCTCGGTTTATATCGCGAGGAGATGGCGCAGACGCTGGATAGCCTCGGCCGCAGCTGGCGCATCAGCTACAGCAGCGCCAGTTTGGTGGCGCTCGCCAGCGCCAGCGCCGCCGGATTGGGCTTAACGCTGCTGCCCGCCAGCTGCCGCTTGCCTGAGCATCGCGTATTAGGGGAAGCCGATGGTTTACCCACCATCAACCATTTTGAACTGGCGCTATTTTGCCGTGCGCCGCAGGACGAACTGCAGCAGGCGCTGGCCGCCGCGCTGGTGACCTTTTGTCAGCTGCAGTGGCAGTGATTTTTCCACTGCTAACCAGTGGCAAATATCGCAGCGCGCTGCGTTGAGTTTTGCCAGATTAAGCGTTTCTCATTTGATGGAACCGCTGATGCAACTGACCTCTCCCAGCCGTCGTGAATTTCTTAGTCTGACCGCCGCCGGAAGCCTGCTGGCCGCCGGCATCAGCTACGCTGCACCCGCTTCACCGCTGCTCGCTAACAGCACACAGCCGCACACGCCGCCACCGCGCGTTGCGCATTACCAGCTGCTCAATGTCCGCCTCGAAGAGGGCTTTGAGCGCGACGGTAAAGAGGTGATCGCCACGCGCACCGCGCTGTACGACATCACCATCAAAGACGGCACTTTCGCGGCGATTGATGCCGCAGGCAAAGCGCGTAACGCCGCCCTGCCACAGTGGGATGCCAACGGTGCCCTGCTGCTGCCGCGCACCCGTGATATGCATATCCATCTCGACAAAACCTTTTACGGTGGTCCGTGGGAAGCGCCACGTCCGCGTCAGGGCAAAACCATCATGGATATGATTGCGCGCGAACAGGTGCTGATCCCGCAACTGCTGCCAACGTCGCAGGCGCGTGCCGAAGCGATCATTGGTTTGCTGCACAGCAAAGGCACCACCGAAGCGCGCAGCCACTGCAATATCGATCCGGTTAGCGGCCTGAAAAGCCTTGAGCATCTCAAGCTGGCGCTAGCGAATCATGCGGAATTCCCGTGTGAAATCGTTGCCTTCCCGCAGCACGGTTTGCTGCATTCGAAGGTTGATGGCTTGATGCGCGAAGCGATGCAGATGGGCGTGCAGTTTGTCGGCGGGCTCGATCCCACCAACGTGGATGGCGCGATGCAGGCGTCGCTGGATGCGATGTTCCAGATCGCCCTCGATTTCCAGCGCAGCGTGGATATCCATCTGCACGAAACCTCGCCATCCGGCGTGGCGGCCATTCAATACATGATCGACACCATCGCGAAAAACCCGCAGCTGAAGGGTAAAGTGACGCTGAGCCACGGTTTTGCGCTCGGCACGCTGGAAGGCAAAGCGCTGGATCAGATGATTGCGGGCATGGCCGAGCAGCAGATGAGCGTGGCGTCGACCATTCCGATTGGCAAACTGACCATGCCGCTGCCGCAGCTGCAGGCGGCGGGCATCACGGTGATGACCGGCACGGACAGCGTGATCGATCACTGGTCACCGTTTGGCACCGGCAGCATGCTGGAGAAAGCCAATTTGTACGCGCAGCTGTATCGCGGTTCCGATGAGTTCGGTTTGAGCCGCGCGCTGCATATCGCCACCGGCGGGATTTTGCCGCTGTCGAATCAGGGCGAACGTCAGTGGCCGAAGGTCGACGATGAAGCCAGCATGATGCTGGTCGAGGCCAGCTGCTCCGCCGAAGCCGTTGCCCGCATCTCGCCGGTCCGCGCCACCTTCCACCGCGGATTGCCAGTTTTCAGTGCTTAAGCAGAAAATCGCACATTCCCGTAGCGGCGCGATTTATCGCGCGTATTAATGGCGGCACCGCGCCCTTCACGACATAGCGCAATAAATTGCGCCGCTACAATGGTATGCAGCTTGTGGCTGAAGGCACCCAACAAAAAAGCCTCCGCAAGGAGGCTTTACGTACGACATAAACAGGCAGCATGCGCACACCCGGTGAGTGCTGGATTTTACGAAAGCATCTGAATCGCCAGCGCATACAGCCGCTGGTTTTCATCGTCGCTGACAGGCTCTTCTTCCGCGTAACAGGCAATCATAGAGCTGACTTTATCCGAAGATAAGGTTTCTCCATGCAGATGCAGCGTTAACACGGCGCGGCCGACGATTTTCAGAATGTCTTCGTTTTGTCCCTGGACATAATGACTCAATGAAATGACCTCTGAAATATTATGGGTATTTACTGATTAGCCAAACGGCGGGGTAAATATAAAGCAAATCGGCTATTCGTTTTAATCAGAATTTTACCTAAGCGAAGCCATTCATTAGCACAATACTTATAAGTAAGCATTAACAAACCCTGATAATGCTTGTTTAATAACGCTAATTCTCCTTTTTCGTTGAATATGTCGAGGTTTAGCGCCTTCATTGCAGAATAAAATCAACCACAAAAGCATTAGAACTTCGCAACAGTATGCGTATAAAAACGAGACAAGCCTGTTATAACACTAACGGTTTTCAGGCAGGCAGCAGAAGCGCTTTTGCCATTGCCGATGACGCCCCTTTCTGCCAGACTGACCGCCGCCATCCTACCCGCAATTAGAGACTTTCCCGTGACTGCTTTTTCTACCCTGACGCAACTGCCCGCCAGCCAACTCGATAACCTGCGCGAGATGGGTTTCGACGCCATGACGCCGATTCAGGCCGCTTCCCTACCCGCGATTCTGGAAGGGCGCGACGTGCGTGCGCAGGCGAAAACCGGCAGTGGCAAAACCGCCGCCTTTGGCGTGGGTTTGCTGAACCGCATCGATAACAGCCAGTTCCACACCCAGGCGCTGATTCTGTGCCCGACGCGTGAACTGGCCGATCAGGTCAGCAACGTGCTGCGTCAGCTGGCGCGTTTTACCCGCAACATCAAAATTCTGACGCTGTGCGGCGGCCAGCCGATGAGCGCGCAACGTGATTCTTTAGTGCATGCGCCACATATCGTGGTCGGCACGCCGGGCCGTTTGCTCGATCACCTGAAGCGTGACAACCTTGATCTCAGCCAGCTGCAAACGCTGGTGCTGGATGAAGCCGATCGTATGCTGGAGATGGGCTTCCGCGACGATATGGAAGCGATCATCGGCTTTACGCCGGAAACACGCCAGACGCTGCTGTTTTCTGCCACCTGGCCGGATACCATCGCCAGTCTCAGCCAGCGTTTTCAGCGCGATGCGCTGGCGGTCGCCACCGAAGATAAAACCGAGTTACCGACCATCGAGCAGCAGTTTATTGAAGCCAGCGCCAAAGAGCGCCACAGCCTGCTCGGCGCGCTGCTCAGCCAGCAACAACCGGCCTCCTGCGTGGTGTTCTGTAACACCAAGCGCGAGTGTGACGACGTTGCTGCCGCGCTGAACGAGCGTGATATCAGTGCGTTAGCGCTGCATGGCGATCTGGAGCAGCGCGATCGTGAGCGCGTGCTGATTCGCTTCGCCAACGGCAGCATCCGCGTATTGATCGCCACCGACGTCGCTGCACGCGGTCTGGATATTAAATCGCTGGCGCTGGTGGTGAATTTCCAGCTGGCGTGGGATCCGGAAGTACACATTCATCGCATCGGCCGTACCGGTCGCGCCGGTGAGAAAGGGTTGGCGGTAAGCTTTGTTGCCCCCGACGAAATGGTGCGCGCCAATGCGCTGGAAGAGTATCTGCAGCAGAAGCTCAATTGGGTTTCCTCCAGCTCGCTGAAAGGCACCAGCGCCAAATCGCTGCCGGCGACCAAAATGACGCTGTGTATTGATGGCGGCCGCAAAGCCAAAATCCGTCCGGGCGATATTCTCGGCGCGCTGACCGGTGAAGCCGGTTTTAGCGGCGACCAGATCGGCAAGATCGATATGACCGCCACCCACGCCTATGTTGCCATCGACGCCGCTCAGGCGAAGAAAGCGCTGATCAAGCTGAAAGAGGGCAAGATCAAAGGCAAAAGCGTGCGCGCCATTCTGCTGAAGTAAAGGGTACCCGCGTGAGGGCGATCGCTCTCACGCTAAAATTTCCGTTATCTCCCCCTTCATTTTTTTTCTCTTCTGCCGATAAGTTAATCATGGCGATATTGCCCTGCCCTTTACTCAGCCCAGATCTGCTCCGAGGCCATGATGGATAATTTTCAGAAAGAGATCGATGAACGCGCCAACCTTGCGCTTTCCAATAAATTCGAACTGCTGTTGTTCCGACTGGGTTCCGATCAGCTGAAAGGCAAATCTGAGCTGTACGGCATCAACGTGTTTAAACTGCGTGAAATCGTGCCGATGCCCACCATCACTCGCGCCGCTGGCATGCAATCGCCGCTGCTTGGCATGGCGAGTATTCGCGGCCAGTTTATTCCGGTTATCGATCTGCCCGCCGTCACCGGCTGCAAACCAGAAACCGGCCTTAACCTGCTGCTGGTGACCGAATATGCGCGCAGCACTCAGGCGTTTGCGGTGGAATCGGTGGAGAACATTGTGCGTCTCGACTGGAGCCAGGTGCACACGGCGGAAGCGGGCATCGGTAGCCGCAACATCACCAGCATCGCCTGTCTGGATACCGACGGCCAAAGCAATAATCTGGCGATGGTGCTGGACGTTGAGCAGATTCTGTATGACATCATTCCTTCAGTGCGCGGCGTTGAGCCAAGCGCAGAGACCGCCAAAGACTTCAATCTGAAGCCTGGCCAAGTGGCGATTGTGGCGGAAGATTCCAAAGTGGCGCGTCAGCTGCTGGAGCAAGGCCTGAAAAGCATGGGCATCCCGGCGATTATGCACAACACCGGTCTGGAAGCCTGGATCAAAATTAACGAAATGCAGAAAGAAGCGGCTGCAAACGGTGAGTCGATCCACGACAAGATCGCGCTGGTGCTGACCGATCTCGAAATGCCGGAGATGGATGGCTTTACCTTAACGCGCAACATCAAACGCGATAACAACCTGCGCCAGATTCCGGTGGTGATCCACTCTTCACTCTCCGGCAGCGCCAACGAAGATCACGTGCGCAAAGTCGGTGCCGATGGTTACGTGGCGAAGTTCGAAATCAACGAGCTGTCGAATGTGATCCACGGCGTGCTGAAAAAGCCGCGTTAATGATCGTAACGCCACCGTTCATAGCGTAATGCTTGTCAGTTAAGACCTGAAAACCCTTAATTACCAGAGCACACCTTGTAGCGGCGCAATTCATTGCGCGATAAATCGCGCCGCTACGGAATGTGCGGTGATTTGATAAGGTGCTTAACTGATCGGCATTACGCCATTCCTGGCGACCCTTCAACCAGGATCCTCCCGCCTAACTTTCCCATCCAGTCAAAAATCAAGGTTAACGTCATTAACCAAACCGTGACGCATCTCTAAAAAATTAAAGTTAAAACATTAACAACCGATAACAGATAGCGCTTGCGCTGGTGCTGCCATACCAGATTTGTCACGCTGCGTAACCATTTTTACCTTAGAAAACATCAACCTGACGCGGGCGCCTTGCCTGCTTTTCCGTCTTGAAAACATCAATTTTTGGCATTACGGGGAGAACCAATGTTGAGCTTAAAGAATATGAAGGTCGGCGTCCGTTTGGGCATCGCCTTTGGTTTAGTGGTGGCACTGTTAGTCATTGTCGGCATCACGTCGATTACCAAAATTAACAACATCAAAACCGGTATTACGTCGATTGTGGAAGACCGTTACGTGAAAGTGCGTCTTGGTTTTGACGTCCGTGACGGTGTTAACGATCAAATTAAATATCTGCGTGGCATCGTGATTGATACCACGCGTCCGGAAAATAACGTTAAACGTTATCAGCAACTCGCCGAAGCCACTGAGCATACCAACAACGCGATGAACAAAATCAAAGCGATACAGGTTACCGAAGTGGGTAAAAAGAAAATCGCCGGGCTGCTGGCGGCCAGTGACAAATTCGAGGCCGAGAAACATCAGCTGATTGAGCTGGTACGCGCTGGCGATGCAGACGCCGCCAGCACCTATGTACTGAAATCCATTACCGCTACGCAAAACGCTTTCCTGGCGAGCGCGGTGGCGTTTGCCGATTCGCAATCGCAGCAGTTACAGCAAGAAGGCGCGAAGATTATTGATAACGGATCGTCCGCTATTGAGATGACGCTAATCTTCTCCGCTCTCGCCATTGCGGCCTCCATCGTATTAGGCTTTATGCTGACGCGTTCAATTGTGCGTCCGCTGAATGAAGCGGTGGAAATCGCCGGGAAAGTCGCGGCAGGCGATCTCAGTTCGCACATTGAAATCAGCGGTAAAGATGAAACCGCCGTGCTGATGCAGGCGCTGCAGGCGATGAACGACAATCTGCTCACTATCGTTTCCGATGTGCGCGCCGGTTCCGATACCATTGCTGTCGCCTCGAATCAAATCTCCAGCGGTAACATCGATCTCTCATCACGCACCGAACAGCAGGCCAGCTCGCTGGAAGAGACCGCATCGGCGATGGAACAGATGACCGCCACCGTCAAGCACAACGCCGAAAACGCGCGGGAAGCTAATCAGCTGGTGGCCAACACCTCCAACGTGGCGAAGCAAGGCGGCGTGGTGATGGAACAGGTGATCGAGAAGATGGAAGCCATAACGCTCTCTTCGAAGAAGATCGTCGATATTATCAGCGTGATCGATTCCATCGCCTTCCAGACCAACATACTTTCCCTTAACGCCGCGGTCGAAGCCGCACGCGCCGGTGAGCAAGGCCGTGGTTTCGCCGTGGTAGCCACCGAAGTACGTAATCTGGCGGCGCGTTCGGCATCTGCCGCGAAAGAGATCAAGGTGTTGATTGAGGATTCGGTCGCGCAGGTGGATGAAGGTAGCCGTCTGGTGACGCACGCCGGTTCAACGATTGGTGAAGTGGTCAACAGCGTGAAGAGCGTGGCGGATATTATGAGCGAAATCACCATTGCCAGCAGCGAGCAAAGTAGCGGGATTAGCGAGATCAACTCAGCGATTACGCAGATGGAGGCGGTGACGCAGCAGAATGCCGCGTTGGTGCAGGAAGCCTCAGCGGCGTCGCAGGCGTTGCAGGAACAGGCAGATCGCCTGGCGCAGTCGATGAGTGTGTTTAAAACGGCTGCGGTGTAGTTATGACAAGGTCGCCATGCCTGGCGACCTTTCTGATATGTATGCTTAACTGACCAGCGAATAAGCAATCGACGAAATCGCCAGCACGCCAACGATCACCACAAACACGTTACTGATTTTCCCGCTGTACTGACGCATCGCCGGCACTTTCTGAATGGCATACATCGGCATCAGGAACAGAATCATCGCAATAATCGGCCCACCCAGCGTTTCAATCATGCCCAGAATACTGGGGTTCAGCGTTGCCACCAGCCAGGTGGTCAGCAGCATAAACGTGGTGGTCAGGCGATTCAGACGCTGCGGCGTGACGGTTTTACCGCGGCTGCGCAGCGACTTCACCACCATGCCGTTAAACCCTTCACGCGCCCCCAGATAATGCCCGAGAAACGACTTCGTGATCGCCACCATCGCCACAATCGGCCCCATCCACGCAATCATCGGTACATTAAAGTGGTTGGCTAAATAGGACAGAATGGTGATGTTCTGATCTTTCGCCGCCTGCAGATCGGCGGGCGACAGGCTCAGCACGCAGCTGAACACAAAGAACATCACCGTCACGACCATAAGCAGATGGGCGTTCGCCAGGATGCGCGAACACTTCTTCTCCGCGCCTGCGCCGTACTCATCGCGCTTGGCAACAGCAAAAGAGGAGATAATCGGCGAATGATTAAAGGAGAACACCATCACCGGAATAGCCAGCCACAGCGTCATCAGAATGCCGTGGCCGCTTACATTCGCATCTAACGACAACGTTTCCAGCGCTGCACCATGCCAGTGCGGTACCAGATAAGCCGCCAGCAGCATCAGCACCGCCACAAACGGGAACACCAGTATGCTCATCGCTTTCACAATCATCTGTTCGCCAAAGCGCACCACCGTCATCATGCCGATGATCAGAATCAGCGACAGCAGCGCACGCGGCGGCGAAACCAGCCCCAGCTGATGCACGATAAAGCTATCCACGGTGTTGGTGATTGCCACGCTGTACATCAGCAGGATCGGATAGATAGCAAAGAAGTAGAGCAAGGTGATAATCTTGCCAGCGCCCACGCCAAAGTGCTCTTCCACCACTTCGGTAATGTCTTCGCCGGGATTTTTACCGGAGAGCACAAAGCGCGTTAACGCGCGGTGCGCGTAATAGGTCATCGGGAAGGCAAGAATCGCCATGATAATCAGCGGAATCAGCCCGCCTGCACCGGCGTTAATTGGCAGGAAAAGCACGCCCGCACCAATCGCCGTACCGTACAGACCCAGCATCCACACGGTATCACTCTTACGCCAGCCCTTAGCCGCCGTTTCTACGGTGCCAAGCGTACCGGTTTGTGAGTTGTCCATCTGTCTCTCCAGAATTTCAAGCTTTATCAACATGCAGCCACAAAGATGGCTACCAATCATGGCGTGGGCTGCTCCGCCCGGCCGGAACGCAAAGGATGACGCTTCATGAGATGAAATTCACGCATCCTGATGTTTTGCGCCGTAGTAAATGCACGAAACATGCGCGCAATCGATTGCATGGGGCGCTATTTGACATGAGACGCGGAATGAGTGCAAGAAGGAGTAACGGGGAGTCAGCAGAAAGGCGTGAGGAAAGTGGAAAGGTGTGGCAACGCTGGGCTGTTACCACGGGTAGTGCAAATGACACAAGAGCAACTCCCCCGGCCACTAGCCTCTGATACAGCAAATGCGTCCAGAGGCTAACGCCGGGAGAATTTAATTAGAATGCGCGCATTCTGTAGAGTGCATAAAGAAAATAGTACGCTGTGAGTGTATTCAAATTCATAATCATGTACTTCAATTTTTCATTTTTATTCAGCAGGATGAAAATACCTTTTGAGTATTTACCCCGCTTTATTTGATCAATTTCCTGGGCAATATCCGCAGGTGAAAACGATGAGTGATACATTGCGGTCACGATTTGCATATCCAGCGCCAGCACACGTTTGGAGATGCCTTTAAGGAAATAGTCGAGATCGCTGGCCTGATATTTACTGATGATCGAATCATACAGTGCGGTGAGAAACTGTTTACGTACTTTCAGTTCACTGTATTGCACTTTACGCTTCGATAATGAACCCGCCACATCTTCATAATGATAAGCCGCACCCGGCGTGACCAGAAAATTGCTAATGCAGCTGAAGAATTTAAGGTTAAATAGCAAATCTTCGCTCATGGAGATACCTTCCAAAAAGCGCAGGTTCAACTCCTCAATAATCTGACGGCGATAACATTTGTTATGCAGATAACCGATGTTATCACTCATCTCCAGCTCACCGAGCACATAAGGAATGTCCTCCTGACTGAAGAAGCCCGCCTGCGACACTTTGCCCACGCGGTTGTCGTTGAGGTTGCCCACCATCAAATCGACAGATTCCGCTGGCCAGGCATCGAGATTCTGTTTGAAGATCATCAGGAAGTTATCATCCACCCAATCATCTGCATCGAGGAATAACACATATTCACCGCTGGCTTGCTGCATTCCGCTATTTCGAGCGGCGCTCACACCGGCATTAATTTGGTGAATTACCGTGACCTGCGAATAAGCACTAAACTCCTGCAGAATATTCGCGGTTGAATCGCTGCTGCCATCATTAACCACAATCACTTCGTAACTGCTGAACGTCTGTTTAAGCACGCTCAGTAAAGTACGTTTAATGGTTTTTTGTGAGTTATAGACGGGAATGATAAGACTAAACAGGGGTTTTTCATTCATGATAAACTCTCTTTACTGTCTGAGGTTTTGATATTGTTAAATAACAGCCATAGTTTCCTGGGATTGATAAAAATTTGATGAATACGCATTACGGGTTGAGCAGGGAAAAAGTAATTAAGCAGGGAGAAAGATAAAAACTCGGTTAATACCACGCTCATGGCCGCGCCATTTAAACCGAAATAAGGAACCAACAATAAAGAGGAGGCCACGCAAATTAATAACACCACGAAGGTTTTCTTCACTAAATAGCGATATCCGTTGTACTTAATAATGAAACGATCCATCACGCTGCTTAGCACCGCGCACATCGCACCCACGCTGAGTAACAGCGTTGGCGCTACCGCATCGAGATACTCCGCACCGTAAAAGTCACGGATAAACCATCCGGACAATAACCAAATCGCCAGAATCACCAGCGACGAGACACCAATCACCAGCAGATGTAATTTCTGTGCTTTGATAATCGATTGCCGATCGTCACGTTCGGCAAAGAACGCCGGAAAAAAGGAAGCCAGCAAGGCATTGGGTAAAAATACCCACGCGGTGGCGAGCGTCAGCGCGACAGAGAAAATCCCCGCCTCTTTCACACCAAGGAAATACGACACGCTGATTTGGTTAACGCGGGTATAAATCGCCACCGCAATCACGGAAAACACCAGAGAAATACCGGACGCCACCATATAGCGTGAATATTTCTTCATCTGGCGCAGTGCCGGAATCGGTACCTGACGATGGTATTTCAGGAATATCGTGAGTTTGATGGCAAAAGGAACAAAGGTCGCCAGTACGATCGGAATCGACAACAGTTGCGGATCCAAACCGTAATACGAAATAAAGAAGCGCACGGTTAAACTGATCGCCAGCCCCGCCAGATTGGCGATGACATTCAGGCGCGCATTAAGCATCGCCTCGTTGTAGATATTGACCAGATCGAGCGAAGAAAACAGACAGGCAATCGCCGCTGCGCAGATAAATACCCGCGCTTCAGCACTCCACTCTTCGCCCATAATCAGCATGCCGCTGGCTGCCAGAATGCCGTAAATCACTAACACCAGCAGAAAGGTCGCCATCATTAAGCGCATGCCGGAGTGATGATTTTGCGATAAGCGTTTCAGCAGAATCACATCGCTGCCCATCAGCGCGATGCTTTGGATGAACTGAAAAACCAGCATCGAAATCGAGATAATGCCGAAGGTGGTGGGCCCCACATATTTCGCCACATAAGAGGTGACAAATATCAGGCCGAACACCGCAATCAGCTTTTCAGCGATCATCCACAGAGAATTTTTTAATTTATCTTTCACAACTCAACCTCAGCGTTTATTTCTGTGCCAGGCGGCGCAGACGCGATACCAGTCGTGGACTGACAAAAAACAGCGCAAAGTACAGGCTCCACGGATTGAGCATCAATCCTGATGTGAAATAGGACTTGAAGCTGCGACGGTAGAGCGAAATATATTCATCAATAAAGGCGCGGCTGAATCCGTCGCTGTGCAGCGCTTTATAGATATAAGACGAGGTCACTTTTAAATAGAGATGGTAATAACAGCGGCTATGCTGCGCGGATAAAAACGCCTGCATGCCATTAAAGGAACGTGCAAAGGAGAAATGCTTTTCGCGTAACGCCGATCGCGTGGCGGAGTTGGTGGATTCCACATAGTGATAAACCACCTGCTGGGTGAAGATCACCTGACGATCCTGTTGCAGGTGCAGGTAATTGACCACAAACAGCAGATCTTCGAAGTTATAAATCTCTTCGTTAAAGGTGAGCTGATGCTGACGAATCACATCACCACGAAACACCTTGTCGCAGATGCCGTGACGCGGATTGAAATAGAGCAGATCGTTGATCGCCGCCGAAGCGGTCAGCTGGCGCACGTCACTGCTATTGGCCGGGAAATCGAGCGGATCGCCTTGCGGCGTGAAGTGCTGCGATTCCCCACCCACCATGGCGATGTTGTTTTGCATCAGCCGCACATAGGTGGCAAACGCGCTGGCCGGCAGAAAATCATCGGCGTCTAAAAAGCACAGCAGTTTGCCGCGCGAGGCGCGAATGCCCTGATTGCGCGCCGACGAAACGCCGCCGTTGGTTTTGTCGATAATGTGAAAATGTGGGTAATGGGCGTAATTCTGTAATATCGCGAGCGAGTTATCGCTGGAGCCGTCATTAATAAAGATCGCTTCAAAACGGCTTTCTTCCTGCTGTAGCAGGCTGTCAATGCATCGCTCCAGATACGCCGCGGCGTTATACACCGGCACGATGACGCTGATTAAAACGTCGTTAACGGGATTTTGCATATAACCTCTGGACTCTGTCGGAGTAAAAGTTGCGGGCGGAAAAATATTTGCTGAACATTGCAGTGATTAACAGTGCACGTTGCTTGCGCCCGGCTTAACATTTATTGCCTGTCTATTTCAGAGTTTCCTCAGGTCAAATAAAACTGGCCTTTAATTCTCTGTAAAAAGATCGCTAAATAAGATAATCGCCAAATAAACCGTGCAGATTTATTCTGCTTTCGTCAGGTAAAACAGGCAGGCTACCGCCCCAGGCTTGCAGCTACCTGTTTACTGACTACGCACAAACCCATTTTCAGGCATAAAAAGGCTGCGCTGCGCTCGTAAGAGTTCAGTTAATTTTCAGCCAGTTACGTTTTATCTTGCGGTGATTTGGCTTAATAGCGTCACCACGTCATTCACGGCGAACTTAAATTAAATTTTTATCTGTCTGGTTGTAAGCGTAAAAAAACGCTGGCGTTTTTATCGCGCTCATCACCAAAAACAAGAAATGCCGACCGGGGCTGAGTAGGTGCATCAACAGACGGGCCTTCTCAACGAACGTCACGACATTAACGATATTTGCTGTGTGCCCTGCACTTTTATTACTTCGGCGCGTCTTTTGCGTTCCGATGAGTGCAAGTGGCGTTAATTCAGTGCGGCGCTTGCGGTCGCACTGCAACGGGCTTAATGCCCAAAATTTGCGATCTAATTCAAAACTTTTCCCGGCATTCTCACCACTCCGGGTTATAAGGTCAATGGTTGCCAGGCCAAACCGGAATTTACTCAGAGAAAGGCTGGATTAAACAACGGCGCATAGATTAGCCGTGGTGAATTGATTTTTTGCCGATTGATTAGCGCCACAGCAGGCGAATACCAGGAATAAGATGGGAATATCGCTGACATGGTGCCAACAGTAACCAGCGCCCAAGCCGCGCCGGGATTGAAGCCAGCTCACAACTCTGAAGATAGCGTGTCACGGCACGCATTTTCGCGTGCTAGTCTCCAGCCATGCCTCTCTCCAGTTTCTCTTTACTGCAGGTTGTATGAAACGCAGATTATCTTTCCAGGTAAAACTCTTCCTGTCGCTGGTGCTGTTTTCCTGCCTGCTACTCGCCTTGCTGGGCACTATTCTGTTTCATTTTATCGATCGCCAGCTGCATCACGATTTGGGACAGCGCGCGCGGGTGCAGGCCAGTGAAATTGCGCTGATGCCCGGCCTGGCGGAGAAAGTAGCGCGCCGCGATATCGCTGGCATCGCCGCGCTGATTCAGCCGCTGCGCAACCAAAGCGATGCCAGCTATATCGTGATTGGCGACACGCAAGAACACCATCTCTACCACTCGGAATCACCGGAGCGCCTCAATTTACCGATGATTGGCGGCGACAATGCCGAGGTGCTGCAGGGCAAAACCATTATTTCGGTGCGCAAAGGCGGCATCGGCGTGTCGCTGCGCAGCAAGGCGCCAATCTTAAATGCCCAGCATCAGGTGATTGGCATTGTCTCGGTGGGTTATCTCACTTCCTATATTGCCAATATCAACGTTAGCCTGCTGTGGCAGGCCAGTTTGTATGGCGTGGCGCTGCTGTTGCTGCTGTTTATTTTTTCCTGGATGTTTAGTCGCAACCTGAAAAAACAGATGTTCTGGCTGGAGCCGAAGGATATCGCCCTGCTGGTGCTGCAACAAAAGGCGCTGCTGGAAGCGATGTATGAAGGGGTGTTTGCGGTCAACGCGGAGCGGCAGCTGATTCTCATCAACCGCGCCGCGCGCGAGTTGCTGGATATTCAGCAGAGTGAGAGTGAACTGCTGGGGAAACCGCTGGATGCGGTGTTGCAGATTCCTGCGGCGTTTTTGCGCCAGCATGAGGTGAAAACCCACGATCACGTTACCGTGCTCAATCAGCGTCAGGTGATCGTTAACCGGGTGGCAATCGAGCTGGAACCCGGCGAGCCTGGCGGCTGGGTATGCAGCTTCCGTGATAAAAACGACATCAATACGCTGAGCAGCCAGCTGAGCCAGGTGAAACGCTATGCGGATAATTTACGCATCATGCGTCATGAACAGCTGAACTGGACCGCCACGCTGGTCGGCCTGTTACAGATGCAGCGTTACGACGACGCGATGCGCTACATCCACGCGCAATCAGCTGGCGCGCAGCAGGTGCTGGATTTTGTCTCGGCGCGCTTCACCTCGCCCGCGCTCTGTGGGCTGCTGCTGGGGAAATATGTCAGCGCGCGGGAAAAAGGCGTGGAGCTGAAATTTGATCCGGCCTGCCAGCTGAGCCGCATTCCTGCCGCACTGAGTGAAACGGCGTTGATGTCGGTGATTGGTAATCTGCTGGATAACGCCGTCGACGCCACGCTCAATGCCACAACGCCCGCCGCCCCGATAGAATTGTATATTTCTGGCCGTAATCAGGAGCTGTTAATCGAAGTGGCCGATCAGGGTTGCGGCATCGATGACAGCATTAAACCGCATCTGTTTGAGCAAGGCGTCACCAGCAAGCCGTCCAGCGAAGACGATATGTTCGGTGCAGAGCATGGCATCGGCCTCTATCTGGCGGCAGGTTATGTACAGCAGGCGGGCGGCAGCATTGAGATCAGCGACAACTCACCGCAGGGCACCATCTTCTCGGTGTTTATTCCGTTCCAGCCCGCCGCATTAACAGGACTTTCCCATGAATAATGCTAAGCCGCTTGATGTGGTGATTGTGGAAGATGAGCCGCATCTGGCCGATCTGCATCGTGAATATATTGAGCAAAACTTTCATCTGCGCGTGGTCGGCATTGCCGCCACGCTGGCGCAGGCGCGCGCGCTGATTGCCGCGCATCAGCCACGGCTGCTGCTGCTCGACAACTATTTGCCGGATGGTCAGGGCGTAACCTTGATTGACGATCCGCTGCTGAAGCGTTTTGAGTGCTCGGTGATTTTCATCACTGCCGCCAGCGACATGCAAACCTGTAGCCACGCGATGCGCAGCGGCGCCTTTGACTACCTGCTGAAACCGGTGTTTTTCCATCGCCTGCGCGCGTCGCTGGAGCGCTTCATGCTGCTGGTGCAGACCCTGCGTCAGATGAAGAATGTCGATCAACAGGCGCTGGATAAGCTGTTCAACCTGCCAGCCAGTGACGCGCCTGCTGCGCCATCCACCAAAGGCATTGAGTCGATTACGCTGGAACGGGTGAAAGGCTTTTTTAACGCAGCACCGCACAGCAGCTGGTCGGTTGAACAGGTGGTAGAAAACATCGGCATCAGCAAAACCACCGGCCGCCGCTACCTCGAATATTGCGTAGAGATCGGATTTATTGGCGTCGAGATGCAGTACGGCAATATCGGCCACCCGCGACGGCTGTACCGCAAAATCCTGTGATCACGCGCAAATTCCGCGCGCGGCCACTTGTGGTTTTTATGGTGTTAATTGCCTAAACGACGCCAACAATCACACTTCGTGAAGATAACAATCCGTCACCTCTTGTGTGGAAAAGGCGATCGGCTATGTTGACCTTTAGTTCCTCAAATGTAACTAAAAGGTTAATTATAATGTCGAACATTTTCCCTCTGTCTCTGATTGCCGCCACTGTGTTTGTTTCCATGTCAGCCGTAGCGGCTCCGCCGCAAGGTTACCCTTCGGACTACCAAAGCGTGATTGATGCCGCCACCAAAGAGGGCAAAGTGGTGGTCTACTCCACCACCGACATCAAAGCCGCCGGGCCGCTGGTAAAAGGCTTTGAGGCCACTTATCCCGGCATCAAAGTTGAATATAACGATATGAACAGCACCGAGCTGTACAACCGTTTTATCAGTGAACAAGCCTCGGGTGGCACCAGCGGCGATGTGGTGTGGAGCTCCTCAATGGATACCGGGCTGAAGCTGGCGACCGACTACGCGCAGGAGTACAAATCCCCTGAACTGGCGCAACTGCCGAAGTGGGCGGTGTGGAATAACAAGGCGTACGGCACCACCTACGAACCGGTGGTCTTTATCTACAACAAGCGCATGATCCCGGCCGGTGACGTGCCCGATTCGCACGCTGCGTTAGCCAAACTGATCGCCAGCCAGACCGACAAATTCAAGAGCAAAGTCACCACCTACGATATTGAGAAATCGGGCCTCGGCTTCATGCTCTCAGTACAGGATGCCAAAGCCGACCCCAACTATTTCAAAACCCTGGCTGACGTGGCGAAAGGCGGTTTAGCCGTGCAGTCTTCCACCGGCACCATGATGGAAAGGGTTTCGTCCGGCGAAAACCTGATTGGTTTTAACATTCTGGGTTCTTACGCCGAAGCGCGCGCCAAAACCGATCCGTCGCTGGGCATCGCTTATCCGAAGGATTACACGCTGGTGCTGTCACGCGTCTCGTTCATCAGCCAGCAAGCGCAACACAGCGATGCGGCTAAGCTGTGGCTCGATTACGTGCTGTCTGAAAAAGGACAAAGCATTCTGGCCAATCAAGCCGATATCCCTTCCCTGCGCAACGATATTGAAGGCAAAAATGACATTGATGGCCTGACCAAAATGTTAGGTAACGCGCTGAAACCGATCCCGGTTGATGAAAGCCTGCTGGAATATCTGCAACCGAAAAAACGCCTGGATTACATCAAACAGTGGCGCACAGCCGCCGGTAAATAACGGCAGTACCGAAGCGCGGCCGCTGCGTCGCGCTTCTCTTTCTGTTATCTGATTCGCCATTCAGGGTCTCAATATGCGTGCATTGCAGAGAAAGTGGCAAAGCCTGCCGCGCGGCGTTGTGGTGCTGATAACCGCGCTGGTTATCTACGTTCCGCTGTCGTTTATCGTGATACAAAGTTTCTTGTCCGCCCCGTTCTTTTCGCCGTCGAAAGCGTGGAGCCTCGAGTCGTTTGAATTTATTTTCACCGATCCCGACTTCTATAAAGCGCTGCGCAGCGGATTTATTCTCGCCTTCGGGCTGGTGATCATCGCCATTCCGCTGGGCGGTATTCTGGCGTTTCTGATGGTGCGCACCGATCTGCCCGGCCGACGCATCATTGAGCCGCTGATCCTCGTGCCAATTTTTGTCTCGCCGATGGTACTCGGCTTTGGTTACGTGGTGGCGGCGGGCCCGGTGGGATTCTTCTCGCTGTGGGCACAATCGCTGTTCGGTTTTGTGCCGTGGAATATCTACGACATGTCGAGCATCGTAGTGATCGCCGGGCTAACGCACGTCCCGCACGCCTATCTGTATATCTCTTCTGCGCTACGCAGCGTGGGATCGGATGTGGAAGAAGCGGCGCGTATTGCGGGTGCGACACCGCTGCAGGTGATGACGGCGGTGAGCTTGCCGATGGTGCGTCCTTCGATGCTGTATGCCACCGTGCTGCTGTTCTTCCTCGGGCTGGAGGTGTTCGGCCTGATGCTGGTGCTGGGCGATCCCGAAGGCAACATGGTGTTGGCCACCTATCTCTACCAACTGACTAATAAACTCGGCACGCCTTCTTATCATCTGATGGCCGCCGTGGCGGTGGTGCTGATCTGTATCACCATTCCGCTGGTGATGCTGCAACGCCGCCTGATGCGCACCGCCAATCGCTTTGTCACCGTGAAAGGCAAAGCCTCACAGGCGCGTGCGCTGCCGCTGGGCAAATGGCGTTGGGTGGCGGGCGCGGTTGTCGCCTTCTGGCTGACGGTGACCATTGGCGTGCCGCTGCTGGGCGTGGTGCTGCGTGCGTTTATCTCAAACTGGGGCGTTGGCGTCTCGCTCTGGGATGAGCTGTCGATCAAAACTTTCCAGACTATCTGGGCGCAGCCTAACCTGCTGCGCGCCATCGTCAACTCGATGGCGATTGGGGTAATTGGCGGCGCGCTGGCGGTGGTGTGTTACCTGTTTATCGGCATCGCCATGCACCGCAAACCCGATAACACCACGCGCTTTCTCGACTACAGCGTGCTGGTACCGCGTGCGGTGCCGGGCTTGCTGGCCGGCCTGGCGTTTCTCTGGGTGTTCCTGTTCCTGCCGATGTGGCTGGATAACTCGCTCAAATCGGGCTGGCTGTCTGATTTCGTCTGGTCGCAGTGGCTGCGCGATAACCTGATCGTCTGGCTGCGGTCACTGCGCAGCACCATCTTCAGCGTCTGGCTGGCGTATACCGTGGTGTGGATGGCGTATGGCCTGCGTCTGATCTCGTCCACGCTGCTGCAGGTCGGGCCGGAACTGGAAGAGGCGGCGCGCAGCACCGGCGCCACGCGCGGACAGATCACGCGTCACGTCACCATTCCGTTATCCCGTTACGGCCTGATTGGCTCATGGCTGCTGATGTTCCTGATTTTCGAGCGCGAATATTCCACCGGCGTGTACCTGCTTTCGCCCGGCACGGAAACCATCGGCTCCATGCTGGTTTCCCTGTGGGCGGCGGGCGCGATAGATATCGTCGCCGCACTCTCGTTTATTAACATCCTGCTGGTCGTGGTCGGTTTGGGTATTGCCTTGCGATTTGGAGTCAAATTACATGATTGAATTATCGGTCGAGAACCTGCACTTAACTTACGGCGACAATCCGGTACTGAAAGGCGTGTCGATGAACTTGCAGCGCGGCGAAGTGGTTTCTCTTCTTGGTCCGTCCGGCAGCGGCAAAACCACGCTGCTGCGTGCGGTCGCCGGGCTGGAGAAGCCAACGCAAGGCACGATTGTGATTGGCAACAACACGGTTTACGCCGGCACGCCGCGCAGTGAGATCCCAGCGGAAGAACGTAATCTGGGGTTGGTGTTCCAGTCCTACGCCTTGTGGCCGCACAAAACCGTGTTCGAGAACGTGGCGTATCCGTTAAAGCTGCGCAAAGTAGCGGCGGCGGAGATCACCCAACGCGTGCAGGATGTGTTGGTGCAGTTGGGGTTAGGCCACCTTGGTAAACGCCATCCGCACCAGCTTTCTGGCGGTCAGCAGCAGCGCGTGGCAATTGGTCGTGCGCTGGTCTACAACCCGCCGGTGATCCTGCTGGATGAGCCGTTGTCGAATCTGGATGCCAAGCTGCGCGAAGAGGCGCGCGTGTTCCTGCGTGAGCTGATCATCAAACTGGGCTTGTCGGCGCTGATGGTGACACACGACCAGAATGAGGCGATGGCGATTTCCGACCGTATTTTGCTGCTCAATAACGGCAAAATCGAACAGCAAGGCACACCGCAGGAGATGTACGGCTCACCGAAAACCCTGTTCACCGCCGAGTTTATGGGCAGCAACAATCGGCTGCACGGCAAAATCACCGAGCTGCGCGACGGCAAAGCGCGCATCGAGGGCAAAGGCTGGGCGTTGTGGGGATTGGCGGGCGCAGGCGTGCAAAACGGCCAGGAAGCCACGGCGGTGATCCGCGTCGAGCGGGTGAAACTGGTCGAGGGGCCGGGCGAAAATCAGCTGGAACTGCCGCTGCTCACCAGCATGTATCTGGGCGATCGCTGGGAATATTTGTTCCGCACCCAGGGCGATGATTTTGTCATTCGCGCTTATGGCAGCGAGGTGCGCGATCCGCAGCACTGCCATCTGGCATTGCCGGAAAACCATGTGTGGATTTTCCCGAAATCCTGATGTTTAAGGAGGCGGCCAGCCGCCTCCTTTCTTCACTGATAATCCTCATTAAAAATAAATTTTTTAAAACAGAATAAACAGCGACACATCACCTCCTGCTATTAAATACGCCGCTCAATAATTAAATTCTTTCTGTACTTATTTTATTCAAGACATGTCTTAGCCGGTTTTTTGCCGCATCTTTCATATTCTCTCTGCCATCAAGTTATATCCCCACCCCTTAACCATCCCGCGTGCGAATCATCGTGTTATTGCGGCGTGATGTATTTTTACATGCAGAGAGTCAAAATGAATAAAAATTATCGGGTTATCTGGAACCACAGCCAGGGTAATTATGTTGTCACCTCCGAGCTGGCACGCGGTAAAGTGAAATCATCCCGCTCCAGCACAGCACGTCGCCTCACCGCAGGCTGCGTGGCGACGGCCTTCATGGCGATTTCCAGCGTCGGGATTATCCAGCCAGCGCTGGCCGCCCCCGCTTACGGTGAATATGCTTCTGGCGCAGGCAATATTATTGATATTCAGGATAAGGACGTAGCCACCAATGAAGACAATGCGCACGCCTTATTTATTGAAAAAGGCGCCACCGCGCACAGCAATAATGTGAACTTCACGACCAGCGGTAAAAAAGCGTATGGAGTTTATGTTAATGGTGCCGGATCAAGTATTGATGTCACGGGTGGTACAATTACCACTACAGGTCCACAAGGATATGGTTTAGCGGCTGGCAATGGCGGCAAGTTAATGGCTAGCGATATTACCCTGAATACTTCCGGCGTGGGCGTTTACGCCGATAGATCCAACATTTTGGCCAAGAACCTGAGCGTACAGGCCAACGCCTATGGCGTTTACGGTTTGGGTGCAGGTACCGAGCTTGTCATTGCCGACAGCAATGTAAACGTGAACGGTAATGGAGCCTACGCGCTGCTGGCTGAAAATGGCGGTAACGTTACCAGCACCAACAGTCATTACATCACGTCAGGCAGCAGCGTTTACGGCGCATGGGCAAACAAGGGATCTGAACTCACCATTATCGGTGGCAGCATTACCAATACCGGAAAAGAAAGCGTCGGTATTTTCGCCAAAAGCGGTGGCGTAGTAAATGTTGATGGCGTGACCGTCGTGTCTACCAGTCAGGGCATCAATAGCTACAGCTCAGCCGTGGCAAATGTGGCTAACAGTCATGTCACCGTTACGGATAAAGGGGCGTACGGATTACTGGCTGAAAACGGCGGAAAGACGACCAGCATCGATAGCCACTATATTACGACGGGCGACAGTGCCTATGGTGCGTGGGTCAATACCGGTTCGGAACTGAATATTTTTGGTGGGAGCATCACTACAACAGGAAAAAACAGCACCGGCATGTTTGCGAAAAACGGTGGCGTCCTGAATGCTGAAAATATACAGATTGATGCAAGAGGAAATGGAGCCTGGGCGACAAATGAGGGCTCCCGGATAAATGTCAATAACAGTACAATTTCTTCCGGGGCTTATAATGGCGGCTCAATAACTGCCCGTAATAAAGGATTTGCAACCGTTCGTAACAGTAAATTGATTGCCGCTGATAGAGCTTCTGCTGGTCTTTATGCCGATGATTCAGGGCAAGTTGAAGCAGAAAATGTAGATATTGACATCCTGGGTGGTGGATACGGAATACACTTAGATTATAGTGGAAAAACAAATTTAAAAAAATCAAAAATAAACAGTAACAGCGGTGGTACTGCATTTTATGTTGAAAGTGGCTCCGTATTAACGGCTGACAATGTTTTTGCAGAAATGGATAACACTAATAACCCAGAAAAACTAGTTACTGCTATAAACATCTCTAACTCTTATTTAAGCTCCGCGGACCCTACGGCTAACATTAATAATTCATTTTTACATATCAAAGGAAATAACGCCGCTGGAATTGTGACTGAATATACTAAAGGTGAAGTCAACCTCAATAACACAATCTTGACGGTAGATAATGGGCCTGCAATCGTCGCTTATAACCAAGCCTTAACGACGGTGAATCTTGACAACAGCCTGTTGTCCGGTACAACGCTGCTCGAAAGCGGGTTTGCACCGAATGGCGGTGATGCAGGAGGAGACGTGCGCGGCATTGCGTTTAACGCCAGCAATTATTCTCAGCTTCAGGGCGATGCCAATATTGATCGCAGCAAAACGCAGGCCAGCAGCGTCAGCCTGGATTCCGGTTCGCGCTGGCAGGGCGCCGCGCATGATTTGCAGGATCTCAGCTTAGCGGGTAGCAGCCAGTGGAACATGACCGGCACTTCCACCGTGGACAACCTGACGGCCAAAGACAGCACCATCATCTTCGATCACGGTGCAGGCGATTTCCACACCTTAACCGTTAAGGGCGACTACCACGCTGACAACGCCAAGCTGGTGATGAACCTTGCGCTGGCGGGTGACGATGCGGCTAGCGATAAATTGCATATCGCCGGCAACGCCAGCGGCACCACCAAAGTTCAGGTGCACAATGCGGGCGGTAAAGGTGCTGCCACACTGGAGGGCGTTGAGTTGATTCGCGTTGAGGGCACGCAAAACGGTGAGTTCCTGCAGGATGGCCGCATTGTCGCAGGCGCGTGGGATTATGCGTTGGTGCAGGATAAAAACGGTAAGTGGCGCCTGGTTAGCGATCCGATTCCCGTTGATCCAACGCCTGTCGATCCCATCAAAGACGAGGGCGGCGATACGGGTACCGTCATTGCACCGGAGGTGCCGCAACCGAAACGTACCCCGCGTGCTCGTCCGGAAGTCGGCAGCTATATTGCTAACCTTGCGGCGGCCAGCAACCTGTTTACCCTGAGCGCAGCCGATCGTCCGGGCGTGACAGAATACCGTGATGCGCTGACCGGCAAAGTGGAAAAAACCACGCTGTGGCTGCGCAACGAAGGCGCGCACGGGCGCTTCAGTGACAGCACCGCGCAGCTGAAAAGCATCACCAACAGCTACATGACGCAGCTGGGTGGCGACATCGCACAATGGAGTTTGAATGGCAGCGACCGTTTCAGCCTCGGCGTGATGGCGGGTTACGGCAACGCCAAAAGCAATACGCTGTCGAAAACCACCGGCTACAGCGCCAAAGGCCAGGTTAACGGCTACAGCGGCGGTATCTATGCCGGCTGGCAGCAGGACAGCCAGACGCGCAGCGGCGCCTTTGTCGACAGCTGGCTGGCCTACAACACCTTCAATAACAGCGTAAAAGGTGAAGGTCTCGGTCAGGAAAGCTACAAGTCGAAGGGGATGACAGCGTCACTGGAAGGCGGCTACAGCTTCGCCTTCGGCGAGCAGCAGCAGTATCGCCTGCAGCCGAAAGCGCAGGCGGTGTGGATGGGCGTAAAAACCGGCGATTATACCGAGCAGAACGGCACCCGCGTCAGCGCCACCGGCAAAAATAACGTGCAAACCCGCGCCGGCGTACGGGCAACCATGCACACCGCCACCGCGCAGCCTTACGCTGAAGTGAACTGGCTGCATAACACGCAGCGCTTCGGCAGCAAACTGGATGGCGTGAAGATTGAGCAGGCGGGTGCGCGCAACATCGGCGAAGTGAAACTGGGTCTTGAAGTGAATCCGAGCCAGCACGTCGGCATCTGGGGCGGCATCGCGCAACAGGTTGGCGGTAAAGGCTTCAGCGATTCCAGCGCCACGCTGGGCGTCAAAGTCAGTTTTTGATAGCGCAATCGGCCTCTTTTAATCAGAGCATCGCTGGAAACAGCGGTGCTTTTTTTATGGCCAGAGCTCTTTCCCCACAAACAAAAAAAGGCGAGGCCGAAGCCTCGCCAAACAGGTGCTGGACCTCAATCGTAATAAGGAAGTTTACGATCGACACCGTTAATGTTGACCAGCACAAAGCCCGTAGGCGCGGTTTTGTTGGTCGGCGTACCGGCCGCCGTCGCGACGGTCAGCACGCCTTTCTCGTTCGCGCCAATACCGGCCAAACCGTTGTGCAGCCCGAAACGCGCCGCCGGTTTGAAACCGCCCAGTTTGGTGGTATCGGTCACGACTGAGAAGTCCTGCTGAAACAGCGAGCAGGAACCGGTATCGAAACGCGTAGGGCCGGTGCATTTCAGGTTCATCATGGTGTCACCGCTGTTGGCGCGCAGTTTTACCCACACCGCCGCATAGGTGGTGCCGACGCGGCTGTAGCGGATATCCAGCACCGCAGGTTGTCCCATGTGATAGGCATCGGCCCACACCGTTTCCAGACGCTGCAGATTGACCCAGGTTTTGCCGGTCGCCGCCACGTTGACCGGTGAACCGGCAGTGCCCGTTGGCTGAGTGGCATCCGCTTTACCAATAAACTCCATTACCCACTGCTGGTTAGCGTTCGGGAAGAACAGCTGCCCGACGCGATACCAGTTATCGGTATCGGTGTTATTAGTAATTTTGTAGCCGCTGAAGTAGCCCGCGCGCAGCGATCCGGTCATAAAGGTGCCGTAGTTCTCGTCGCGACGGTAGCCATACTCAAAGGTGGATAACCAACGTCCAGCCACCGCATCCAGGCTGAGTTTTGCGCCGGATTGCAGATTGAGCTGACGGATCACCACGCGCGCATTATTGAGATTCAACGGCGTACCGCAATCCTCAATGTTCAGCGTATCCACCGTCCAGCCGCCGTCAGAGAGATCGCCCGGATTACGTGTGTGCTCAATCCACACGTTGCGAATAATTCCCTGCGTCACGCGCGGCATGTAGAGCGTGGCGTCGCCATAACCGGTCTGGAAGTTACAGTTACACAGCTCAATCGCCGTGGAGTGATCCCACGCGCCTTTTGGCGAGTTTGACCAGCCGACATCAAACACGCGTCCGTAGGTATACAGGGTGTAAATCTGGTCGAATTTACTGTCGAGGGTATCCAGCACTTTAATCACCGTACCGCCGTTATTCTGCGCGCGGAAACAGTAGATATTGACGGTGGTGCCTTCGATACAGGTGTTTTCGAAGAACGGCTGCACGTTGCTGCACATGTCGGCAGTGATGGTGCTTTTGTTGGTGGTGATATCGGCGGATGCCTGGCCGTTCCACGCAATACCGCGGATTGAGGTACGACGCGCCTTCACCTTGAACACCGTGTTGGCGCTTTTGTCGGAAATGATGGTGGTGCGCGGCAGCGAACCCAGCTCGACATCATCCCCCTGCAAACCGAAGAAGGCGCGCTCGGTACCGCTGATGTCGATGGGGCTAATCAGGAATCGACCGCCTGGAAAACGCACCGGTAATGCGGTGATGTTGCCTGAGTAGCTTTGCGTCCACGCCAGCATACGGTTAAACGCCTCGGTATCGTTGGCGTAACCGTCGCCTTTGGCACCGAAGTGATAAACGTTGATTTCGGTGGGATCGTTAATCACGCGTTTCCAGTAAAAACCGTTACCGATCACCAGCGTACCGCCATCTTCTACCGCCGTGGTGGTGCCGATAAAACCGGTAAAATCACCGCCACCGTGGAAGGTGGAGTCCGCGTTGTAACGACGTAAGAATGCCAAATCGCCGTTTTTGGCCGGTACAGTGGTGCGCAGTTCTGCATAAGAGTTAACTTCGATCATCATAGCCTCCTCGGCTTTTCGGGTAGGTAATGCAAATGCATGAGAGCAACGTTACTGAGCCGGTTGGCCGCAGTGCTGATCCCAAAGATCGTTGTGGTTGTTGATGGCGCGCACGGTGCGAACGTCCATGCGCTCGGCGTCATTGCCGTGGGTGTAAATCGGGGAAAACAGGGTGCAGGCTGAGTCGATGACGACGGGAGATTCAGGGCTGGTGATACTTCGATTGCTGCAACTTGTCACGAGCAGCAGCGTCATCAAGATTAAGGTTGCTGGCTTCCACACGTTTGGCCTCCTCGCGCAGCAGTTGCTGCTGTTGGTTAACCGCTACCGCTTGCGCCGCGGCTTTATCGGCGCGCTCGACGGCGGCCTGGGATGCTTGCTGCACCTTGCCGATTTTCTTGCCACCGAAGTAGCTGGCAACCAGCGCGGCGATGACGCCCGCCAGCGCGGCAACCCAGTGCCAGCTGCCGCCGAACAATGTCATGAGCAATGTCATACTTTTTCCTCCATCGCATTTTTCTGCTGGTTGAGGCCTTTCTGGCGGATGAATTGGGCAATCACGCCCATCGCCACCATAAAGGCGCCAATCAGCCCCAGATAGTTGTGCGGCAGAATCGCTTTCACGTCGGGCGGCATGCTGTTCCAGGCATCAAGCGCAGCAGTGGGAAATGATTGCACCCACGCGCTGAGCATCGAACCGAGCGACGCCAGCCATACCGACCAGGTTTTGAATAACAGCCGCGCATGTTTCACGAACTCCAGCGTGGTGAAGCGCTGCATCACCAACACCACCACAATCACTGCCAGCACCGCGGTGACAAAAATCAGCAGTTTCAGATTCATAGCAGCCCCCGATAGATGTCGTAGGTGCCGCTGCGCATCACTTCGGCATGGCGCCGTGCGCGACCCGACGTTTGTCTTGCCCACAGGCTGTCGAGCATGGCGTTGGCCGCGCTGTTGAAATCGCCCTGCGTGATGGCGGTGAGCATGCCGCGAAACATCGCCAGCCCATCCACCCCCAGCTGATATCCCATGCTGATCAGCACATCGCTGCGCGCCTCATTGCATTTGGCCAGCGCCTGCTGCACCAGCGCACGCTGATGCATCTGCTGCACCTTGCCCTCGACAATGCACTGCTTCCACACATCGCCGACGGGACGCGGCACCTGGAAGATGTAGTTGCTAAGCGATGCCCCTTTGGGGCCGATGCGAATGCCGCCAGCGACCGTGGGGAAACCCAGCGAGTCGAGGTAAGGCGCTTCGCGATAACCCTCTTCGAAATTCAGGATGGCAATAATCTGGCTCATAGAAATTCCTCTTTGACGGGGCGCAACAGCCTGAAAATGGCTGCGCAAAACGGCAAAAAACATAAATCCTGCTGATCGTTTACGACATTGAGTGCGTTTTCATATAAGCGAAACGCTCAAGAATGGTTAAACAGTGAGCAACAATGGAACGTTCCGTTTAAAACTGGGGAAAGTGATGCAGGGTTAACGCACGGCATACAAATAGACGTGGGGCAGACAGCAGTTATCAAAGCTGGGTTGTGCCTGCTGAACACGAACGGGCGCTAGCACGGCGCTGTCAACGCGCGACAGCTTCTGGCGCTGGCAGATGCGTTCAGCGGTGCGCAAGGTGACGTTTTCGTATTCGATGCCGAGTGCGCTATCGATGCTGCGCTTAAGGCTGAGGGACTGGCGTCGCCGATGGCGGCGCGTGCGTGCATTGCCTGAAAATACTGACTTTCCGTACTGGATAATCGCCATAACTCCTCCTGTTAATGAGTCTTTGGCGATGGGGTGACAGGCACGGCAATTCGGCTGAGGCCGACGCGTTCGTTATTCCTCTGGAAAATACCCGACGTCAACTTACCCGGCTGCTTTCGCGGCCAGGGTGAAGTAGAGGAGAGTGAAAATCAGAGGGCAACTGACAACGCTGCAAAGTGCGTATCCACCCCATCCCAAAGTTCACTAACTTTGGATGGTATGTATCGCGCTTGTGCAGCGCCTCAATTGTTTAAGAGCGGGCTCATCCGTGAGCAGGTATGTTGTCCATCCATGCTCAAATTATTAACAGGTTCTAATGCATTGGCAAACACCAATGGTTAATTTTTTATTTACCGTCAGTTAAATTAATGATTTCAGCCAAAATATTTTTTTGCCGCAATCTGACGTTTTGTGATCAGCCCAGGATTTGATAATCCCGCGCCTGGCTCATGATCACCCGCGCCACCACTTGCAGCGTCCTGGCTTCTTCCAGCGTGAGGTACCAGGTTTCATAGCGCTTGTTGTCGGAGATTACCGCGACCTTTTTGTGCTGAAGTTGCAGGCGTTTGAGATAGAGCTGATCGTCAAGCGTGAACAGGTAAATACCATCGCCATCGAAGCGATGCACGCTGATATCGACAAACAGCTGATCGCGCGGCGCAAAAGTGCCGGCCATCGAATCGCTGTTCAGCGCGATAAGGCGAATATTTTCTGCCGGGCGGCCGTTAAACAGCACCCGCGCCTCTTCCAGCCCATATTCAATGGCTTGAATGGTTTCCACCAGTTCATCGCGCGAAGAGCCGCTGCGCACACCGTGCTGGCCAATATCCAGACTCTCCACGCGAAACAGATGTTTTGGGTTCACCAGACTGCGCTGCGTCAGCAAGGCGGCCGGTTTTTCCATGCCAAATTGCAGCCACTCCACGCGCACGTCGAGTAACTGGCTGAGCGCCAGTAAATTATTATCATCGGGGATCGATTGCCCGTTAAACCATTTCCACACCCCCGGCGTTGAGATCTTGCATCCCCTCTCTTGCAGAGCCAGCGCAACCTGTTTATTCCGTCCATGTCCGACAATTCCCGCGCTTTCGCATGCGGCAATCAGCCTGGCAGTGAATGCTTGTCTCGTACTTTCTTTTTTAACCATCAGTTAATAATCTGCCTTCAGTAAAAGACTGAATGTTATTTTCATTTTTGCTACCAGTTCATTTTATATTACCGGCAGTTTACTACCCAACCGCTTTTATCAATGAAGCTGGACAATCATTATCCCCTTCGGTTAGGGCGAAACCAGTGTTCAGTGCCATATCGCTTGTTCTGACAGGGGTTTTCAGGATTGTTCTGTAGCAATAAGACCAGCATCTAAAGGAAAAAATGGGTGAAAAGCCGCGAGCCCGCCATAGATGACAGAAATAAATCAAAAAGCTCTTGGAATAACTGGATCGAAAACGAAAAAAATGGGCACCGTTTTCGGTGCCCATTGTCATGCAGGAGCGAACATTAGCGACGTAGCGTATCGTCGCCCCACCCTATCCATTTGTAGGTGGTCAGCGCTTCAAGTCCCATTGGACCACGCGCATGCAGCTTCTGCGTACTGACCGCCACTTCGGCACCGAGGCCAAACTGGCCGCCGTCAGTGAAGCGTGTGCTGGCATTAACGTATACCGCCGATGAGTCAACCTGGTTGACGAAGCGATTGGCATTGCCAATGCTGCGCGTCAGAATGCCATCAGAGTGCTGCGTGCCGTGCTCACGGATATGCGCGATGGCTTCATCAATATCCGACACCAGCTTGACGTTCAGATCGTTGGACAACCATTCGTCATCATAATTTTCCGCTTGCACCGCCACCACCTCGGCAGCACCGTTTTGCAGCAGCGCCAGCACATTTTCGTCGGCGTGCAGCGCAATCTTCTCTTGCGCCATACGTTGCAGGAATGCCGGAATGAATGTGTCCGCCTGATCGCGATGGATCAGCAGCGTTTCCAGCGAGTTGCAGGCGCTTGGCCGCTGCTTCTTGGCATTGACGATCACCTCCAGCGCGGCCTCGGTCTCCATGGTTTCATCGAGATAGAGATGGCACACGCCGATGCCGCCGGTGATCACCGGAATGGTGGAGTTTTCACGGCACAGCTTGTGCAAACCTGCTCCGCCGCGCGGGATCAGCATATCGACGTAGCGATCGAGCTTCAGCAGCTGATTCACTAGTTCACGATCCGGGTTTTCAATCGCCTGCACCGCGCCTGCTGGTAAACCGTGCTGGGTCAGCGCATTTTGGATCACGCGCACGGTGGCGGCGTTGGTGCGATAAGTCTCTTTGCCGCCGCGCAGAATCGCCGCGTTGCCGGTTTTCAGGCACAGCGATGCCACATCAACAGTGACATTAGGACGCGCTTCATAAATCACGCCAACCACACCCAGCGGCACGCGACGACGTTCAATGCGCAGGCCGCTATCAAGCTGGCCGCCATCCATCAATTGCCCCACCGGATCGGCCAGGCGACACACCTGACGCACATCATCGGCAATGCCTTTCAGACGCTGCGGGTTGAGTGTCAGGCGATCGAGCAGCGCTTCGCTCATGCCATTTTGGCGTGCATCCGCCAAATCCTGCTCGTTCGCCGCCAGGATGTCCGCGCTTTCCGCTTCCAGACGATCGGCGATGGTGAGCAGCACCTGATTTTTTTGTTCGGTGGAGAGTTCTGCCAGTTTGTACGACGCAGCGCGCGCCGCTTTACCCATCTCTTCTAACATTATCTGCTCCTTAACTGACGATCATATCGTCGCGGTGCACCGCTACCGGGCCATATTCGTAACCGAGGATCTCGCCGATTTCCTGGCTGTGATGACCGGCAATCATGCGCATGGCATCGCTGTTATAGCGCGTGACGCCGTGGGCGATATCGCGCCCTTGCAGGTTGCGAATGCGGATCACTTCACCGCGCGAGAAGTTGCCCTGCACGTCACGGATGCCTTTTGGCAGCAGCGAACTGCCGCGCTCCAGCATCGCGGCCAGCGCACCATCATCGATGGTGATTTCGCCCGCCGGCGGTGCGCCGAAGATCCAGCGCTTACGGTTTTCCAGTGGCGACTGCTGCGCGTGGAAACGCGTACCGACCGGTTTGCCATACAGCACATCGCTGATCACATCCGGACGACTGCCGGCGGCGATGATCACATCGATCCCCGCGCGACAAGCGACGTCCGCCGCCTGCAGCTTGGTCGCCATGCCGCCGGTTCCCAGGCCCGACACGCTGCCGCCCGCGAGGGTGCGTAACGCATCATCGATCTGGTGCACGTCGCTGATCAACTCCGCTTCCGGATTGGTACGCGGATCGGCGGTGAACAACCCTTGCTGATCGGTCAGCAGCAGCAGTTTATCCGCGCCGCCCAGCATCGCCGCCAGCGCCGACAGATTGTCGTTGTCGCCCACTTTAATTTCAGCGGTGGCCACCGCATCGTTCTCGTTGATCACCGGCACGATGTGGTTGTCGAGCAGCGCGCGCAGCATGTCTCGCGCATAAAGGAAACGTTCACGGTCTTCCATATCAGCGCGCGTCAGCAGCATCTGCCCGATGTGAATGCCATAAATCGAAAACAGTTGTTCCCACAGCTGGATCAAACGGCTCTGCCCCACCGCAGCCAACAGCTGCTTTGAGGCGATGGTAGGCGGCAGTTCAGGGTAACCAAGGTGTTCGCGTCCGGCGGCAATGGCGCCAGAGGTAACGATAACAATGCGATGGCCCGCGGCGTGCAACTGCGCACACTGACGAACCAACTCCACCATGTGCGCCCGATTCAACCGACGTGAACCGCCGGTGAGGACGCTAGTACCCAACTTGACCACAAGGGTTTGACTGCCACTCATGTTTTTCCTGCCATGTAAGAAAAAAATCTGCGAAGGGACGTTTTATCAGGAGTGAGCAAGGAAGCCAACAACAGCAAGGGGAAAAGCACAAAAATCCCCTGACAATGCGGTAGACCAAAAGTTCGCGATTAACAAGAAAGCCGAAAAACTGTCATAAAACGTTCATCACCAACCGGTAAAAAGTCGGTGTTTTACAAAACCTTTCACGGGTACAACAAATTTTACTCATTGGGATTGATAGCAAAATGAAGAAGAGCACACTGGCATTAGTTGTATCAGCGCTGGCGCTGGCTTCCACCGCAAACGCCGCAGAAGTGTATAACAAAGACGGTAATAAACTGGACTTCTACGGCCGTGTTAAAGCTGAACACTACTTCAGCGATAACGCGTCAAGCGACGGCGACAAATCTTACGTGCGTATCGGTTTCAAAGGCCAGACGCAGATTAATGACCTTATGACCGGTTACGGTCAGTGGGAATATCAGTACAACGCGAATAATTCTGAAGGTTCTGATGCCAACGCAGGCAACAAAACCCGTCTGGGCTTTGCTGGTCTGAAATTCGGCCAATACGGTTCATTCGACTACGGTCGTAACTATGGCGTTTTGTATGACGTCGAGGCCTGGACTGACGTATTCCCAGAGTTCGGCGGTGACGGTACCGCGCGTACCGATAACTTCATGACTGCGCGTGCAACTGGCGTAGCCACTTACCGCAACAGCAACTTCTTTGGCCTGGTTGATGGCCTGCGCTTCGCGCTGCAATATCAGGGCAAAAACGACGCCACCAGCGCTAACGCCCGTGGCAGCATCACCGATACTTCTCGTCAGAACGGCGACGGTTACGGTGCGTCACTGGGTTACACCATTGCTGACACCGGTATCAGCCTGATGTCGGCCATCACCTCTTCTGACCGTACTAACCAGCAGCAGCTGCAGGCGCTGGGTAGCGGTGATAAAGCGGAATCATGGGGCGCCGGTATCAAGTACGATGCGAACAGCATCTACCTGGCTTCTATCTACACCGAAACCCGCAACATGACGCCAATCGGCACCCGCGGTTTTGCTAACAAAGCACAGAACTTCGAAGTGGTAGCGCAGTATCAGTTCGACTTCGGCCTGCGTCCGTCCCTCGGCTATATCCAGACCAAAGGCAAAGACATCGAAGGGATCGGTGACGAGGATCTGGTTAAATACATCGACGTGGGCATGACTTACTACTTCAACAAAAACATGTCGACCTTTGTGGATTACAAAATCAACCAGTTGGATGACAACAACAAGCTGAACCTGAACAACGATGACGTTGTGGCCGTTGGCTTAACTTACCAATTCTGATTGAGCTGTACCCTCGTTGTGTCTATAAAAAAAGAGCCGGCTCATCACCGGCTCTTTCCTTTTTAAACCCTTAAAAGTCTATCAGGCGCTCAGTTTCACTGGCTCTTCTTTAAAGCCTTCCGCCGGGCGCAGATCGAGTTTCTGTTCCAGCAGCATCGCTTTCAGACGCTCATGGAAATTACGCAGCGTGCTTTCCACTTTGGCATTGTTCTCTTTGCCTTTGATGGTCGCAGCGCCCCAATCACCCGCTTTATCAAACAGGCCAAAATGATATTCGTATGTGAAGTGATCTTCATAGGCTTCCAGCGTCATCCACCAGCCCCAAAACTCACGCAGCTCAGGTGCAGGCTTGACGTTGACACACGCTGCCAGGCAATCGAAGAAGAAGCGTGTCTCTTCACATTTGCCTTCACGGATATACGGCCCCAATTCGGTGAAGCGCTTAAGCAGGCGACTACGGGGGTGACCACTCGGTAATGTCATCTCTTTTCCCTTAACCCTTTAAATTGCACTTCCAGCTTTCCATTAACATAAAAATGGAAAATCCCGGATATAAGTAGTAGCAGAGTTCAGAGATTTCGCCAGTTAGCCTTTCAACTGTTTTTCCAGCCAGTCACAAATTTGATTGAGCGCTTTGTCAAAACTGGCAAAAACCGGCTTGGCGGGAATCGCCAGCGTCTTGCCCTGCGACGAGGAGTTGGCGATCAACTGCGCGTCTGTTTCCGGACCGAAAATATCATCCGGCCAATAAGCCGCCAGCATCGGCGTTGGCGTGCGGCGGCCGAGTAAGCCTTGCACCTTCAACGAGTAGCGGTTGAGTTCAGTACGCAGATTGCTGTCGGAGGTTGAGGACATACCGAGACGGCTCGCCAGCATATCCATGTACATATCCGGCAGCTGTTGCTGCTGTTGCGCATCCACAAACACGCTGTGCACCATGGCTCCCAGCGTCGCTACCGCGCGTACTCGCGGCACTTCCAGATAGGCCAGACGTGTCGCCACGTTGGCACCGAAGCGGTAGCCCAGCAGCGCCACGCGTGTATGATCGATCCACGGCACATTGCTCAGTTCACGCAGCACCTGCTGATGCACCTGGCTGGTGTCCTGATTCAGCAGCCATTTGCTGCTAAATCCTACCGATGGCATATCCAGCGTCAGCATGGCGATGCCACGCGGCGCGAGATAGTCGTGGAACAGGCGATAGTGATCGCTCTGCAGCGAATCAAGGCCGCCGCACAGCAGCACGGTGGGATACGGCGCTTCGGCTTGCGCGGGCATATGCAGGAACCCCGTCACCGGACTGCCACCGCTCATCGGAAAAGTCAGGGATTTTAGTTCGCCCGGCAGACGCTGCGTGGCCTCTTCGTAGGCGCGATTGGCCAGCACCTGCGCCTGATCGGCCAGCTCGTCGCCTTTGATGTAAGGGTAAGCCGCGAGGCTGAACAGATTGGCGGCGTGCAGCCAATGCTGACCGGCATCGTCATGGTTTTCGCTCTCTAACGCGCGCTGCTGCCAGATCGCCGCCTGCTTCGACCACTCATAATTCCAGTTGCCGCCGCGATAGCCAATCACGGTATCGAGCAAGGCTTCATTGGTGCGTTCGAACTCGCTCACCGCGATACGCGCCAGCACTTCGCTGATCTCCTGCGGCGACAGACCGCGCCACGTCCACAGCAGCTTGTTCAGCATGCGATACCAGCCGCGCTGCGTATCCCCTTCGAGGGCGTTATGCACCTGCACGGCGGCATGATGCTGGCGATGCACTAATGAGGAGGTTTCCGGGTGTTTAAAACGCGGTTTGAACAGTTCTTCGCTCAGGTTTTTATCAGACATCTCAGCTATTCTCCTGCCAACAACGTGGCGATGGCTAAGAGTGTACTGCACCCGCCATACGCGCGCGAGGCGCAGAAAGCACAACGCCCGGCATAACCGGGCGTTGTTTGCGATGCATCAATTAGCTTTTGACGATTGGCGGGATGTAGACCACGCCCATGTCCCAGGGCTGCTCGATCCAGGTGTTCTGCGGGATATCGACAATGTAGTCGTCCACCAGCGCACGGCCAGCTGGCTTAGCGAAGATGGTGCAGAAACGCGCTTTAGGATACATGTCGCGGATCGCCTGCGCGGTGCCGCCGGTATCCACCAGGTCATCAATCACGATGAAGCCTCCACCGTCGCCTTCGGCACGCTTCAGCACTTTCATTTCGCGCTGATGATCGTGATCGTAGCTGGAGATGCACACGGTATCGACGTAGCGAATACCGAGTTCACGCGCCAGCAGCGATGCCGGAACCAGACCACCACGGCTCACCGCGATGATACCTTTCCACTGTTCCACAGGAAGCAGGCGCTGGGCCAGTTTACGGGCATGGATTTGCAACATGTCCCAGGTTACGACGTATTTTTCGCTCATATAAAGGAATCCCGGCCAAGAAACTTGGCTTAAAAAATATGCAAGGGGGAAAAGGTTGCGCGAGATTATAAGGATCTGACGCCTTAAAAACCAGCATCTGTCTTACTGGTTGCAGGTTTTTAGCGCGGCTGATTACGCACCCGGCGAGAAACAGTGATATTCTCAGGCCCATCACGTCAGATCTTCTGACGACGATTTTTACTGGAAACCCGCGTGCGTGCGGTATGTCCGCCACGCTGACACAGGAGATGCATGGTGTCTGAATTGTCGCAACTTTCACCCCAACCGCTGTGGGATATTTTTGCCAAAATCTGTTCCATTCCGCACCCTTCTTACCACGAAGAAGCACTGGCCGAACACGTTGTCGGCTGGGCAAAAGAGCAAGGTTTGTGGGTTGAGCGCGATCAGGTTGGCAACATCCTGATTCGTAAACCCGCTACCGCCGGTATGGAAAAACGCACGCCGGTGGCGCTGCAGGCGCACCTCGATATGGTGCCGCAGAAGAACAATGACACGGTGCACGACTTCACCAAAGATCCCATTCAGCCGTATGTTGATGGCGAATGGGTGAAAGCGCGCGGCACCACGCTGGGCGCGGATAACGGCATTGGTATGGCGTCTGCGCTGGCGGTGCTGGCTGACAACAGCCTGATCCACGGTCCGCTGGAAGTGCTGCTGACCATGACCGAAGAGTCCGGTATGGACGGCGCCTTTGGTTTACAGCCGAACTGGCTGCAGGCCGACATTCTGATCAACACCGACTCGGAAGAGGAAGGTGAGATCTACATGGGTTGCGCCGGTGGTATCGACTTCATCACCACCCTGCCGCTGACGCGTGAAGCGATTCCTGCGGGCTATGAAACCCTGAAGCTCACGCTGAAAGGCCTGAAAGGCGGTCACTCCGGTGCCGACATTCATCATGGTCTCGGCAACGCCAACAAACTGCTGGCACGCTTCCTGGCGCTGCACGCGCGTGAACTCGATGTTCGTCTGATCGAATTCACCGGCGGTACACTGCGTAACGCTATCCCGCGTGAAGCTTTTGCTACGTTGGCGATCGACAGCCATAAGGTTGATGCACTGAAATCTGCTGCGGCACATTTCCAGGCGACGCTGCTGAACGAGTTGGGCATTAAAGAGAAGAACATCGCCGTGGTCACCGAGTCGCTGGCGCATCAAGGCCAGGCGCTGAACGCTGACAGCCGCGATCGTTTCCTTAATTTGCTAAACGCTACGCCAAACGGCGTGATTCGTAACTCTGACGTGGCGAAAGGCGTGGTGGAAACCTCGCTGAACGTCGGCGTGGTTACGATGGATCAGGACAATGCCGAAATCATCTGCCTGATTCGTTCACTGATCGATACCGGTAAAGATTGGGTGGTTGAAGTGCTGACCTCGCTGGCCGATCTGGCCGGGGCGAAAAGCGCACCTAAAGGCGGCTATCCGGGCTGGCAGCCTGATGCCGATTCACCGGTGATGGCGCTAACGCGCAAAACTTATGAAGCGCTGTTTGGTAAAACGCCGAACATTCAGGTGATTCACGCCGGTCTGGAGTGTGGTCTGTTCAAGAAGCCGTATCCAAACATGGATATGGTATCGATTGGCCCAACCATCACCGGCCCGCATTCGCCGGATGAGCAGGTTCACATCGAAAGCGTGGGTCTGTACTGGAAACTGCTGACCGCGCTGCTCAGCGTGGTGCCTGAAAAAGCGTAAGATTGCGCTTTCGCGATGAACCCGACTTCGGTCGGGTTTTTTTATGCCTGCGAAGGATTGCGCAATAAATTGCGCCGCTACAAAAGTGACGTGTGTAAGGTGTGGAAATAAAACGCTGTACATACCGTAGCGGCGCAATTTATTGCGGAAATCAACAAACAGCACATCCCGCTGAATAAATACGATTACACCTCTCGGTTAACCCAAATCTTTCCATCAAACCAGATTTAGCCGCCATAACGTCCAGATGTCTGGATGGCTAATAAGATTTCGTGCTAGCTTATGCCCTTTCGTTCGTTGCCGAGAGTGATGGTTCAGGAAAAAATGCCCCCAACTCAACTAATTAAAGGCCCGGTTCAATGAGTGCGATCAACCGCCTGGAGATGCGTAATATCTCCATTGCCTTTGGCGGTTTCGCCGCGCTCGCGCAGGTGGATTTTCTGACTGAAGGCGGCTCGGTGCATGCGTTGACGGGCGCTAACGGCGCCGGAAAATCTACGCTGATGGCGGTGCTGGCTGGCGCACACGATCATTACAGCGGTGAGATTCTGCTGGATGATGCGCCGGTCACTATTCGCTCACCGCGCGATGCCAAAAAGCTCGGCATTCATCTGGTGCAGCAGGAAGTGGATGTGGCGCTGGTGCCACAGCTCAGCGTGGCCGAAAACATTCTGCTCGATCGTTTAGCCGAACCGGGTCACGTCTACAGCTGGCGTGAGATTCGCCGCCAGGCGCGTACGTTACTGGCGCAGCTGGAAGTGAACATCGACGTCAACCGTTTGGTGGAGCGCTGCTCGCTGGCAGAGAAGCAGCAAATCCTGCTGGCGCGCGCCCTGTCCCATCACTGCCGCTTTCTGATCCTGGATGAACCCACCGCCCCGCTCGATCAGCATGAGAGCGAGCGCCTGTTTACCGTGGTGCGCCGCTTGCAGTCCAGCGGCATTGGCGTGGTGTTTATCTCGCACCGCATTCACGAACTGAAAGCGATTTGCGACCGCTTAACGGTGCTGCGCGATGGTCGTCTGATTGAAAGCAGCCCGATGGCGGCGCTGAGTGGCGAGCAGATCGTGGAAAAAATGCTCGGACATCGGCTGGATGATGTTTTTCCGCCGCGTCGCGCCCGTGCGACTCTGCCGCTGCTGCTGTCGGTGGAAGGCTTACACGACGATCGGCTACTGCAGGATATTTCGCTGCGTCTGCACAAAGGGGAGATTCTGGGCATTGCTGGTCTGGCGGGTGCCGGTAAAACCGAGCTGTGTAAAGCGCTGTTTGGTGCCAGCAAAAGCCGCGTGACAAAGGGCGAACTGCACGGCAAACCGTGGCGACCGCGTTCACCACATGATTCAGTAGAAAACCGCATGGCGCTGGTGCCGGAAGAGCGCCGCAAAGAGGGCATTTTCATCGATGAACCGGTGAGCATGAATCTGAGCATCAGCGCCGATAACAGCTTCTCGCGCTGGAGCCTGTTTGGTCATCGCCAGGCGTGGCGTTGGGCGGAAGCGGTGATTCAGCGCCTGAATGTGCGCACCACCGGACCGGGGCAAATCCTGCGTCGTTTGTCGGGCGGCAATCAGCAAAAAGTGGCGATTGGCAAGTGGCTGCGCAACAACGCCGATGTGCTGATTTTTGATGAGCCGACGAAAGGCGTCGATATCAAAGCCAAAACCGATCTGTTCACGCTGATCGATGGCTTAGCGCGTGAGGGCAAAGGCATCATTTATGCCTCGGGCGAGTTTTCTGAATTGGTCGGTCTGTGCGACCGCATTTGTGTGCTCTGGGATGGGCGCATTGTGGCAGAGATGGAGGGCAACACCGCCACAGAAGAGGCACTTTTGCTTTATTCCACCGGAGGAACACCTGCGTGAGCAGCAAAGAACTATCCCTAAACTCGCAGCCTTCTCTGCGCCATCAGCTGTTTGATTTCCTCTATAAGTGGGGCATGTTGCTGACCGTGGTGATTTTGATTGCCGCATTTGGTCTTGCTTCGGACAGCTTCCTCGAACCGACCAACATCATTAACATCCTGCGCTCGATTGCCATCGTCACGGTGATTGCGATTGGCGTGTCGATTTCGCTGACCATTGGCGGCTTTGACCTGTCGGTGGGATCCACCGCTTCGCTGGCCAATGCGCTGGTGATTTCGCTTTTCGTCTGGCACGGCTTTGGCACCACAGAAGCCATCATTATTACGCTACTGCTGTGTACGCTGGTTGGCTTGTTCAACAGCTTCCTGATTGTGGTGCTACGTATTCCCGACATGCTCGCCACCCTCGCCACGCTGTTTGTGATTCAGGGCGTGGCGATGACCTACAGCTTTGGTGGTTCCATTACCGAGAATATGGTGCTGCCGAGCGGCGACATGGCCGAAGGCACCATTCCTGCCGCCTTTGGCCTGCTCGGCCAGGTGCCGACCATCGTGATTATCATGCTGGTGGTCACCATTGTGGCGCAGCTGGCGCTGTCGCTGACCAAGCATGGCCGTCGTATGTATGCGCTGGGCGGCAATCCTGAAGCGGCGCGTCTCTCCGGTATTCGTACCACGCGCTATCGCGTGCTGGCGTATGTGCTTGCCTCGCTGCTGGCTGGCTTGGGCGGCATTTTGCTGGCATCACGCATCGGCTCTTCGCAGGTGAATGCCGGCGGCGGTTATCTGATGGATGCCGTTGCCGCAGCGTGGATCGGCTTCTCGCTGGCCGGTTCGGGCAAACCGAATGCGCTGGGTACCTTGGTGGGCGCCATCATTCTTGGTGTGTTGCAGAACGGGCTGGTGATGTTGTCGGTGCCCTATTACGCGATGGACATTATTAAAGGTCTGGTACTGGCGCTGGCGCTGGCGATGACTTACATCCAGCGCCGTTAAGGCGCGTTTAATCAGAAAGAGATCATAATGAAAAAAATTACCCTTTCGCTGCTGGCGGTTAGCCTGCTCAACGCCAGCGCCGCCTTCGCCGATGCCGCAGTGCCTGAGGTTATCGCTAACCATGAAGGCCCGGTACGCATCGCCATCATCCGCAACCTGGGTTCGGACGATAACACCACGCAGTTTGTCGCCGGTGCGATTCAGCAAGGCCGCCAGCTGGGCTTTAAGGTCAGCACTTTCCTCAGCAATGGCGACGATGCGCGCTTCCAGGATTTCGTTAACCAGGCGATTAGCCAGAAATATGACGGCATTATCCTGTCGCACGGTAAAGATCCCTACTCCACGGCGCTGGTGCAGCGTATTGCCGCAGCGGGCATCAAGCTGTCGGTGTTTGATACGCCGGTTAATACGCCGGTAGAGGGCGTCACCGTGACGGCGCAGAATGATGCTTCGCTGGCGCAGGAATCACTCGGCAGCTTAATCAAAGACTTCAACGGTAAGGCGAATATCGTCAAGCTGTGGGTGGCCGGTTTCCCGGCGATGGATCGTCGTCAGGTGGTGTATGAGAAGCTGCTGAAAGAGAATCCGGGCATTCATCAGCTGGAGTCGATTGGCGCGGTTTCATCTGATGTACAGGGCGATACCGCCAACAAGATTGGCGCGATTCTGGCGAAATACCCGAAAGGCAAGATCGATGCGATCTGGGGTTCGTGGGATGCTTTCAGCCAGGGCGCGTATAAAGCCCTGCAGGAGAATGGTCGTAGCGAGATCAAACTGTATAGCATCGACGTATCCAATCAGGATCTGCAGTTGATGCACGAGAAAAACAGCCCGTGGGTACAAACCGTGGCGGTGGATCCGAAAACCATTGGCGCAGTGAATATGCGTTTGGTGGCGAACAAGATTGCAGGCGAAACCACACCGGCGACTTACGAGTTTAAAGCGTCATCGATTTCTCAGCAGCAGTTGAATAGCCAGCAAGGCGCGGTCAACGTGGCGTCGCTGAATAAGATCATTCCGGGCTGGGGCGAAAATAACGATTTCATCGCGCCATGGTTTGCAACGCTGGAAGCGAAGTACGGTAAGAAGTAGTTTTCCCTCACCCTAACCCTCTCCCACATGTGGGAGAAAGAACCGATTAGCGCGGTTTGTTTTACTCCTTCTCCCGCTGGCGGGAGAAGGCCGGGATGAGGGGCAGCGCGCACAATCTCACAACCCCAACACCAACTGCCGCTCCAACTGCGGATCCACCATCGTGACATGCAATCCCACCAGCCGCACGCCGCGCCCTGCTCTGCGTTCATCCCACGCCTGACGCGCCACCGCGATCATGTCGTCTTTATTCAGCACCGTCCAAACGTGCTCCTGCGTGGTTTGCTGGAAATCATTGAACTTCAGTTTCACGCCTTGTCGGGCGATCTGCCTATCCGGCTTGATGGCGGTTAAGCGGCGATCCAACTCCGCATAGAGAAAATCAATAATCTCCAGACACTGCTCCCAGCTGTGAATATCTTCCATCAGGGTACGTTCAACGCCGAGCGATTTGCGTTCGCGCTCAACCACCACATTGCGCTCATCCACGCCGTTGCTGCGTTCCCACAAGATGCGGCCAAACTTGCCAAAGCGTTTAAGCAGCAGCGCCAAATCGGCGCGCTGCACATCCGCGCAGGTGCGCAAGCCCATCTCTTCCAGCTTTTTAGTCGCCACTTTACCCACGCCAGGAATTTTACTGAGCGGCAGCGTCAGTAGAAAATCGGACATCGCGTCCGGCGTAATCACATATTGCCCGTTGGGTTTGTTGAGATCGGAAGCGATCTTGGCGAGAAACTTGATCGGCGCGATGCCGGCGGAAGCGGTCAACCCGGTTTCACGCAGGATATCGGCACGAATCGCCTGCGCCATTAATGTCGCCGAGCCATGGCAATGCAGGCTGTCGGTCACATCCAGATAGGCTTCATCCAGCGACAGCGGTTCAATCAGCGAGGTGTAACGTGAGAAGATGTCGCGGATCTGGCGGGAGGCTTCTTTATAGGCATCAAAGCGGCCAGGCAGCAGCCGCAGATGCGGGCAGAGTTTCAGCGCCATGCCGGTCGGCATCGCGCTGCGCACGCCATATTTACGTGCCGGATAGTTCGCGGTGCTGATCACGCCACGTTGCACGCGGCTGCCGCCAATGGCGATAGGAATATCACGTAAAGAGGGATCGTCGCGCATCTCAACCGCTGCATAAAAGCAGTCCATATCGACATGAATAATTTTGCGCATACGCCCTCCCAGATACTGGATAAGTATACAGCAGCGAAAAATATCGGCAATATTTGTTGAGAGCGAGATTAAAGTTTACAAATTAGTGGTCGTATTCCTTTTAGGAACGCGCCATTTTCTCGGACACTGGCTTGATTAAAAGCCAGACAATGTTAATGTTGCGCTGCGATAGCGGATATTTCCGATAATGCAATACCCGGACGCACAGCGTCATCGTCTCTCTCCACATCAAGGTATCTACAGAATGGGCAGAATCGCATTAACGCTTGCGATGATTCTTATGCCGCTCCTTAGCTGGGCAATGAACCCCGAGCCTACGCAACCGCTGGCTCCGGTGAGCAAAGAGTTAAAGAAACAACTAATTGGAACCCCCGTTTTTATTCAGATTTTCAAGGAAGAGCGTACGCTGGAACTGTACGGCAAAATCGGGAATGAATATCGTCTGCTGGACAGCTATCGCATCTGTAATTTCTCTGGCGGTTTAGGACCTAAACGTCGTCAGGGCGATTTCAAAAGTCCGGAAGGCTTTTATAACGTTAAGCTGAACCAGTTAAAACCGGATAGCCGTTTTTATCGCGCTATTAATACCGGTTTTCCCAATCAGTACGATCGCGCTAAAGGCTATAACGGTAACTATTTAATGATTCACGGAGATTGCGTGTCAGTGGGCTGCTACGCAATGACGGATGCATCGATGGATGAGATCTTCGCCTACACCAACGCCGCGCTGCGTAATGGTCAGCAGGAGATTCAGGTCAATATCTATCCGTTCCGCATGACAGACAGCAATATGCAGCGTCATAAATACTCGACGTACATTAACTTCTGGCGTGAACTGCAGCCGGGCTATGCGTACTTCGCTAAGTACCGTGTGCCGCCTACCGTGAACGTGACGGCCACCGGCCAATATGCGGTGAACAGCACGCCGGTGATCGCTACACCGGATGCTGCCTCGAAATCATTCCTGGCGCTCACCCAGGCAAAATAATGCCCACTCGCCTGGCACTATCCGGTGCCAGGTTTCATTGCCCGTCAGCGGTTGCGTAGCAATCACCGTCACCACATCTTGCGGCGTCGTCTGCTGCTGAAAATCAATTTCCACATCCTGATCGAGCAACGTCGCTTTGCCAAACGGCGCCCGGCGCGTAATCCAGTAGAGATTAGTCGAACAGAACGCCATCAGATAGCGCCCATCCGATAACAGCATGTTGAACACGCCCTTCTCACGCATTTCTGCTGCCAGCTCGGCAATGTAGCGGAACACCGCTGGCCAGTTGCCCGGCGTGCGTGGATAGCGCTCGGTCAGTTTGTGCAGCATCCAGCAAAATGCTTTCTCGCTGTCGGTTTCACCAATCGGACGAAATGGCCCGGTATCCAGCTGACGATAACCTTTGAGCTGACCATTGTGTGCGTAGGTCCAGTTGCGGCCCCACAGCTCACGCGTAAATGGATGGGTATTTTCCAGCGACACTTCACCGCGATTCGCCTGGCGGATATGCGCCACCACCGAATGCGATTTGATCGGGTATTCCTGCACCAAACGGGCTATCGGCGAGTTAAAGCTCGGCTGCGGATCTTTGAAGGTGCGGCACCCTTTTCCTTCGTAGAACGTGATGCCCCAACCATCTTTGTGCGGCCCGGTTCCACCGCCACGCTGCACCAGACCGGTAAAACTGAAACAGATGTCCGTGGGGACATTGGCGCTCATCCCGAGCAATTCGCACATAGCAACCGCCTTAAGTTAGATCCTCTCGCGCGCGGCGAGAGGAACGCATCATGACTTAACCATCTCTTTTTCAATCAACAGCATCAGAATATGGATCACTTTGATGTGGATCTCCTGAATGCGGTCGGCATAGCCAAAGTGCGGCACACGAATTTCGATATCCGCCGAACCTGCCATCTTGCCGCCATCTTTGCCGGTCAGAGTAATCACTTTCATGCCTTTCGCGCGCGCAGCTTCCACGGCTTTAATGATGTTGGCAGAGTTACCGGACGTAGAAAGACCCAGCAGCACATCGCCTTCACGGCCTACCGCTTCGATATAGCGTGAGAACACATAGTCATAACCAAAATCGTTACTGACGCACGAGAGATGGCTGACATCAGAAATGGCAATCGCCGGGTAGCCAGGACGGTTTTCACGGTAGCGTCCAGTCAGCTCTTCAGCAAAATGCATCGCATCGCAGTGCGAGCCGCCGTTACCGCAGGAGAGCACCTTGCCGCCCGCTTTAAAGCTATCGGCCAGCAGAACTGCGGCGCGCTGAATGGCGTGAATGTTGGCTTCGTCACTCAGGAACGTGTTGAGCGTATCGGCTGCTTCATTGAGTTCTGAGCGAATAATGTCCTGATACATAGAGATGTCCTTTAGAGGAAAGATTGACCCGGCAAGTTTAACGGAATGGGGCTAAGCCGCAAAGCGCCTGCCATAAGGAAAAGCGCGGCGTCTCGAGGAAGTTTGGCAGTTGTTGCGCATCGTGCAACGAATTTGTGAGATGTGTTGTAATTGCGATGTAAACAGATTGATAAATTTTGCCCCATATTCTAAACCTACATCCATAACAGGTCAGACCTCTTACTACTTATGGAGTGGTTCATTATGTTGGTTGCCTCAATCTTTGCGACGCTAATCCTGCTTAGCGTGTTGTTCTACCACCAAATTTCGCTTCAGCTGAGCAGCGTAATTCTGCTGCTGTGGACCGGCGCACTGGCGGCCGCTGACTTATGGACGCCATGGATGCTGCTGCCGCTGGCGATTATTCTGCTGCCATTTAACCTGCCGGTCATGCGTCGCAGCCTGTTCTCGAAACCGGCGCTGCACAGCTTCCAGAAAGTGATGCCGCCGATGTCGCGCACCGAAAAAGAGGCGATCGACGCCGGCACCACATGGTGGGAAGGCGACCTGTTCCGCGGCAAACCGGACTGGCAGAAGCTGCACAACTATCCGCAGCCGCGCCTGACCGAAGAGGAGCAGGCCTTTATCGATGGTCCGGTCGAAGAAGCGTGCCGCATGGCGAACGACTTCGAAATCACCCATGAAATGGCCGATCTGCCGCCGGAGTTGTGGGCGTATCTGAAACAGCATCGCTTCTTCGCCATGATCATTAAGAAAGAGTATGGCGGCCTGGAATTCTCCGCCTATGCGCAGGCGCGCGTGCTGCAGAAACTGGCGGGCGTCTCCGGCATTCTGGCGATCACCGTTGGCGTACCGAACTCACTCGGCCCCGGCGAACTGCTGCAACATTACGGTACCGATGAGCAGAAAGATCATTACCTGCCGCGCCTGGCACGCGGTGATGAGATCCCGTGCTTTGCACTGACCAGCCCGGAAGCGGGTTCGGATGCCGGCGCGATTCCCGATACCGGCGTGGTGTGCATGGGCGAGTGGCAAGGTCAGCAAGTGCTGGGCATGCGTCTTACCTGGAACAAGCGCTATATCACGCTGGCACCGATTGCCACCGTGTTAGGCCTGGCGTTCAAACTCTCCGATCCGGATCATCTGCTGGGCGAGACTACAGAGCTTGGCATCACTTGCGCACTGATCCCAACGCACACGCCTGGCGTAGAGATCGGCCAACGTCACTTCCCGCTCAACGTGCCGTTCCAGAACGGTCCGACGCGCGGTAAAGACATTTTCGTACCCATCGACTACATCATCGGCGGCCCATCCATGGCCGGCCAGGGCTGGCGCATGCTGGTGGAGTGTCTTTCAGTCGGTCGCGGCATCACGCTGCCTTCGAACTCAACCGGCAGCCTGAAAAGCATTGCACTGGCGACCGGTGCCTATGCGCACATCCGCCGTCAGTTCAAAGTCTCTATCGGCAAGATGGAAGGGATCGAAGAGCCGCTGGCACGCATTGCTGGTAACGCCTACGTGATGGATGCTGCCGCAACGCTAATCACTAGCGGCATTATGCTCGGTGAAAAACCTGCGGTGCTATCGGCGATTGTGAAGTATCACTGCACCCATCGCGGTCAGCGCGCGATTATCGACGCGATGGATATCGCTGGCGGTAAAGGCATTATGCTGGGCGAAAACAACTTCCTGGCGCGGGCTTATCAGGGCGCACCGATCGCCATCACCGTGGAAGGTGCTAACATCCTGACGCGCAGCATGATCATCTTCGGCCAGGGCGCGATCCGCTGCCATCCGTGGGTGCTGGAAGAGATGAACGCCGCAGCGAAAAACGATTTGGTGACCTTTGACCGCGCGCTATTCAGCCATATTGGCCACGTAGGCAGTAATAAAGTACGCAGCCTGTGGCTGGGCTTAACCGGCGGCCGCACTAGCGCCACACCAACCCGCGACGCCACGCGCCGCTACTATCAACACCTTAACCGTTTGAGCGCCAACCTCGCGCTGCTGTCAGATGTATCGATGGCGGTGCTGGGCGGCAGCCTGAAACGTCGTGAACGTATCTCGGCGCGTCTCGGCGATGTGCTGAGCCAGATGTATCTGGCCTCCGCCACCCTGAAGCGCTATGACGATGAAGGCCGCAACGAAGCCGATTTGCCGCTGGTACATTGGGGCGTGCAGGATGCGCTGCATCAGGCCGAAGTGGCGATGGATGATTTGCTGCGTAACTTCCCGAACCGCATGGTGGCCGGTGCGCTGCGACTGGTGATTTTCGCCGGTGGTCATCACTGCCCGGCACCGTCAGATAAACTGGACCACAAGCTGGCGAAACTGCTGCAGCTGCCTTCTGCGACCCGTACCCGTTTGGGCCGCGGCCAATATCTGGCACCAAGCGCACATAATCCTGCAGGTCAGCTGGAGCAGGCGCTGCAGGATGTGATGGCCGCCGAAGTGATTCACGATCGTTTATGCAAGCAGCAGAAAAAGCATCTGTCATTTACCCGACTGGATGCGCTGGCACAAGAGGGCCTGAAAGCGGGCTGGATTGATGAGAGCGAAGCGCAGGTCTTGATCCGTGCGGAAGCCAGCCGTCTGAAAGCGATTAACGTCGATGATTTCGCGCCGGAAGCGCTGGCAGTGCCAAAGCCGCAGACGAAAGCCAACCCGCGGGCCAGTGAAGCCGCTTAAAACAAAAAAGCCTCCGCATGGAGTAATGCCAGTCAGTTAAGCCTGACTGGCATTTTTTCTTTTGGCTGTCGGGCACTTCCAGGGCCTCTCTTTCTTCACTCTCGGGAATGACCTCTCCCGTCGCCCCGCAGTTTGACTATCTGGTTTTTTGCTGCGCAGCGTCAGCCGGTTATTCTGCAGCCCCTGCTTGATTTCCCGATACCGGAGCTCATTACTTCGGCGACGGCTCGCACGGCGGCTTCACTGCAGCTGAGTTTGGTGGCGGCGTTCTTAAAATCCTGATCGGTCAGCATCTGCGACATAACGAATATCCTGTTTGTGTCGCACGTCTTGCGCGAAAGGAGGAGTTGTTCGTTGAGATTCTCTATCTCTCGTTGTTGTTTTAACAACGCCAATAGCAAAGCGTGATCGTAAAAGCTTTATTGATTACCAACTCTAATTATTTCTGGTCCTGACAATCTGAGGGATGTAACGTAAACATCAGTTACTACATGGATTAAAGGTTAGGGATTAACGATGCCAATTATCGGTAAGATGATTTTGAACGGCTCAGATTTCGTGCCGTTGAATCTGTATGGCGTGGGCGTCTTCATGGCGTTTTCCGGGAAAGGTGCCTACAGAAATATTCCTGCATGTATGGCCGTCCCAAACGTTGGGCCTATCCCACCGGGTAAATACTGGATTGTTGAGCGTGGGAGGGGTGGCCTGCTGTCATGGGCTAAGGCAAAGTCACAGGATTTATATAACCGCGTTTTTAACGGTGCTGAATTTGATCGCGACGAATGGTTTGCTTTATATCGTGACGATCTGAGCATTGATGATGAAACGTGGATTAATGACGTCAAACGCGGATTATTTCGCCTTCATCCCGGCCGCGTATCTGAAGGATGTATAACTCTCCACCTTAATTCAGACTATGCGCTAATTCGTAATGCCCTTCTGAGAACAGCGCCGATCCCGGTTCCTTGCATGAAAAATTTAATGGCGCGCGGATACATTGAGGTGGTTGCCGGTGGTTATTCAAACACTTGCCCGTAAAGCGGCCAAAGTCGCTTTTTTTCTCGCGCTAATGCTCGTTGTCGCCCGTACTCTGGGCCCGCCAGAGTTATGGTTTAACGAACAATTAGCCTTGAAAATCGGCCAAATGATTTACGGGAAGGAAGAGATTGGAGCGGATCGTTTTTACGACATCTATTTCTACATGTCCGTATGCACAGTGATTCCCATCACGGTTGTTATTTACATTTTAACAATGAAGTTAATCAAAAAAATAAGGAGCAAATAAATGCCAATTCCTCCGTATATGTGGCTTAAAGACGATGGTGGCGCGGATATTAGAGGTTCTGTCGATGTTCACGAACGTGAAGGCAGCATTGAAATTATCGGCCTGAGCCACGGAATTAACCTGCCGGTAGACACCGCTAACGGCAAAATAACCGGCACGCGCCAGCATTCATCAATGATGATAGAGAAAGAGGTGGATAGCTCAACGCCTTATCTCTATAAAGCAGCGGCCACCGGCCAGACGCTGAAAAGCGCCGAAATTCGTTTCTACAACATCAGCGATGCGGGCCAAGAGGTGTGCTATTACACCGTGCTGATGGAAAACGTGAAAGTCACCGGCGTTAACTGCGGCGTGGCCAACACAAAACTTTCGGGCAATGACAAGCTGAACCACACGGAAAGCGTCAGTCTGCAGTATGAAAAAATCACCTGGCGTATCGTGGATGGTAATATCCAGTACACGGACGCATGGAACGAACGTCCTTCTGCGTAATCCGTTAGTAATTAACTTTCACTCAGCAAATAAAGCTTTTCCAAAGAACTTCGAAGAATTTTATGCCTTGCCACAGTCTGAACGTGACAAAATGATCGCAAGCGCTGATGTTTTTAGCATCGACTTAAACGTTCACACCGATAAGATTGTGCGTGGCCGCCTGGATGACATCAACGCAGGAAAAATTACTGTCATTGAATCGTCCCTTCAGCTGTTACCGAATGAGCCGGGTGTTGAACACATCGTTATGAAGCTAAAAAATCCAGCTTAAACGTGAAATAAAAAAAGCCCCGGAAACGGGGCTAATGCCAGTCAGTTAAGCCTGACTGGCATTTTTTCTTTTGGCTGTCGGGAACTTCCAGGGCCTCTCTTTCTCCACTCTCGGGAATGGCCTCTCCCGTCGCCCCGCAGTTTGACTATCTGGTTTTTTGCTGCGCAGCGTCAGCCGGTTATTCTGCAGCCCCTGCTTGATTTCCCGACACCAGCATTAACCCGCCTGACGAATCCGCGCAATCAGCGCATCCACATCAGCAACATGATCGGCAGCCAGAATCAGCGTGCGTCCCAAAGTGATACAGCTGCGAATACACTCGGTGCGCATGGTTTCATCTTCAATCTGTTTGAAATCCGCAACGTGAGACATTCCCACCGTGCGGCGGATCAACTCGGTACCGCAATAACCCAAGGTATCGCGCCACACTTTGCGCAGGAAAGATTCGGCGTAACCGGGATAGGCCAGCGCCACATCGCGGGTTTTCTCTTTCGCCAATTCCAGGAAGCGGCTGGCAAACTGATTACAAATATCCTGCACGTCACTCAGACGACGTTCTCGCCCTTCTGCCGCCTCACGCGGTGCCAGCAAGCCCGGCAGGCAGCAGTAGTTGATCAGCAAGTTGCCAATCGCGCTGCCGACATCAAAACCTATCGGACCAAAGTAACCAAACTCCGCATCAATCACTTTCAGGCTGCCATCGGCGACAAAGATGGAACCGCTGTGTACATCGCCATGCAGCAAGGCTTCCGCATCGGCGAAGAAACGGTGTTTGAGACCGGCCACGGCGATTTTTAGCGCATCGTCGCTGCGCAGGCTGACCACCAGCGATTCCAGTGCCGCAGGATATTTGTTGCGCTCATGGTCAATAAACGGATCGTTGAAGAATAAATCTTCGGTGATTTCGCACATTTCCGGATTAATGAAACGCACCACTTCGGCTTTTTTCTTATGCGGATGCAGGAAGAAATCGGAGGTATGGAACAGCGTCTGCGCTAGATATTCGCCAACCTGACGACCGGCCTGCGGATAATACGCACCCTTCACCAATTCGCTCCGCCAGATACGATGACTGGAGAGATCCTCCATCACCATCACCGCCAATTCGGCATCGTAATGAGTGACGTTGACGGTGTGCTGCGGGCAATGTTTGTAGTGCTCAATCAACGTCTGCGCTTCGAGACGCGCACGATCCAGCGTGAGTGGCCAGGATTCACCGACACAACGTACATAGGGCAGCGCCTGTTTTACCACCACGCGGCTGCGGCCTTGATTATCGAAAATTTTAAACACCAGGTTGAGATTGCCATCCCCGATCTCCTCGGCGCTCACCAGCGCTGACGGATCGTCCACGCCGCCAAATTGTTGAGCATATTCCACAGCATCGGCAGCATTGAACGTACGGTATTGCGACATTGCCTGTTCCTCGATTATCGATAGTAATAAGCCGTTCAGACGTCTATACATCCGCTACGCATGTTGGCACAATAGCCAGCATTAACGCAACAGGGATTTCACACCATGCAAACACTTCGTACCACCAGCCTTGAGGTTCGCGATAATCAACTGTGGATCCTTGACCAGCAGGCGCTGCCACAACAACAGAACTGGCTGCCCGCGCACAGCGTTACAGAGTTGGTCGAGCACATTCATGCCTTGCGCGTGCGCGGTGCGCCGCTGATTGGCCTCTCAGCCAGTTTGCTGCTGGCGTTGCTGGGTGAGCAAGGCGCAGCGCGCGCAGAATTAGTGACGGCGCTTGAGGTGCTGCGCGCGGCGCGCCCAACGGCGGTGAACCTGATGAATAACCTTGATCGCATGAAAACTGCGTTGGCCGAAAGTGATTTCGTCACGGCGCTGAGCCGCGAAGCACTGCGTCTGGTGGCCGAAGATAAGCAACTGTGTGACAACATCGCCCGCGCCGGCAGCACGCTGGTAAAACCGGGCAGCCAGCTGCTGACGCACTGCAATACCGGTGGGCTGGCGACGGCCGGCGTCGGCACGGCGCTCGGCGTTATCGCTTATGCCCACCAGCAAGGTTTGGTGAAAAATGTCTGGGTGGATGAGACGCGACCGCTGCTGCAAGGTGGCCGTTTAACCGCGTGGGAGCTGGGTGAGCTAAACATTCCTTATCAGCTGATTACCGACTCGATGGCCGCCAGTCTAATGGCGCGCGGCGTGGTCGATGCTATTTGGGTCGGCGCGGATCGTATCGCAGCGAATGGTGATGTCGCGAACAAGATTGGCACCTATAGCCTGGCCGTGCTGGCGCACTATCACGGTATTCCGTTCTACGTCGCCGCACCGCACACCACGCTAGATAGTCAATGTCCAAACGGCGACGCCATCCCTATCGAGCAGCGCGCCGCCAGCGAAGTGACCGGCGTTGCAGGCAGTTTTGGTAGCGTGCAGTGGGCACCGGAAAGTGCGGCAGTCTATAATCCGGCCTTTGATGTGACGCCAGCGGCGTTGATTAGCGGTTGGGTGCTGGATACCGGTGTGGTGACGCCTGCGCAGGTAGAGGAAGGGATATTTTTGCCGTAAATAGGCGCAATATTCCCCTCACCCCGGCCCTCTGCCGCAAGCGGGCGAGGGGGAAAACCATACTTGCCTGTTTGCACGATCGGTTCCCTCTCCCACTTGTGGGAGAGGGTTAGGATGAGGGCAAAAAATCACGCCAAACGCGGATACGCATCAGCAATCTTATCGCCGGTAAAATTCGCGACCCAGCCTTCCTGATTATCGAAAATGCGGATCGCGGTAAAGTGCGGCTCAGAACCCATATCAAACCAGTGCGCCGTGCCAGCGGGCACCGAGATCAGATCATTCTTCTCACACAAAATCTGATACACCTCGCCCTCCAGATGCAGACAGAACAGCCCTGAACCTTCAACAAAGAAGCGTACTTCATCTTCGCTATGCGTATGTTCGTTAAGGAACTTGGTGCGCAGCACCTCTTTCTGCGGATTATCCGCACGCATGCTCAGCACATCCCAGCTCTGATAGCCCTTCTCGGCCACCAGACGATCAATCGCATGTTGATAGGCGTTGATCACCGTCTCTGCATCAGGGTTCGCACCCAAATCGCGATCGGCTTCCCAGCGTTCAAAGCGCACGTTTTTCGCGTTAAGACGCTCGCGAATCGCCTCGGCATCAGTGCTGTGCCACACCGGTTGCTGGGCTTCGGTATCGGTAAAAATGGTCAATGCACTCATGTTAAATCGACTCCGGTTTAATCTGGGAAAAATCGTTGACCTGGTGATGACGACTGGCGTTATCCGCCGCGCCACGAATTAACTGCACGGTATGCCAGCCCGCATCCGCTGCCGCATCCAGCTCCTGATGAATATCCGACAGGAACAGCAATGACGCAGGCGCAAGGCCGATTTTTTCGGCGATATTGCGATACGATTGCGCTTCACGTTTCGCGCCGACGCCGGTATCAAAATAGCCGCTGAACAGCGAGGTTAAATCACCTTCATCGCTGTAGCCAAATAACAGTTTTTGCGCGGCCACCGATCCCGAGGAATAAACATACAGACCAATCCCCTGCTGCTGCCAGCGCGCAAAAGCCGGCAGCACGTCGGGATAGAGGTGGCCGGTGAACTGGCCTTCAACGTAGCCGGCGCGCCAAATCATGCCCTGTAGGGCTTTGAGGCCCGGTGACTTGCGATCCTCATCGATATAATTCGTGAGTGTGGTAATCAGCTCCTCCAGCGTGGCCTGAGGCGCAGCGGACTCTGCACGCACCGCGTTGAGTGCGGCGGCGACGTTTTCATCGGTATGATTTTCCCGCACGTACGCCGCTAAATGCTGACGCGCATAAGGAAACAATACCTGATGCACAAACTGGATATCGCTGGTGGTGCCTTCAATATCGGTAACAATGGCGCGGATCATTTGGCCTCCAGCAGGCGACGTTGCAGTTCACATTCAAACAGAAATTCCAGACCTTCCAGATGGCGACGCGCTTCGTTCACGTCCTTGCCCCAGCAGGTCAAACCGTGGCCGCGCAGCAGAAAACCATATTGCAACGGCGTAACGGCGGCAAAAGCTTCAATGCGCTGCGCCAGCGCCGTCATGTCCTGATCGTTATCGAACAAGGGAATGGCGATGGTGTTCAGATGCGTCTGCTGCCCGGCCAGCGTTTTCTGCATCTCATAACCACTGAGCAGCAGCGCATCGCCCTTCTCCACCCGCGACAGCACCGTCGAGTTGACCGTGTGCGTATGCAGCACCGCACCCGCCTGCGGAAACAGGCGATAAATCAAGGTATGCAGGCCGGTTTCCGCCGAAGGCGTGCGGCCCGATGGCACGGCGTTGGTAGCGATCTCAACCTGGATAAAATCATCGCGCGTCAGGCTGCCTTTATCTTTGCCGGACGCACTCAGCAGACAATACTCCGCATCCTGCCGCACCGACATATTACCGCCGGTCGCAGGTGCCCAGCCTTTGCCACCAATCCAGTGGCAGGCGGCCACTAAATGTTCCAGTGGAAGAAAATCCGTCATAGCGATATACCGACTCCGCAGGTTAGTTTAGACGTCTAAGCGTCTCGATTGCCAAATGTTAACATCCTGTTTATAGTGGCAGCAACACAGGGTTTCTCCGCAACGACATTCGCGCTTAAGGCCACAAAACAATGACGCAGCACAACCTGATCCCCGAGAGCAAATTACCGGCGCTCGGCACCACCATCTTTACGCAAATGAGTGCGTTAGCGCAGCAGCACAACGCCATCAACCTGTCGCAAGGCTTCCCCGATTTTGACGGTCCGCGCTATTTGCAGGAGCGCCTGGCGCATCACGTGAGTCAGGGCGCCAACCAATATGCACCGATGATCGGCGTACTGCCACTGCGCGAGGCGATTGTTGAGAAAACCGCCGCGCTTTACGGCCACACGCCTGACGTCAACAGCGATATCACCGTGACGACGGGCGCGACCGAAGCGTTGTACGCAGCGATCACCGCGCTGGTGCGTCAAGGTGATGAAGTGATCTGCTTTGATCCAAGCTACGACAGCTACGCGCCTGCCGTACAGCTGGCGGGCGGCGTGTTAAAACGCATCGCCCTGCAGCCGCCGGGTTTCCGCGTTGACTGGCGCGAATTCCGCGGCCTGCTGAGCAGCAAAACCCGCTTAGTGATCCTGAACACGCCGCATAATCCGTCCGCCACCGTGTGGCGCAAAAGCGATTATGCCGAGCTGTGGCAGGCGATTGCGGAGCAGGAAATCTATGTGCTGAGCGACGAAGTGTATGAGCACATCTGTTTCACTGAAGAGGGCCACGCCAGCGTGTTAGCGCATGCTGAACTACGTCAGCGATCCATCGCGGTGTCATCTTTTGGTAAAACCTTCCACATGACCGGCTGGAAAGTGGGTTACTGCATTGCCCCGGCGGCGATCAGCGCTGAAATCCGCAAGGTGCATCAATATCTGACCTTCTCGGTGAATACGCCGGCACAACTGGCGATTGCCGACATGCTGCGTCAGGCGCCTGAGCACTATCGCGAACTGCCGGAGTTCTACCGCGCGCGCCGCGATCGCTTTATCCAGGCGCTATCCGCCAGCCGTTTCAAGCTGCTGCCGTGTGAAGGCACTTACTTCCTGCTGGTCGATTACAGCGCCATTTCCGATCTGGATGACGTGAGCTTCTGTCAGCTGCTGACCAAAGAAGTCGGCGTGGCGGCGATTCCGCTGTCGGTGTTCTGCGCCGAACCTTTCCCGCACAAGCTGATTCGCCTGTGCTTTGCCAAACAGGAAGCGACGCTCGACGCCGCTGCGGAGCGCTTATGTCAGCTTTGAAAATTACCGTTCTGCAGGAAACCCTGAGCTGGATGGATGGCGCGGCTAACCTGCGTCATTTCGATGGCGTGCTGAAAGGCATTGCAGGCCGCGACATCATTCTGCTGCCGGAAATGTTCACTACCGGTTTTGCTATGGAAGCTGCCGAAAGTTCGCTGCCGCAGGATGACGTCGTGGCGTGGCTGCACGCGCACGCGCAAACCAGCAATGCGTTAGTCGGCGGCAGCGCGGCAATCCAAACAGAAAAAGGCGCGGTGAACCGCTTCTTGCTGGTCGAGCCAGACGGCACGCTGCATCAGTACGACAAACGTCACTTGTTCCGCATGGCCAATGAACATCAGCACTATGTGGCGGGTGAAACGCGTGAAGTATTTGAGTGGCGCGGCTGGCGGATTCTGCCGCAAATTTGCTACGACCTGCGCTTCCCGGTTTTTTCGCGTAACCACAACGATTACGATTTGGCGCTGTATGTCGCCAACTGGCCGGCACCGCGTGCGCTGCACTGGCAATCGCTGCTGTTAGCCCGTGCAATTGAAAACCAGGCTTATGTCGCCGGTTGTAACCGCGTCGGCAGCGATGGCAATCAGCATCAATACAGTGGCGACAGTCGAATCATTTCACCGCTGGGTGAGATTCTGGCGAGTGGAGAGCCCTTTGCGCGCGCACGTCTTGATGCGGAGCTTTCGCTGGAGGAGTTACAAGCCTACCGCGAGCGGTTCCCGGCTTGGCGCGATGCGGATGGGTATACGCTGAAGTAACCTCTTTGCCGCGTGGACGCTGCGCGGCACATTTTCCCCTCTCTTAAAAACCCGCTAAAATTTTGTTTCCTGCTTGGAAACATGGCATTGTTGCGCTACCATGTTTCCATGTTGGAACATGTCGAGGGAATGATGCACGTTATCTCAAGGAAAGTGTTTACAGAAGCGACACGGAGTTTTCCAAATGATGCAGCAGCATTGGATGCAACTTATCGAACTTTAAATGGCAACGATTTTGCCGATCCAGATGCGCTCAGAGCCTTTTTTCCAAGTCTTGACCGAATGAAATACCGGGCGAAATGGTGGGTGATTAACGTGGGTGGAAATAATCTCAGAGTGATGTTTTTTGCTGATTTTATAGCCCAACGAATCTTCATTAAACACGTTGTAACGCATGCCGAGTATGACAAATGGGTAAAGCATTATCGGGAGAACAAAGAATGATCGCCGAAGCCATCCAGGCCAGCAACAATCTGATTAAAGCCGTCCCGCTGCTGGGCGGAAGTAACGCGAAAGCTGATTATGAGCAGGCGTTAGAACTGGTGGAGTATCTGATTGAACATCAACCTGATCATCCGCTGATTGAAATGCTCACCGATAAAGTGGCGAAATATGAAGATAGTGCGCCGGAGTTTGCCGCGTTCAACGCGCGTGTCACTGCATTACCTGGCGGTGTCGCGTTAATGCGGGTGTTGATGGATCAACATAATCTCAACCAGTCATCCTTCGTGAATGAAATTGGTCAGCGTTCTTATGTAAACCGAATTTTGAAAGGAGAACGTTCGTTGACAGACAAACACAAAGCCGCGCTGGCTAAACGTTTTAACCTGCCTTTCGAAGCGTTTCGCGAAGATTAAAAGAGGAAGCCGCAGCAGAGAAATCCGCTGCGGCTTTTTAAGCTTACAGCTCGAAGCGATCCAGATTCATCACTTTTGTCCATGCGGCAACGAAGTCGGTCACGAACTTCTGCTTCGCATCGCTGCTGGCGTAAACCTCGGCCAGCGCGCGCAAGATAGCGTTCGATCCAAACACTAAGTCGGCACGTGTCGCAGTGAACTTCACTTCGCCGCTCAGACGATCGCGACCTTCAAACAGCTCTTCGCTCTCATCGGTGGCTTTCCACGCGGTGCGCATGTCGAGCAGATTAACAAAGAAATCATTGCTCAGTACGCCAACGCGATCGGTAAATACGCCGTGCTGGCCGCCGTCGAAGTTGGTGCCCAATACGCGCAGGCCACCGAGCAATACCGTCAATTCTGGCGCGCTCAGCGTCAGCTGTTGGGCTTTATCCAGCAGCAGCGTTTCGGTTGAAGAACCTTTGGCGCTGCGGCGATAGTTACGGAAACCATCGGCCAGCGGCTGCAGGAAGTTGAACGACTCAACGTCGGTTTGATCCTGACGCGCATCCACACGGCCCGGCGTAAACGGCACTTGCGTTGCCACGCCAGCGGCTGAAGCGGCCAGTTCGATACCCACGCTACCTGCCAGTACAATGACATCGGCCAACGATGCTTTGCCTGATTCCTGCTGAATCTTTTGCAGGATTGGCAGCACATCATTGATTACGCTGGCATTCACCGCCCAATCTTTCTGGGGCGCTAACGCCAGACGCGCACCGTTGGCACCGCCACGTTTGTCACCGCCACGGAAGGTGGAGGCTGAAGCCCAGGCCACTGAAACCAGCTGGCTGACGCTCAGACCTGAAGCCGCAATGCGCGCTTTAATCTCGCTGATATCAGCCGGCGTTGGCTGATGAATCGCCTGCGGTAACGGATCCTGCCACAGCAGATCTTCCTTCGGCACTTCCGGACCGATGTAACGCGCTTTTGGTCCCATATCGCGGTGCGTCAGTTTGAACCAGGCGCGGGCAAAGGCTTCGTTAAATGCCTGCGGATCGTTGAGGAAGCGGCGCGAAATCTTGCCGAACTCTTCATCGAAACGCAGCGTCAGATCGGTCACCAGCATAGTTGGTTTACGTTTTTTCTCTGGATCAAACGGATCCGGGATAATCGCTTCGGCATCAACCGCTTCGAACTGGATGGCGCCCGCTGGGCTGCGTGTCTGTACCCATTCGTATTTGAACAGGTTCTCGAAGAAGTAGTTGCTCCACTGCGTGGGAGTTTGCGTCCACACCACTTCCAGACCTGAAGTGATGGCATCTTTACCCACGCCGCTGCCATAGCTGCTGGTCCAGCCAAGGCCCTGCGCTTCAATCGGTGACTCTTCAGGATCAACGCCAACATGGCTGGCTTCTGCCGCGCCGTGGGTTTTACCCAAAGTATGACCGCCAGCAATCAGCGCCACGATCTCTTCATCGTTCATGCCCATGTTGCCGAAGGTGGCACGAATCGCCGGCGCCGCTGATTTTGGATCGCCGCTGGCTTCCGGGCCTTCCGGGTTGACGTAGATCAGGCCCATTTCGGTAGCGCCCAGCGGTGCATTGGCCAGCGCTTCTGGATGGCGATGCGCCAGCCATTCGGTTTCGTGGCCCCAATCCACATCCATATCCGGTTCCCACACGTCTTCACGACCGGCACCAAAGCCGAAGGTGCGGAAGCCGGCGTTTTCCAGCGAGACGTTACCCGCCAGGATGTAGAGATCGGCCCAGGAAATTTTTTGACCATATTTCTGTTTTACCGGCCACAACAGGCGACGCGCTTTATCGAGGCTGACGTTATCCGGCCATGAGTTCAGCGGCGCAAAACGTTGCTGACCGCGACCTGAACCGCCACGACCATCAATGGTGCGATAAGTACCCGCGCTGTGCCACGCCATGCGAATGAACAGCCCAATATAGCTGCCCCAGTCGGCTGGCCACCAGGATTGCGAATCGGTGAGAAGTGCGCGGATATCGGCTTTTAACGCGGAGTAATCCAGTTTGCTGAATTCGTCGCGGTAGTTGAAGGTGTCACTAAGCGGGTTGGAACGGTTGGAGTGCTGGTTTAACAGATCGACGCGTAACATATTAGGCCACCAGTCGCGGTTGGATGTCCCGCCACCGGCGCCGCGCGCCAGAACACTCTTCTCTTCAGACGCCCCGTGATGAAAGGGGCACTTGCCTGCGGCTGCTGCATTATCGTTATTGTCGTGCGTGCTCATGTTTATCGGCTCCATTGGCTTCATATTGCTTTCTACTATGCGACTAAGATTAGCCGCACTTTCGTCAGGAATATATTTGGATGAACCGAAGGTTTTGATAGTTACTGGCTTTCAAGCGCAGCGCGTGAAGTGGCGCACATTATCAGCTGCCGCGATAAGTCGACCACGACCACGGCGAGATGAGAAACGGCAGATGATAATGGCTGCCTGTGGCGCCAATCACGAAATCAATCTGCGCACTCACGTAGAGCGCATCGCGCCCTTCGGCAGCAAAGTAGTCGCCAATTTCCGCCGTCAAACGGTAATGACCTGGCGCCAGCGGTTCGGGCGTCAGATCTTTAATGCGTCCGTCGCTGTCGGTGTTGCCTTCCACCAGCGGCAGCCAGCCTTCCGGGCTATTTTGCTCGAGCGAAACCGCCACGCCAATCGCCGGTTTGCCCAGCGCGGTATCGAGAATATGCGTCGTAATGGTGCTCATGTGATGCTCTCCTTTAGCCGCAACAGGGTAATTTCACGCAGCTGCGCCAGCGCTTCACGCTGTTCACTCGCTGCATCATTGTTAAGCCGACGCTGCAATTCCGCCAGCATCTCTTCGCCGCTGCGCCCTTTGGCACGAATCAGAAACACCCGGCCAAAGCGCTGCTCATAGGTTTGATTGCCCGCCAGCATCGCCAATTGCAGCGCGCCGTCCGCCTGCTGCATCGCCGACTGCTCACTGCGCGACAGCGTGGCCTCTTTGTCCGCGCCCGCCACGTTGTCGCCAATGCGTGGATGGGCACTCAGCGCCAGCTCAAGATCAGCGGCTTGCCACCGCTGCGCCAAACGATCGGCTTCGGCCTGCAAAGCCGCAACGTCGGCAAAAGGTCGCGCCGCCACCAGCGCCTGCTGCCAGGCGGGAATCGCCACGCAGTGCGCAATCGCCGCCTGCGCAGCTTGAGGTGAAAGCTGATTAAAGTTGACCAAATCCATCTTTATTCCTTAGCGCGCGCAATATCGCAAACCGCTTGCAGATACGCCTGCACGCCCAGCGCCACATCAGCGGTGTGTACCGATTCCGCCGGATGATGGCTGATGCCGCGATGGTTGCGCACAAACAGCATGCCCACCGGCCAGCGCTCGGCGATAGCAATTGCATCGTGTCCGGCGCCGCTCGGCAGCGACAGGCTGCGCCCTTGCACGGTTTCTACCGCGTGGCTCAGCGCCTGCTGCAACCGCGCATCACAGGCGGTAGCGGCAATGTGGTAATACTCGTTGGCGCTGAAGGTTAAGCCGCGACGCAGCGCAATCGCCTGCGCCTGCGTCAGCAGCGTGGAGAGTAAACGCTCCAGCGGCTCATCCTGCGGACCGCGCACGTCAAGCGACAGCTGCACTTCACCCGGAATCACGTTGACCGCGCCCGGCAAGCAGCTCAGCGTGCCGACGGTCGCCACCAGCTGCGGATCGTGCTCTTGCGTGGTGTGCTCAATAAACACCATCCATTCAGCGGCAGCGGCCAGCGCATCTTTGCGATGCGTCATCGGCACAGTGCCCGCGTGACCCGCTTCACCGATAAAGCTGCAGTTCAGACGACGCGCGCCGTTGATCGCCGTGACCACGCCAAGCGCCAAATCTTCCTGCTCAAGACACGGACCTTGCTCGATATGCAGTTCCAGATAGGCGGCGATGTCATTGACCTGACGCGCCGCGTCGTGAATCTTCGCCGCATCGAAACCGACATCCTGCATCGCTTCCGCCACGGTGATGCCGTTGCCATCCGGGTGCGTCACCCAGCTTTCCGGCCAGCTGCCGGTTATGCCACGGCTGCCGAGCAGCGTAATGCCGAAGCGCGTGCCCTCTTCGTCGCCGAAGCCGACAATCTCAATCGCCAGCGGCAAACGCTGCTGCCGATCGTGCAGCCACTGCACGGTTTCAATGGCGCTTAACACGCCGAGCATGCCGTCGTAGCGACCGGCATTGCGCACCGTATCCAGGTGCGAACCGAGCAGCAGCGCCTGCGCGCCCGCCTGCGCCGCTTCGTAGCGACCGCAAATGTTGCCCACCGCGTCCTGCCACGTCGTCATGCCCGCAGCCTGCATCCATTCGCCAACGCGCGCGTTGGCACGCAGCTGCTCCGGCGACAGATAAACGCGCGTCAGGCCATCTTCGCTTTCGCTGATCTCAGCCAGCGCATCACAGCGCGCCATGACGCGAGCGGCGGCGATCTGCGCCTCGCTGGCGGTCATCAGGCTTTTATTCATGCGCGGCTCCCGTAAAGATCCCACGCCTCCTGCATCCCCGCGCCTTGCGTGGTGCGGAAGCCAACATGATTCAGCACCGCTTCCAGCGCGCTCAGGGTTTGCATCACGCAATCTTTACGCGCGTTGTAGCCCATGGTGCCGATGCGCCACACTTTGCCATGTAGTGGACCAAACGAAGTGCCGATTTCGATACCGAAATCTTCCAGCACCAGCTTGCGCACCTGATCGCCATTCACGCCCTGCGGGATCACCACGCCGAGCACGTTATTCATTTTGTTTTTTAAATCGCCAAAGGTTTCGAGGCCCATGCCCTGAATGCCTTTCAGCAGCGCATCGCCGTGCAGCTTGTGGCGCGCGATGCCGTTATCTAATCCCTCTTCCAATATCAGACGCGCACATTCACGCGCGCCAAACAGCGCGGTGGTGGCTTCGGTGTGGTGATTGAGGCGCTCCGGGCCCCAGTAATCCATGATCATGCCGAGATCGAAATAGTTGGAGTAGATCATCTCGTCGTCGCCATCCTGATGATCGGCGGTGCGGATGCCCTCTTCCACGCACTTGCGCTTGCGGATCACCGCTTCCATCTGCGGGCTCAGCGTGATTGGCGACGTACCGGATGGACCGCCGAGGCACTTCTGCATCCCGGCGGAGACCGCATCCAGGCCCCACGCATCGGTTTCCAGCGCGTTACCGCCGAGCGACGCGGTGGCATCGGTGTAGAACAGCACGCCATACTTCTGGCAAATCGCGCCCAACGCTTCCAGCGGCTGCAGCATGGTGGTGGACGTATCGCCCTGCACCGTCAGCAGCAGGCGCGGCTGCACTTTTTTGATCGCGTCTTCGATCTGATCCGGCGTAAACACTTCGCCCCACGGCACTTCAATGGTGTGCACTTCCGCGCGGCAGCGGCGGGCAATTTCACACAGCAGATGACCGAAACGGCCAAACACCGGCACCAGCACTTTGTCGCCCGGACGGATCGCCGACAGCAGAATCGCTTCGATACCGGCGCGTGACGTGCCGTCGATCAGCATCGTCCAGCGGTTTTCAGTGCGGAATACGCCACGGTACAGCGCCATCACTTCGTTCATGTAGTGCGTCATCGCCGGATCGTACTGGCCGATCAGCTGGCTCGACATGGCGCGCAGCACGCGCGGATCGGCATTGATCGGGCCCGGTCCCATCAACAGACGCTGTGGCGGATTGATTTGCGAAAATTGGCTGATATCCATGTTGTATTCCTTAAAGAAAGCTTAGAGGCGCACGGTAGAGATAAACTGCTTCAGCTCCGCGGTTTGCGGATTGGCGAACAGCGTTTTGCTGTCGCCCTGCTCCCAGACGCGCCCCTGATGCATAAAGACCACGCGATCGCCCACGTCGCGGGCGAAGTTCATTTCATGGGTGACAAGAATCAACGTCATGCCTTCGGCGGCCAGCTGCTCCAGCACTTTCAGCACTTCGCCCACCAGCTCGGGATCGAGCGCGGAGGTGATCTCATCACAGAGTAAAACTTTGGGCTGCATCGCCAGCGCACGGGCAATCGCCACGCGCTGCTGCTGACCGCCCGACAAATTGGCCGGATAGTAATTGATGCGCTCACCGAGGCCGACTTTCTCCAGCATCTGCGTTGCCAGCGCACGGCATTCGGCTTCACTTTTCTTCAGCACACGGCGCGGCGCCAGCATCACGTTTTCCAGCGCCGTCATGTGCGGGAACAGATTGAAGTTCTGGAACACCATGCCGACCGAACGGCTAATTTCACGCGCCTGCGATTCGCGGTCGGTAATTGTCATACCGCCGAGTTTGATGCTGCCTTCCTGATAACCTTCCAGCCCGTTCATGCAGCGCAGCAGGGTACTTTTACCCGATCCGCTGCGGCCGATAATCGAGATCACTTCGCCGTGATCGACATCGAGATCGACACCTTTCAAGACGTGGTTATCGCCGTAGTACTTCTGTACCTGATTAATGGTGATGAGCGGCATTGAATTTTTTCTCCAGGTACTGGCTGTAACGCGACAGCGGATAACACATCAGGAAGTAACCGAGCGCCACCAGGCCAAACACCTTGAACGGCTCATACGTCACGTTATTCAAAATGGTGCCGGCTTTGGTCAGCTCGACGAAACCGATAATCGAGGCCAGCGCGGTGCCTTTAATCACCTGCACGGCAAACCCAACCGTAGGCGCGATGGCAATGCGAATCGCCTGCGGCGCGACCACGCGAAACAGCGTTTGACCAAAGGTCAGGCCGAGACAGCGCGACGCTTCCCACTGCCCTTTTGGCAGGGCGCGAATGCTGCCGTACCAGATATCCACCAGAAATGCGCTGGTGTAGAGCGTTAAGGCCAGCGAGGCGGCGGTCCAGGGCGCGACATCGATGCCGAACAAGCCGACGCCGAAGAAGGCGAGGAACAGCTGCATCAGCAGCGGCGTGCCCTGAAACAGCTCGGTGTAGGCGCGCATCAGGCGCATCGGCCATTTACGTTTCAGCAGGCGCATAAACAGCAGCGGCAAGGTCACCAGCGTGCCGCCAAAAAACGCCACCAGCGAAAGTAAAATTGTCCAGCGCGCTGCCAGCAGCAGGTTGCGCAGGATGTCCCAGTCGGTAAATTGCGTCATCATGCCGGCTGCGCTCCCAACCATTTACGTCCCAGCGCCAGCAGCAGTTGGCGCATGGCAATCGACAACGCCAGATAGATCAGCGTGGTCACGAAATAGACTTCAAAACTCAAAAAGGTGCGCGACTGAATCAGGTTGGCGGCGAAGGTCAACTCTTCGTACGACACCTGCGACACCACCGACGAGCCGAGCATCACAATGATGCATTGGCTGACCAGCGCCGGATAAATACGCTGCAGCGACGGCGGCAACACCACGCGAATAAAGGTTTGCGTGCGGGTCAATCCCAGCACGCGCCCCGCTTCCCACTGGCCGCGCGGCGTCACCTGAATCCCGGCGCGAATAATTTCGGTGCTGTACGCGCCAAGGTTAATCAACATCGCCAGCAGCGCGGCTTCACCCGCCGTGAGTTTCAGACCCAGATTGGGCAAACCAAAGACGATGAAAAACAGCTGCACCACAAACGGCGTATTACGAATCAGCTCGACGTACAGGCCCCAGATGCGGCTCGCCCAGCTCGGTTTGCCGCTGCGCAGCGCCGCGCCGAGAATACCGAGGCTGACACCGCCCACGGTGGCGAGCACGGTGATCTGAATCGTGACCCACAGTCCGGCCAGCAACTCTGGCCAGTGCGGCCAGAGATCGGCGAAGTTAAGTTGCGCCATACTTTATGCGCCGAGGTTCGCTGGCAGCGGCGCTTTCAGCCACTCTTCCGACAGCTTGTTCAGCGTGCCGTCTTTGATGCCCTGCTCAATCAGCGCATTCACTTTCTCTTTCAGCGCCGGCTCATCTTTTTTCAGACCGATGTAGCACGGTGAATCTTTCAGCATAAACTGGGCAACCGGCGCTTTTTCGGCGTTCTGGCGCGCAATCGCCGCTACCACCAGGTTGCCCGTCGCAACGTACTGCACTTGTCCGGAAAGGTAGGCCGACAGCGTGGTGTTGTTATCTTCATAACGCTTCACCTGCGCCTCTTTCGGGGCGATATCGCTTAACACCATATCTTCCACTGCACCGCGCGTGACGCCGATCGATTTGCCGCTCAGCGCTGCCGCATCTTTCAGCGTTTCGCCTTTCGGACCAAATACGCCGAGGAAGAACGGCGCGTAAGCGCGGGTGAAATCGATCACTTTTTCACGCTCGGCGTTTTTACCCATGCTGGAGATCACCAGATCGACTTTATCGGTCTGCAGATACGGCACGCGGTTGGCACTGGAAACGGGCACCAGCTGCAACTTCAGTTTCATCTGTTTGGCGAGATACTTCGCCATGTCGATATCGTAGCCCTGCGGCTGCAGGTCAGTACCCACGGAACCGAACGGCGGGAAGTCTTGCGGAACCGCCACGCGGATCACGCCGCGCTTTTGGATATCCTGCAGCTGATCGGCCATCGCACTCCCGACCTGCGCCATCAGCAATGCCGCGCCCGCTACCGCTAATAATACTTTTTTCATTATGCACCCCGGTGAGTTTACGTGAAACAAAAGATTCTTGATGAATCATTCTGCAACTAATGTGCCAACCGCAGTGCCGGGAGAAGAAAGGAGAAAAAACGGGGTTTTACCGCGTTGAAGGCAACAAAAACGGGCATCGCGCCCGTTGGAATTAACGATCAAAAACAGTGCAATGCACCACAATGGCGCCCGTTAACGGTGTTCCAGCTCGTCAAGATGCTGATAAAGATCGGCAATTTGATGGATACGCTGACGGCCCTGCGACAACATTTCGTGCAGTAACGCATTTGCCAACAGGTTAATCAGGCTCATGGCGGAGGCGTAGCTATCAAAAGCGGAAACGCTGTCGAGCGGCGCACAAAGCTGCCAGCGCGCCAGCGTAATAATCCCCTGCGCCTGCGGCTCACACAGCGCCAGCACCGGAATGTTGCTCCGCTGCAGCTGCTGCATCAGCGGGCGAATGATGCGTGGACGGCGGCGAAACGCCATCACCACCACGATATCGTCGGGCGTGATATCCACCAGCTCTTCGCCCAACGTCTGGCCCGGCTGCGGCAGCACATGCACCTGCGGACGCGCCTGCATCAGCTGCTGACGCAGGTGCAGCGCCACCGGATAGGCGTTACGCATGCCGATGATAAATACCCGTTTTGCCGCGCCCAGCGCGCTAATCACCTCGCCAAACTGCTGCGGATCGATGCTGTTGACCCACTGCGTCAGGTTGGCCATCTCCTGCTTATAGTGACGTGACAACAAGGTGTTGCCCTGCACCGCATCGCGGTTGTCGGTGAGCGGCATGCCGCTCTGGCGCAGGATGCGCAGCTCGTCGCGCATGTCCTTATATTTCTCGTAACCGAGACGCTTGAATAAACGGCTGACCGTGGCCTTCGACACACCGCTCAGCCGCGCCAGCTCGGCGCTGTTGTAGCTGATCAGGTCATCAAAGTGGTCAAACACGAAGTCGGCAATGCGCTGCTCCTGCGGCGACAGTTGCGGATAGTGACTACGAAGGCGTTCATCAAGTTGTTTCATCATCGGTCCTGTAACTTTCGTTTCATCACAAGCTAGCATAAATCGATCCAGATTGATGTCCGTTCAAAACTGGAACAGCTCTTGCTTCCCATTAACCACGTACCCAGAAAAAGAGTTCTTTATGATACAGAGCAACATGGCGCCGTTAGGCATGGCCGTTACGCCGCACCATCTCGCCAGCGAAAGCGCCTTAGCCGTACTGCGCGAAGGCGGCAATGCGCTGGAAGCGATGGTGGCGGCCGCAGCCACCATCGCCGTGGTTTACCCGCACATGAACGGTTTGGGCGGCGACGGCTTCTGGCTGGTGGTGCCGCCAAACGGCGATCCCATCGCCATTGACGCCAGCGGCGCAGCCGGTTCGCTGGCACATCTTGATTTCTACCATGGTGAAACGCAGATTCCGCATCGCGGACCGAAAGCCGCCTTAACCGTGGCGGGTACCGTCAGCGGCTGGCAGGAAGCGTTGACGCTGGCGCAGGAACTTGGCGCGACGCCGCTGCCGTTAACCCGTCTGCTGCGCGATGCAATTCGCTATGCCGCCGACGGCATTCCGGTCACCGCCTCGCAAGCCGCCGCCACCGCCGCCAAACAGCACGAGTTGCAGCATCAACCTGGTTTTGCCGCCACCTTTTTACCGGACGGCAGCGTACCGCTTGCCGGCAGTCGCTTCACCCAGCCGGCGCTGGCGAATACGCTGAGCATGCTGTGCGATCACGGGCTGGAAAGTTTCTATCGCGGTGAACTGGCGCACCATCTGGCGCGCGAAATGACTGCGCTGGGAATGCCAATCACGCTCGAAGATTTGCAAACGCACCAAGCCCGCCGCTGCACGCCGCTGCATCTGGCACACAGTGAAGGCGATATCTGGAACATGACGCCGCCGACGCAGGGTTTGGTGTCGCTGGCGATCCTCGGCATTACCGATCGGCTGAATATGGCTGACGCAGATGAAGCGCAAACCGTGCACCGCATCGTTGAAGCCACTAAAAAAGCCTTTGCGCTGCGCGACAAGCACATCACCGATCCGCGCCACATCGACATTGATGTGCAGCGTCTGCTTGATGAGGAACACCTCAGCACGCTGGCGGCGCAGGTGGACGATCAACAAGCCGCTGCGTGGGGCACCGGGCGCGGGCCGGGCGATACCGTGTGGATGGGCGTGATGGACAGCAGCGGATTAGCGGTTTCGTTTATCCAGAGCGTCTATCACGAATTCGGCAGCGGCGTGGTGCTGCCCGGCACCGGCATCACCTGGCAAAACCGGGGTGCCGCCTTCAGCCTGCAACCCGATCATCTGCTGGCGCTGCAGCCGGGCAAACAGCCGTTCCACACCCTCAATCCCGCTGCCGCGCGTCTCAAAGATGGCCGCACCATGGTGTACGGTTCGATGGGCGGCGACGGCCAACCGCAAACCCAGGCGGCGATTTTCACCCGTCACGTGATTCAGGGACATCCGCTACAGCAGGCGGTGAGCGCGCCGCGCTGGCTGCTGGGTCGTACGTGGGGACAATCATCCGATTCGCTCAAGCTCGAAGCGCGCATCGCGCCGGAAACGGTGCAGCAGCTGCGTGCGCTCGGCCATGAGGTTGAACTGCTACCCGATTTCAGTGAAGTGGTCGGCCATGCGGGCGCGATCGTCAGACACAACAACGGCATGCTGGAAGGCGCGTTCGATCCGCGCAGCAACGGCAGCGCCGCCGGTTTCTAACGGAGATTATTGATGAGTTCACAACCGGACTGGGCCACCTATATCGCCCAAATGGAGCAGATTCTGGCGCTGGAGCTGGATGATGCGCGCCGCGCCGAGCTGCTGACGCAGTTCAACCGCATCGCCGCCATGGCCGAGCCGCTGATGGCGCTGCCGCTCGACGATCGCCTGGAAGTGGCGGGAGTGTTTCATCCATGAAACTTTCGTCATTATCGATTAATGCCCTGCAGCAGGCGCTGAGTCAGGGCGAGATCAGCGCCCGCGATATCGCGCAAAACACGCTGGCGGCGATTGAACAGCATAAGGCGATCAACGCCTGGACCGAAGTCACCGGTCAGCGCATGCTGCGCGAAGCCGATCAGATCGATCTGCAGCGCCAGCGCGGTGAAGCTTTGCCGCCGTTAGCGGGCATTCCTTACGCGGTGAAAAACCTGTTTGATGTCGCCGGACACAGCACCTTAGCCGGTGCCAGCCTGTTCAGCGAACGCGCGGCGGCGCGCGAGGATGCGTGGGCGGTGAGCAAACTGCGTCAGTCTGGCGCGCTGCTCTCCGGCATGCTGAATATGGATGCCTATGCTTATGGTTTTACCACGGAAAACACCCATTACGGCGCGACGCGCAATCCGCGTGATTTAACCCGCGTGGCGGGCGGATCGTCCGGCGGTTCAGCGGCGGCGGTCGCGGCAGGTTTGGTGCACTTCACGCTCGGTACCGACACTAACGGCTCGATCCGCGTGCCCGCTTCACTGTGCGGCATCTTTGGCCTGAAGCCGACCTTTGGCCGCCTGTCGCGCAGCGGCAGCCATCCCTTTGTCGCCAGCCTCGATCACATCGGCCCGTTTGCCCGTTCGGTTGAAGATTTGAGCCTGGTGTACGACACCTTGCAAGGTGCCGATGCCAGCGATGCCTTCCAGGCCGCGCAACCCGTCTCGCCAGCTAGCGCAGGGCTCAGCAAGGGCGCAGAAGGCGTGCGCAGCGCGGTACTCGGCGGGTTCTTCTCAACCTGGTGCAGCGATGAAGCGCGTGCCGCCGTGGCGGTGGCAGCTAAAGCGCTGCAGGCAATCGACGAAGTGACCTTGCCGAATGCGGAGATCGCACGCTCGGCGGCCTTTATCATGACCGCCGCAGAAGGCGGCAATCACTACCTGCCGATGCTGCGCACGCAACCGGAGCAGTTCGAGCCCAACTCGCGTGAGCGCCTGCTGGCCGGCGCGATGCTGCCTTCGGCATGGTACGTGCAGGCCCAGCGTTTCCGCCGCCACTTCCAGCAGCAGGTGCTGCCGCTGTTTGAGCAGTTTGACGTGCTGATTGCGCCCGCCACGCCCTGCACCGCCACCACCATCGGCCAGGAAACCATTCATATCAACGGCCAGCATTTGCCGACGCGCGCCAGCATGGGCATGCTAACCCAGCCGATTTCGTTCCTCGGCTTACCGGTATGTACCGTGCCGCTGCAAACCGCCAGCGGCTTGCCGATAGGCTTGCAGCTGATCGCTGCGCCGTTTAAAGAACATCTGGCACTGCGCGCCGCCTGGGCGCTGCAACAGCAAGGGCTGACGCTGCCACAAACCACCTTAATGGACGCCTGAAAATGACACCTGAACATATCGATCGCCCGGCAATTCTCGCCGAAGTCACCGCCGCCTTTTACCGCTATGAGCAAGCGCTGATCAGCAATGATGTGGAGGTGTTGGATGAGCTGTTCTGGCACGACAAACGCACCGTGCGTTTGGGCGCGGGTGAGAATTTGTATGGCATTGATGAGATCCGCGCTTTTCGCGCGGCGCGGCCGTCAAAGGGGTTGGAACGCGAGTTACGTAATACGGTGATCACCACTTTTGGCGATGACTATGCGGTGTGCAGTACGGAGTTTACGCGTGAAGGCGTAGAGAAGATCGGACGCCAGCAGCAGACGTGGGTGCGATTACCGTGCGGCTGGCGGATTGTCGCGGCGCAGGTGAGTTTGATGAGTTGAGTTGTTTTTCCCCTCACCCTAACCCTCTCCCGCACGCGAGAGAGGGAATCATTGGGCTAGCGCATGCGGGAGTGGGAATGATTGGGCTACCGCACGCGGGCGAGGGAATAATTAGGTGGAGTGATTTGTTGAACCGGGGCGGGATCGGCGCCTTCTCCCGCTGGCGGGAGAAGGTTGGGATGAGGGGCTAAGCGCTCGGTGCCGGATGCGTCGCGATCCAGTGATCGGCGATTTGCTGCCGCGTACACACCCACACATCCTCATGCTGCTGAATATGATCGAGGAAGCGCTGCAAGCCACGGAATTTCCCCGGACGTCCCAGTAAACGACAGTGCATGCCAATCGACATCATCTTCGGTGCCGTTTCGCCCTCTTCGTACAGCACATCAAAGGTGTCGCGCAAATAGGTAAAGAACTGCTCCGCCGTGTTGAAGCCCTGCGGCGAGGCGAAGCGCATATCGTTGCACTCCAGCGTGTAAGGGATGACCAGATGCGGTTTAACCGTGCCGTCCTGACAGGTGACCTGCGTCCAGAACGGTAAATCGTCGCCGTAATAGTCGCTGTCATAGCTAAAGCCGCCCTGCTCGACCACCAGGCGTCGGGTGTTTGGGCTGTCGCGGCCGGTGTACCAGCCGGTTGGCGCTTTGCCAAACAGGTCGGTTAACACGTCCACCGCCTGCTGCATGTGCTGGCGCTCGGTCTTGGCATCCATCGCCTGGTAGTGAATCCAGCGCCAGCCGTGGCTCACCACGTCGTAATCCGCCGCTTTGATCGCCTCAACGATGTCCGGATGACGCGCCAGCGCCATCGCCACGCCAAACACCGTCAGCGGCAAACCGCGCTTTTGAAACTCATTGTGGATGCGCCAGAAACCGGCGCGTGAGCCGTATTCATACAGCGAATCCATCGACATATGGCGATCGGCGTAGCTGGCCGCGCCAATGATATCGGAAAGAAACTGCTCGGAACCGGCGTCGCCATGCAACACGTTGTTCTCGGCGCCCTCTTCGTAATTAAGGACAAACTGCACCGCGACGCGCGCTTTGCCCGGCCACTGCGCATGCGGCGGGTTGCCAGCATAGCCGATCAGATCGCGGGGATAGTTTTTGTTGAAGCTGTACTCTTTCTTGCCAGATACATCATTCATTCTGTAAGTTCCTGTCGCTCAACCAGTGGTTAGTTTAGGTGCTGAAAGGCTCCGCTGAGCGGTTTTTCGAGTGGATAATCGAGATCGCCATGCTTGCTGGTACCAAAGCCTAGCGCCACCAGCGACTCCACCATTTTTACCGCAGCGCCGACCCCGTCGATTACCGGCATGCCCAGTTCTTTGGTGAGATCCTGCGCCAGCGTAGCCATACCGCCACAGCCCAGCACAATCGCGCCGCTGCCATCTTCGCGTTTGGCCTGCATGCAGCGCTGACGCACTTTCTCCTGCGCCACGCCGCTGCCGTCTTCGAGCGCCAGCACCGGCAGATCGATGGCGTGCAGCGCGGCACAATGGTGTGTGAAGCCATATTGCTGCAGCAGATGGCGCGCAATCACCAGCGTGCGCGGCAAGGTGGTGACAATCGAAAAGCGCGTCGCTACCAGCGTGGCGGTGTGCATGGCCGCTTCCGCAATGCCAATTACCGGGCCGCTCGCCAGTTCACGCGCCGCCAGCAATCCAGGATCGCCGAAGCAGGCAATGATATGGCCACTCACGCCCTGCTCTTTGCCGCGTTTAACCTGCTCCAGCACACCAATCGCCGCGATGGCTTCATCAAAATGACCTTCAATCGACTCGACGCCGTGAGTCGGGCACACCGCCAGAATCTCGGTGCCCGGCGCGGCGACGGCGCGCGCGGCAGTACCCATGGTTTCCGTCATCGCTAAGCTGGTGTTGGGATTGATGACCTGAATCAGGCTCATGATGCCGCTCCTTTGTTACCGGCAAATAACCGGGTGAAATCAGGCAAGGTTTCGCCGCTGCGCTCAAAGTGCAGGCTGGCAACAATATGTTCGAAGTGATGCTGCAGCGCCGCCGTCAACCCCGGCAGATCTTTTTGCCGCAGCAGATCCACCAGCCGATCGTGATGATCGCATCGGCAGCCGCGCTGCCACGGTGCACCGTAAGCGGCAATCACCAGCGACGAACGCTGCGTCAGGCGCGTCACCATATCGGTGAGCACTGCGTTACCGGAGATCGCCTGCAGCTGAATATGAAAGGCGGCGGAGAGACGAATCGCGGCGGCACCATCATGCTGGTCATGTGCCAGCTGCTCTTCTTCAATCAGCACGCCGAGTGCCGCTAAGTGCGGTGCCTGCACGTGGCTCAGCACCGCCGGCAGATTGGCGCACTCTAATAAACTGCGGGTGGCAAAGATGTCGCGGGCTTCATCCACGCCCGGCGTCGCCACCTGTGCACCACGCCTGGGCGACAAGGTGATCATTTGCACCGCGGCGAGGCGTTGCAGCACCTTACGAATGCCGGTGCGACTCACGCCGAAGACATCCGATAAGGCTTCTTCCGGCAATTTACTGCCCGGCGGCAGTTGATGCTCAACGATGGCGGTAAGCAGCGCCTGATAGATAGGTTCATCGCGATCGTTCAGATCGGCAGCCGTTTTCTGGCCTGTTTCACTCTTCATTACCTGCTCCGGTAAGTGACTGTGTGCTGCACATCGTATACGTGAAATTATTTTTTTGTATACAAGAAATCATTTCTGGCCTGGATCCTGCAATACCGTTTCACGCTGTGATTATTTTTCCATGATGTTGAGAGGAGCAGGTTTCATGCCAAATCATTCTGAAGTGACCTCGCGGGTGGCCTCTGAAGCCAACGCACAATACAGTCCACGTCTGTGTAATGACGATCTGGCGCCGACGCGCGACCAGAACTGGTCGTGGTACAACATCTTTTCGTTCTGGATGTCGGACGTGCACAGCATGGGCGGCTACGTGGTGGCCGCCAGCTTCTTTACCCTCGGGCTGGCGAGCTGGCAGGTGCTGCTGTGCTTGTTAGTGGGCATCTGCATTGTGCAGCTGTGCGCCAATCTGGTGGCCAAACCGAGCCAGATGGCGGGCGTACCGTACGCAGTGATTTCGCGTCAGGCGTTTGGCGTGTTTGGCGCTAACATCCCGGCGATTATTCGCGGGCTGATCGCTTTTGCGTGGTACGGCATCCAGACTTATCTGGCGGCTAACGCGCTAATGCTGGTGCTGCTGAAGTTCTTCCCCACCCTGAGCAGCATGACGCAAAGCAGCTGGCTCGGCTTATCTCAGCTGGGCTGGTGTTGTTTCGGTGTGATGTGGTTACTGCAGGCGATGGTGTTCTGGCACGGCATGAACGCGATTAAACGCTTTATTGATGTCGCCGGTCCGGCGGTGTACGTGGTGATGGTGGCGCTGGCGGGCTGGATTGTATACAAAACCGGTTTCGATGGTATCTCCTTCACGCTGGCCAGCAAGCAGTTGAGCACCGGCGAGCAAACCTGGCAGATGATTACCGCCACCGCGCTGGTGGTCTCCTACTTCTCCGGTCCGCTGCTGAATTTTGGTGACTTCTCGCGTTACGGCAAAAGCATGGGCGAAATTCGTCGCGGCAACCGCTGGGGCTTACCGTTCAACTTCCTGCTGTTCTCGATTGTCACCGTGGTGATTGTCTCCGGTACGCAATCGCTGTTCGGCAGAATGATCACCGATCCGATTGAAACTGTCAGCATGGTGGGTAACGACGTGGCGGTGGCGATTGGCCTGCTGACCATGATTATCGCTACCATCGGCATTAATATCGTGGCGAACTTTGTTTCGCCGGCATTCGACTTCTCGAACTGCTCACCGCAGAAAATCAGCTTCCGCACCGGTGGCATGATTGCCGCAGTCGGTTCAGTGTTACTGACGCCGTGGAACCTGTTCCAGTCGCCAGAACTGATTCACTACACGCTGGATGTGCTGGGCTCGTTTATTGGGCCGCTGTTTGGCATCCTGGTGGCCGATTTCTATCTGATTAAACGCAGCAAAGTCTACGTGGATGACCTGTTTGATGACACGCCGAAAGGCCGTTACTGGTATCGCGGCGGCTTCAACCCGAAAGCAATTGCCGCGCTGCTGCCGTCGGTGGGCATTTGTCTGGTGATCAGCTTTATTCCTTCACTGCATGCGGTGGCGAACTTTAGCTGGTTTATCGGCGTGGCGTTGGGTGCGGGCTGCTATCGCTGGCTGGCGCGCGCTGATCGCGAAGAGTCGGTGGCGGCGTATCGCGCGACGGTGGCGGTACAGAAGGATTAAGTTGCGTGCGCGCTGGCCCTCATTCCATCCTTCGCCCGCTTGCGAGAGAAGGCGGGGGATGAGGGAAACGACACCATTTAGAAAAAGCAAAAAGCCGATGCATTTCTGCATCGGCTTCTTTAAATAGATTGGCGGAACGGACGGGGCTCGAACCCGCGACCCCCTGCGTGACAGGCAGGTATTCTAACCAACTGAACTACCGCTCCGCGCTTTGTTCCCCGTCGAGAACGAGGCGCATATTAATAGCAGCTTTCACACCCGTCAACGCTTTTTCTGTGGGAATGTTTCGTTTGACGTTTTTTTCAGCTTAACGTCGATTTTGCACGCAAAATCAGCCGTTTTACACGCGCCACAAGCAGCTACCACCCTTCTTCTGCACCAAATCCAGACGACCTTCGTGCGCAGCAATCTCTTCATCGCTGGCGCTGACCACGCGCAGACCTGAACTCGGACGCACAATGCGCTGAATGTTCTCCGCGCCGCCCTGATTGTTCTGCTCGCCGTCCAGAGAAAATGCCAGCGAGGTTTGACCGCCGGTCATCATCAGGAATACTTCGGCCAGAATCTCGGCATCGAGCAGTGCGCCGTGCAGCGTACGCTTGCTGTTGTCGATTTCATAACGGTTGCACAATGCATCGAGGCTGTTGCGCTTGCCGGGATACATCTTACGCGCCATCGCCAGGCTATCGGTGATCTGGCAGAAGGTTTCGGTTTTGCCGATATCCCGCTTCAGCATGCCGAATTCATAATCCATAAAGCCGATATCGAACGATGCGTTATGGATCACCAGCTCTGCGCCACGGATGTAATCAAGGAATTCGTCGGCGATATCCGCAAATATCGGCTTATCAGCGAGGAATTCATCGGCGATACCGTGAACGCCGAACGCTTCCGGATCCACCAGCCGATCGGGCTTCAGATACATATGGAAGTTGTTGCCGGTCAGGCGACGGTTGATCACCTCAACCGCACCAATTTCAATGATGCGATGTCCTTCATAATGCACACCGATCATGTTCATGCCGGTGGTTTCAGTATCGAGGACGATCTGGCGGTTATTTGCAGTGCTCATAGGACTCGTTTTATGTCAGACTTGGCGTTTTGTCAGAAGGAAGTCTACCAGAGATGCGTAAACAGGTAGAAATATTCACCGATGGATCTTGCCTGGGCAATCCCGGTCCCGGCGGTTATGGCGCCATTTTACGATATGGCGCGCATGAAAAAGAGTTCAGTACAGGCTATCGCCTCACCACCAACAATCGCATGGAAATGATGGCGGCTATCGTGGCGCTCGAAGCGTTAAAACAGCCGTGTGAGGTGGTGATCAGCACCGACAGCCAATATGTTCGTCAGGGTATCACCAGTTGGATCCACAACTGGAAGAAACGCGGCTGGAAAACCGCCGATAAAAAACCGGTAAAAAATGTCGATCTATGGAAACGCCTCGATGTGGCGCTCAGCAACCATGAAATTAAGTGGGAATGGGTAAAAGGCCACGCGGGGCATCCGGAGAACGAACGCTGCGACGAACTGGCACGCAGCGCGGCGGGAAAGCCCACTCAGGATGATATCGGTTATCAGGTTGAATCCTGATCCTTCACTTCACGAAACTGGCGCGTGACATTAACCGTTTGCCGTAGCTGGCTTTGACTCAGATTCTTCTTCATTTTGGTGGGCGTTAGCGGGAACGTACGTTTACGTGCCACCACAATGTTCAAACAACCGAGCGCCGGTAAATGCGCGCTGATCACCCTGCCGCCCTGCCGATGCCACGGCACCACCTGAAAACGGGTGCGGTAAACCACCTCATAATTCAGCAGGCCCAGCCAGTCGAGCAATCGTACCTGGCTGAACATCCGACCACTCCACGGCGCGCGCGAGTGCAGACCCGGAATGCCTTTGCTAATGCCTAATAAACTGAAAGGGTTGAAGCCGCTGATGATCATCCAGCCATCATCGATCAATACCCGATCCACTTCACGCAGTACGCGGTGCGGATCCTGACTCCACGCCAACGTATGCGCCAGTAAACAGGCATCTACGGATTTAGATTCAAAGGGTAATTGCGTGTTATTGGCAATAACCTGTAATTCATCGCCCTCAATGCCCACATTCACCTGATGCGATATGGCACACTGGCTGGTGTTGATTTCTGCGCTGAGGCTGCCAATTTTAAGCATATGAAAGCCATACAGCTTGCCGAGATAAGGCTGCAGTTGCTGAGTGAGCGCGTCGCGAAAATAGTCTCCCATTGGCATATCGCGCCAGGAGCGCGGTGCGGTCAGGATTTGGCGTGTTTTAGCCGGCTTCATGCTCTACCATTTTCCTTTTTCTACGACCTGAGAGGTGTTTATGAATCTTACCAGCATTCCCGCATTGCAGGATAACTACATCTGGACACTAACGGACGATGACAATAGGTGTTTGATAGTCGATCCCGGCGAAGCACAGCCGGTGCTGGATAAAATCAGGGCCAATCATTGGCAACCCGTGGCGATTTTGCTGACACATCATCATCACGATCACGTCGGCGGTGTGGATGAGCTGCTGCAGCACTATCCCGAATTGGCGGTTTTCGGTCCAGAGGAAACGGCAGATAAAGGGGCGAAGCGTATTGTGGCCGAAGGTGATGAATTTACCCTGCTTGGGCTGAATTTCCGTGTCATCGCAACACCCGGTCACACTTTAGGACATATCTCATATTTCAGCTCCCCTTATCTTTTCTGTGGTGACACGATGTTTTCTGGCGGCTGCGGGCGTTTATTTGAAGGCACTGCAGAGCAAATGTTCGAATCATTTCAAAAACTTAATCAGCTCCCTGAAGATACTCTCGTTTGCTGCGCGCATGAGTACACTTTATCCAATATGAAGTTTGCTGCGGCTATTCTGCCCCATGACCCTAAAATTTTGGCAAGGTATCAGCAAATTAAGGACTTACGCGCAGAAAACCGCATCACTTTACCAACAAAACTGGCCTTAGAGCGGGAAATAAATTTATTTTTACGCACGCAAGAGGCTGATTTACAACAGGCTTTAGGCACTAATGTCTCATCATCAGCGTTATGGCAAATATTCGCCGATCTACGCGAGAAGAAAGACCGCTTTTGATATTTGAGGTTGTGTTGTGGTGGACCGTCACGTATAGTTGCTCGTCTTTTAAGCGAACTATTGACACACACATGAAGGCTAAAGCGATCTTACTCGCCTCGGTCTTGCTGGTAGGATGTCAGGCATCAAGGAATGACGCCAATATCCCCGTACAGCATGCCCAGAGTCTGTCTTCAGCTGGTCAAGGTGAAAATGGAAAGTACGGAGATCGATTGTTGTCGCCGCGATGGCAGGATGATGGAACAAGCCTCGCAGAAGATACTGATCTCTGGAATCACATTAGTGACGAGTTGAAGATGGGGATTCCGGAAAACAGCCGGATCCGCGAACAAAAAACAAAATTTTTAAAAAATAAGAGCTATCTCCACGATGTAACATTACGGGCAGAGCCGTACATGTACTGGATTGTCGAGCAGATACAGAAACGTAAAATGCCGATGGAACTGGTACTGCTACCCATAGTGGAGAGCGCTTTTGACCCACACGCAACATCTTCTGCGAATGCCGCCGGCATCTGGCAGATTGTTGCACAAACGGGCAAAAACTATGGTTTGAAACAGAACCAATGGTACGACGGACGCCGCGATGTGGTGGCCTCGACCAAAGTAGCGCTGGATATGATGCAGCGTCTGAACGGTATGTTTGACGGCGACTGGTTACTGACCATCGCCGCCTATAACAGCGGTGAAGGACGTGTGCTGAAGGCGATGAAACAGAATAAGGCGCGCGGTAAGCCGACTGACTTCTGGAGTTTATCGCTGCCCCGCGAGACCACGGTTTACGTACCTAAAATGTTGGCCTTGAGTGAGATTCTCAAGAACAACAAGCGTTACGGTATCAAACTGCCGACCCCGAACGAGAGCCGTGCTTTAGCTCGCGTAGAGGTGGGACAGCAGATTGAACTGACGCAGGCCGCCGATATGGCCGGAATGTCTCTCAGCAAGTTGAAGACATTTAATGCCGGTTATAAAAACGGTGCCACTGCGCCAAATGGACCGCACTACATTATGGTGCCTAAGTCCAACGTTGCTAAGTTGCGCGATTCACTGGCTTCCGGTGATATCGCTTCCGTGCAGCCTACCGAGATGGCGAAAGTCAGTGCGGCAGAAAACAGCTATACGGTACGCAAAGGCGACACCTTGTCTGGCATTGCCAACAAGCTTGGCGTAAGCGTCAGTGCACTGAAACAGCAGAACAATCTGCGCAGCGCTTCAGTTCGTACCGGTCAGACTCTGACCGTGAGCGGCAAAGCGAGCACGCAATTGGCTGATAACGGCAACAGCATCACCTACCGTGTACGTAAGGGTGATTCTTTTGCCAGTATTGCTAAACGCCACGGTGTGAACACCAAAGACGTTATGCGCTGGAACAGTGACGCTAAAGACATTCAGCCGGGCGACAAGCTCACGCTGTTTGTGAATAATAGCGCAACACCTGATACCTAATGCCCCGAAAAGGCTGACTTTTGTCAGCCTTTTTCATTTTCTGCTTCTGCTAAATTCTGCATATCGCCTGTTCAGGCTCTGACTCGCCCTTCCCTGTATTATTTCAGCTGAACATTAACTGTTGCGAGGCGTGAGTTCGAGCGTATTAGCTTAACGCTCGATACCGTAGAGAGAGTTGAACTCAACCAGCAGCGGATTGTGATCTGATGCGCGCGTCACCAGTACCGAAGCTTCACTGACCTTCATATCGCGGTAGAAGACGAAATCCAGTGGGCGCCCAAAGGCTTTTCGGCGATGGTCATCGGTGAAGTTCACCTCACGCAAAGACATCTCCCGCGCAAAGCGATACAGCGCATTCATGCGCTGGCGGCTCCAGGCGTTAAAATCCCCCGCCATGATCACCGGCCCGCGATGATGTTGAATCTGTTCGCCAATCGGCCCCAACTGTTTGCTGTAGACATCGACACCGAGACTGAAATTGACCGCGTGGATATTCACCACCATCAGCATTTCGCCCGTGGGTAATGGATACGCCGTGACCAGCGCAGATTTGGCCAAACGCAGCAGCGGCTCACGTTCCCTTAGTGGGCAACAGTACACAGGGTGCGCAGACGCCAACGTCATGACGCCGGAAGGATGTTGCGGTAAGACAAAGGCTGGCACCTGATCGGCCGCAAGATAGTTACTGGTGGCGAATTTGACCAGTTCAGGCGTGGCCTGCGCCTCCTGCAGCAGAACAAGGTGGGCATCTTTGCCAAAACCCTGGAGCACAGACATCCAGTCTGCACGCTGTTGCTTGAAGATATTCCAGACTAAAACTCGCAGTGTGGGATCAGCTGGCAAAGGTGCGCCAGGCGGTAATGCCTGCCCAAGATGCAGCATTGCCCCCGGCGGAAAAATCCGTTCTGCTGGCTGACCTGCTACATAACGCATTGAATAAGTTTTTTTCCGCACTTTCCCGCCCAACTGGTTTACGACTCGCACTTCACCTGACTGTTATAGGGATTTTAGCGCGGGGTTTCAATTGGTGTTCTTGATTGTCGGAATTCGCCTCACAGCTTACCAATGTAAAAGCCTGCCAGCTGGCAGGCTTTCGTGCGGGTTATTCCATCGCTATCGCAGTCTGAGTTTTATCGGGTTGGCCACTCAATCGCACTAGCAGCAGCGTGCCAGGTACATACACCGTACCGATCCACGGAGTTTGCGCCAATCCATAATGTTCAACAATGCAGAATCACGCTCACTGCGGCAGGCAGCGTAATACGGAGTTGTTCAGCGATGGTTGGGCTCAGAACGACGATAACAAATTCTGTCGTTCCGATCGCACAGGCACTGATCGTCAGCGCCCAAAGTGCAATTGGCATGATTAACTCCCATTAAGGTTTTGATGGGCATTAGTGTTGCCGCATGCTTTAATGACAAAAAGATGCAAAGTGCGAACAGACTTTTGCTTTTGGAGGGATAATGAAGGCATCGTCAGATGAGCTTAAGGTGTTTATCGCTGTAGTGGAGAGCGGCAGCTTCAGTCGCGCTGCAGAGCAGTTGCACATGGCCAATTCAGCGGTGAGTCGTACGGTTAAAAAACTGGAGAATAAGCTGGGTGTCGCGCTCTTAACGCGTACTACGCGTCAGCTAGCGCTCACTCATGAAGGCGAGCATTACTTTCGCCGCGTGCAAAAGTTGATGCAGGAGATGTCAACCGCCGAGAGCGAGTTGATTGAGCGTCAGCTGGCGCCTCAGGGCGTACTGCGTATTGATGCTGCTACACCCGTGATTCTGCATCTGTTGCTACCGATGATTAAACCCTTTCGTGAGCGCTATCCCAATGTCACACTATCGCTCATCTCCTCAGAGAGCTTTATTAACCTCATCGAACGTAAAGTCGATGTGGCGATTCGCGCTGGCAATTTGACGGATTCTACACTGCGCGCTCGTTTGCTCTTTATAAGCTATCGCAAATTAGTAGCAACGCCGGCTTATCTGGCGAAATATGGTGTCCCTGCATCAACAGCTGATTTGGCTCAGCATGAATGCCTTGGCTTCGTTGAAACGCCACGCTTAAATCGCTGGCCTGTCGCAGATGAAGGTGGCGATCTTTATGACATCACGCCAGGAATGTCATCTAACAGCGGCGAAACGCTCAAACAGCTAGTGCTAGGCGACCAAGGTATCGCGTGTTTATCAGATTTTATGGTAGATAAAGAGATAGGTGATGGTACTTTTATTGAACTGCTTGCTGAACAGCGTATTCCAGTTGAGATGCCTTTTAATGCAGTCTATTACAGTGACTTAGGAGTTAGCCAACGCGTCAGGGCGTTTATCGATTTTCTTAGTGAATGGGTTAAAGCTCAGCCCTGGCGAGTGCAGGGCTGATAAAGGGATGCAGTGATTAATCCCAGTCTGGCGCCAGACCTTCTGGACTCACTAAGCGCTGATGACGATCCAGCGCGGCAATATTTGCCATATCTTGATCGTCTAGCTGCAGATCAACCGCTGTCATGTTGCTCGCCAGGTTTTCACGTTTGGTTGATGACGGGATCACCGCGTAACCTAACTTCATCGCCCATGCCAAAACAACCTGTGCCGGAGTAGCTTTGTGCTTCTGCGCAATGGTATTAATTACCTCATCCTTCAGCGCTTCTCCATAAGCCAACGTCATGTAAGAAGTGATGTGAAGACCATTCTTTTTAGCAAAATCAACCACCTGCCTATTCTGCAAAAAGGGATGCAGCTCAATCTGGTTAGTCGCTATATTTTCTACGCCAACCGCGTCAATCGCCTCTTTCATCAAAGCAATTGGGAAGTTTGAGATACCAATCTGCCGCGTCAGCCCTGCTTCTTTTGCTGCCATCAATGCCAACATGCTCTCTTTCACCGATACCGCCGATCCGGGAGAAGGCCAGTGGATTAAGGTGAGATCGATATAACCGGTGCGCAGCTTTGCCAGGCTCTCTTTCAAGCTGGGAATCAACTTTTCAGCCGAAAGATTGTCGATCCAAATTTTAGTGGTAATAAACAAGTCGCCACGTGCTGCGCCATTCTCAGCGATCGCCTGGCCCACAGCCGCTTCATTTTCATAGATTTGCGCAGTATCAATTGTGCGATAGCCAAGTTCCAACGCAGTTTTAACTGAATGGATTACAACGTCATCTTGCAGGCGGAAAGTACCTAAACCAAAGGCGGGGATTGTCATGATTTCCTCATCGTATAGTGTTATGTTTCGATGGGAATTATTTTGGCAGGTTTATTATTGCTGAAAAATCCGTTTATAAGCAGAAGAATTTTGATTTTTTATCAACAATAATGGAAAAATTGCAGATATGAAAAAGCCCTGACTTTTCAGTCAGGGCTTATCAATTAAGTGGCGGAACGGACGGGGCTCGAACCCGCGACCCCCTGCGTGACAGGCAGGTATTCTAACCAACTGAACTACCGCTCCACCGATTCTGTACTGATATCAGACAATCGTTCTGATTTCAGGTGTTTCGCCCTTCCCGCGTCACAGGGAAGGTCACGACCCGGTAACGGGTCTTAAATTGATGCCTGGCAGTTCCCTACTCTCGCATGGGGAGGCCCCACACTACCATCGGCGCTACGGCGTTTCACTTCTGAGTTCGGCATGGGGTCAGGTGGGACCACCGCGCTAAAGCCGCCAGGCAAATTCGTGCTGCACGAAACGAATATTTTTCACTGATGCCGCGTTGCTCTCCCTCGCGTAACTCAGTCACATACTTCAGTATGCTCCCTCGCTCCGTCTCGCTCGGCGCCTCGCCTCAGCGTAAAATCTTCGCTTCCGCTAATTCTTTATCCGGTAAAACAAGCTGAAAATCCGGTCTCTCAGACCAAAACGCCTCTGGCGTTGTAAGGTTAAGCCTCACGGGTCATTAGTACCGGTTAGCTCAAC
>NZ_JAGXKB010000010.1:0-147668 GCF_019091025.1 Pantoea sp. GbtcB22
GTGTTTCCCATGAAGCCTGCTCACTGGCTGGTACATTAGGTTTAGGAAATCTTATCGCCTTGTGGGATGACAACAATATTTCAATTGATGGCCATGTGGATGGCTGGTTTGCTGAAGATACAGCCGCTCGTTATAAAGCGTATGGTTGGCAGGTCATTGAAAGTATTGATGGGCACAATCCGCAACAGATTGAAGCTGCACTCAACGAAGCACGTAAGGATCTTTCCCGCCCCACGCTCATCTGCTGCAAAACCACAATTGGGTACGGTTCGCCCAATAAAGCTGACAGTCACGACAGTCACGGTTCTCCTTTGGGTGCTGATGAAGTCGCACTTGTACGTAAGTCTCTGGGATGGAATCACCCGCCATTTGAAATCCCTAAGGAAATTTATTCGCTTTGGAATGCTGAGGAAAAAGGGCGGAGCTTGCAGCAAGAGTGGAGTGAGCTATTTTCTCGGTATCAGCGATCCTATCCTGACTTAGCGGCAGAGCTGTTGCGTCGAAGCCATAATGAGCTGCCTGAGCAATGGACCTCAGTCTCTGCACAATACATCCAATCATTGCAGGATAACCCACAGAATCTTGCAACGCGTCAGTCAAGTCAGAAAGCACTCAATCAATTCTTTGAAGTGTTACCTGAGCTGTTGGGGGGGTCTGCCGATCTCTCTCCATCAAATCTTACACGCCACGATAAAGTAACCGATATCACCCATGACAACGCAGCAGGTAACTATTTGCCTTATGGCGTACGTGAATTTGGTATGTCCGCCATAATGAATGGAATTGCATTGCACGGTGGTTTCATACCTTACGGTGGCACTTTCCTGATGTTTATGGAATATGCCCGTAATGCTGTGCGCATGGCTGCATTAATGAAGCAGCGCAGTATTTTCGTTTATACGCATGACACTATTGGGTTGGGTGAAGATGGTCCAACACACCAGCCAGTTGAACAACTTGCAGCACTCCGTCTGACACCAAATATGGAAACCTGGCGAGGTTGTGATCAGGTTGAGGCAACGGTTGCCTGGCAGCAGGCAATTGAGCGACTGGATGGTCCAAGCGCTTTAATCTTCACTCGTCAGCCTTTGAAACAACAATCCAGAACACAAGACCAACTGCAAGCTATTAAGCGCGGCGGTTATGTTGTGAAAGCCTGCGAAGGTACCCCAGATTTGATCCTGATTTCCAGCGGGTCAGAACTGGAATTGGCCACGGAAGCCGCGGAAACTCTTGAACAGGAAGGTTACAGCATTCAGGTAGTATCGATGCCCTGTGTTGAGCGATTTGAAAAACAGGATAACGCCTGGAAAGAAGCCGTTTTGCCGCATTCCGTGCGAAAACGTCTGGTTGTCGAAGCAAGCATTGCCGGTTTCTGGAAAGCCTACGCAGGTCTTGATGGTGATGTGATTGGCATGAACAGTTTTGGTGAATCAGCACCGGCCGCAGTGTTATTCAAACATTTTGGATTTAGTACGGAAAATGTAGTTAATCGCGCCAAAGCGTTGCTGAATTAAGCGTAATAAATTTTATGGCGGTTCGCCGCCACATTGTAAGCGAGTAGAATAAAGAGAGGTGAAAGATGGCTGGTATCGCTGCGTGGTTGACACCTGACCGTATTGCATTTGTGAATGAACTTTCTGACTGGAAAAGTGCCATTAATAAAGTGGGCCAACCTTTGTTGAGTGAAGGTGCTATAAAACAAAGCTATATTGATGCAATTATTTCCAACAAAGAATCTATTGGACCTTATTTTGTTCTTGCACCTTATATTGCCTTGCCTCATGCCCGACCAGAAGAAGGTGCCTTATCGCTTGGTCTCTCAATTCTTATGATCAAGAATGGTGTTAATTTCGACGCAGAGGAAAACGATCCTGTACGGATTTTATTCATGTTCTCAGCACCTGATAGCGATAGTCATATTGAAATGATTACTGATCTTGCTGAAGTGCTTTCTGATGAAGAAAGAATGGAACAAATACTCACTGCATCTAACAAAGATGAGTTGTGTAAGTTACTTATTCAATAAATAAAACCTGAATATAGAAAGGATATTATCATGAAAATAATGGCGGTTTGTGGTGCAGGTTTAGGCAGCAGTTTCATGATGGAAATGAACATCAAAAAAGTGCTGAAGAAATTGGAAGTAACTGCGGAAGTGGAGCATTCCGATTTGGGCTCTGTAACAAGTGACCTTGCAAATGTATTCATTATGGGAAGGGACATTGCCTATAGTGCAAACCTCCCCTCTGAAAAAGTTATTGTCATTAACAATATTATTGATATTAAGGAACTTGAAGAAAAGTTAAAAGAATACTTCAATAAATAATGAATTTTTTGTGCCAGTGAAATAATCTTCCGCAGGGGTTTCTATGTTTATCCAAAACCTTTTACAGTTTGTTGTTGATGTTCTAAAAGTCCCGTCAATACTTGTCGGGTTAGTAGCGTTGTTCGGACTTATCGCACAGAAAAAAAGCTTTCCTGATGTCATTAAAGGAACCGTAAAAACAATTTTGGGTTTCCTTGTACTCTCCGGCGGTGCGGCAGTTCTAGTAGGATCACTATCCCCATTAGGGGATATTTTTAAACAGGCTTTTCATGTTCAAGGCATCATTCCAAACAATGAAGCTATGGTTTCCATTGCATTGGCGAAATATGGTGCGCCTACCACACTTATTATGGCTTTTGGTATGGTGGCAAACATCGTTGTAGCCCGATTTACTCGTTTAAAGTACATCTATCTTTCCGGGCATGTGACATTTTATATGGCATGCATGGTTGCAATAATTCTTTCTGTGGCTGGGTTCGAAGGGGTTCAGCTTATCTATACCGGCTCACTGACCATGGGATTGCTGATGGCGATTTTTCCGGCTATTGCTCAGCCCTACATGCGGAAAATTATCGGTAATGACCAGGTTGCTTTAGCACATACAGGTACCGTAGGTTATGTTCTTTCCGGATGGATCGGTTCGGTTGTAGGTAAGGGGTCTAAATCTACAGAAGAAATGAACATGCCAAAAAACCTTAGTTTTTTGCGTGACAGTACCATTTCTATTTCACTGACTATGATGATTATTTATCTGATCCTGTCAATTTCTGCCGGGAAGGATTATGTTGAAAGTCACTTTAGTCATGGACAGAATTATCTGGTATATTCATTCATCCAGGCAATAACCTTTGCTGCTGGCGTGTTCATTATTCTTCAGGGCGTGCGTTTAATCCTTGCAGAGATCGTTCCTGCCTTCACCGGATTTTCTGAAAAACTGGTGCCAAATGCCAGACCTGCTCTCGACTGCCCAATTGTCTTTCCTTATGCACCAAATGCAGTACTCGTTGGATTTATTTCCAGCTTTGTAGGAGGATTGGTCAGCCTGTTTATTCTTGGTCAGCTTAACTGGGTGCTTATTCTTCCTGGTGTAGTGCCTCACTTTTTTTGCGGTGCGACTGCAGGTGTCTTTGGTAATGCCACCGGAGGTAAAAGAGGAGCTATGCTTGGAGCGTTCGCGCATGGGGTATTAATTACATTCCTTCCTGTTGCGCTATTACCTGTGCTGGGTGCAATCGGACTGACAAATACCACCTTCTCTGATGCCGATTTTGGTGTGGTAGGTATTTTCCTCGGCAATATGGCTCGTTTCATGACTCCAGAAGTTATCACGATGGCTATTACAGGCATTTTTGCCTTGCTGGTAGTTTACAATTTGGTAGCTAAAAAGACTGAGATAGTCGAAGAGCAATAATATTTTCAATACGCTTAAGTAACTCAACTCCCTGCTGTAATAATACAGTGGGGAGTTAAGTCAAAATCATGCTATTTAGGCGGTTAATCTTGAGGTTTATTTTTAGCGTGCTGGATATCGTTTGAGATTAAATATGGCAGGTTAGTAAGTCGTCCCCAGAAATCCCTTGGCAGGTGTTAATGTAGATTTTTATCCAACGTTAGCCAATTTTACTATGGCACCGGGATGATGTAAGTAAGGCCAATCGTAAAATGTGGAAAGAAGTAAAGATCATTTCAAGCTTAATTGAGCGACGTCCCCGTTGATAATGAGCTTAACGTGCTTCAGATTTCTTTGATCACCTCGCTTCAGATGCTATTAAATGGCAGATGATTCACTTTGCATATTTAGTTCTTCACATTGATTTTTGGGGCTTACAACTTTGTTGGAAACCGGATGCCATCTGAAATCGCTTTTCGGCAGCGTGGCTTCCTTGGCAATTTCCTCTGCACGTTCCGGCGAGGTGTCTTCACTCAGCCATTCGGCGACGGCCGATGCCTTCAGCACCAGCAGACTGCGATCGTGTATGTCTACCATGCCTTTGTTGCTCGCAGCCGTGACGATCAGAAAACCTTCTTTCCCGTGAGGATCGTCATAGGGGGCTTTGCCTATCGCCGCGAAGAACATGGGTTCGTGGTTTTTTTGGTAAATACAGTAGGGCTGCTTTAATTCACCGCTTCGTTTCCACTCATACCATGCATCTGCAAACACTACGGCGCGGCCGTGGTTCCAGAGTGGCTTAAACATCCGGCTTGATGCGGCGGTTTCACCGCGTGCGTTAATCAGCGGCGGCTTGTTCCACCATTCAGGGCCGTATCCCCAGTAAACTGGATCGAGTTTCAGCTCGCCGTCACGCTGGTTCAGCAGTACCACATTCGTCCCTGGCGCAACGTTGTAGCGACCGATGGGTTCCGGATCGTGAACATAGTCGCTGTCGGCGATGCCGAGTGCGTCTAAGTACACGTCCCGACTCTGGTACTGCGCAAAGCGTCCGCACATAGTTTGTTCCTCCCCCATTAAAGATAGTGGCTCCTGCAGCGGCGTCCTCCTGAAGTTATTCAGGATGAACTGATCTTAACTCATGGCCCCCTCCGGCTTCCCGGGCAAGCCGGGTCGTCAGCCCGACTGCGCTAACCGGCAATGCCGGTTAGCTTCGCCGAACCGCACAGACGGCGTTTCGGGCCTGCGGCTTGGGTCTGATGGCAACGTCCACACCTGCAGCTGGCTGACAGCCAGCGCATTCACTGGCCACGACAGGTCGTGGCCGCTGAGGACCGGACCGGCGTTACGTCGTGCCGTCCGGGGCTGCGTCCTGTTCATCGCCTGCTGTTCTGTTTCGTTCCCCGAGGTCCTCTGCCGTGCTGAAACCTGGCACACGGGCGTCCTCACGCAAGGGTCGCACGCTAAACGTCTGCACCCGGTCCCTTTGGGCTGCGGCTTTGCCGTTTTCCCTGTGTTCAGCCTGGTTCCCGCGCGCCGGTTAAGCGCTTACGGCGACGGAACTCGGAGAAACATCACATGAAACTGAACGGGAGAAACAACATGTCACAGCAGAACGTCAACACCTCGGCTCCAGAATCTGAAGAATCATCACTGGAAAATGTCACGGATAACGTGCGCTTTTTCAGCCGCCTTCACGTGCGCGATACGCAGGGCAACTACGTGATGGCAACAGACAGCCAGATCCTGGCCGAGGCGGTGCTGGCGATTGACTATCGTTATCCCACGGGCACCACCTTTGACTCATCTTCAGCGTCTGGCGATTTTTTCCGGGCAAAGCTTGCGGGGCGTGAACGTGAGGTGTTTGCGGTGGGGTTCCTGAATAATCAGCATCAGCTGCTGGCCTATGAAGAGATTTTTGAAGGATCCATTGCGAGTGTTGAAATCCACCCTCGCGAAGTTGTTCGCCGGGCGCTTCAGCTTAATGCCGCCGCCGTCATTCTGAGCCACAATCACCCGTCCTTCACGCCGGAGCCATCCAGAGCAGACATCGCTATTACGGGGCGTCTCAAGACTGCGCTTGAGCTCGTAGCGGTGAGGGTTATCGATCACATTATCGTGGCAGGTAACGAAACGGTATCACTGGCGGAGCGGGGGCACCTTAACGGCTAAGTCATCGCCTGGTCATTCCAGCAGGGCGGGGCCACTCCGCCTTCTTTTGGCGCGCTGAACGGCGGGCGGCACTGCGTGCCGGGGAGAGCCGGTGCTGACGCACCGGTCATTCCCCTCCGCGAGTGCTATTTCTGTCGGGGATGCTGCATTCCTCTCTTCTATCTCTGTTGCCTACGGCTGTTTATTACACTGTTGTGCGGAAGCTATACCTCTGGTGTTCTGTCCCTTAAAAGCAAACGCATTAACTGCCTTTTGGTCCCCTCCGGCTCCCCGGCAGGCCGGGTCGTCTGCCCGACTGCGCTAACCGGCCAAGCCGGCAAGCTTCGCCGAACCGCTGAGGGAGGCGTTTCGGGCCTGACGGCTGGGGTCTGATGGCAAAATTCAAAAGCAAATTCACTGTTATCAACGTCAAATCTGAATACCAAGCTTCAGACCGTGAAACGGATCAGCTGATGCTGATTAACAGGGTACTCCTGAACCGATTACGCTTTCAGCCACTAACCAGGGCAAGAACTAAACATCTAGGGATCCAGGGCTTGACTCACGTTGCTGCACAACGTGAATTTACCGGAAGCTTCTTTATGGTCCCGCCGAAGTGGTAGCAAGGAGGGCAGCATTCCCAAGGCGTCCATACCGGAGAAAATGCTTCTACCCTGCGAGTGTTGGTGAAATGTAGTTGAATAACCAGCTTCTTAAATTTACAAACTGAAAATGAAGAAATCTGGAGGAGTACGGTCAATAATCAACTGCTGAGCTCAATTACTGAGCACCACTACTCAAATATCTACGGTTAAGCCATGACGTGACCATCCTGCTGGCAGGCATTTCTCACCAGCTTTCTGATTTTAAAACAGTAAGGAAGGTATATGGACTCGCTGATCTACGCGCTGACGAAAGACTTTGGCTCATTGCCCATTGAGATACAGAGTTATGCAAACGGTCTGATAAACAGCCCGCCAACTAACTCTGATATGAACGCATATGCACAAATTCTGGCAGAGAGCGGTATGAATGGTCTTACGGCTTCATTTGATACTGGATGGCCTTATACCACTGTAACTCCCAAGTTTTCCGGAATCCTGAGTGAAACGGTTGAGAGAAACTATGGCTTTATTAATGCTTACGGCCCCATCAATATCGTTAATCTCACGACACAACTCACCGTTTATCTGGACCAGAACGTGATGATGGTTTTTTTCCAAGATGAAGTGGGTGTTGTCGTGGGGAGTTTCATTGCCCCCGGACTCATAACCCTGCAAACCGGTAGCAGGTTCATGAGCGGAATTAAGGCGAAATGGAGCAAATCCTGTACTTGACTACATTATAACGTTTTCAGAATTATAGTAAGCGACAGGGGAACCTTGCATATGGGGTTATGTTCATCGCGCTCTCAAGCAAGTACTGATAAAGGTTAAGGTGATCTTCGTAACCCATGCGCAGCCGACAGGTCACAGTGCGTTTCAATCTGATGAACAGAATACCGCATGGAGATCAGCGCGATTCGCAACAAGACGAGTTCACATTCCGTGGGGACCGGGAGCTCTAGCGGGAAAAATGATTAGATTTCAGTTATAAGTTTTATTCACCATTATTGGATGGCAATTTCCCTAAAGCAGTGAGTGTTATAATAGGTATTTCATTGACATCCCCGTGTAACACCCCGATAAATCGTGGATTTTTTATACATTAGATTATAATATTCTTTGATAAATCGATCAGCGTTGGTAACCCATTGCAGATTTTTTGTTACAGTTCCGAACTCAGGGATTCAGTTGAGTTCAAAGAAGCAGGGATAAAGTTGTTCGGCGTTGCCGTTGCTGCAAAACTGCGCGTGCGGTGTGCTGATATCTGGTCTTCAGCATCGGTAGATGAGCTTCCGGGTTTTCTTAAAACAGAGTTTTTATGCGAAAATGGATGTGATTACATTATAATTAACCTCGCAGAAGGGGTTAAAATGTACTTTGTAAATGGGCATCTCGATCCACCCCGGCATGCAGACAATTCACTGGACTGGGGGCGGGTAACCCGGTTGAAATTGGTTCATATAGGCGAAGATTATGGTTTCTCACCATGGATTTAACCCGGACTGGGTGTCGGCCCCCGGAGATACCATAATAGACCTCATGGACGAACATGGTTTCAATGAAGAAGAGCTCAGTAAAAGAGTTGGCCTTTCCCTTATTAAAGGTCGTGAGTTGATTTCAGGTGAGCTCATTCTCACCGAGAATATTGCCAACAAGCTTGAATCACTCTTCGATGTCAGCACGAATTTCTGGCTCAATCGTGAAGATAAATATCGCCAACATAAAGATGCGATCATTCGCCAAAATAATGAATGGGTGCAGTCTCTGCCTACGTCAGATATGAGTAAACTGGGGTGGATCCCGAAAGGGCTGAGTGGTAATAAAAAAGTCGAATATTGCCTGAAGTTTTTTGGCGTATCATCCGTACCGGAATGGTTTAATTATTATAAAAATAAGCAAACTGCTATCGCGTTCAGAAAATCCGAAGCTTTCAGAACTGAAGAAATGGCCGTAATTACCTGGCTCAAGAAAGCTGAGTATATCTCGCGGAAACAGAGAACTTATGCGTGGGATAAGGATGCACTTCAAGGCAGTCTGGAAGCATTAAGAAAACATTCTCTTGAGCCTGATCCCAAAGTATTTCTTCCTGCTATCCGCAGCATACTCGCTGACGCTGGTGTAGCGCTTGTGATCCTGCCAACGCCGACAGGATGTCCAGCAAGCGGGGCTACCTGTTTTTTTGAACCCGGCAAAGCGACACTGATAATGAGTTTTCGATATCTGAGAGACGACCATTTCTGGTTCACGCTATTCCATGAGGTTGGGCATCTGGTGCTGCATAATTGTGAACAGCACCGTATTGAAGGAATGAGTGGTCTTTCTGAAAATGAAGAACAGGAAGCGAACGAATTTTCCAGTGGCGTCCTGATCCCACCAGCGCACCGTGCTGAATTTGATATGTTGAATGGCCGAAACTGGAAAAATATTATTAAATTTGCTCGGAAAATTGGCGTGTCAAAAGGGATCGTGCTGGGGCAGTTACAGCATGCCAAAAAAATTCCCTATGACCATTTTGCCAGGTTTAAGGTTAAATATAACCGTGAAGATCTTTGCTGAAATCAACCTCCAAAGTAAACGTGGCAAGAGGGGGATTTCTGCCAGTTACACAGAGCATCTTCAAGAATTTGCATTTCAAGCAACCCCATGTTCATGAAGGCGCTGAGCCTCGCCAGAAGATCGTCCAGAACTTTAAAATTAGCCGCATTTCTCGCCTCACCGTAGAAGAGAAGGTTGGCACCATTAAGCGGGCCTGTTGCTCCGTTCAGATAGAGCGTTCCCGGTTTGGCATCTATAATGCCGAACTTGATGAGCATGGTCAGGAAGTCAAATCTACCAGCACGCCCAAATGACAAAACAGCCCTCATGCTGCGGTAAAGAATATCAAAGTACTCTTCCTGACTACTGGATGCGGCTTTGGCTTCAGCAAATCGTGCTTCATGGCTGCCTGCGTTTCCGACCCACGCTACATATGAGCTGATGACACGTGGAAGGGTGCGTTTGCTGTCCGGCCTAAGAGATTCGTACTTTCTGTGGTTACCAAACCTTCTTTGCTGACCATCTGCCATCATCTGACGGTAGCAGCCCTCATACCAGGCGTGGAAGGTGTCTACTTCCGCTACCACTTTCTCCCAGGTCCATACATCGCCACCGAGCCCACCGTAAATGTCGGCACACAACTGCCATCCGTATTTCAGATGTTTGCCAAAGTGTGTAGATAGGAAAATTAGCCAGCACGCCTCATCCACATTCCCTTCCTGAATATGTAACCAGGCTGCCCGTAGCGGATCAAAAATGTCACTGTGCGGATTTGCCCGTAGCGGGGATATTCTTTTATCGCCTATGGCTGCAATGTACTCAATGCGACGTTTGCTGTCGAGTATCTGTGCGGCGAGCGTTGTGACTTTATCTGGGGTATCTAAACCCCTTAGGGGAATTTCGTTTTGACTGAATGATTCTAGCTGTTCTGAAATTTCATCAATGAGGTCCTGTCGTTTCATTTTTCTCCCTCACAACCACTCAAGATAAATTTTGTAGGACTGATTTTGCAATTTCCCTGCAACGGCACGCGCAGTTGTCAGGTCCTTGTCTTTTTTGCACCTGAATATCGCGAGCATACGAAGAACATCTTTCCAGTATTCACTCAGTCTTAACGCGTCAATATCTGGAATATCACCCTCACGGATGCGTTTCTCTGCATCAACAATGATGCATATGTAGTGAGTTACATCCTCTGTGGGCATTGCCATCATTACTGGTGCAGATGGCGCATAACCTTCTTTAAGCGCAGCCTCAATGAGGGGAATATCCTCGGTATAGATGTGCAGACTTGCCGCATAATGGCGATAAACACCCAGATTTAAACCCAAGGTTTTTGCGATCATCTCCTGAAGCATCGTAAATGCAAATATGTCGTGAACCAGTCCTGCCCGCGCATCGTTAGAACGCATGAATGTAAACATATCGAGGGAATCATTCCTTACCGCAAACTGAAGCCCGACAGTACAGGGAACATCAACAAAGTGGCGGGATATGTCTTTTGCATCAAACAGTTGTATGGCTGCTCGTCTGGATGTGTTGCGTTTTTTTAAAAGCTGGATGACATTCTCAATCTGGTTGATTCCATTCTTGGTGCCAAAAAGACGAGGCCCGTAGGCGCCATTAATCGTGCCATCACGCTCCGCAGAATCCCGGTATTTTGAGATGTAATAGCGAATAGATTCGACATCGTCACTGCCGGATAGATACCACATTAACTCACCCAGGCAGGTGAATATTTTACCTCTGGATTCCGTTCTGCTGATCCGGCAAACCGGATTGTTTAAAATGATGTGTGTACCCAGAATCTCTTTTGTCGGCCCCCGTGTTGTTTCAACAGGAACCCCATCTGACAGGATATTTTCAAACACAGCCCGCATAACATCATCAATCGTGTTTTTCTCAATTTCCATATTTGTCATCCAAGTGAGAGCCGCGGGCAGGGTGCCAGACATTCGTCGGTGATTGAGAATAATCCTAATTGCTCGTTATACATTCAGATTGTGCGATTTGTCTACAGATTTGAGATTCGATATGAAAGCACTAACGGGTTACGCAGAGTCTACTGGTGATGAGGCGACTGGCTACTGGCTAAAGCACGTAGCTCATTAGCTCAAAGTGAGTGAGAATTGTTGCCAGATACACGTTATTTAGGCACTTATACGAACATGAGGTGTCATGCTTTTTTCTTACTTTTTAATAACTAACTGCTTCGATCCCAATCTCCCTTTAAAAGCATTAATGCCCCACTTCGTCTCCCAGGTAAACCGGGTCGTCAGCCCGACTACGCTAACCGGCCTTGCCAGTAAGCTCTGCCGAACCGCGGAATAATGCGTTTCGGGCCTGTGGCGGCTGGGGTCTGATGGCGAACGCGAAACCCCAAACCCTGCAGTTGGCTGACCGCCAGCGCGTTCACTGGCCACGAGAATCCGTGGCCGCTAAAGACCAGACCGGCAAAATGCCGCCGTCCGGAGCTGTGCCCTGTTCATATCCTGCCTTCCTGTTTCGTTCTCCTGAGCCCCTTCGCCGTGCAGAAACCTGCCACACGGGCGGCCTCACGCAAGGGTCGCCTGGCTAAACGTCTGCACCCGGTCCCTGCGGGCTGCGGCTTTGTCGTTTTCCCCTGCGTTCTGCCTGATGCCCGTGCGCCAGTTCTGCCCCACGGCGAGGAACTCAGAGAAACATCACTTAAACGCAAACAGGAGAGACAACATGTCACAGCAGAACGTCAACTTCACGGCTTCAGAATCTAAAGAATCATCGGTTTTAAAGACCAAACCCGTTCGTCGTCCCGCGAAAGCGAAGGCTGATAAGGCGGCAGCGATGGCGGTTGAGCAGGCGCTGGAGAAAGTGGAAATTGAGATGATCCCGCTGTCGCGTCTGGCGGTGTCGCCTTTGAACGTGCGCAGGAAGGTTTACGTGCAGTCGCGCATTGAGTCGCTGGCGGCCACCATCAAAAACGTCGGTCTGCTGCATAACCTGATCGCGCATGATATGCCTGACGGCCTGCTGGGCGTGGCCTGCGGCGGTCGTCGCCTGACAGCGTTGCAGTTGCTGCTGGCACAGGGCGTTTATCAGCACGATCAGCTTACTCCCGTTAACCGAATACACAATGGGTATGGTCATCTGCTTACTGCTGGCGCGTGTGGTAGCCTCGAAGGCAGGCGAGCCAGCGGGGATATGCTTTTCATTGTGTTGCTGAAAGGCTTGATACCAGTTGCCGGGCTGGGAATGCTCGCGTGGGGAACCTGGCTTTCACGAAGTGGTGAAGCGATGCCGGATGCGGCGGACAGCCCAGATGCGGTGAACAGCACAATGGGTGCCGGGTTACCGTACGTCATGATGGCGCTGGGCATCATGATGCTGGTCACGGGGTACCGGATCCTGCGGCGTTAAACCCGGCGGCCCTGCGGGCCGGGAAGAGCCGGTGCTGACGCACCGGTATTTCCCCTACGCCTATGCTTTCTCTCCCGGTCATGCTGTTTCACGGTCACCACGCTCTGCTTCCTGCTGCTGTTGAAAATCCTGTTGTGGTGCAACTGCTTCTCCTGCTTTTATCTTCTTCAACATAGAAAATATTTACTCCCTGATGGCCCCCTCCGGCTCCCCGGCGTTGCCGGATCGTCAGCCCCACTCCGCTAACCGGCAACGCCGCCAAGCTTCGCCGAACCGCGACGGGATGCGTTTCGGGCCTGCGGCTGGGGTCTGATGGCGAAAGTCTGGAACAGTATTCCGGGCAGGGCTTAAAAAGACGCTTTTAGGCACTTTGGCTGTATCGAGGTCAGGGAAGTGAAAGGGAAAGGTCAGTGCATGGGGTTTTCTTTATGGATATTCAGAATCTCAGTCCCTGTTGAGGTCAGCTTCACGCTGTAATAGCGATGATGATTAAGTGGGGGTGTGACGAATTCAATCCATCCTGCACGCTTCATCTTCGGTAAACTCCGGCACGTTTTGTCCCTGCGCCGGGAGGTTTCTGGGTCATAGCGGATCTCAAACCCATGCGCCATATCCCCACGAAGCATCAAACGGGTACCGTCTGCCAGATTTTCGAGTGTTTTAAGCGATTCCTTCGATAAACGCATATGCCTTCATTTTTAATTTACATATACGTTGAGTGTAGTTATTGCCGGGCCTTATGTGGCATTCCTGCCCGAGAATGTTTAAATAGAGGGGGCAGTTGGTTAACGACCTTGAATGGAAATACTCGTTGAAAAGTTCAAATCGGACGCAGTTATCCTCAATGACCCGGGACCAGAAAGGCTTATAAACATCGGGATTGTCCGACTTCAGCATATTCCGGGCAAAACGGTCATAACAATCAGGCCGTTGTAATAACGTCTGGCTTTAGGGACGGACAGTCCAGAAACGTGGTGACTCATTTCAGCAGCACTCATCAACATATAAAGTGGCAGTGGAGAATACGTGTCAATTTATTATCAGATGAATGCTCTGGCAACTTTACTCGTATTGATTGTTTCATCCTGCAATTAGCCGTTGCGTATTACACATGGTCTTCATGAACAGACTGGTTTAACAGCGCTTCAACTGAACATATGTCTGACAGGAAGGCGTCGCTTAATGCCCTTGAAGTCACGTCTTCACTAAACCTGTAACCCATGAGTTTAAACTTGTAGCACTGTGATGCAGCCATCAAAGACTGAACCTGATCGGGACTCAGCGTTACGCCATTTATCACAATTGTCGTTTCTTCAGTGTTGTTCATATGCGCCTCATTTTTTTCAGTAAATGCAGCTTGGCTAAAACTCTCAGTGGGCTAAGCGATATGTTCATTCAATATTTTCAATGAGTTCCTTACCCTGATTTTTCGGGCTGCCAACCTTTTTCGAAAAGGGATGCCAGCTGAAATCGCTTTCAGGTAATGCGGCATCCTGTGCCTCAGCCATTCGCTTACGGCTGACGCCTTCAGCAGCAGCGGCCTGCGATCGTGGATGTCTACCATGCCTTTATTGCTGGCGGCGGTAACAATCAGAAAGCCTTCTTTCCCGTGAGGGTCGTCATAGGGGGCTTTGCCGATCGCTGCGAAGAATAGTGGCTCATGCATTTTCTGGTATATGAAATAGGGCTGTTTCCCCGAATCGCTTCGCAACCATTCATACCACCCATCTGCAAACACCGCGGCGCGGCAGTGGTTCCACAGTGGCTTAAACATCTGGCTGGAGGGGGCGGTTTCACTTCGCGCGTTGATGAGCGGCTGCTTGTCCCACCATTCAGGGCCATAGCCCCAGTACACAGGATCGAGTTTCAGCTCGCCGGCGCGCTGGTTCAGCAACAGCACACTGGTGCCGGGTGCGACGCTGAAACGCCCGATGGGTTCCGGGTCGTAAACATAGTCGCTGTCGGCGATGCCAAGTTCATCAAAGTAAACGTCCCGGCTCTGATACTGCGCAAATCGCCCGCACATAGTTTTTCCTCCTCCTATAAGGATAGCGGTTCCTGCAGTGGCGTCCTCATGATGTTAATCAGGATGAACCGTCCTGACTCATACCCCTTCGGATCCCCCGGCAGGCCGGGTCGCCAGCCCGACTGCGCTAACCGCCAAGTCGGTAAGCTCCGCCGAATCGCGAAGGGATGCGTTTCGGGCCTCTGGCTAGTGTCTGATGGCAAGTATCAAAAGCGAGGTCAGTAATCCAATACAAAATGGATGAGTTTTTATCTGTATGTTTGGGGCTAAAAGGATGCGTATGGCTGTCGTGAAGGAGGAGCAGACGTTACTACGATCAGCTTATGTTAATAAACGGGGGAGCTTAAAGCATGTACGTGCCATAAGTCTGCATTAGCCAAAGACCATCCACTTTTTCACGATTGAGATCACGCTGACTGCATCGCCTGTTCCAAAAAAGCTATAAATGCCCTGACCTTTGAGTTGAGCGCTGAACGGTCGTTGACGCACGCATAAATGTTCATAGGGGAAGATGTGATAGGGCTTTCGATGCTTTGGCTGGATTGAAATAATGCGATGAGTTGACCATTGTTGATTAACGGTTGTGCAATAAAACTCGCAAGGCGAGCAATACCACCACCATTCATTGCAATATTAGCAATGATATCAATATCGTCACTAATAAATTCGGGATTGAGTTTCGCCGCCACCTTTTGACCGTCAACCATAAATGTCCAAGGCAAAAAGCGCCCATCAGTTGGATAGCGAAATACCAGGCAGGCATGCTGACTCAATTCTTCGGGATTTTCTGGTATGCCCGCACGCTCCAGATATGCCGGGGCTGCGCAGAAGATAAAAGGTAAAGATGCAATTTTCAGGGCAATCAGCTGTTCGTTCAGTTGTGCCTCGATGCGGATACTGACGTCGACTCCCTCTAACCGATGATCAACGTTACGATCGGTACTGATCAGCTCAATATCAATATCGGGGTAAACCGATTTGAATTCTGGCATCAGTGGTGCAAGAACGTAGCGTCCAAACGCCGCAGTCGTGGCGATGCAAAGTTGCCCCTGCGGTTTTGTTTCGAATGCAGCAGCCTGCGAGGCAAGTTCAACATCATACGGAATGTGGCGAACTTTATCGAAATAGCGTTTACCACTTTCGGTAAGGGTCATACTTCGGGTTGTGCGTGATAGCAGACGTACCCCCAGATACGCTTCCAGACGGGAAAGGCTCTGACTGACTGCTGCAGGGCTCATTCCTTTAGCGCGTGCAGCCGCTGCAATACTGCCGTTCTCCACTACACGGATATAGGTACTGATCAACCCCAACAAGTCCATAAGACCTCAATGCAAAATTCGTTACTTTCACTTAATGGTGATTAAAGCTGAAGTGTTCTACTAACACGTTGACTTACTTGGTAGTTTAGCGACTGTTTCGCTAACTCACGGTTGAACAGGGTAACACTATGACGAATGCAACAACGAAAAAGATCGCCAGAATACGCTTTCCAAAACACACTTCACCTTACATCTTTGCACTTTATATGGCGACCATCATGGCCTTTCTGATGAGTTTAGTTATTACTTTTTCGGAGTTCGGTTTCGGGCCTCATTACATGTCAAATGTTATCAATGCTTACAAGGTTGCCATGCCCGCTGCCTTTTTCTGCATATTGTTTGTACGCCCGATCGTGGTCAGGATGGTGGGGTTAACAGTCCATGGGCATTAGGAAAACTTTGCCATGCCCCTTCTTGGCACTCACGTGTCGTAGGCAAAGCTAAAAGGGCAGCGGTAAGCGAAAATCAGGAATGACTAACAGTGTGCTGTGTAAACCAATGAGGAGCAGGGCAACCTGATTATTCAGGATGAGGCTCCGTTATTAACCCTGTTTTTCGTTTCAGCTTCAGTCGATAACTTCCTCATTTTATCTGGACTAAGCATGAGTGATAAAGATTCTTGTTATCCATCCTTCAGAAGAATATCAAAATGAAAGATGCTTTGAATCTGCTCTTAAACTTAACTAGCTGAAGAAGGGCACTTTTCTCGTTTCATCGCGGAAACCATCCTTGCATGCCCTTGTTAGTCATCAATTTTTTACTTGCCTTAGTTTTAATCATTCCTCATCATTCAAATGAATGACAAATGGGATGTTAACGAATTCTCATAACTGTGATGAATCGTTAAAAATTAACGCATTATTTAATATATTTATAGGTGAAAATGGCCTGGAGTTTTGGATTAATAGGTGCAACATACTTATTTAGATCCTCTTTAATGTAATACCCTTGAGCTTCAACCATAAGGGTAAAAGCACCTAATAAGATATCTTCATATTCATAATAATCATCATGAAATGAGATTACACTTGGAAATTGCAGATCAAGTTGCTTATTGGAACCTCTGATTACTGATAATTCATCGCAATCGTTCAGAAAATTATTCAGGTCAACGCAAAAGTCGCTTCCACTTGCGGGGATTCTTTCTTTGTCTCTTTCATATCCCCGATTGTAATCGTCAACCAGATTCTGTAAGGCTTTATGTAGCCCATCAATCCTTTTAACATAGGATTCATCTTCTGGGCGCATCCATAGCTTTGACCAGGTGATCTTGTGAGAGGTCAGAAGAACACTATCAGTAGCGGTGAAGATGAGGGTAGTTTCTTTTTCGGTATTGTTTCTGGCTTTTTCAACCAGACTGTCAATCAGGTTTTTGTCAAGATGTCGCCAATAGATCCTCGGCTCCATTTGACAGTTGGACGAGTCGAGAGAAATGAGAACCACAACAATAGGGTCGTTGCATGTGCTCCAGTAAACGAGGTTGTTGAGGCTGAGCGGAACACTGCCACTGGTATTAACTACTTCGCCTGTCGTTTTGATCTGCACGCCAATGAAAGAGCCTGTTGAACGGTGGTCGTTTGTGTATACCTCTACTTGTGCGTCAATACCCATATCGATATCTAGTAACCGGCAAGGCCATTCAAAGTACCTTGAAATCCAGTAAGCAAATAAATACTCACCAGCATGACCTAAAGCACTGTTCTTTGAGTAGACCATCCATTCGTTATTATTGACTTTCTTTCTACTGACGCCATTCTTGGTTTTGACATTTTTCATGAAGGCCACTCGATTTTTTTACAGCAAAGTATCACAGAAATACTCAGTGTTGTCATAGACGTAGAATCTTTTGGCTACAAATCGCGCGGCGTTCCGGACCTCCGGTTGGGGTCTGATGGCAACGTCAGATCCAACCCCTGCAGCTGACTGGAGACAGCGCGTTCACTGGCCACGACAGGCCGTGGCTGCTGAGGACCGGTCCGGCGATACATATTGCCGTCCGGGGCTATGTCCTGTTCATCGCCTGCTGTTCTGTTTCGTTTCCCAACGCCCTCTGCCGTGCTGAAACCTGGCACACGGGCATCCTCACGCAAGGGGCGCTCACTAAACGGCTAATCCCGGTCCCTCCGGGCTGCGGCCTTGTCGTTCCCCCTGCATTCAGCCTGATGCCCGCGCGCCGGTTATGCGCTTACGGCGACGGAACTCGGAGAAACATCACATGAAACTGAACGGGAGAAACAACATGTCACAGCAGAACGTCAACACCTCGGCTCCAGAATCTGAAGAATCATCATCAAAACACATCACTGATAACGTGCGCTTTTTCACCCGGCTTCACGTGCGCGATACGCAGGGCAACTACGTGATGGCAACAGACAGCCAGATTCTGGCCGAGGCGGTGCTGGCGATTGACTATCGCTATCCCACGGGCACCACCTTTGACTCGTCTTCGGTGTCTGCCGAGTTTTTCCGGGCCAAGCTTGCGGGGCGTGACCGTGAGGTGTTTGCGGTGGGGTTCCTGAATAACCAGCATCAGCTCCTAGCCTATGAGGAGATATTTGAAGGATCCATCGCGAGTGTTGAAATCCATCCTCGTGAGGTCGTTCGGCGGGCGCTTCAGTTAAATGCCGCCGCCGTTATTCTTAGCCACAATCATCCGTCATTCATCACGCCAGAGCCGTCCCGAGCAGACATCGCAATCACTGGACGTCTCAAAACGGCGCTTGAACTCGTGGTGGTGAGGGTTATCGATCATATTATTGTGGCAGGCAACGAGGTGGTATCACTGGCAGAGCGGGGGCACCTTAACGGCTGAGTCATTGCCTGAACTCTCCAGCAGGGCGGGGGCCACTCCGCCGGCTTTAAGCGCGCTGAACGGCGGGCGGCACTGCGTGCCAGGTATAGACGGTGCTGACGCACCATCCATTCCCCTTCGACTGTATTTGTTCACCCGGGGATGCAGCCTTACTCTTCTACATCTCTTATACCTACGGCTGTTTATACACCTGCTGAGCGGATGCTGAACCTATTGATTTTTTTCACTCAAAGGCAAACGCAATATCAGCCAGATGCCCCCTTAGGCTCCCCGATGAACCGGGTCGTCAGCCCGACTACGCTAACCGGCAAAGCCGTCAGGCCCGAACCGCGCAGTTTGCGTTTCGGGCCTGACGGCTGGGGTCTGAGGGTGACGGACAATGTCATGGCTACCGGTTAGTCATTCAAGCGAACAGAACATTGCATTTGATTCTGGTGTGTAATTATTTACTTGGCTATGCGTTTGCATTTTACATAACCATCGCCAACAAAAATGCGACCAGATTGACAGGCAGCTATGAGCGAGCAGAGGACATATGATGTTTAGAAACCGCGCGATTTGCATTTACGCAGTAAAGTAAAGATGATTAATTCCGATCTGACTGACTTTGTTACTGGACGTTATGTCCGAATGTGCTCTTTCGTCCAGGCTGAACAACACGATTTGCACGGAGCGAGCGCAATTAACACGGCAGAGACTGGCACAGGCGCACCAGATGTGGCTTATCCACAGAAGCGAGGGGATAAGGACGTGGGTAATGGACAGAATCACTGTTCTGTCCAGTGACAAGAGTGGAGCTGAATCTGCTCTTGATGTGCATGTCAGTCAGGTCATTTTCTGCAATGCGTTTCCCACTCGCGGATGGCAAACGTGTCCATCATGCCGGAGATGTAGTCGACAATGGCCCGTTCTTTATCTTTCTGATAAAGAGGATTTATTTCATTGTAAATTTTTTCTTTCGGAAGCGTGCGATACATCTGGGGTGATATAAATTCTATGTTATCGTCAGAATTATAGAAATCAAATAATTCTTTGATAATCATGTTTCCCTTGTGCTCATAGCTTTTAATGTCTCTTTTGCGCATGATGACTTTAAATACGATATCTTTAAGACCGGAAGACAGATTCTCTTTAGTGCCAAACCCAAGTTGCCTGAAGCCATTTGCACCCTGAGTGACAGTAATATCATTAACAAGCACATTAACAATATTGGATGTCAATTCTTTTCTGAATATAATGGCGAACTCTTCGGATGAATTGAGTCTGAATGCTTTCGAAGCTGTGACTTTTGAATTTTCAATGATTTCATTTAATAAACCAATTGAATCTTTGTAATCGGATCTTCCAAACTCATAAACGATATCCTCAATGCTGACCATACTACGGCTTAGTGCATCCTCAAGGTCATGCGCGGCATATGCAATTTCGTCTGACAGATCCATTATCTGCGCATCAATAGTTTTCTCACCTGACTGCAAATCTAATTTATATTCCTCTACTAACTCTGTGTAGTATTTGTAGTCATTATCATAAAGAAATTTTTTGCTGCTATTTTCATTTTTAAAGGGATATTTAACGACAGAGAGAATGGCGCGGTGGGTGAGGTTGAGGCCGGAGCAATATGGATGCTTTATCTCAAGACTTCTGAGTATTCTGAGTGCCTGCGCATTGCCCTCGTAGCCGCCGAAGTCCTTAGCAATCTTGTTAAGTTGTTTTTCGGCGGAGTGGCCGAACGGAGGGTTGCCAATATCGTGCGCAAGTGCAGCCAGTTCGGCTACAACGCGATGTTCAAGTTCAAGTTCGGATGCGATGCTTCTGGCAATCTGGGCGACTTCCAGGCTATGAGTCAGTCTGTTACGGTTAAATTTTCGAGGATCGACTTCAAACAGCTGCATCTTTCCTTGTAACCGCCGGAACGAAGAAGAGTAAAGAATGCGCGCATAGTCTCGCTCAAATTCGTTTCTTTGCCTTGTATCTGCACTCGATGGAGAATGCTCTCTGCCAGAAGAAAGCTTGCTGATCAGCATTTCTTCCTTTTCTTTTGCAAAGACTTTAACATCATTATCGTCAATCATTTATGTCTCTCAGAAAGTTTGGTGAATGTAACTACCTATCTTACTGATTTTTATGGTCTTGAAAAGATTTAGACTAAATTTTACTGATGTAAAACTTAAAAGGAATTTATATGCTTGGTGCATCCTTCAGGCAATTCACAACAGAGGCATTACTGGCAAGCGCTTCGCTACGTGGAGGATTAACGGCTCTGAATAAGTGCAAGTATCACGATAAAGGAAGCTTTTATAACGCTTTCTTTCAACTATCAACGGGGCTGGAGCGCTTCTTTAAGATTATATATGTAGTGCAGTTTATGATTGAAAATGAATTTCATAAACCATCATATAAGCAACTGAGGGAGAAAGGTCATGATATATTGGCCTTACATGAGACGGCCGTGGCTATTGCTGAAAATTATAATAATAGTAACAACAAAGAATGGAAACTCAACGATGAGCAGGAATTAATTCTGACAATGCTATCAGAGTTTGGCAAGGAAACCAGATACTACAACCTGAACACGATTGTTGAAGATAAAAAAAAGATAAATGATCCGCTTAAACAGTGGAACGGGATACTCAATGCCTGCTACTGGAAACACATATCAGCGAACAAGAGGGAAAAGCTTCAAACTGAAATTATTGGATGGGCTGATAAAAATAGACTTTATGGATATACCTATGATTTTGGACTGGATGGGCATATTATGACTCATATTGATCAGCGTATGCTAAACTGGAAAATTATCAAAGTTTCACCATGTATTGCGTCTGTAATAATATGTATGTTGCAGCCGTACTATTTTTTGTTGGTATCTCTCAGGGATGCAGTGGAACTCAGAGAGATACAAAATGGTATCAATGAACCACAAGTTCCTTACTTTCACGAAATATTCCCGTACTTCCTTCTAGACGCCTCCAGAGCAAAAAAGCGTAGAAACTGGATGGATTAATTAAAACTGGACAAAATAATCTGAACGTCCAAAGAGCACGCAGTTTCATGCCAAAAAATAAAAAGCTGAACGTCTGCTCTTGGCACTGAGCTGCCAGTCAAGTCACTTGCAATTACGTACTCCTATTTTTGCTACCACTTTTCGCCTCCCCGACGTAACCGGATCGTCAGCACGACTGCGCCAACCGGCATGCCGCTAAGCTCCTCCGAGTTGCCAGAAGGCCCGGGGTTGATGGCGAATGCCAAATCCTGCAGCTGGCTGAGCGCCAGCACGTTAACTGGCCACAAATAGCCGTGGCCGCTGAGGACCGGACCGGCTTAAAGCTGCCGTCCGGGGCTGTGCCCTGTTCATTACCTGCCTTCCTGTTTCGTTCTCTTAAGCCCCTTCGCCGTGCAGAAACCTGCCACACGGGCGGCCTCACGCAAGGGTCGCTCTGCTAAACGCCTGCACCCGGTCCCGTTGGGCTGCGGCTTTGTCGTTTCCCCCTGCGTTCTGCCTGATGCCCGAGCGCCAGTTCTGCCCCCACGGCGAGGAACTCAGAGAAACATCACTTAAACGCAAACAGGAGAAACAACATGTCACAGCAGAACGTCAACACCCCGGCTTCAGAATCTAGAGAATCATCTCTTCTTAAAGGCCAGGGCGATCTGAGTCAGGCGGGTGAGGTACTGGGGGAGGGCTTTTTTGCACCGGTTGAGTCCGATCTGGTGGATTCACTGCTGGGGCGTTATCAGCACACCCGCGCCATCATCGGGGAAATCGCAGGCGTTGTGACAAGCCATGAGAACGCGCCAGCAGTGGCGCACTTTATCAGCGGTAATCTGAGCGGACGTCGGGGCGGTTACGGTTTTTCCGTGGGGGAGGTGTTTAACGTCACGGGTGCTGTGGCGTCGCTGAATGCGGCGTACTGGCAGGAGGCGTTAAGTCTGACGGACGTGTATGAGTATATGCCCAACGATCGCCGCAACGAGTGGGACGAGCAGATCCGCGAGATGAAAGCGCCGGACTTTGAGGAGGCAACCGTGCGTTCCACGCTCTCCGAGCTGCTGTTTTCGCGTGAGAAGTTTTTCTCCGAGCGCGTAGACGGCATCTTTCGCAATCTCTCCGGCGAACACGTCACCAACCGCCCGGAAGGCTTCGGCAAGCGCATGATCATGGCGCGCGTTTATGATGAGTGGGGCGGCAATAACTACCAGCGCACCGGCTACATTGATGACCTGCGCCAGGTGATCGCCAGATTCATGGGACGCGATCCCACCAGCTACCGCACCACCGACAAAATTTTGCAGATTGCACGCCAGCGCGCCGGGGAGTGGCTCACGCTCGATGGCGGGGCGCTGCGCGTCAAAGCCTTCCTGAAAGGCACGGCGCACCTGGAAATTCATCCTGACATGGCCTGGCGTCTGAATGACATTCTGGCCTTCCTGTATCCGGCAGCGATCCCGGCAGAACACCGCCAGAAGCCGCGAACAAAAGCAAAAAGTTTTGCCCTGCAATCTAACCTTTTACCGTTTTCCGTGCTGGCGGAGCTGAGCGAGCTGGAGATCGAGCGCACCACACCCTTTCAGCCTAACCGCTGGGACGAACCGTGCGAACCCATTACGACAAATCCGTTTAACCGCCGCTTTAAAGGTTACCGGGAGGGAGACAAGGCCGCACGCGCCGAGGCGGAAAAGGTGCTGATGAGCCTCGGCGGCGTGAAGAAGAACATCAATGCGCTCACCTGGTATGAGTTCGACTACGACCCGACAACGGCGATTCAGGATATTCAGCTGAGTGGGGCGCTGCCGGATCAGAAAACACACCAGTTTTACCCGACGCCCGAGGTGCTTGCCTCACTGCTGCTCGATGAGGTAGCCATCCAGGCGGGGGACAAGTGCCTGGAGCCGAGCGCGGGCATGGGTGGACTTGCTGACCTGATGCCGATGGCGCAGACCACCTGCGTGGAGATCTCACCGCTGCACTGCCGCGTGCTGGAGGCCAAGGGCTTTAGTGTGATCGAAGGGGATTTTTTGCAGTGGGCGCAGGAGACGCGCGAACGCTTTGACGTGGTGGTGATGAATCCACCCTACAGCGAGGGCCGCGCAATGGCGCATCTGAATGCGGCGGCTGAACTGGTGAAGCCCGGCGGGCGACTGGCTGCGATCCTGCCTGCGGGCCTGCTGTTTAAGGATTTGCTTAAGGACTGGAGCTGTAGCTGGTCGGGTATTCACCAGGACATGTTTGCGGGAACGGGGGTAAGCGTGGTGCGCCTGGTGGCCTACAAGCCCGAATAAACCACAGAAAAAAGCAGGGTGTAAGCCCTGCCATTCCCCGCCCCTGATTTCCACGACGAAGCCGGGGCCTCACTGAACATCGATAACCAAAGAGAAGATCAACATGTCTACTTCGCAAACCTTACCGATGGATAAAGAAACAAACCCTGCATTAACTGACGAACGTGAACCGGTGCGCATGGACGTCATCGAGCAGATTGCCGCAATGGCGGAAGGCACCGAACGCCCGGCGCTTATCTGGGGTAACACCGATCGGGCCACGGTTGCCGCTGAGGCGCTCTGGGTCTTTGCCCGACGCGTCGGGCTCGATGGCCGTGGCGATGATGCGTTTACCGCCGTTCAGGATTTGATTGCCAACCTGATGCACCTGTGTGAGCAGGAGGACATCACCAGCGGTGAAGTGACGTTTAGGTCGCTGGTGGACCTAGCGGAAATGCATTATCTCGCCGAGCTGGATGAGAACATCGGACTGTAAAGCGGCGGGGCCGGGTCTGGCCCCCGTTGCTGCCTGCGAGCGCCGGAAAAGCAGGCGGCCCTGCGGGCCCGGAAGAGCCCGGTGCTGGCGCACCGGCCGTCTCCTTACGCCGTTGACTGCGCGGCAAGATGCCTATCCGCTATAGGCAGCAATTGCTCTTTGCAGTGGTTATTCGCGCGGGGCGTTCCGGTTTGTTCTTTACGGAGGCAATGTTACCGGGGGGCGGTCAGCGCTGTCTTTTCCCGTGGCCCAGGGCAAAGCGGGCTCCGGGGTGAGTTAAACGCGTTACGAACATGGCCCCCTCCGGCTCCCCGGCTAGCCGGGTCGTCAGCCCGACTGCGCTAACCGGTAAACCGGTAAGCTTCGCCGAACCGCGTAAGGCTGCGTTTCGGGCCTGACGGCTGGGGTCTGATGGCAAACAGCAGCGACATCCCCGTTTGTCATTCATGTGCGCTGGCGGGGCAAAAAGCAGGGTGGCCAGCCTTAAGCGTAAAGGCGGCACGGCCAAAAACAGGCTGGGTTTTCACTGACTGAGCCTGTAAAGTCGCCTCAGGTCCACTTTAACGCGACACCCGCTAACCTAATCAGACAGTTAATGAATGGGAGGCAGCATGGCCAAAGGAATAATGTACAGCGTTCAGATAACCGGGTTGCCTCAGGGCGGAACCTTCCCGGCACCTGCACAGTCCGATCACAACAGAGAATGGCGAACAAAGTTAAAGGATGCCCGCGCGAATAAGGCGGAGGCCAGAGTGATCTGCCTCTGCAGGGGGCAGCATGAGGATCTGACACTCCGCAGGCTCGTTGTCAGCTACCTGAGAGAACATGACCGGTTCTATCTCTCAGCCTGGCAACACACGGGGGGGCAGCACCGGCATGACTGTCGTTTTTACTCGGTCTGGGCCGATGAAGCCTCGGCAAAAACCTACGCCTCCAGCGTAGTGACGGTTAATGCTGATGGCACGTTCAGCATCACATTGCCGGTCGGACTCTCCCGACAGAGTGGCAATAACAACTCCGCGCCTGACGTGAACCCCGCCAGACACCCACGAACGGGTAAAACCAAACCCTCTATGAGCCTGCTGGGGCTGGGGCACTTTATCTGGCAGCAGGCTGAAATCAACACGTGGAAACCGCAGTACGTGAAGAACCGGCCACGCAATGCGCTGTGGCTTGCCAGCCGGATCAACACCACGGCGCAAAGTATCCGCGTCAGCAGGATGACGCTCTCCGACGTGCTGCTGGTCAGTGCCGCAAATGAAGGGGCGCAAAAACAGGTGAACCAGCAGCGGGTCCGTTTTGCAACGGAGAACAAAAAGCGCATGGTGGTTATCGCGCTGCTGAAAGCCGATGCCGCCGAAGGCTATACCGAAATTCAGACGGGGCGTCTGCGCCTCTCCAGTCCGCTGGGTTTTCCAAATCTGTGCGTATCACCCAACGTTTTTCGGGCGTGTGAGCGCAGCTTTGGCGCCGAACTCAGTGCCTGGACGAAGGGCCAAAAAGTTGTCGCCATTCTGGAAACGGAGCCGCCGACGCTTCGCTTTGAAAGAATCAACGGCCGTAATGTTCCCATCACGGAAGCGGAGGTCATTGGGATCGCGCTGATGCGCGTTACGCCGCGCTTTATCCCGGTTGACTCAGGTTACGAGGCGATTATCGAAGCCCGCCTGTGTGAGCAGGAGCGATGCTTTATCAAGCCACTACGCTTTGATGCTGAGGAAGACACCTTGCCGGATTTTGTCCTGACGGACGTGGAAGGCAAAGAGTCTGTACCGATGGAAGTGTTTGGCATGAACACGGATGAATACCGTGCGCGACGTGCGGTGAAAACCGAAGGGTATAACAAGGAGTACGGCAATGAGGGCTGGTGGTCATGGGATGCTACATTAAATAACGCAGAGGAGAGCATACCGCCATTCCCGGCACAGAATTAGTTATCATAATTCATCTGAAGCAAATAGGCGGTTCAGCACAATTTCAGCTGCCGCGCTTCAGAGCTGGTCGGGGTCGGATAGCAGTAACAGGAAGGCTCCATACTTGTTCTCTCTCTGCAAGTGGTCGTCGATAGAGTCTCTTTATTAGCTATAGAGACTGCTGGCGGTTATGTCCGTGAGCAAATAGCCGTTGTCGTGAGTACAATCTTATCGCGTGCTGGCTTCGCTTCTTTTCTTACCTTACTGTCCGTCTCTCTTCTCTCACGCTATGCCTATCTGGGTCACAGATGATCAAGCCTGCCATGTCGCATGGATTCCTTCAGCTCTCCGGCAGGCCCCACTGCGATAACCGGCAGGCCGGTAATTGAGCGAGGAGCGGACCTTTTACGTAAAATGGAAGAGTCAGATGAAGGCATCTTGAGTCACCCGATCACATCAACCGGTATATGATTTAAGGTCAGGTGATCTTCAGCTTAAACAGCCGATATATTGCAACCCGGCCTGAATCGGTTACGTTCACTTCACGGTATCCCTGTGTACGCGTTACCCATTCTTTTTGCAGGAAAAGTGTAAACAGGGCTGAGCCAGCGTCACCGCCGAGATGGAAACGTCTTTCACTCCAGTCCAGACAGCCGCAACAGGGCTTACGTCGTGTGCGAGAGTTAAGCAATACGCCCATTTTCTCAAAATGCATTTTGCCGGCTGATGTCAGTTCCGAGCCATCTGCTTCAAGCCATTTTTCCTGCAGCATAAATTCATAAATATTGACAGCAAGCTCGCCTGCCAGATGGTCATAGCAGGTGCGTGCGTAACGCAGATAGACCGGCGTACTGGAAACGGGGGCTTTGGAAGTCCCCATGGAAACTCCCATCAGGTTTTCCAGCAGTCCGGCGATATGATGGCCTGCAAGGCTGTAATAGCGATGACGCCCCTGCGTCAGGCAAATGACCAGACCGTTGCTGAGAAGTCGGTTCAGATGCCCGCTGGTTGTCGAGGCTGCTATGCCAGCCACTACGCTAAGTTCGGTAGCTGTCCATGCGCGCCCGTCCATCAGGGCGCACAGAATACTTACCCTTGACGGGTCAGACATCGCAGAAGCCACCATTACCATTGATGTTTCAAGGACATCATCTGGCTCACTGTCGCGCTTTGTTTTAACGAGGTTCATTCAGTAGGTATTGCCCATCTTCGGGTGACTTCGGCTGCCCGGACATCATCATCCGTAATGAGAATGAGCCGGTTACTGTGATCGCTGTACTGTACCAGAATATTGATGCCATTCCGGGCAATTGCGTCAGCTATTTCTCCCAGCTCTCCAGGCCGTTCCTGAGGTAATTTTCTCACCAGGGGACGGCACACGTTGCAGACGTCAAAACCGGCTTCAGTCAACACCTTGTGTGCTTTATAGCCGTCTTCAACCAGGAAATGTGCGTGCCCGCCTTCAGGTCCTGTAAATACTCCACCACCTTCAAGTCCCACTCCGTTTCCACCCAGTACACTACCCAGTGAACCAAGTGAGCCCGGGCTATTTTTAAGAATAACGTGAATGTCATACATGCGAATTTGTTCCCTTATCAGAAGAGTAATCACGGAATACGCTGGCTACCCGTATTCTGTAGAATGAAAAAATCGACTGCTTACCTTCTTTCTGAGCGGCCTGATGCATTACATTTTGCTTCCATCCGGCTACAGACTCCTCATCTTCCCACCACGACAAAGAAAGAATCTTTCCGGGCGTAGTCAGGCTCTGGAAACGCTCAATTGAAATAAAGCCGGGCGTGTCGGATAAGAGAGGCTTCAGCTCCGAAGCGAGCTGAAGATATCTTTCCTGGGCCTCTGGCAGGGCATCTGCCTCAAAAAGTACTGCAATCATGGTCCGCTCCGTTGCTAATTTACGGACAGTTTAATGATGACAAAGGCATGCTGCTTCGGTCGGCACCGAAGTATGCTTGTGCGTTAGCGAAGCTATCGACATGGATAAGCGATAAACAGCAAACTCATAAGTTGAAAGGCGGGACAACATAGAAGTGCGGATTCACACGGAATGTCCGCTTCTTGCACCCAACTGCCGTATTGCAGTCATGAGCGAAAAGCGGCAGCTCGCAGTTTTCTTGTAGTCAGATAGAGGTATCACTAAATAGGCCGTCTATTAATTAAATTGAAACGGATGATATTCTGCTATTGTAGCGAACCAGATGCTAATAAGTTGTTATGAGTAAGGTATTAATCCCCAATTATGATAAAGGAGTAAGATAAAAGTTATGTTTGGCGAATTAAAGGATCTGTTCAATATCCCCGTAGTTTCCAGTGTTTTGATTGCCATCTTCGGTGCTATAACAAAAGTGTATATGCAGTTTCATCGAAGCGACTTTTTTTCACGCCCTTTGCCTGAGCGAGTAAAAGCGGTCAAATGGCTCAGAAACTCTGCTGCGCCAGCATCCGCTCCGCTGGATAAGGCTGAACAACAGTTACATCTTCAGTCGTTTGGACTACACAGAGATTGGGAGTTATCTTATAAGATCATATGTTTTTGTTCAGAACATGCACAGTCTTCGATTCCATCCCTAAAGGCAATTTTACGGTACCAGGGTATGTATACAATTAATGATGGAAAAATATATCCCCATAAATTCCATAAATGGCTAGTACCTCTAGTATTAATATGGTTATTAATATTTATAGGTGCTGAGATATACAGAAGTTCCTCACAGAGTGATAGCATGCAAATTTTAACAGATCTATTCGTCTTTGGCGTGGCTTTCATAGTATGGTGCTGGGTAGCAGTTTGCGCGCTGAAAGTTTCTAGTATCAGCAAAAAACTCAATGCTTACACTCCCCCTCATTAACGATTTAAATCCAGCCCGGACGATTTATTTATATGACTGATAAGCCCCAAGCTAACGAGCTTATATTGTTTCTAGCCACGTCCGCTTCTGGCACTCAGCACTCATATTGTGCTGAGGTAGTAGTTATGTTTCACTGCGCCTAACATAGTTTTATCCGGTACGGGCGAATGCAGTTATTTAGTTCAGAACTCCCCCCCTCTGTTCCCCGGCGTAGCCGGGCCGTCAAGCTCCACTCAGATAACCGGCAAAGCCTGCTAGCTCCGCCGAATCGCCGCAACTGGCGTTTCGGACATGACGACTGGGGTCTGACAGCATAAGCCGGCGGAATATAACGACAGTGTAATGGATAGATACGGCAATGCTGAGTGTGAATGAATACCACTAGATAATAGAGGAAATGCTGCCTTCCGATAGCGAAGCTCACCTGCACTTTAAGCATCCTGCTGGTAGGGGCTCATTATCTGCCTCTACAAAGCCGAGCGTATCGCCAAATCTGCCCTGGGAAATCCTTGTTTAGGCACCCCCATGGGGTAAAAGAGCAACCAGGCATATTAGGTTTTGAATCATCGCGATCAGCAACCTGGCGGATCCATTTAAAACTGCGCCCAATCATTCGGACAAGGTATCAGATGATGCGGATTGCACTGTAAAGACGCTCATTGATACCACCTCCATTTTATAGAGCACCGAGGCAGGCATTTTATGGGATTTGAACGGCCGGATGTTTACGGCATCCAGATGCGGGAGTGATCCGCTCAGCCATTCTGCAGAAAGTTCAGACACTGTAGCCCATTCCGTTTGATTTCCATAAGCATCAAATAAAAGTAAAATTTATCAATTGCTGGCACGGATGGAACTACCGAATTTCATCACCATCTTAATTGATTGTTTTTATTAGTGGTAAAATAAACCATTTATCATTAAGTTAAATTTTTTCTTTAAGTTTATTTACATTAATTGAGATTCATTTACCTTTTGAGTGAGTTGTTGTTATATAAGCGTCCCGTATGATTAACAGGATGTATTGATCATGTATGACGTTGCAGTCGTAGGGTTGGGGGCGACAGGAACCAGCCTGCTCAGCCAGGCCCAGGATGAAGTGTATAATGTTGGCGCTGTTAAACCGCGATTTGCCGTATTTAATCCCTCTGCCAGCTTTGCCAAGGGATTAGCCTTTGGTGATGCTGATACCTTGCACAAGGTCAACACCCCACCCGGTATGATGTCGGTCACGCCGACCGAGCCGGATGAGTTTGCTCACTGGCTGCGATCCCGGTTTGATTCCAGGGAGCGCTGGCCCACCCGCCTCAGATACTCTGATTTTATTCGCCAGACCTATCGGGACATCAGGCAGGCAGGAATTCTGCATATCGACGAGTTTCACAACAGTGTGGTAAGCATCCGCAGGTACGGCGCAGGATTTGCCCTGCGAGACGAGAAGGGTAACAACGTAAATGCCCGCAACGTTGTCATGTGCCTGGGAGCCTTGTCTGAAAGCGCCTTTCCTGCGTTCGTCGGTCAGCCTGGTTATATTTCGCATTATTCGCAGTTTGATCTGTCTTCTGCCGCACCGCTGCTTATCGCCGGAAGCGGTCTCACAGCCGTAGATGCGTTCCGCTATGCATTTGGCAAAAGTCAGGCGGAGATCCATCTCTATTCACGCAGCGGTTATGTTCTGACGTGTCTGACAGACGGTAACCGGTATACACCGGTACATCTGACTTGGCGTAACATTATGTCTGCTACCGCGGGCAATAAAGATATGCTGAACGTATTCTCGCGCCTGCTCCGTAAAGAATTCTATCTGCTCCGGGAAACCGGGGAATTCCGGTTTGCAATGAAGTTGCTACGGGAAGGGAGGCAGACTGAATATTTTCGAATGCTGCTTACGCGCGCCGCTAACAGCAACCTGCCCTGGCAGGACGTGCTGGTCTCAACCCGCCCTTATATGCACAAGCTCTGGAACGCTTTTACCACGGTTCAAAAACTGCGCTTTATGAAAATGTACGGCGCGGTATGGGCCGCCTGGCGCCATCCGATCCCGCAAGAGGTCTTCAGCGAACTGATTGAGGCATCCGCTCAGGGTAGAGTGAGATTCCATCAGGCGCTGGCCGCTCCGCAATACGCTGACAATTGTTATCATCTGCAGACCCCTTCAGAAACGCTTTCATTCCATCATTTGTGGGATGCCACGGGGGGAAGACTTAACATCAGTGATACGACGCAGCCTCTGTTGCAGGACCTGCTGAGCCAGTCGCTGATTGAGGGGCACCCTTGCGGCGGCATAAATGTCGACCCGCTGACTTTCCAGTGCCGGGTAAATAACCGCAATGTACCCGGCCTGTTTAATATCGGACCGCTCAGTAAAGGAAGTCTTTTTTCGACCAATGCCTTCTGGTTTAACGCTCGTTGTGCGGAGACCTGGGCAAAAAAATGGGCTGTAGAGTTCAGCTCAGCAGACGCAAAGGAAGCATTGTGACCATTTTCTTTCCTCTGATATATCTCTTTGCCGGCTGGCTTCTCGGCAAAACCGCCCTGGATTTCAAAACGGCAGCGTCGTGGGTATTAACGCGCATTGCGATCCCCATCGTCATCATGTTTAACATCTCCTCCCGGTTCAGCAGCATGAGTACCATTATTACTGCCACGGCGGTATGCATGCTGACCATGCTGGTGGTAAGCCGGTGGATAATGCGCGATCCTGTTAAAAGCCTGTGCTTCAGCTATCTCAATATCGGATGGCTGGGGCTGCCCGTGGCCAGCGCGCTTTTCGGTAACGACGCCTCGACCATCATCATTGCCGCTTACGTCGGCAGTTCCATCGTGGGCAATTCGGTGGGAGCGGGTATGCTGTCAGGAAGCCGCTTCAGTCTGTTCAAACTGGTCCAGACACCGCCGGTACTGGCATTGATTGCCGGTGTGGTGCTGATTCCTTTCAGTCAGGAGGTGACCCGCTGGTGCGCAGGGCTCTATGACGTTTCCAAGTTTATGATGAGTTTCCTCGGCATGGCTGTTCTGGGGATCTGGCTGTCGAAAATCAGGCTATCGGGCAGCGATATCCTGCAGGAGATCAAGCCGTTTCTTCTCAAGTCTGTTGTGATGGCCATACTGATCTCATTGCTGCTGATCCTCGCCAGGATATTTCATTTCAGGCTCATCGCTGAGAATCCGGCAACGCTGTATCTGTTTTGTCTCCTGCCACCTGCGGCCAATATCATTGTGCTTGAGACGCACTACCTCGGTACCGGTGAGTCAGCGAAGCCTATAACCTGTGGGACCTGCGTCAGCATAATCGCGATCAGCCTGTATGCAGTTGTGATTCTGGGGTTCAGGGTTTGGGGTGTGACGGGCTGAAGTTCGCCCAAAATCAGATCCCCTGAGCCCTGTCACGGATTTACCTTACCAGTCTAAACAGTGATGAAGAGGAAGGTGTATATGAATAACATCCCTGGTGATACCAGCACCATCATGATTTATAAGGAAGAGGCCGAAGCTATCCTTGGGAAGGTCAGTGAGTACCTTCTCGAGGTGTATGCCTATAAGCAGCAGGGCGTATACATCTGTGACAATTTAGAGGCGGGGCAAGAAAACTTTCGCATTATGGCACACAGGAAAAGATATGATATCTATCTCCGGTTTGGCCGCACGTGGGTCTGTGAGGATCAGAAAAGCATCGTTATTGCCCGGATAGGCTTTGAAAAGCAACATGCGGGACATGGCACGGCTCTGCTGCTAAATCTGGCGGTGATTGCACAGAAATACGACTATAAATTTCTGGCGATTGAGTCTGTTAATGCAAACAGTGAGGCCTTTGCGCTTAAGCTGGGTTTTGATGCACACCCGCTCCCCAAGTGTTACATCATATCAACGGAAGCACTCATCAAATCACTGCAAGAACGTAGTGCCCTTGTCGAAGCTTGATATATACCCGCCCCTCCGGCCTTAAAATCGCCACGCCCAGAGAAAAGTTTTTTCTCAACATCTGGGCGCAGTCGCGGACGGCGTGGCTGCACCTGTCCGGGAGGCCATTTTCTGCATCAGTTTCTGTTATGACCAAATTCACGTGAAAGCAGTATCTGTTTCCAGTGTGTTTCACGGCGATCAATTTCGCCTTCCCCGGCATTGGGATCCATGACTTCAAGGATGGCGAAGGTAATGTTCTGAAGCCTGCCAGGGTCACCGGTCCCGAATGCCTCTTTGAGGCCGATGTTCCCGCCATGGCCCGAGCCGAAATAATCCTCCCACCGGCCCCAGATACCTTTAACCCCATCGGCTTTGCCCACATAGAGTTTACCGCCGTCTCGATCGGTTAATACGTAGATACCTTTAACCACGGAGAGGGCCGCTCTCCAGGATTGAAGATCGAGCCTGAGGATCGCACCGATGCTGTTTCTGTCGAGTACAACGTTCCGGAAGCCGGGAAACTCACCAAAGCTCAGGCGGGCAGGCGAGATGGCGCTGACAACCAGTTCATCCTGAATGCTTTCCCCCAAGCGGATGAAGTTGCGGGCGCTATTTTTAAAGCTGACATACATGCGCCCCACGTATTCTTCGGTCTCGGGGATCTTCATAAGGTTGTAGTGGTAATACAGCTCCTCGCGGTCAGGGTAAGGTTGCTTACCCGTATTGCCAAGCTGCTCAAAAGCACCGGCAAACAGCCAGGTTTCGGTGCCCGATACCCTGATCAGTGAGACGACATAACGGCGGCTGAATTCCAGCCGTTTCTGCCAGCACTGCCAGTCATCAAACGTCTCTTCACGGAATTTAACCAGCGGATCCTCTTTGTACTCATTGATCTGCGCCAGATGCACTTTGGTGGTTTCCGGCGTCAGGTCCGGACTCACCATCTTCAGATAATCGAATAGCTTCAATGCCGCTCCTTATCAATCCCCAATTTCTCACAACATCTCCCGTGACTCTACGACACTCATGCGCATTCCGCACTCTGCGACATTCTGCAGTGGACACGAGGTTTGGACTTGCTGGAGGGTGGACAGGTACCACACCCCCACGCCTGCAGTGGGCCACGGCCCACGCGTTCACCACATCGGCCTCTCCGATGTTCTTATGACGTCCCGCCGGTGGCGCGCCGGGCGTGTGCATCCCGGTTTGTGCTGATGGCTCTCTCTCATCTGCCTTCCCGCGGAGGGCTGGGAATCGCACCGTCGCCCGGACAAAAGCAAGGCTGAAATGTACGGCTGCGCCGACCCTGCTTTTTCCGCTCTCCGTTGCGCATACGCCCTTTGCCGCGAGAAGTCCCGACGAGAGATGAATTAACCAACCTGCAGGAGAACCGGAATGAACACACAAAACGTCAACACCGCCGCTCAAAATCCCTCGGAAAGATGGGAGGAAGGGAAGGCGCAGGCCTCACAGAGCATTGAAAAATGCCTGGTCCTCAATAATGCGCACCTCACTTACGCCGACAGCGCGCTACTCACCCTGCTTTCCACACCGCATCAGAGCGTGCAGGGTGCATTTACCTGGATCCATGACACCGGGTGCGGCTGGCTCATTCGCCTGAATACAGACGGAGAAAGGCTGGTCTGGCTTGCCAGTCGCGGTGCGTCGGGAGATCTGTGCCACCTGCTGGGGACTGTTGCGCGGGAGGCGGACATTTGTCTGTTTCACTTCGATCAGAATGCGCCTGTTCAGCAGGGATTTGTGACCCACGACTGGTGAGTGCGCTTTTCTGCTACATCGACCGGGCGGCGGCAACCGTCCCGGATAACCCGACAGGAAGGAGATAATGTGATGCGTTATGATCATAAGCTTGAAATACTGGCAGCGCAGTTTGCCCTGGCCCTGCGGGCGGGCAGGCCTGCACGTATGCCCGCCATACGGTTCAGCCAGTGGCCGCCGTTTATGGCGAGAGTCAAACAGATTCAGGGAGAGCGCGTATGACAGGGAATGTGAGTGGGGATGCGGATTCGCATACAAAGTCCTGTGAGGTGCTGGGGCAGTGCTGCCATATCACACTGAGCAACTGTGCCGAGGCCTTTTACCTCAACGGCCAGTTTATTACCGATGCCGATCCTTCAGAGGGTGTGCCGTCATTGCTGTCGCTCGCGCGGAGCATTGCCCGGGCATGCGATTGTGCGCTGACATGCTACGTGGCTCGCGAACCGGAGGATGAAGAATGGGCGTGGAATGACGTTGTGGCTGAGATTGAACAGCGTACGCCTCCCCCAGCGAAGGTGCTGACGCCTGCTGAGACTTCACGCCTGAACGCACCGCGTGGGCTATTGACCCGGCTGCTTTCCCTGCGAAAATAACGGGTGTTCCCGCAGGCAGGAAGATTTGCCTGTGGGATAATGCACATCAGCAGGAACCGGCCAGAAGCCCGACGGGATAACCCAGTCTGGTGCTTACGCACCCGATACCCGCGCTTTCCGTTTAAGAGCGATTGCGGACTCGTCGAGGCCGTTATGATCATCCGGTGGTGAAACGTTCACAGCTTCTGGTGACACTTGCGCTGCCACGCTACTGACTGGGTAACTCACATGCCCATGCACCGGGGACAAAGTGACACATCCGGACTGTGGCGCCTTGCAAGGCTGACTGCCTGGTAAGATTTGTAGACTGATCCCAGAAAAATACGTGAAGCGGCGTCCCCGAGGTGTGAGCATCCTTTCTGGTGGATGATAACGCCTCCCGCACTGGTGGGCGTTGCATAGCAGTAAAATGATTCCATGCGTGTATTCCCTATGCAGCATCCCGTAAGTGGGATAACCGTGCATTAACTATAGAGACTGCTTTTATTCATGCCTGCGTGCGGATAGCGGATGTCTTCAGCTTAAATGGAAGGCTCACCGATTTTTGTATTCAGATACACCCCCCTCATTTTCCTTCTGCCTTAATCGGTTTCTCTTCTGTCTGTCCCGTGTGACAGGGTCTCAACGTTTACCCGGTCTCAAGGCCCCCTCCGGCTCCCCAGCAGGCCGGTAAGCTCCGCCGAACCGCGCTGGCGTTTCGGGCCTGGGGCTGGAGTCTGATGGCAAGAGTCAGACCAGTTATCTCAATGTGGGGTGCTCAATTAACCATCAGGGATGTAAAAAATGCATTCAAACTGTAGATATTTTAATTAATTAGGATATTTACTTTTTGTAACCTCTATTGGAGGATTGCGTGCAATAAGAAGAATCTGTTTTCAATATTCAGGGATAAAAATGAAAAAACTTATATTTGTTTTCGCTATGTTGCTTGTGGGGTGCGCGCGTCAGGCACAGCCAAATTTTTTTGAGGGTGATTATTATATGGCAGGTGATGACAACTGCCGTCTGATGCGGGTTGTCGCACCACAGACCATCATGTGTATGGATGAAAACGGAGACGGTACAGAGTATCGCCATGCCTTAACCGCATATGATATGCAGCAGTATCAAACCCAGCAGATCACCCAGCAGATTCAGATGGCACAGCTTAACCAACAGTTGCAGCAGACCGGGCAGTCTTTTCAGAACGCAGGCCAGCAGGTCCTGAATCAAAGCCAGTCATACACCGCGCCACAAGTTCAGTCATATTCTTCAGGGTCCAATACGGTTTTGTATAACCAGGTTGGCAGTAGCCTGGTTGGCACTAACGGCACCTCCTGTCAGTTTGTCGGGTCGAGCTACATCTGTCGGTAAGGTCCGTGGAAAGCCCTGTTCAAGGCTTTGAATGAAACCCCCTTAGCGGTTCAGGGATGATGAGCGAGACGAGATTTCCATGAGAACAATAAGAATAATTCTGTGTGTTGCGCTTTTAAATACTTCACTTGCCTGTGCTTCCACAGAAACAGAAATGGCCGTGTACATGGCAAAGCAGGAAATAGCGGAGGCATTCATTAAAGCCGGAACGCTCACTGACAGTCTGACCGATAAAGCGCTAAAGAATCCTCAACTGGCCGGCATGCAAATGGCGGATGAGTTTGTTCAGAATGTTAATCAGTTCGTAACCGAAGGCATTAATCATGGCGCGGACTGTGATGCTATCTCATTAAAAGCCAAACAAAAAACAGAACAGGCATTTCCTACCGATAAGGATATGAAGGGGCAACCTTTCTCACCTGCCGCCCAGAGAGCCATGGGCAAGTTCCCCGAGGCGATAAGCCATTATGCTCTGGCACAGTGTCGGTATCTGACCGAATGAAGAATATGTTGAAAACAACAGCAATCATTGTCTGTGGGCTGAGCATGGCCATCACTGGCTGCGCCAGTACACCCGTCAGCAATCAAGAAGCAAAGTCCGTCCCAGAACAGAGAGTACTGGACCATTCTTTATCTAAGAAAGCTGGCGACGAAAGTGGTGAGGTCATCATTAAGCGTGATTCAGGGTTTGGCGGAAGTGCATGCCTCACTCAGATCTTTATGGATGGAAAAATTCTCGCTGAAATGGATACCGCAGAAAAATTTATCTTCTATCCCCCTACTGGTGAACATGTTTTCAGCGCCTGGCCCAAAGGAATTTGTGGCGGAGGGATGGTAGAAATTCCGGGGGTAGTCAAAAAAGATGGCGTTCTCATCTATCGTGTCGGCTACGGGTCGAACGGCGATTTCGGCATCTATCGGACGGCGTTCTGAGGCACTGGAAAGCGCATACATTTGGTGCCCTGCCGCAATGTGGATGCCCGACATCAGCGTGCATCTGTTTGTGTCCACTCAATAATTAAACACTAATGTCAAAATTAGCAAAATTTTTGCAGTCAGCGTTGAATAACAGCAATGCAAATGAAGCTGCTCAGGCACTGAAGCTGGCAGCCGCGACAATGCAATCTGAAGGCGTAAATCCATCGGATTATCTCGAGCAAAAAGGACAAAATACGCATCAGGCAGAGCTGCTCATTCTGCGTGAGCAGCACGCACAGGCAGTGCGTTCCCATCAGGCTGCGCAAAACAGGCTCAGGCAGCTTGAAGCTGAGAACGTTGAGTTGCGCCGTACAGGTGAGTCCGGCATGCAATATGCCGCTGAACTGCGTGAGGCCAAAGAGCAGGCCATCAAATGGTACAAGCGCTCTGAGTCTAATGAGACTCAGTTAAAGGAGCTTGCCCCAGTTGCTGTAGCGGCACAGGAAAAAGTCAGTCATCTGCAGAAGGAACTCGCCAGGCATAAAGGTACCCCTATCAGCAAGCTGGGGTGGTTTTTAGGGGTGTCGATTGCCGCTGGCGTGATAACGCACTTCGCTACGAAAAGCGATATCTACGCGGAAGGCTATAAAGCGGGAAAGCTTGATGGCGAGTCACAGACGAGACAAGAGGTCAAGGCCTCCCGGCCTACTGACCGGGTTAATTTAACCGGGCTCTGGATACCTGAGAATGGCATTTACGATATTGAAGCCAGTTGCCTCGGAAAAAAGGGACCTTATAAAACCTCTTTCAAGATTTTCATGCTCGATAACAATGCTAAAGAAACGTCGCGGGTCATTTCTGAGAAGTTTGCATTAGCAATGCCCAGTGAAGGCGCCGTTCCGGTTGGCTATAAATTTACCCTTATCCTGATGAAATCGGGTGAAAAGCAGTCCTGTATTGTCAAAAAGGTCTGGTAGCGACACTCTCACTGGCACAACATGAATTCCGCCCGTGAGTGATCAGCTTGTTTTCCCCATACACTGTTACGACAGCGTAAACGGCGCAAATTCAGTGAACGCAAAGCCCGAATGCTTCCTTCATCAGAGTAATGTCGTTAAGATTATTCTTAATGTCATGGAGGAGGGATTATGGGATTACGATTCAGAAAGCGACTTAAAATTGCGCCGGGGCTTTATCTCAACGTGTCGTCAAGCGGAACCAGCTGGTCGTTAGGAGCCCCTGGCGCCATGCTGAATTTTGGTGGCAGAAATGGAGCCCGGGCCACGTTCGGTATTCCAGGTTCAGGTCTGTCATACAGTCAAAAACTCGGCGGACAAAAACCCAGACCTCGCTCCTCTCAGGGGCATACATTCTATGATTCAGACCCCGGTAATCTTCCCTCCCCGGGTATTGGTTACGATGATCGTCTGGCCACGCCTGTTGCGAGTGCTGATATAGACGTGATTGGTGACATGGGGATGTCTGAACTTGCGGATGTGATAAATCAGGCTGAAATGACGCGTCAGACGATTACTCAGACCCTACAGAATTTACATGCGCATAAAACCAGGCTCGATAAAAAGGCACGTTTTTACGGCATGATCGTCCTGCGCAGCCTCTTCAGCAAGAAGCTCGCTTCGATAACGGAAGAAGCCAGTGCAGCCGGTGAAGAGATCAATAACGGACAGGCTGCGCTCGAAAGTACGGGTGTCATGTTTGACTGGGGGGGCGATGAGAAAATACTGGCGTACTACAGTGCGCTGAGGCGGTCCTTTGGAGAAGTGTCCCGGAGTAAAAAAATCTGGGATATCTTGTCCTACAAACAGACCGATAAATTTAAGCAGCGTACTCAGGCTGACCAGGAGGTTTCCCGTGAGCCGGTCACCTTCAGTCTGGGCAGACCGTCATGTTTACCCGCCTCGAATAATGACGAGTTCGCGCTGGTTCCGCATCTGGAGAACCGCAACGGAGGGGACGTCTATATCTTCCCGGGTTTCCTGCTCATCGAGAGCGAATCAAAATTTGCGGTCGTTTCCATCTCAGATATCAATTTAGAATACGGGCGTACAAGGTTCGCTGAAACTGATCCCGTGCCGGCAGACAGCCAGGTTGATGGAAATACGTGGCGGTATGCAAACAAAAATGGGGGGCCGGACAAGCGGTTCAACGACAACTATGCCATTCCCTGGGCGATATACGGCACGATGAGCATTCGCTTCAAATCCGTCGTGCACGAAGAGTACATGATATCGAATGAAGCGGTTGCCAGGCGCTTTGTGGAAGATTTTATGGGCCTTATTGAACAGACTAAACAGTCTGTGCGCTGACTGATCTCCAGATACGCCTCAAGAGGCAACGCTGATAAACAGACGCACGTATTCCCTGTTATGAGCGTTGCCTTCCCAACTCCGCAATCTACTGTCCCCTGACTGAATCTTTGAATTCAGGGGCCATGGCAGCTCCAGTTAGCATCAGATAACGCGAATACTCCGGGTAGCGATTATCCGTTCTATTTCCGGTCCCCTCCGGCTGCTGCGATGATGTTGCCGCTGCTACACATTCCACTTTGCTCCTGTCGTCGCTTCGTTGTGTCATTTCATGGAGATGGCCCCCTTCGGCTCCCCGGCAGGCCGGGTCGTCAGCCCGACTGCGCTAACCGGCAGGCCGGTAAGCTTCGCCGAACCGCGCGGGGCGTTTCGGGCCTGCGGCTGGGGTCTGATGGCGAACATCAACACCTGCAGCTGGCTCACGCCAGCGCCTTCACTGGCCACTAATAGACGTGGCCGTTAAGGACGCTCGCGTTGCGGTCGGGTGTGTGCCTGCTCATTTCCAGCGTGGTGGTCATGTTGCGAACTGTCCACGCGGCGGGCAAATCCAAGCACCGACACTCATCACAGACAAGGGTGAAGTGCACGCCTGCGGCGCCCTTGTCTCTGCTGCCTGCCGTTGCTTCTCAGCCCTTTGCCGCGAGGAACTCACCGAAACATGAATTAACCCCCTGACAGGAGCACCAGCATGCACACACAGAACATCAACACCGCCGCTTCAGAATCTTCCAAAACATGGGTTAAGGGCAGGAACACACAGGCTGAGGAGCGGGTGTTTGTGCGGATCGATACGGGAAAAATTTTCAGTGAGGCGATCACGCTGAACGACGGGAGCACCATGTCCGTTTTCAGCTTTGAAACCCTGGAAGAGTTGCAGGTGCAGTATGCCGACATGGTGCTGATGACCGAATCCGAAGCGGATGCGCTGTTCTGTACGCGCCTGTTCAGGCCGTGGGAGGAGGTGAGTGAAGCGCGCTGGATGGATCAGCTGACCGTGCTGCCGCCGCTGGACTGGCAGTCCTCACCCGCAGGCGAGACGTTCAAATGCAGTGAAATGTATTCCGGGAAGGTGACGCATATTTTCGCGCATATTCGCGGGCGTTATTTCGAGTGCCGGGACTATGCCTGGAAAAAACACGCGGATCTGGTGCTGGATGCCGTGCTGGCGATGGCGGCGGAAAACGCGCATTAAAAAAGCAGGCATAAGCCTGCTCTCTTAACGACCGGTTCGAGCGGCAACTCTTATCGGTCACATCAATCACGAAGGAGTAACGACATGTTTGATAACCGAATCGTCGCACAGGCGACACCGGATGTAAACCTTGCCGCCAGTGGAGCAGGGCAGGAGCCGTTGCAGGATCTGACTGCGGCGCAGTTTGCGGATCTGTATGCGTACATCTGCGAAGCGGGAACCTTTGCCGGATTCAGCGCCGTGCCGTGGGAGGAGCTTGGCATGTGCAGCGTCATTCATGAGCCAACCGAGGAGCCTGAAGGGCTGCGGATTTACCTGCGAGATAACTGGCCCGTCGCGGTGCTGGAGTACGACGTGGGCTACCGGCTGATGCCAGGCATGATCGCCCATCGCTGGTAGCCGAACTGAACGCAGCAGGCCAGGAAACTGGCCTGATTAAACTTTATCCGGTGGCGTGGTGCAGGGCAGACCATCGGGATATAATGACAGAAGGGCGCAGAAAGGCTGCGACCCTGCCCGAAAAGGGAAAACCAATGTCGGCGACCGATATGAACGAGCTGAACACCAATAAAATTCACGCGGAAATCGCTAAGCTGATGGCAGAAACGCAAAAGCTGAATGCGGAAGCCGGCAAGTTGACCCGTGAAACGTTCTGGTATCCTGTCGCGATAGCGAGCGGCATGATCGGTGCTGTTGCAACGGTCACGGTGTTTGCCATGAAAGCGCTGGGTCACTGATGCTGTTCACTGAGTAACATCACTAGCCCTGAAAGGGGCTTTTTAGTGCCGATTATCAGGCTGGCCAGTGCCCGTAGCGGGTGCGGCCTTGAAAGCGGGCGGCACTTCGTGCCGGGATAAGCCGGTGCTGACGCACCGCCCAAACCCCTTCGCCAGCTCTCTCTGGAATGTTGCTTCACTCCTGACTTGCTTCTAATTCCTTTCTTCCTGCTGATCTTAATCTTTTCAGGGTGCCTCAGCTGTTGCGCAGGTTCCCACCTGTGAAAAGCTATAAGTATTAACAGACTGATGGCCCCCTTCGGCTCCCCGGCAAGCCGGGTCGTCAGCCCGACTGCGCTAACCGGCAAGCCGGTAAGCTTCGCCGAACCGCACGGGTGCGTTTCGGGCCTGACGGCTGGGGTCTGATGGCGAACGTCTGAAGTAAAGTCAGTAAGATTTGCGCCAATAAACGGTTTTTTTGTCCCGGTTATTCCTGTAGAAATTAATGAAAGTGCGCTGGAAGCGAAAAGAGAATGTTGGCTGTTATCATACAGTAGGCAGATAAGTAAAAGATCACTTAAACCAAAACGTTTCAGTTGTCGTATCGTTTTCCCAGCGATATAACATGACAATCAAGGGCGGCTAAATCCTGAAATGACTTTTCACTTTATTTCATTGTGGTTTCATTTTTTAAAGTATGGAGTGATATGAAAACAACGATTCCCTTTTGGTCAATAGATGCGTTTCTGTACTGGGTTATGCCTCGCAGCTATATCTCTGAGTGGTCTTCAGAGTTGATGTCGCGTGTCTCGGGTTTTTTAGATGCATACATAATGTTTGATAAGGTTGTTATTCCAGAAAGATATAAAGACGAGTTTGTACTAAAAAAGCTGGATCCCGATCAATCTATATTTGAATATGTTGAATCAAGTTCACTTCTGAATTCAGATGAACTGACCAAAGGATTGACCATCGATTTGTCACTTAATTTTCCTGATATGGATTCATTAAAAAATGATGATTACTTATGGTTTTCACAACATTCTGGATATTATGATCCAGAAGAGTACAACCAGATGGCCAGTGAAGGTTTTCTGTCATTTTCATGGTTAAGGCTGTGGCAGTTATCATTAATCAATGAAATCAGCGATCTAAAAAAATGCTGTGCTATTCTTCCACTATCTCTTCGTGATATTGATGGTTACCAGCCAAAAACATTACCTTTTCATATGAATAAGGTAAATGAACTAAACACTCACTATCAGTCCCTGATTAAATCAGTTTCTGTAGCATTAGGAGAGGAGTTCAATGATTATTTAGAAAACGTCCCTCCCTTTTTATCATTAGTTATTGATCAATCCTTAAGCCAGGAACACTCGATAGATGTTGTTGCGCAGCTCAGAGAGGATTATAAAGAGTTAAGAGCCAGTGGTTCGCTATACAGTGCGGAGATAATTCGTTGTAAGGGGCTAAGAGAAAAAAAGGATGTGATTGATGATTGGAATGATGCATGGAGTAAATTACTAAATAGTAGTTTTAGAGAACCGTCTTTATTTAAAAGGAAAGTGTCGCTTGGGGATTTTTCCAAGGCAGTGGTTGCACCACAGACCGCAGGGTTGTCCACTGTAATTCAGCATTTACTGGAGCATGCTGAAACATACACTTCCTATAAACGATTTAGGATATATTGTGATTTGTATACGGAACTTGATAGCATTTCATTTTCACAGAAAAAATTAGAAAAAACATTCTCTGTAAATCTGATGAATAATCTTAAACTATGAAAGGTTAATACCTGCGTCAATGTCGCTATTTAACTGGCAGCAGGCGTAAATAACCTGATGTTCTGTATTGTCCGGAGCCATTAACTCCGGATATTGATTATTGAAATGACCGGTGAACGAGTAGGACATGGCTAATCGACAGAATGGGATGGGGTCGTGCTGTCGGATCAACGATTTCATCCGTCCTTCTCAAACCTTACAAAGTTCCTCAGCGGGCACCAGCAACTATCTCACCTGATGAACGTCGCAGCGTCCGGTAAAAGCTGAACCTTCCCCGGGCGGTATTTGCACAGCTTCTCCACACAGGTGAAGCTACCTATCAAAACCATGAGCAGGGCTGTCCCCGACCGAATACCCAGGCGGTGTTATTGATACGCATGGCGCAGCAAAATCCCGACACGCTAAAAGCGCTGGCCCATCTATAGCGCAGGGACACTTTGAACAGGTGTAGATTTCCCTTCAGTTTGGCTTAACTGGTTAATGATCCGCACATAACAGCCGATAGTCACTACAGGGTCTGTCTCAAAAGCCTGAAGAGAGTGCAGGAGAGATGGCTTACAAATAATTTATCGACAAGGATTTCGGGTATATGAAACGCATTATCTTATTAACGTTGTTAGCTTTGCCTTTAGCAGATGTGGCCGCCGCGACAAATATGATCGTCTGTGAGCCTGCTTCAAAAAATGACCGTTCAGCCACCGGCATCTGGCCTGTTCTCTATCTGTCTCAGAACAAACTCTGTTTCAACATGAAAGCTCAGGCTGGCAGTACGTGTGTAAAAAACGGACTGACAACCACATGGTTTACCGAGGCCGTGATCGTTACGGTTGATGGTGAGTCACTGGGGCGGGATGATACCTGGTTTAAGGTTGCCAGGCCGACAGTCAATGACAGAGAAATTGAATACACAATCGAAGTATCCAGAGATAAACAGCAATGGCTTACTATGTCGAAGGTCTCAATCAACCGTATCTCCGGTCAGGCTGTAAACTGGTTTATCCATGAACACGGTGGCACATCTTATAATTGCCATCTTGAAGGTAAGAAGCTCTGACCGTGTGATTTAGCTTATTGTCATGTAGCGCAAGGTGCGGACTGAAGGAAAGTGTCATTTGCAACGCCATCGGTAAATGACGGATTCATGTTGCGCCGGACGGAGAGCGAACTGCTCTCTGATTTTGCTCACTCTGCGCTTTCGGTGACCGGAGCACCACATCACTAGGCAGAATGCATTACGTCGTAGTCATTTCCGTTTAATTCATGGGTTGTATGTTCTGGTTAGCGGCAAATTGCCGCTAACACCAAGACGTCATACACCACAATCATTAGCTATTAGTGTCAGGCTCAAAGCTGTTGATGAACTGGCCGATGCTGTTCTTGTACAGTTTGTACGTCATCTTGATTTTATCACCGTCGGAAAACTCATAGGTCCCGAAACAGGTCAGCTTATTCACCCCACCTGCTAACGTTGTCTGGTCATACAAATCAATGACAGTAGGATCGTCTGAGTTGCTCTTAATATCATTGTAAGTCTCGAGGAGCATCCCCCTCACTTTCGTACTGTTACAATCAACTTTTGAAAAGTCCCTGTCGGGATCTGCTGAGGCTGTATGTAAGAATAACGGAGTAAACAAGGAGGCTATTACTGCAACTTTAAACGCACGAACCTGAATCATTTCATGTCCTTAAAATTATTTTGATTAGAAACGGCTGGAATAGCCCTGCAGATAGCTGGTGCCAGCGAGGCACCGGCCACCAGCCTAAAGGGGCTTCAGTTATTGGTTTCTGAAGAAAGCGACCCGTGAAATCGTCATTTGCGTCTGGCAGTCGACCATTTTTTTAACTTCAGCATCTGTGCCCTGCATGGAAACTTTGCCGCACATGGCATCCTTGGTTTTGATCCACTGACGCTGAGAGGGCAGCAACTCCTTTTTCTTCGCTGGTGCTAACGAGCCCCAGGCCGTATTCAGGTCCGAGTCGGCATTCGCAAACGCCATTCGGGACTGATCAAGGCTGCCAGCGTTTTGCTGCTGAGGCTGTTGGAAGGATTGTTGTGGCGTATTTTGCTGCGCCTGCTGCTGAGCTTTTTCTTGCGCCTGAAGCTGAGCCTGTCTCTGGATTTGCTGATCCGCCTCATACTTCGCCTGTTGCTGCGCCCGGAGTTGTGCCTGCTGTTGTGCTTCAATCTGGCGCTGCTGGGCATCCTTAGCCTGCTGGATTTTCTGCTGCTCAACGATCGGGTTGATGATGGACAGTGATGCCAGTGAAGCGGCACCCACTGATATAGGGTTTTCCGAAGACGCTTTTACAAAAACGGTTTTCTGATCGTCGGTCGCCTGCGCGGTATAGGAGATGCGTTTTGAGAATGCGTTTGCGTTGTTATCCAGCGACAGGCTTTCCATTAGCTTGTCGAGATTACGGTTAAAGTTTTTTCTGGAATCATCAGATAGCTGAGCGTATTCGTTCGCAGGCAGGGTAATCGTCACGGTACCTTCACAGGTTTTCATTGTGCTGCCCGAGTCACTTGAGGTTGTGGAGATTTCCGAGATGACCAGTTTGATCTTGTCTAACGCGCTGCGTTTGGTCTGGTTAGTGACGTCAGGGTATTTGTCGACCAGTTCGGATAGCCCTTCATAAGCAGATTTTTTTAATAAATCCATGAGGGCTGACTGGGTCATTTCAGACGAACAACCAATCACGTCTTTTTTGTTATCACAGCCTGTAATGGCCACGGCGAATAAGAGTGCTGCGTATTTTAATCTCATGAGTTCCCTTTAGAGTAAGGCTTGGCTTTTCGGTGGCGGCCTGCAATCAGTCCTGAGGGGTACTGCAATCAGCGCTGACCCTGAACGCATCACAGACGAAGACCAAGGTGATATCGGCGAAGGATATGAAATCTTTAATTTGGCTGATGAATAAAGCATCTGCAGGTTGGTGTAACGATGACCCGGGAACGGTCAGACTGTTTCGCGGTGGTGAATTTAAAAAGGGGAAGAATAGAGCCGGTGCTGGCGCACCGCTCATGGCTTTCCGCCAGCTCTGGCCGTCACAGACGTTCAGGCTGGTGGATTCTTTGCCGGTGCGTTTGTCATGGCGAGTCTCATTGATGGTTATATGAGTTCTGTAGTATTGAGGGCGGCCTTCATGCTGATGTATTCCTCCACTTATCCTGCCTCTTATCATCCATGACGGCGTTTTGATTCCTCTGTCCCCCTTCGGCTCCCCGGCAGGCCGGGTCGTCAGCCCGACAGCGCTAACCGGCAAGCCGTTAAGCTTCGCCGAACCGCTCGGGCGCGTTTCGGGTCTGCGGCTTGGGTCTGATGGCAACACCAAGGTCAACCCCTGCAGCTGGCTGTCCGCCAGCGCCTTCACTGGCCATATTGCTATGGCCGCTGAGGACCGGACCGGCGTACTGCTGCCGTCCGGGGCTGTGCCCTGTTCATCACCTACTGTCCTGTTTTGTTCTCCTGAGCCCCTTCGCCGTGCAGAAACCTGCCACACGGGCGGCCTCACGCAAGGGTCGCTTCGCTAAACGGCGTCACCCGGTCCCTCCGGGCTGCGGCTTTGCCGTTTCCCCCTGCGTTCTGCCTGATGCCCGCGCGCCTGTTCTGCCCTCTCGGCGAGGAACTCAGAGAAACATCAATTAAGCGCAAACAGGAGAAGCAACATGTCACAGCAGAACATCAACTTCACGGCTTCAGAATCTAAAGAATCATCGGGTGACACTCCCATCCAGGCAACGCGGGTAGGGATTTTGCAGCGTCCGGCTTTTTTTAATTTGTATTTCAGCAGCCATGTCCGGCAGGCGAAAGGGATGCTCATCAACTGGTTCCGAAACCACTGCCCGGAATACCAGAGCTGCTTTTTCGAGTATTTCACCACGGACAATGGCGGATGCTTTGTCGTGCCATCTTATGAGGGCAAGCAGCGGGTGGCGATCCCGTCGAACTTTTATCGCGGCGAAATGACCGCTGAGGCGGCAGGGATCACCGCCATGCTGTTTACGCTGAACCATGTTGCCTGGCATCTGTGGGTTAAAAACGCCAGTGACCCGTTTATCGATGTGCTCAACGAGCGGGCAGAAGCGCTTAAAGCCTATGCCGCTGCGCATGAAGAGGGGAGTGCGATTTTTCGTGCCATTGACTGATAACACAACCCACAGCAGGGGCGCGGGCGCGCCTCTGGTTCAGGCAAATCACATAAAGGATTTCATCATGACATCACCTGCCATGCCCGTTAAAGAGTCTCAACGTTCCGGTGTCGATTTTGATGCCATTCGCCGCAGTCTGCGCCGCCATCTTTTTGTCATTAACCGGCCCGATTTCAACGTCAACAGCGCCGCGCTGCGGACCGATTTTGCTATGCACCTTGAATACCTGGCGGCCGCCACGTTTACGCGTGAGAAAGCGGATTTTGACTCGGATAAGTATGTGTCCTCAACCGAGATGCTGTTGATCAAGCCGCTGGAGCAGTTGCAGGTCACCGTCACGGTTTACGCCTCCAAAGCAGGCGCGGCACCCGAGGCATATAAAACGCGGATCGTGCATTCAGCCAATCCCCTTGGAAATGAGGACCACCCGGAAAACCGCGAATTTCAGAGCACGAATGTCTATCAGGTCAGCGGCGTGTTAACCGTGAGCGCGCTGGAGTTGTTCTGGTCAGAACATGATGGCTTAGAAAAATATGCACGGGCGCATCTGCCGGAAGCACATGAGCAGAGCCCGTTCTGCCACTGGCAGTATTCACGCCTGCGAGGTTAACGAGCGATCCCCTGCAGTGCGCTGCGGGGGCAACAGGAGGCAGCTATGACTACGCATGAACGACTGGCAGAGGCAATTAAAAATCCGTTAAAACCCGGCTATGTGACCTGGACCGGGCACGTCATGACCGAAGCAGAATGCCATTCCTATAACCTCTACACCGCAGAGGCGGCGCGACCGTGGATAAGCGAACAGGCGCGGGAATACCTGCTGGATCAGCGGCACCGTTACTTTGTGCTTATTAGCGAAGAGCAGGGGGATATGCACCTGCCGTGATGGTGCTCGTGTCTGTGATGCCGCCCGAGCGTGCGGGGATACTTCTCCAGTAGTAAAGGTCCGCACATGAGAAGGGCGGCATTTTCAGACGATAATCACGGGTCATTTTATGTTCAGTGACGATGTTTATATGTATCATGGGCTTACAGTAACACGACGGGTGAGTGCAGAGGATTTTGACCTCTGAAAAAACTGTAATGAGAGGATTGCGATGAGTTTTCTGTTCCTGGCCGCCGTGCTGAGCGGTATTTATGGCGTGGTTTTTGCCTATGCGTTTCCAGAGGCGTTAAATCCGTTTGAATACTGGTCAGGCATGGTGCTGTGTTTTGTCGTGGCGCGCGTTTTTGGCTCCAGAGCACGCGATGCAGCGGGTGATGATGCTTTCATGGCCGTACTGAAACTGCTGATACCTTTGGGAGGCATGGGTTTTCTCGGGTATGGCCTCTGGCTGTGGAGCAATAATGAATCTGTTACAGAGGCGGGTGATCAGGCTTATGCCGTAATTGGTACGTATGATTCAGCCATCATGCTCGCTTCTATGGCGTTGGGTGTCTACCTGCTTTTAATGTCGGTGCAGATGTTCCGCCGCCGTTGAAGCCCTGCGGGCATTCGGCCCAGAGACAGGCGGTGCTGTCGCACCGCGCCTCTCTTTACGCAGCGCTTATCTCTCAACATCCCGGTCTTTCAGATCCGCTTTCGGTTTTGTATCTCGGCTTTAATGGCGGCATAAGAGATGTCGTGGGTGCTGACACAGGGTTCTGTCTCTTCCTTCCTGTCTCAGTGTCAGCTCTGTCTCATAACTCATGGCCCCCTTCGGCTCCCCGGCAAGCCGGGTCGTCAGCCCGACTGCGCTAACCGGTAAACCGGCAAGCTACGCCGAACCGCTCGGGTGCGTTTCGGGCCTGCGGCTAGGGTCTGATGGCAATACGGCAGGTTGATTTTCGAGACTCACTCAATTATCCCTATTTATGATCTATCGAATGATGTCCACGCCTCAGATTGGATGACCGCCACCTGAAACGACAGCAAGTACGTTTGGGGACGATTCGGCTAAACCAATACGCTCAAAGGTCGATAACCCATGATGGCTTCTTGCGTTACGGATGGACTTAGGGGCGTAGCGCACTATTTAAAATCACAAAAGGGATCTCGTTTTGTTGAAAAAGTTGGTTACCGGTCAGTTGAGTCTGGCGAATACGTTCTGGGGATGGGGCTTTTGCGGTGGGGTCTTACTCGGCATCATGCGCAAGTTGGCCATCTATACAGAACACCCGGCATTCGTACCGCTGTCTTACATCCTTAAAGTCGTGTTGTTCAGCGCCGTGCTTTCCGGGCTGACGTACATGCTTCGCCGAAAAATCACCGTGCTGGGTACCATTGCTTTTGTGATTGCGCTGGTGGAGGTGGTGTTGTGCGGTGTCATGGCTTACTGGCTCTTCCCGATGTTTTTCTATTGAGGGGCGTTACAGCGGCGAAAATACACCTCTGGTAAAGCGTTACCAGGTTGGAATAACTTCCCCGTGAACTCCCGTCAGGCAGGATGCTGCTTTTTTAGCCCTGACGCCTCAGCGTGTCAGTTTCAGAACTTGTCCTTGCGGGTAAAACCGGACAGCACGGTGTATTTTATCGATGTGTTATCCGCGCTGATCACCTTAAATCGTGCGCCTTTATAGGTGATAACATCATTGCCTTTAGCATCAATGGTAAAGTCGGTCGCTGTTTCTCCGCGTGTGGCCGACGCCTCACGGTAGGTGAATTTCATTACGCCGCCTGCATTCCCGTTGTAATCAATACTTTTAACGGTCGTGTTACCCACCATACAGACGCCATCCGGCACGCGCTTGATGGATATCTCAGACGATGCATACGTTGTGTTGTTCGGGAGACTAACCGCATTCTTAGCGGCATCATAGGTGACGTAGTCTTTGTACATCACGACGCTGCCATAGATGTTAACCAGCCCTATAGCCAGTGGGTTGGCGAAGTTACGGTATACGTCTCCACTGACATGACAATACGTCCCGGCCGAGACAATGGAAAAGCTGCCTTTAGCGCTGCCTAACTCCAGCGCGTCCCCGACAAGCGCCGTCGTGGATTTAATAACAGGATCGCCCATGTAAGCGGTACTGGTCTCACCAGGAGCAGGTTTAACGTATTCAACCCCGGTGGGGAGCGGGGCGGGTGGCGTCGCACATCCAGCAAGCATGACCGGTAACGTGACTGACATCAGCAGATGTAGTGATTTCATGAAATTCCTTTTATCCCAGAAAAATGAGTCAATTAAGATAGAACACAATCCGGCGAATGCATAATCCAGTGCGGCTCCATTAAATGAGCCCTTCTGCTAATGCATTCAAGATCAGCGCACATCTCAGTTTGCTGCGCTCAACGTCATCTACAGAGGATGAGAAATGACTGAACGCAATATTTTTGGCGAGTTGTTGCAGGGGATGCAGGAGCTCCGGGATTATCAGGAAGGGAACATCACGCTCAAATCCCCTAGGGTAGCCAGGCGTCCACCAGCCACCCTCACACCAGAATGGGGACCAGGGCCGTACCCGGCCGAATGCCCAGACGGTGTTACTGTTCCGGATGGGGCAGCAAAACCCAGAAAGGCTTAAAACGCTGACCGGTCTTTGATAGAGGATTGAAAAGGTTCAGCGCCTGTGCGTTTATCTTTATTCTGACATCACACATTTTGTTATTGAGGCTGAGAACCGGATGTCAGTCACAGGAGTTTTTCTTGCAGAGTCTGATGATTGTCCCGCGCCTGTTACCGGAGGTTCGAGCAGGGCATAAGCTGCACACCATCCGCTGGCGCGAACCTGAAATTGTGCCCGGCCCTATGCTTTACGTGAATACGCAGGATGCCTCCGATACGATACAGGTGGTGGTTACGTGCGTTGAGACAATAAAGCTGTCCGATGTTGCTGACAGGATGGGAAAAGCGAAGGAGTGGCCGGATGATGTGCTGCTGCAAGGCATGCGTGAACACTATCCTGCCATTGAGATGGACTCAACGGTGAAGGTTATTCACCACTTGCTGCCTGATGTCTGAACCTGAATTCCATCCGGGTGCACGGCTGTAATTTACGCATGCATCACGCCACGCACACGTGGTGGCTACTCAGTGTTCTACCTTCATAGCGGTGGATCATCAGCATCGGGGGCTCATGCGCAGCAGGCACGGTATCTGAACCCAGCCATAATGGATTTGCCGGACAGACAGAACCACAGATACTCGCCGGAATACCGGCAAAGGTGCCAACGACAGGGCGATGAACGTGGCCAGAGGCAATCTCTAACAGCCTGGCTGGGGACCGCCTGATAACCGCCTCTAATCCACTGAGTCCACGGCACATCGTCTCATCGAGGGTAGGGATGCCTGATGTGAAGACATGATGATGCATAAACACCATCGCTGGTGTATCACCTTCCGCAGCCAGGTTCTTCTCAAGCCAGTCCAGATGCTCTGTCACGTCGCCGTAGTTTTCATCACTGACTGAAGTGTCCAGTCCTATCAGACGCATACCATGTGCATTGTGAATGAAATGCATTGCGTCTTCAGCAGCGTCCAGTTCCCAATGATCCTTTCCCCACACCTGTCGCATCAGGTCGCGGTTATCCGCATTACCCGGTAAAACAAGCGCAGGGTAAGACTGCGTATTCAGCATCGCTGCTATCTGTGCGTATCCTTCCGGCCAGTTCCCGTCTGTCAGATCACCGGTCAGCACCAGTATATCTGGCTGCAAAGGTCTCAACCATGAAAGCACACGCTCAAAACGGTTCAGATGGTCGTTATCTGGTGCGGCATGGATATCAGTAATCTGTGCGATGAGCATGGCAACCTTACCAGGGTGGGTTCCGGTCAGCGAGAACTGGACTGAGGAGGGCGAGTAGAAGTAACACAAAACATAGCATGTATGTACGGGCTGTCAGGCTTGCCTGATATACCTTACAGGCTTATCCGCGCTGTTTCAGCTTGACCTCAGGCTACTGCGATGATGCCGCAGATGGCCCATTAATTCCTGATTATCTCTTATTGGTGCCAGGTAATGGCGATGACCATTCGGATCCCCGGCAAGTGGGGGCGTCAGTCTGACGGAGCTAACCGGCAGACAGGTAAGCTCCGCCGAATCGCGGTGGCGCGTTTCGGGCCACGGAATATTGCTCATCCGGTTTTAACTGCCGCCAATAAGATGTGGACAGCGTAGGTTGGCATCCCAGTTGGGTTTGATTTCGTTCTTAAACTCGTTGAACACCTTGCTCGGGTCGGTATTCGTCGTAATGCTGTAGTTAGCCGGGATTTCACGGGCACCGTAGTTCAGGGCCACATAATAACGCTTGCCGGGCTGTGGGATCAGGGGTATCCATTGGATCTCGGTGTAACCGTCATGGTTATATTTCATATCACCATCAATCTTAGCGAATTTGCCGCCGCCGTGGATTTGCTGGAAAGCAACTAATTTGCCTGGTGGGATCTTGCGTGAAATCACGCTGCCTACAGCACCGAATACGCTGGAATCCAGTTCGTAGCGCTCGACTCTGTCATAACACGCACCCTTTTTCTCATAAAAGGAGACATACAGCGTACCTGTCTCACCTTTTCTGTGCTGGACGACCAACGTCGCGGCATCTTTCCCGGAATAATCTTTGTAATCAAGTGGGAGTAAAGCGCTGCAGCCGGACAGTGTCGGAACAGACATTATCGCAGCCAGCGGTAGAATTTTTATTCTGAATAACAGCATACCGATTATTTCCCTCTAACAAATCACTGCTGTTATCGGCAAACTCAGGGAATACTCCAGATTTTGGGCTTAAAATAGAGGCTCAAAGCCGGTGCTGCCGCACCGGTCATCTCCCTTCGCCTGCTCTAACTCTCTGCGTGGCGAAGTCTCTCGATTATCTTTACTGTGATTAACTTCTCTCTCTTGCCTCTCTTCTTTCTTTAGCAGTTAAGCCTTGTTGTGTGCAGCAGCTGCGTCCCCGGTTTGCTAATAATTCAACCTGAAAGCGTTACCACCCTGATGGCCCCCTTCGGCTCCCCGGCTGGCCGGGTCGTCGAGCCCGACTGCGCTAACCGGCAAGCCGGCAAGCTCCGCCGAACCGCCAGAAGCGGCGTTTCGGGCCTGGCGGCTAGGGTCTGATGGCAACGACCAAATCAACCCCTGCAGCGGGCGTGCGCCCGCGCGTTCACTGGCCACAAACAGATGTGGCCGCTAAGGACGCCCGCCTTGCGGTCGGGTGTGTGCCGGCTCATTTCCGGCTCGGTGGTCATGTTGCGGTTGGTCCCACGCGGCGGGCGAATCCAAGCACAGTCATTCGTCAGTCACCAGGGTGAAATGCACGCCGGAGGCGCCCTGGTCACTGCCGCCTGCCCGTACTTCTCAGCCCTTTGCCGCGAGGAACTCACCGAAACATGAATTAACCACCTGACAGGAGATGCAGCATGCACACAAACAACGTCAACGTCGCCGCTTCAGAATCTTCCAAAACATGGGTGAAAAGCCCGACAGCGCTCTGGCTTGAGCGTAAAAATGACCTGCTGTTTCGTCTCGCCGGGATTGAGGGTGAGCTGCTCATGTTTGATTCACTGGATCACTTGGGTGTTGAGTGGGATGAAGAGAACGATCTGCTTTACTGCGCGCGTGATGCGGCCATTACCGTTGAAAGCCTGTCAGAGATAGGGGCTGTTAACTCTGAGGCAGTTTATGAAATGGTCAAGTCCGTTGAGGCGCTGGCAATCAATTGTGGCCGCATTTTCTGGTGGGATATCCATCCGCGTACGCTGCCAGGTCTGCAAACGTTTTTAGAACAGGCAGCTGGTGGGCGTGAAAAATTTGTTGCCGTTGAAACGGAGAAACAGAAGCCATTCAGTGTGGACGTGGAAGGCCGTGCAGAGTATCCGGAAGACGACCCGATTTTCGGCACCTACTGGCGGGACAGCACCATGCATCTGGGACGCGCCTGGAGTATTGCTGAGGCAATGGCTATTGCTGCCGCTGCCTGGCTTGAAGATGAATGGGACGCGCGCAAAGAAGATCACGACTATTACGACAGCGATTTCGGGCGCGATATGGGGCCGGTCAGTTTTTCTCCGCGCATTATCATCATCCATGACAGCGAGCGCCGCAGAGTGCTGACCGGGGATGCGAGAAAGATGACCTGGTATGCGCACGTCACCGATCCCGTCGAAATTGCCCGCATCGCAGAAGAGCAGCAGGTGCTTCGCGAGGAAGCCGCAATGGAATCAGGTTGGGACAACTTTGAAACAGCCCGTCAGCTTCGCGTACAGGCAGATAAATTAGGTGCACCGGTTGTTGATGCGTCTTGGCTGGGCAACTCAGACGTTAATGCGGCGCTCGCTGCCTTTGTCCGTCCCGAGCACAAAACGTGGGGTGCACGGCTTAACACCCGTGGTTTATCGCCGTTTATGGCGGCTGATATGACGTCTCTGATTGCACTGAGCGACCGCACTTCGCAGTTATCCCGTAGCGATCGTTTTGAAGCGCTGCACAGCGTGGCATTGAGCATTGCCGGGCACGTGAGCGAATCAGTCACAGACTGGTCACTCCGTTGCCCGAAGATCCCGGCGGCGGTGATCTGTGCCTGGCTCCTGACGAGAGAGATTGTCACTGAGCTGTTTGGTGATAATGGAGAAATGGTCTGGGAAGACATAAAGGATTCTCTTGTCTCTAACCTGTATGAAAACAGACTTGCTCACTAATATGAGGTCAGCCGGGAGCGGGGCGGGGGGAAATCCTGCCCGCTTCAGGCGCTCTCAAAAGCGGGCGGCCCTGCGGGCCGGAGAACACCGGTGCTGACGCACCGGTCAACCCCCATCGCCTGCGCTTTATCTGTGCGGGGCGCTGTCTCTACGTTGTCGCTTATCTCTTTCATTTCTCTTACTTCTCTCTCTGCTTTCTGTAGCGGTTAAGTCTTGTAGTGTGCAGCCGCTGCTTCTCCGGTTTCCTGGTCATTAAATCTCAAAACATCAACAAACGGATGGCCCCCTTCGGCTCCCCGGCAGGCCGGGTCGTCGAGCCCGACTGCGCTAACCGGCAAGCCGGTAAGCTCCGCCGAACCACCAGAAGCGGCGTTTCGGGCCTGACGGCTAGGGTCTGATGGCAACGGCCAATCCAACCCCTGCAGCTGGCTCTCGCCAGCGCTTTCACTGGCCACAAACAGACGTGGCCGCTAAGGACGCCCGCGTTGCGGTCGGGTGTGTGCCTGCTCATTACCGGCGCGGTGGTCATGTTGCGGTAGCTTCCACGCGGCGGGCGAATCCAAGCACAGTCATTCGTCAGTCACCAGGGTGAAATGCACGCCGGAGGCGCCCTGGTCACTGCCGCCTGCCCGTACTTCTCAGCCCTTTGCCGCGAGGAACTCACCGAAACATGAATTAACCACCTGACAGGAGATGCAGCATGCACACAAACAACGTCAACGTCGCCGCTTCAGAATCTTCCAAAACATGGGTTAACGGCCAAAAAATCTGCGTCAGTGCAAACGACCTGCGCACGCGCTGATTGAGGCGGGGCACAGGGCGCTGCCACGTCTGACGGGTTCAGAGGGCGGCATGACGGCGCTGTACGACATGGGAGAGAACACTGCCGGGCGTTATCTCATTGCCAGTCGTGAGCAGGTCTTTTATCGCACGGACTCATATCAGAAGGCCAGCCGGGAGTATATCCGTCGGGCTTCTGAGGTGCGGAACGAGGAAGTGCAGAAGTTTCTGGCGGCCTTCGATGCGGCGATTGAGGCTGGGCTTGATCACTACCAGGCCAGTGACGTTGCGCGTGGTTTTCTCACGCTAGAGAAAGCCCTGAATCCTGAGCGTGCAAATCAGGAAACTGCCAGTGGCGTTGATGCCGGACTTAACGAGATCCCTTTCTGAAAGCGTGCGGCGGCCTGCCTCAGCGGGTCGCGCTTTCATCTTTACCGACTTAAGGAAAACTGAAATGAAAATGCAAAATGCGCAGGCAGTAGTCATTGGTCAGGTTGTCAGTACGGTGCTCTACAATCGCGGTCGTGGGGTGGTGTTTGCCATCCACGGCGAGCAGAAAACGGCTTCAGTGGGAACGCTTTCAGGTGTAGTTTCATATGGCGGAAATGCCACTTTTGATATTGCGTTCGAGAGCGGAACAATATCCCGGAGGCTGCCCGAAAGCATTCTGCACGGCAGGCAGTGGAGTATATTTCCGGAAATAAAAACGCCGGAAGAAGTTGAGCGCATAGTTAAAAATGCGGAAGCGGAAGTGCGCCGGGAAGAACTGGATCGGGAGGCAGAAGAGCAACAATATCGTGCTGAATGTGAACGCATGAAATCCGCACCGGAATATTCAGACCTGTCGCAGGAGAAAAAAGGAGCGGTGCAGGTGACGAAAAATATTCGCAAAGAGCTGAAGGCGAAATTTCCGGGCGTTAAATTTTCTGTTCGCAAGCGAAGTTATGACAGCGTCAGCGTGAACTGGACAGATGGCCCGACGGAAGAGCAGATAAAAGAGATAACGTGGAAATACCGGGACAGTTATTTTGACGGGATGCAGGATATGTCTGTTTCCTGCTCGTCTCCGTTCAATGAAATTTATGGCGGGGTAGGCTATGTCTTTGTTGACCGTGATTACTCAGACGCAATGAAACTGCAGGCTATCGGGATCCTTAAAATCAAATACGATCACCTGCTTGATGGGGAAGAGGTTTCTGTTGCCCGGTACAATTCTGGCGAACTCTGGCGTATCCGTCCGGATTACTTTGGCCATGGTCAGGGCATTCAGGGTGAAATAAATAAGATACTTGCGGTAACCAAAGCGTAAGTAAGAAGGAGTCGAAAGGCTCCATTTTTTTGCCTCGCTTTTCTGTCGGAAAATTAAAGAACGAGAGAGAGAAGTGATTTACATAACTATCTCGTATAGAGAATTTTGAAATTTTATATCGCGACCCGGGTTGCCCAGTTCCGGTATTGAACCGTCACGGGCAATTCTGCGCGGTGACGTTCAATGTTGTCTGAGGATTAACCGGCGCGCAGAAGTGGATAACTGTTCTCTCGCCTACAGGAGAAATAGATAACGGGCATCAGCCCACGGGCACGCGGGGGATCTTTCCGGCCTTGATCCCTTTATAATGCCCGTCGATGATCATTGCGTAGTTATAGCGATTCTTGATCGTCACTGGGATATTCTTCATTCCGGCGTTGTACATTCCCACCGCCAGCCACGTGGTTCCGTACTGATTGAAATTTCGTCGCAGCAGCATCGCCCCGATGTAAATATTGAGGCACGGATCGGACAGCAGCTTTTCTTTGCTCAGCCCCGGGTATTCCTTTTGTAATCCGCGCATGGTGACCGTATTAATCTGCATGATGCCGTAATCGCTGCTTCCCGGTTTCCCGTCCTTGGAGAAATTGGTATTTACGGCCGCCGGGTTATAGCGCGATTCCTGCCAGGCGATAGCCCGAAGGTAATCCGGATCAATGGAGTACCATTCACCTGCTTTAAAAAAACAGTCCGCTTTTACGCTGGTCGGGATAATGCCTGTAACCAGCAGGGCAGCAGCGTACCAAAATAGTCGCATTGCGGCTCCGGTTTTGAAAAGGCCAAAGGTTGTTGCTCTCAATAATATCATAAGAAAGTGATTTTTACACACCACTCGCAAATTAATATTTGTCTAATTATGCATTCCAGATCAGTGAGTTAACGTGAAATCGTAGAGAATTTAGGCTGATGTTTAGTTACCAGATGGTAACCTTTTGGAATCCAGAAGGTTTTTTTAAGGTTACCAGAGGGTTTGTTATAACTATATCAGTAGGTTAGAATATTTTTAGGTTAGATGGTTTCCATATGGTTACCCAATTTAAAGGGGCCTGTTACCTGATGGTTGTTCAAGGAAGCCGACATAAATCCTTCCAGATGAACTGGTCAGATGTGTTCTTCTGATGCGTAAATAAAAATGAGAGTGAGAAACAAATATGAATGACGATAATTCAGGTAAGCGTAATCGGGTAAATCTTACGATCCCTTTTTCCCTGCTGGAAAAGATCGACGGGCACTTAGAAAAAAAACTGGAAGACGGTGAGTCGCGCGATACGGCCAATCGCTCGGCATTCGTAATGGAAATGTTCAAGCTCGGACTTCGGGTTTATGAAAATAAAATCAACAAAGATGCCTCTGAGAAAACGCTTGACCAGAAGCTGGAATTCATTGCTAAAAACGTTCTCGTCAGCGGTTTTATCACTGACGCTATCTTCGGCGTCCAGAAGGAAACTGTTGATCCCAGCAAGGTTATTAAGAATGAAATGGTTCTTGATCCTGAGTGGGTTAAGGCTGTGAACGAACGCGTTGCCGGAAAGTTGCAGGAGTATTTTAAATAAACCTTTATTGTGTCTGGTTCTTTCTCTCCGGCACCAGACTTGATTACTCAGTTATTATCACTGTCTTTCGAATTGTCATCCTTTTCCTGTAGCGCTTTGAGTTCTCTCTTCTGCGCTTCCCGAATATAGCGTCGCAGGGTCAGCGCATTGATACCGTATTGGGTATAAATCTGTTTACGGGTGTGCCCGTCGATTAAAACAGCATTGACGGCCTGATCGCGGTCGCGTTTAGAAAGAGGGTTCCGGTTATCGTATTTAACCCGCTTTTCCTGAATGTCAGGCGAATGCTTCTTTTCCTTCCAGGCGTCCTTCACTGTGGAAACCGTAACACCAAGAATATCCGCCGTCTGCTGCAAGGTTTTTCCCTGCACGCGCAGCCGAATGACTTGTTCTTTTAATTCTTCCGGAACGGGTCGGTAATCCTCGCGCGTGCCGATGTGTTTAATCAGCGTCTCTGCGGTAATGCCGTACTCGGCGAGAATATCTTTTCTTAGCGCTCCGTCCTCTAATTTTTTCTGAATGTTTTGAGCATCACCGGGCGTCAGCTTCTTTTCGCGTTCCCGGGGCGTTAAAGCTTTACCGTCGCGTTCCGCTATTTTTCGGACAGCGTAATACACGGCGGCGCGGGTGATACCGAAAGTCTTCTCGATTTCATCAACGGTTATTTTCGGGTCCGCGTGATACATGGCCGATATTAACTCCCACTGCTTCCAGCGCAACGCCATCGCCGACATTCCCTTGCGGGATTTAATCAGGTTATAGACGTAGCCTTCAGAACATTTTTGTTCTTCGCAGATATCCCTGACGCGCCAGCCCAGCGTGACACGCGCCATGACTTTTTCGGGATCGGGTCCGCCTTTTCTTTTTTTCGGCCTGGAAGGCGGTGTGTCTTTTACTGCCGGTGCAGGCAGCGCGGATATTACCGGAGGGGCGTCATGTTTATTTTCAGCCTCTGCATCCGGTTCGATGAACACGGATTTATTCAGGCTGTTATTTAATTTACGCGCCAGCCAGAGGTTCACCGTGGGGCGGCGTAACGGGGTGACTAAATCCCGGTTTATCAGTATCCAGGCGTCCGGCACAACAGTGTCTGAATAATAGGGATAGATAATCTTCCTTACGCGTTCAGCAAGGATTTTCACCTGAGAGGAATAGGCATATTTACTCAGCACGGACAGGAAAGGGTAGGTGACGAGCTGGCAGGCGTAGAAGTGGCCTTTCGGTGTGTTGACCTCAAACCAGCCGGGATCGCGTATGTAATGCAGCAACGCTTCGTTCAGAAGGTTACTTAAGTCGGCCTCATCATTTGTCCTAAAAATCTCAGCCGTGACGCCCGCCGGATCGGCGATATGAACAACCAAATCGGCAGTCTCAGCCATGATTTTTCATTTCCATTCAATCGGTTAGTGACTTAAGTGAAATCGCTCACCTTAACGATAAATGAAATTGATCAGTAAGATCAATAACTTATATTGAAGTGTGTGATCGTGGAGCGTAAAAAAACGTCAGCCAGTTAAGAAATCGTAAGTTTCTGTTTCAATCCCATAGATATGTAAAGGAGGCGTAATCAGAAAGAACAAAATTTGACTTAAGTCCATCAGGACAACGACAAACGATAGTTCAACCGACTGATCATTATATCTCTAACTGAGGAAAAAACCTATGAAGGGCTCTCTCTCTTCGTCTGTAACTTACTGCCGCAAGGCAGGGGCGGTAGCGTGGAAAAAACTGAGTACTACCGCGCTGCTTTCTGCACTGGCGATCCTGGCTGTTTCTGTGATGCCCGCCCACGCTCAGGACTACTTCGCCGGGGCCAAAACTGATGTTACGGATACGTTCGGCGGAAACTCCGCTGTCGTGTATATCCTTTATGTGATTGAGATTGCATTCATCGCTTTCACCTACATCAAAACCAAGAACCTGGCGCTGTTCGGTAGCATCGCGGCGCTGCTGGTGTTTGTGAACGTTGCCTTCAACGTTATTCCTGCTTAAAGGCTGCTTATGGATAAACGTGACCGGTATACCTGTGCGGCTACGTTTTCCGAGCAAAAGCGGTTCGTGGGGCTGCCACCTGATGAGTTCTGCCTGTACGTGCCGCTGGCACTGCTGGCCATCTTTCTCAACATGTGGATTTTTGGCCCCACGCTCTTGGCCGCCGTGGTTGGAATACGTCACCTCAAGAAAGGCCGTGGATCTCAGTATCTTCTCAACCTTGCGTACTGGTGCCTGCCCACCTCAGTGATGCGCTTCTTTATCAGCATCCTGCCCGACAGCTACAAACGGCACTGGGTCGCCTGACCCTCTCCGGAGACATAATGGAATTAAAGCTGCGTTCGGCGGGCAACCGCAACATGGCCGTGGCGATTCTGGTGCTGCTCGTTATCGCGATCCTCGCGCTGGCTTTGTGCTGGCGCCTTTACGGTGATAACCGCGCGCTGATGAATCAGCTCCTCAATAACCGTCAGACCATCATTGTTCCCTTCGGCGCGGATACGCCGTTCAGCTTTACCGGCGAGCGCGGCGATGCCCGCTATCTGCGCCTGATGGCGCTGGCATGGCTCAATCTGCGCCTGAACATCTCCGACAAAAACGCCGAGGCCAGCCACGAAATGCTGCTGGCAGGCGCCTGCGACGGCGCTGAGAAATCCATTAAGGGCGTGCTCGCGGATGAGGCTTCACGCGTGAAAGGCAACAGCGGCGGCTCGGTGTTCTACCCGAAAGACGTCAGCGTCTGGCCGGACAGGGGCATCGTCGACGTTACCGGCGATCTACAGCTGACTTACGGGCTGCACGACGGCAGGCCGGTGAAGAAGCACTACCGCCTGCGCACTGATACCCGCAACAACCGTCTCTGCTGGAACGCATTCCTGGAGGTTCCCGATGCGTAAACATCTGCTTATCAGCGCCGTGGCGCTGCTGACGGCGCTCAACGCCCGTGCGGAACAACTGACCCTCAACCCCGGCGCGCGCGTGAACGCGGCGGTGAGCAACACCAACCCGAATTACCTGCGCGTATCTGATGACCGCATCCTCAGCGTGCAGGCAGCGCAGGGCGTGCTGAGCGCCAAATCGCCCACGCCGGAAGGCGCGATTGTGTTTTCCACCGTCACCGACAAGCCGTTCACGATGTTTGTGCAGACCGCGTCGGGCTTTGCCTTCTCGGTGCAGGCCACGCCCGGCAAACGCGCGGGCCTGAGCCTCACCGTTGATAACCGCGAGGTGCAGGGCACGGAAGAGGCCAGAACCTTTGAGCAGAAGCAGGACACTTACAGCGCGCTCATCAGCACGCTGGTCGGCCGCTTCCTCACCAACCGCAAACCTGATGGCTACGTGTTCAGTCAAAACACCGACGTGCCGGTCAGTGACGCCGCGAAAAGCGCGTTTGCGCTGCGCCCGGTGACCGCCTGGCAGGGCGACCGCGTGCGCATCGTGCGCACCGACGTCACCAGCCTTTCCACGCAGCGTATCCGCCTGAGCGAGCGCTACTTCTGGAGCCCGGGCGTGATGGCGGTGGCGTTTCATCCGCAGCTCGACGTGCTGGAGCCGGGCGCGAAGGTGTCTGTCATCACCGTGTTCCGCACGAAGGGAGGCCCGGATGAACCTTAACAGCCTGGTCCGCAGCAAGCAGCGCCGCCTGTTTGGCATCATTCTCGCCGCTGCCGCCGTGATTATCGGCGGACTGTATCTGGCCAACCGGGGCGCCAGCGGCAAAACCGGGAGTCATGAAAGCAAGCCGGATAAGGCCTCCGCCGAGCCAGACCTGACCGGCGGGGGTGTGGTCAACGCCTTTGACGGCTCCGGGCAGGGTTCGCTGCTGGTGAGCGCGCAGAATCGCGAAAAGGAAGCGCGGGAGCAGCTCTCTTCAATGCAGAAGGACTTCAAGTCACTGAAAGACCAGATGTCGGACGTGATGAACAACAACAAGTCGCTGCAGCAGAACGTGAGCGACCTTATGGACCAGCTTAAGAATCAGCAAAAGGCCGCTCCGGCCGGACAGGCAGCGCAGCAGGGGGCGGTCAATACGCAGCCACGAACGGAGTACACCTTTGCGCCCGCGCCGGTGCAGACCGGGCAGATTGATAACCAGACCTTCGACTACTCGCAGTTTGAGCCGAAAACGAAGGACGCCTCTTTCTGGGTACCGACCGGCACCTTCTCTGACGCCATCATCATTGAGGGGGCTGACGCCAACGCCTCGGTGCGCGGCGAGAACAACCTGGTCCCCATGCAGTTCAAGCTCAAGGGCAGGGCGCATCTGCCGGGTAATAACAAGTTTGTGCACCTCGACAACTGCTTCGTTACGGCGGCGGCCTACGGCGACATCTCCAGCGAGCGCGCGATCGTTCAGCTCCAGCGGCTGTCCTGCATCATCGACGGCAAGCATATCGACCAGGCCGTGAAGGGGCACGTGGCCTTCTACGGCAAGAACGGCATCAAGGGCGTGCCGGTGATGCGCAACGGCAAAATTCTCGGGCTGGCGTTCACCGCAGGCGCGCTGGGCGGGCTCGGACAGAGCGCCTCACAGGTGGGTCAGACGGTCACCGGCATTGGCGCCACCAGTTCCGTCAGCGGCGGTGACGTGGCGCGCAGCGCCGTAGGCGGCGGCGTGGGCAAAGCGGCGGACAAGCTTGCCGACTACTACATCGAACGCGCCGAACAGTATCACCCGATCATTCCGATTGGCGCGGCGAACCGCGTGGAGGTGGTCTTCATTGAGGGGTTCCGGGTGAAGTTTATTGAGGATGAAGAAGCGGCGAAGCTCGCGAAAGAAGAGAAGCGCAACGGTACGCAGCAGCAGGACACCCAGACGCAGGCCAGAAGCAACAGCGACCTGCCGCCGGACCTGGTGGGCAAACTCGGCGACGCGACAAAGCTCAACATGAATGACTTCGTCACCCCATCGGGCGGGCAGGTGAAGAACATGACCCCGCAAGGCGTCACGCAATGACGGAGGCAAAAATCCGGCTTCGTCACGCCGAGCACTGCGGCTGGATGGTGTTTACCGAGCGGACGGTGAGCTGCTTCGGGCGCGACGCTGACGCGCGCATCCCGGGACTGCAGGCGGTGGGCTACAGCGTCAAAAAGCTCTACTGCAAGCCGGGCCTCATCCCTGACGACGGTTACGTCGCACTGTTCGGGGAGACGCTGCGTCGTCTGCTGGAGGTGGCACCCGGCGACGCCTTCGCCATGAGCATGCTGTCCCGTCTCGGCACCCACGGCAGGAACGGCGATCTCTGGATCGACTTTACCGAAATTTCAGACTTCAACGGAGAGCCCCATGACTAAGAAACACGCTCTGACCGTCTGCGCGCTGGCCATGATGCTCGGCGGCTGCGCAGGCATGAACAGCGACTTTGAGTTCGATAAGCCGGCAAATGATACCGGCGTCTGGATGTCTCAGGCCGACGACATGTCCTCAGGCAGCAGTGGCAACGCGCCTGCAGCGGCGTCAGGTACCGCCGGATTTACCGGCGTAGGCATCCGCCTCGATGACTATCGCCTGATTGATACCGGCACCATCCGCCTTGACCCGCAGGCTGAAGTCCCCGGCGGTCGTAGTGGCGACCGCGAGAGCATACCGCTGCGTCTGGGTGCCTCGGGTAAGGTCCGGCCGTTCACGCGGGAAAACGGCGTGCTGCACACCACCACTAATCAGACCGCGTACTGCAGCGCCGCGCACTGCTCTCCGGAGCCCGCCGCTGCGTTTCGCCGCCCGGACGGGGTGGCACGCATCTGGATCGCCCCTTTCGTCTCCCCCGACAACAGCGTCCACATGGGCGAAGTTATTTACAGCGTTTCCAGTCACGGTGACTGGAACGGCATCCTGATGTGAGGTCCGCATGAAATTTCTGAAAGGCTTCCGCTTTGATCCGCTGAACGTGGTGGACACGGTGGCGGGCATTCTGGGTGAGCGCGACACCACGAACGAGACGCGTCAGAAGCTGCAGGATATGGACTATCCCCACATCCGCGACCTGCTGCCCTATAAAGACTACGACACCGAAAGCCAGATTTGGGTGAACAAGGAGTCGGTGGGCTTTGTGGTGGAGTGTCAGCCGCTGATTGGCGCCAATGAAAAGCTTGCCGAAAGCCTGGAGTACCTGCTGCGCGACGTGGCCCCCCGCGATATCCCGCTGCAGGTAATGCTGGTTTCCACCCGCGCCGTGAAAGAGCAGGTGGAGCAGGGGCTGAAAAACTTCGCCTGGAAGGGGCACCGGGCAGACGAATGTAACGACGTGACCGCGCGTTTTTTCCTCAACGGCGCGCGCTACACCTACAACAACGGCCTCGACCATCCGCTGACCCTGCGTGACTACCGCCTGTTCTTTATCTGGGCAACACCGGTCAGAAACCTCAGCGAAACCGACATGATCCGCGTGCGCGACGTGCGCCGAAATTTGCTCAACGCCCTCAATGCCGCCGACCTCTGGTCATCTGCCATCGGGGTTTCGGAGTTCAGCAGCGTGCTGCGCGAGTTCTTCAACCACGACCCAGCACGGCTTGAGCGCTACGACAGCGAATACGATCCGGCGGCCGATCTCGGCACGCAGTTTGTAGATCGCACTACGTCCTGGCGGGTAAAACCCTCACATATCCGCATTGAGGGAAGCGACGCGAAAAACAAGCCGTTTGCGGCGCGCATGGTAAACCTGAACCTCGACCGCAACCCGCAGGAACACTATCTCTGGCAGAACGGCAACATTATTCAGGACCTGATGTCGCCGACCAACGGTATACCCTGCCCGTTTATCTGCACGATGGTACTGACCACCGAGGAGCAGATGAAGAGTCAGGGGGAGGCCAACAGCCGCTTTCTGTCGCTGGACTCGCGCGTGAACACCAGCTACGCCAAGTACATCCCATCCACCACGCGCCAGCACGCCGAGTGGAAAGATGCCCGCGCGCGGCTGCTGTCGAACCAGACTTCGCTCACCAGCTACTTCTACGGCATCACGCTGTTCTGCCCGGACGACGACGACCTGACGTCCCGCTACACCGAGAAGGCGCGCAACGCCTTTGCCGCGCAGGGCCTGCGCTTCGTGCGCGCCGACTTTATGCAGCTGCGCAACCTGATGGCCACGCTGCCTTTTGCGATGGTGAACAAGAAGCTGCGCGACGACTGTCGCAAGACCGGCGGCATTCAGCGCTCGGAGTCCTTTCACGCGGTGAACCTGATGCCGGTGATTGGCGATAACAAGCTGTGCGCCTCGGGCATTCTCATTCCGAGCTACCGCAACCAGGTGGCGTTTATCGACGTGTTTGACGAAAGCCTGCCGAACACCAACTTCAACTGGTTTATGTCGGGCACCTCGGGCGCGGGCAAGTCGGTGCTGGCCAACTCCATCGCCCGCTCGGTGCTCGACAAGGGTGGAACGGTGGCGGTGCAGGACATCGGCGACTCCTACAAGGCGGCCTGCAGCAGCCTGGGCGGCACCTACATCAACGGCGACTCGCTTCGCTTCAACCCGTTTGCCAACGTCACCGACATCACGCTCGCCGCCGAACGCATCCGCGATCAGCTGTGCATCCTGGCGAGCCCCAACGGCCTGCTGGACGAGGTGCACGAATCCATGATCCTGGAGGCCATTACCGAATCGTGGCCGCAGTATCAGCAGGACATGCGCATCGATCACGTCATTGCTTACCTGAAGAAAAGACAGGCCGCCGTCAGCCGCGAGTACTCCTCGCAGATTGGCGGACGCATTGATGAAATCACCACGCTGCTCAGCAAGTACAGCACCGGGGGCATCTACGGCAGGTTTTTCAACTCGTCCGAGCCGACGCTCAGGCCGGACCTGCAGTTCGTGGTCACCGAGCTGGGTGACCTGCGCAAGCAGCAGGATCTGCTGTCGGCGGTCCTCTTCAGCATCATGATCTGGAACGAGAACATGATGTACACCACGCCGCGCAGCATGCGGAAAATGAACATCATCGACGAAGGGTGGAAGCTGCTCGGCGGCTCCAGCACCAAGATAAAGGACTTCATTGAAGAGGGTTACCGTACCGCCCGCCGCCACAACGGCTCTTACGGCACGGTGACGCAGGCGATACGCGATAAAAACCTGTCCACGGCGGCGCTCGCGGCCTACGACAACAGCTCGTTCAAGTTCACCTGTATGCAGGATGCCAAGTCGTTCACCACCTTCCAGAAGGAGGAGCCGCACGCGTTCAACGAGCTGGAGTGGGAAATGATCCGCAAGTTCCCGCCGGCGAAAAAGGCGCGCTACAGCTCGTTCCTGCTGAGCGTCGGGGAGTTCTCCAGCTTCCACCGCCTCATTCTCGATCCGCTGAGCGACGGCCTGTTCTCCTCGAAAGGAGAGGACTTTACTTACCGCGAAAAGCGCCTGCGTGAAGGCGCCGACATCAAGGACATTTTGTTTGAGATGGCCGACAACGACGCACATAAGCGCGACATCATCCACATGCTGAAGGAGATGGAGATTTGAACCCTAAATTCATGAAATACGTGATTGTTTATCTGGTCATGGTGGGCGTCGTCTTCCTGGTGTTCCACCTGTATTAACCGCGCGCAGAACCCATACGCATCATTTTCCCTGCAAAGGAGTCTGGAATGGATATCAAACAGAGTGCGACCTGCGTTGTCGGGTCCGTATTGCTCAGTGTCGGCGCGTGCGCCGCCGCGTGGTTCCTCTGGCTGAAGCCGCCCGTCCTGGTCACCTTCGACATGAAGGGTACGACCAACGCGCTGATCCGCCAGAGCGCAAAGCTGGACCTGACTGACGAACAGCGTCGTTCGCTGCTGACGCGCTTCGACCAGAGCGTCACCACCGCCACGTCAGAATACGTGGCCTCGCACGGTGCGGCCATTCTGGTGAGCCCCGCCGTAGTGACCGGCCTGCCTGACGCGACGCCGGAGATTCAGGCCCGGCTCGTCGAGCTGATGAAGGCCGGCGCAGCGAAATAACCCCACCCGATCACCCTAAACCGGGAGCTTCCCGATGAAACACGTTACCCCGCTGGCGCGCGTTGCCGCCGGCGCGCTGTTCGCCGCCCTGAGCCTGCAGGCAGTGGCCTCTGACCTCGGTACCTTTGGCGATACCTGGGACATCCGCGAACACGACCTCATTACCGTGCTGAAGAAGAACCTGGAACAGCACTTCGCCGGAAAATCGCAGGCGCAGATTGAGCAGGAGATGCAGAAAAAGGCGGAAGAGAGGGCGATGCGACCGCCACCGGTGGAGGGCATCACCACCGGACGCGAGACCCGCAGCCGCCTGTTTGACCCGTCTTTCACCGTGCAGCGCGATATCGCCGACCAGAACGGCGTGGTGTTTGCGCACAAGGGAGAAAAGGTCAATCCGTTCGACGTCATTCCGGTGTTCGACGAGACCCTCTACTTCATCGACGCCGACGACGACCGGCAGATTGCCTGGATGAAGCAGCAGGTGCCGCACACCACGTCCTCCCGGGTCATCCTGGTCAACGGCAACGTGCGGGACGGCGCGCAGGCGCTCAGCAGCCGCGTCTACTTTGACCAGACCGGCAGCATCACGAAAAAGTTCGGCATCACGCAGGTGCCTGCGGAAGTGAAGCAGGCGCCCGGACAAAAACGCTTCCTTATTACTGAATTTGGTCTTCCCGACCGCTAACGGAGCCCGACATGAAAAAGCACATCCTCACCACCATCCTGACGCTGAGCCTGACAGGTCACTCCTTCGCCACTGAAGCGCCGTTCAGCGCCGCGCAGAAAGCGCAGATCGGGGAAGTGGCGGCAGACTATCTTCGCGCGCACCCGGAAATTCTGATCGAGATGAGCCAGAAGCTGCAGGCGCAGGCACAGAGCAAGCAGCTTGGGTCCGCCGTGACGGCAGCCCTGCAGGATCAGGCCGCGCTGCTGAACGATCCGACTTCGCCGGTGCTGCATCCGGAAGGCGACGTCGCGGTCATTCAGTTCTTCGACTATCAGTGCATCTACTGCGCGAAGGTCGCCCCGACCGTGGAGCAGTTCATCAGCCACAACCCGGACGTGCGTTTCATCTATAAGGAGTGGCCGATCTTCGGCAGCCGCTGGCCTGCCTCCATTCAGGCGGCGAAAGTCGGGCTGTCCCTTTACAAAACGGGCGGTGCAGAGGTGTATCACCTCTACCACGCTGCGCTGTACGCCACCGGCCATAACGAGGGCAAACTGCTGGACGCGGACATTCGCGAGGCGGCGGTGAAAGCGGGGGTAACGTCGACGCCAAAAGCCGAAGTGGAAGCGATGGGGGCGGTGCTGGAAGCCAACAACGCGCTGGCGAAGCGCCTGGGCATTCAGGGTACGCCCGCCTTTTTCGTTATGCCGGTGAAGGGCGCGACCGCTGACAACGTCAGCGTGATCCCGGGCGCAACCAGCCTAGAGGCGCTGCAGGCCGCGGTGGCAAAAGCGCGCGGCGGCCTGAAGAAAGGGGGCTGACATGGTCTGGCGCACGGCTTTACTGGCGCTGGCGATGTGGATCTGTCAGCCCGCCTGGGCCGCTGACTCGGAGGGCAGCAACGGCAACTCGTCCCTGACCTGTGAGGGACGCTGGGTGAATTCCATCACCGACGTCTGCTGGGAGTGCATTTTCCCGATGAGCGTGGGCAGCGTGCAGGTCTCTGCCGGTACGCTTCCCGACACCGACAACCCGGCCTCGCCCATTCAGATTTGCCCGATACCGCCGCCGATTTTTGAGCGTACCGGTGTCGCGGTGGGGTACTGGGAGCCGTTTGCGATGACGGACGTAACCCGCTCGCCGGGCTGCATGGTGAACATGGGCGGCTTCAACATCAACATTCCGAACACCGGCACGGGTGTCGGCACCAAAACAGCGAACGAGCACCCCGGCACCTTCTACCACGTCCACTGGTACAAGTACCCGCTGATTTCGTGGCTCAGCATTATCACCTCCGAGATGTGCCTGCAGGGCGGCGAGTACGACATCGGCTACCTGTCGGAGCTGGACCCGACCTGGCAGAACGACAACCTGGCGCTGTTCCTGAACCCCGAGGTGATGCTGTTTGCCAACCCGATTGCGCAGATGGCCTGCGCGGCTGACGCGGTGGCCTCCGGCGTGAGCCGCCCGATAGACGCGCTGTTCTGGTGTGCCGGCTCCCACGGCTCGATGTACCCGTTTACCGGCAACATCGTCAACGAGTCGAGCGGGCTCAACAGCTCGGTGCTGCTCTCCGAGCGCATGGATTTCAAGCTGCATCGCGAGGGGCTCATCCTCGACACCGTGCCGTATGACGTTGCGGTCTGCTACGAGTACCCCTCAGTCATCCTGCCGAAAAGCCGCTACCGCTACCAGATGGTGAACACCATCCCGGACGTGGCGTCCTGCCACCCGCTGGGGCGCAACGTGATGCTGTGGCAGACGGGCAAGGAGATGCCGACAAGCAAGAAGAACTACGGCTACCTCATCTGGAAAAAACGCAACTGCGTGATGTAAGCGAGGCACACATGAAACGACTGAACGCGGCGCTGCTCTTCAGCGCCTGCCTGACCGGCAGCCTGCCGGTGCTGGCGGAAGACGGCACGCAGGTGACCAGCACCGAAAACGAGACGGCGTACTTCCTGTCGTCTTCCCTGCCGGATAAAGAGCTGGCCATCCTGATGAAGGCGGCGGAGGCGAAAAACATCCCCGTCTACTTCCGGGGGCTTATCAACGACAACATGGATCATACGGCGAAGTACATGCTGAACCTCATCACCACCTACAAAGTGCGCGGAATACAGATAGACCCGGTGCGCTTTGCGCGATACGGCGTGAAGCAGGTTCCGGCGCTGGTGAAGAAGTGCGGCGACCACTTTGACATCGTTTACGGCAACGTCGCGCTGAGTCAGGCGCTGGACATGATTGGTCAGCGCGGCGACTGCCGGGACAACCCCTGACGCTCTGCCCGCTGCGGCGGGCAACCTTTCACGCTTACGGAAAACCCAGATGAACACACCCACACGCTCCCTGCTGCAGGGGCTGCTGCTGGCCTGCCTGTCCGCAAGCATTCAGGCGGCAACCATGGATGCGTCGAATCAGGAAGGCATCCGCGCTGGTCAGTCGGCAAGCGGGACGACCAGCGCCGATCCGGACAGCTATTTTGACAATTACAGCGCGGACGCGCCGCAGCGCAATCTCTACAGCGACCCGACGCAGACGTCGAGCGACATCGACGTACAGGGCCAGAAAGGGCTCACGGAGTCCGACCTCGGGCAGACCGCGCGGGAATCGTACGTGAACAACCCGGCGGACAAGCTCAGCTACGACTCGGACATGATGAAGTACAGCGACGAAATCCGTGAAAACGCCAGTGCCATTACCGGCGTGAACGGCAGCCAGTGCGTGGCGCAGGAGCTGAACAAAACCACGTACACCAAGCATGCCTGCGAGCTGGCCAACAGCCTGACGCAGTCCTGCACCCGCAAGGCGACCATCGTGACCACCGGTTCGCGCGAGGCCTACAACACGCAGCTGGTGCTGGATGCCCGCAACGTAGCTGGGCAAAAAGCGGACGGTTACTGGATGCTGTTCGACTTCGTGGTACCTGAAGACGGCACCATCAGCAGCGGCACCTGGGAGCTGCTTTATCCGGCGGCTTCAGACTGGCACGGCGATCGTCTGGGCTACTCGATCCGGGCTTTCGGTCAGCAGTTTAAGCTGAAAATTAACAACAGCGGTGCGATGAATATCTCTGCGCAGCAGGTCACCAAAGGACAGGTGATTACCCTGCAGCTGCACTACGACACCGACGGCTATTACGAGTCAACTCGTGACGGCATTCTCAGAAACATCGCGAGCGGGAAATACGTTTTCCGCATGACGTTTCCGATGCAGGGCGTGCGCGACACGGTGAAGGCCGACCTGCAGTGGACCAGCAGCTGCCCGGCGGACATGGGCGACGCCGTGAAGATGAGCGAGACGTGCAGCGAGCCCGGTGAAACCCGCTCGGTGACGGTCGGCGGTCAGGCCTACAGCCTGTACAGCGACTGCTGGGGCTACACCACGCAGTGGAACCTCTATGAAGACGACACCAACACCTGCCAGGCGTATATCGACGACCCCAACTGCAGCGAGGGCACCCGCACCTGCACCCAGAAAATCGGCAACTTCTGCGTTTACAACAAGCTGACCTATCAGTGTGCGCACACCGTGAAGAGCACCGGCTACCTCTGCGGCTCCGAGTTCTACTGCTCAGACGGCAGCTGTTCGGCCATGCAGGCGGGTGAAAACCAGAACTTCGAGCAGGCCGTGTCGCAGCTGGCCGCGCTCGCCGCCTACGGCGAGAACGTCGAAGGCATCGATCCGAATCAGGTCACCGCGTTTACGGGTAAGGGGATGTCCTGCCGCCAGAGCGCGGCGGGCTTCAGCAACTGCTGCAAGAGTGGGGGCTGGGGTCAGGACGCGGGGCTTGCGCAGTGCAACACCGAGGAAAAGGAAATCGGCACCGGCAAGGAGAAGAAGCTTGTTGTGAAGGTCGGCTCTTTCTGCTCCCGCAAGGTGCTCGGTGTCTGCCTGCAGAAGAAAGAGGGCTACTGCGTGTTCGACAGCAAGCTTGCCCGCATCGTGCAGGAGCAGGGCCGCCGCGACCAGCTGGGCATCAGCTTCGGGGATGCCAGCAGCCCGGACTGCCGGGGTATCAAAATTGCCGAACTGCAGGGCATTAAGTTTGATCACATCGACTTCAGCGATTTCTACGACGACCTCAACAGCAACGTGAAGCTGCCCGATGAAGGGGCGCTCACGGAGCTCATTCAGTCAGACATTCAGAACAGCCTGAAGTCAGGAGACCAGCCGTGAAAAAAATCACCTGCCTGTCGCTGCTGCTGGCGGCGCTGCCGCTTTACGCAGCGGAAGACAATCAGCCTGACGGCTACCACTACGACCCTGCCGTGGGCTGGTACTGGTACAACGAGCCGGTGAAAAAAGAAGAAGAGGAACAGCCTGCGCAACCTGCCGCGCCATCACAGGAATCGCCTACGCAGAAGATGAAGCGGCTGCAGGCTTTCCGCGACAACCTGATGAACGAAGCGATGCTGCACCCCTCTTCAGAGAACATCCGGCGCTATAAGGTCGTTCAGGACTGGATGGTAAATCAGGCCAGCCTCTTCGCCTCGCGCTGGGAGAAGGTGCTGCTGGACAACCCGGAGCTCGACTACAGCCTGAAGCACCCGTTTTACAACGGTACCGCCAACATCCAGTACACGGAGCAGCGACAGAAGCAGCAGGCGGCCATTCGCTACGTAAATCAGCGCTACGGTGTGTTCTTCTTTTATCGCGGCAACGAGCCGCTGGATAACCGGCTTGGCGGCGTGGTGAAGGAGTTCAGCGAGCAGTACGGCCTGACCGTCATCCCCGTGACCGTGGACGGGCGCGCAAGCCCGGACCTGCCGGACACCCGGCAGAACGCCGGTCAGGCCGAGAAAATGAAAATTAACCACTTCCCGGCCATCTACCTGGTGGAGCCGCGCACGAAGCAGTACCAGCCGCTGGCGTACGGCTTCATCACCCAGGACGACCTGGCGCGCCGCATGCTCAACATCGTTACCGACTTCCAGCCCGAGGATTAAACATGATTGCGAAACTCTTTGCCTTGCTGCTGATGCTCGCACCGGTTATGGCCAGTGCCAGCACGATTGACGACATTGCCCGCCTGGAGCAGGCGAAAGGGGGGACGGATGCGCCAGCGGAAGTCCCGCCACATAAAGAAACGCCCGCACCATCTGAGCAGCCCGCATCCGACAGACCGGTGTGGTACCACCTGAGCGACGGCCGCCGCCTGGACGTGGGGCACTGGCAAATCGTGCACTTCGTCCGCTCCGACTGCCCGTACTGCCACCGCTTCAACCCGACCCTGAAGTCGGTCTCTGAACAGACCGGCATCGGTATTTTCGTTTACAGCTTTGATGGCAAGGGCGATGCGGTCTTCCCGAAGGTGATGCCGGTCAATGACGGCATCCTGAAGGACTTCTTTGCGGAGCTGCCGCAGGCAACGCCCACCGACTTCATCATCAACACGCAGTCGCTGGTGACCATTCCGCTGTCGCAGGGGGAAATGAGCGAGGAGGCGCTGAAGCAGCGCCTGGATGAGTCGTTTGCGCTGGCCGTGCGTCTGGGGGTGCTGTGATGAGTAAGTTCTTGCTAAGTACGGGCCTTGTAGCCGGCCTGCTGTTCTCCACTGCCACAAATGCTGACGTTCAGAACGACATCAACAAGTTCTTTAACGACATGGGCGGCGGCGGAGGCAACTACACGCAGGGGGCCGCCTGGAAAGGGCAGTCGGCGGGCTATCTGACTGGGGGAAACCTGTTTATCCGCGCGCCGGTGCGCAATATCCAGCTGATATCGGTGACGCTCCCCGATATCAAGTCAGGCTGCGGCGGCATCGATGCCTACCTCGGCTCGTTCAGCTTCATCAACAGCGACAGCATTAAAATCATGGGCAAGCAGATACTGAGCAACGCGGCGGGCTACGCCTTCGACCTCGGGCTGGAAACCATCTGCCCGCAGTGTAAGGCGGTGAAGGACTACCTGCAGAAGCTCGCGGCCGACACCAACAACATGAACATCTCGACCTGCCAGGCGGCGCAGTCCATCGTCGGCGGTTTGTGGCCCAAAACGCAGGCGGCCAGCTCGCAGATTTGTCAGGACCTCGGTACCAAGCACGACGTGTTCTCTGACTGGGCGGCGTCGCGTCAGGGCTGCGGCGTCGGTGGCGAAACCAACAGCGTGTTTAACAAGGCGACCGACGACGAGAAAAAGCGCATTCCGCGCAACCGCAACCTGACATGGGACACCTTCACGAAGCTCAACCAGTTCTTCAGCAACGATCGGGCGCTCAAGGAGTTCATCATGTCGATGGTGGGCACGGTGATTTATGACGCCAACGGCAACCCGACGTTTCTGCAGCCGCGCGGCGGCAGCGAGTCGATGTTCAACACGCTGCTGAACGGCGGTACCGAGAAGATTTACCGCTGCAACGACAACACCACCTGCCTGTCCCCGACCATTGCGGACCTGACGCTCAGCGAGGACGAGGGGATGACCGGCCGGGTGCGGGACATGCTCAACGACATCTTTGACAAGGCCCGCAGCGACACGGCGATGACGGAGAACGAGAAGGCGCTCATCAACAGCACCCGCGTGCGCATCCTGCGCTACACCATCGACTCGGCGTCAGTGGGCATGGATCAGAGCGTGGTCAGCAGCCTGGCGGAGTACATCGCGGCCGACATGGTGATGTCCTACATCAACGGGCTGATTGACGTGGCCGCGAGCGGCGCGGCGGGGACGCTGGATACCGAAGAAGAGAACAAACACTTCCGCGAGAACCTGCGCCAGGTGCGCAACGAGCTGAGCGCGCGCGTGCAGCGCATTCAGGTGCAGCAGAACGGGCTGGCCGAGTATGACCGTAGCCTGTCCGAAACGCGCCAGCAGCTCTCCTCGTCCGTCTCCGACAGCGTGCTGTCGAATTACCAGTTTGGAGGATAACGTATGGCGCTTGATATCTGGGTGGTCAGCTCCGGCGGGATGATCACGATGGGCCTCAACGCGGTCGCCACGGTAATGGAAAACGGCGGCTGGCGCAGCACGATCTGGGTGGCGGAGATGATCGGTATTGCCTTCTGTGTCATGACCTACCTGCGCACGCACAATCTGACCGCCATGTTCGGCTGGGGGTTAACGTTCACGCTGGTCACGGCGCTGCTGCTGACGCCAAAGGTGACGGTGGTGGTTAACGACCTGACCGCCCCGGACACCATTGGGCGCGTGGACAACGTGCCGGTGGGGCTCGCCATGCCGCTGTATCTGGCGACCGGCGTGGGCTATACGCTCACGACCACCTATGAAGACATCTTTCACTTTCCGGACGAGCGGTCCTACACCAAAACCGGGATGCTGTTCGCGAGCAAGCTGATGCAGGACAGCTTTACCATCGACAGCCGCAACCCGGTGCTGACCTACAACATGGGGGAGTACGCTAAAAACTGCGTGGTGCCGGACATCATGCTGAACAACAAGTACAGCATGCAGGACGTGATGGAGTCAGAAGATGTGCAGGCGCAGATTTTCAGCAACCCGAGTCCGCTGCGCGCGGTTTACTGGCGGGACGCCACGGGCACCACGTTCATGGTCTGCCGCGACGCGGCGCCTCGCTTGAAAACCCTGCTGACGGCGGAGAGCAATACCACCGGTACGACGTTTATGGCCCACGCGGTCCGCATGCTGCCGGGTAACAACGCGCCGCAGACGGTCTACGCCGAGCAGCTGGCGGGCTCATACGACTACTTCCTCGGCAGCAGCAAGTCGGCCCAGAGCATCATGATGCAGAACATCGCCGTTGCTGGCCTGCGTCGCGGGCTGAACAGCTACGTGAAGGGCATGAATGACACCGCCTCAATGGTGGATATCGCGTCCGAGCAGTCGCTGATGAAGCTGCGCCTGTCGCATGCGGTGAGCTACACCATCGCCACCGAAGTGCTGCCGCAGCTGCATACGGTGCTGCTGCTTTTTTGCATCTGCATCTTTCCGGTGATGGTCCTCGCGCTCTACGTGCGGGAAATCGCCTGGTCCGTTATCAAAAGCTACCTGAACTTTATGGGCAGCCTGATGCTTTGGCCGGTGATGTTCGCCATCTTTAACTTTGCAGTGAACTACAGCACGCAGAACAGCTTCCACGCTACGGGTCCGACGCTTTCCAACATGAACCGCCTGATGGAGACCAGCACCACCACGGCAGGTATCGCGGGCTGGTTGATGCTCTCTATCCCGTTCCTGGCGTTTCGCCTGTTCACCGGGCTGGGTCAGGGCTTTGCCAGCCTCAGTTCAAGTCTCGGCAGCGCGCTCAGCAGCGCCTCAGCATCTGATTCGGCGGCGGTGGCGTCAGGAAACCTTAGCGTGGGTAACGTGCAGCTGGACAACATCAACGGGCATAAGACGGATCTGAACCGCGCCTATCGCGAGGGCATGACCACCATGCAGCTGGGCAACGGCGCGACGCGTACGATGACGCATGACGGGCAGACAGTGTACGACTCATCCGGCGCAACCAGCCGTCTGCCGGTCGATTTGCACCTTGACCGAAACCTGGCAAGCGCTGCACAGCGATCGGTGCGCGACAGCATGGCACAGACTGAAATGGCGGCGCAGGGGTACAACCATTCGGTGCAGGAAACCGGCTCGCAGCTCAAACAGTTCCACGAGCAGTTCGGCAACAGCGACTCAACCACGCTGTCTTCTCAGACAGGTATGACTGTGACCGATGCTGAGCGCGTGAACAAAATGCAGAGCGTGGCGCAGGATTATGCGAACCGCAATCATATCAGCCTTAATGAGGCGTATTCTGAGCTTGAAGATAAAACCCGAAGCGCATCAGTGAATACCGGAGCACGCACTCAGGCGGGAATTGATTCAGGTAAATCATTTTTGGGTAAGGCAGGTGAGTGGGTGACAGGTGCTTCGATCAAAGGTGATGTTCATGGAGGTACAGAATTAACAGGAAGAACTGGTTCAACATCTCAAACCTCGGAGGGAGGACAAAGTGGAAATGACAATTCGCAAACCATCTCCGCTCGCGAGTCGCAGGACTTCAGTCAAGGAATGGATGTGCTACGTAACTACAGTACGACCTACAATGGCCAGCATGTAGTTAATAATGCCTCCGGCCTGATGAATCAGATCTCATCGGGTATCACCACGTCAGACAGTAAGTATGCGCAGTACACGTCCAGCCAGGCGCACACGCACGAAATGCAGAAAATGGCTTCTGAAACAGAAACGCTCAGTGCAGGCGCACGTGATAACTATACGCAGCAGTTTGTGCAATGGGCAATGCAGCGCTCGCCGGGTAATGCCGAAACCATCCTCACCAATACATCTGATGAAGGCGTTCAGAAACAGCGTGACGGACTTGTTCAGGAGTTCTTTGCTGAAAAACTGCGGGGCCGTATTGAAGGCAATTATGCGCAAAACGCAGGCCGCAACGGAGAAGGAATGGTAGCGCCAGCAAATACAGCAGGTGAACAGTTTGGGGGAGCGACTAACAGTGCGAATCAGGTTATTGAGGCAGGTGTGGACAGTAACAACATACGTAATGATGTCGCCAATGATGTTGAGGCACAGCAGGGTGTGGTTAATAATAAATCCAATGATGCCAGAGTGGCTGTTGAAGGTGTCAGAGACGAAACTGATAGTGGTATAGCCTCACGTATGGGAGAGTATACTTCGAGCGCGAATCACTTTAATGATGAAAAACAGGCTGCTGATAAGCAACAAGATGACTTATTAGTTAATCCGTTCAAGAATCACACACATAAAGATTACAAAGGGAATGGTAAGGAGTAATTAGTATGATGACATATGCGAAAATTGAGAGGGATTCTAAAGAGATAATTAGCTCCATAGGTTCGACTGAAAGCGAAGTGCCTAGTTTTTTTGGCATGTTTAGCAATGTTAAATATCACTTCTTTGCATACTGCATATTTGGCGCGATGAGCTATTATTCACTTCCTCAACCAAAAAATATCGCTTTATGGTTGTTCTTTGTGACTTTCGGTATATTTAACTGGCTGGTTATATTCTCGCTCACGGCATCTTATGCAAGCCTGTTCAACATGATTGGGGCGGATAAGCTTAAGAGTTTAGAACTGGCAAAAGTGATCAAAGGGAAAGTCAGGTCTTATGGCCTAGTTTGGTTCGTTGCTATAATCGTTTTTGGGCTGGCCAGCGTCCTCACTGAGTGGAGCATCCTTCCTCTTGTGATTGGTAACTTTATTGCTGTATTCCTGATCTTTATTGTCTTCAATATGGATATATCCAGATATCAGGTTCCAGCCATGATTGAGGCTGCAAAGGCCGCAAGAAACAAGTAAAAATAAACCTGCTCTAGATAGAAAATACTTACCTGATTTATTTCAGGTGAGCGTTTTCGCATCTCGCAATCTAAATATCCAGAGGTAAATGTGTTAATGCACTTAACCCCTTCGTTCTTTTTGAATTATTCAAATATCGCTGTTGATTTAATTGATGTCGAAGTTCCTGAATTGGGTCTGCATTTGCATGCAGAAAGAGATATTACCGTCAGGTTCCCTTCACCTAATAAACGCCTGCACTATGTGTGCCGTAAAAAAGGACGTAAAGCTATTCATGGCATCCTGATTAATACTGATAGGGCTGTGACTGACCTGACGGTTATTACCCGTTGGGCGGTGCAGGGGAATGTATCGGTGCACCGGGTTCATATGCATATTGTTGGCGACGATGATGCGGCTACGGACGCCATTCATCTGTGGAGCGGCGTGTTTAATACGCCGTTCAGGGATAAAACTCCGGCGGTGGCCAGAAACTGGATCCCCGCATCCTGCCAGCCACGCCTGAGCGTGAATGCCGGAGACAGGCCATCCGCGCGCGAACCGGCTATCTGGCGGCGCGCCGATTCGGCCGGCATTATCCGGCAGCAGACCGAATACTTCACCGCCGCCACGGTGGAGCCTGAACGGCTGCTTTCACCCAAGTGCAGCAATAACCGGCTACCGGTGCTGGAAGACGCATTTGACTGCAAGGTTCGGGACTATGCAGGGACGCTGCGCGTGCTGTATGACGCTCCCGGCGTAACGGTCTGTCCGCTGAATGAGTATGCGGAAATGGTGGAAAATGACCTGAAAGAAGAAGGACTGTCAGACGCGTTTACCCACATCATTGAGCCCGTGCTGCAGGATGTCAGGCCGATCTGCCCGGTGTTCTTCACCAATACCAACGACCTGATGAACAGCATTCAGCTCCACTCGGCGCATTACCGGTCGCTGAGTGACGCCGACAGTCAGTTTGTCCGCAATCAGATTAGCCAGCCGCTGTTTCAGGTTTCAGTCAGCTGAGACCGCCCGCCGCACTTCCTGACGCACCCTGCGTCCGAAGGAGTAGGCGGAACATCACGTCAGCCCAACCGGGCACGTTCGCACCGTAATTAAACCCCGCGCAGATACCTGCCTGGCTTTCGCCTGCCCGTAGCCCTGCGTACTCGTCTCATCCCTACATTAAGGACTTTCAATGAGCCTCAACGCCCGCGACTTTACCCAGGGCGGTCAGGTGATGAAATACATGATCGGCATGTTTGTGCAGATCATGAACATCGCCTCCTACTGGGTCGTGCTGTTTTCCGCTCTGGTATTTTTCAGCTGGATGCTGCTGCGCCTCACGCTGCAGGAGTTCGTTCACGGCAGCGCCTACTGGCTTATCCGCTGGTTCATCATGCCGCTGGCAAAGCTTACTGGCAAACACTCACAGGCGGGCTGGACCTTTCATTTTGAGCGACCAAACGGCGAGGTGGTGGCGTTCAAGCACACCGCGCTGCAGGTGATGAACGACCCGTACTTTGTGCTGATGGGGCAGCACGTCAAGGACATCGCCTTTTACGGCTGGGGTATTTCGGCGTTCAGCTTTGTGGCCGCGATCATGGCCATTACCTGGTTTCTGGGCAGCAAGGGGGCGAAACAGCGCGAGAGCGAGCTTACCGGCGGCCGCATTCTGGCGGCCAGTTATAAAGATGTGAACCGCATGCTAAAAAAAGCCGGCCTGATGTCGCCGCTCAGTATTGGTGGCCTGCACATACTCAAAGACTCTGAGATGCAGAATTTCGGCTTTCATGGCACCGTCGGGTCAGGAAAAAGTACGGCCCTGAACGACATGCTTCGCCAGCTTCGGGCGCGCGGCGATCGCGTCATCGTGTATGACAAAGGCAATAACTTCATCCCGACCTTCTATCGGCAGGACAAGGACATCATCCTGAACCCGTTTGATGCACGCTGTGCGCCCTGGGATCTGTGGGAAGAATGTCAGACTATTGGTGACTTTGAAAACTTCGCGACCTCGCTGTTGCCTGATAGCAGTGGCAGCAGTGACCCGTTCTGGGTGTTGTCAGCCCGATCGCTGTTTGTGGCCACCGCGCGTCGCATGGCGCGTGAAAAACACCGTAGCATCGCCGAGCTGCTGAAAAAACTGATGTCCATCAGTCTGGCCGATCTGCGTAAGTTCCTGGACGGTACGGACGCGGCGAACCTCGTGGATGGCAGCATCGAGAAAACGGCGATGACCATCCGCACCATTCTCACCACCTACGTGCGCTCGCTCCGGTACCTGCAGGGGCTGGACGAGCAGGGCCGCCGCCCGTTCAACATTCGCGACTGGCTACATACCGAGGATCCCAGCGGTGATAATCCGTGGATATTTATCTCCAGTGATGGCCAGAACCATAACGCAATCAAGCCGCTACTGAGCGCATGGATCTACATGACGATGGTCGGGATTCTTGGGTTAAAAGCCAGTCGTGAGCGCCGAATCTGGCAGTATTACGATGAGATCCCCTCCCTGCACAAATTGCCCATCCTGCCTGAGTTTCTTGCTGAGGGCCGTAAATTCGGCGGCGCAACCGTTGTCGGGCTGCAGAACTTCCCACAGCTTGAAGAGATTTACGGAACCAACGCCGCCAAATCCATCTGGGACCTGCTTAACACGCGTGTATTCTACCGCGCGCCCAGCGGATCGATTGCGGACTGGGTGCAGAAGGAAATCGGCGAGCAACGCCACAAGAAGTTCAAAGACCAGTACAGCTACGGCATCGACATCATCCGCGACGGTGTGCAGTTTTCCAAAGACGAGGTCAACGAGTTCCTGGCCAGCTATTCAGACGTGCAGAGCCTTAACGACCTTGAGTGCTACATCACCCTGCCGGGCGAATGGCCGGTGGTCCGCATGAAGCTGCCCTGGAAACCCTATCGGGAAATCGCGGAAGGGCGCATCCTCCGAAACGTTGAAGACGTGTTTGACCCGGACATCGAGGCAACGCTTGCAGGCGAGACCAGCGATAACGAGGCGGGCCAGATTGTGGGGCGGTTATTTGGTGACGCTGGTTCAGGCTCTGACGCAGAGGGAAGTGGAGTTGCCCCGGATGCAGCAGAGAGCAAGCCAGATGCGAAACCACCCGCAACGGCACCTACAGCTGAAACCGCAACACCCATCTCAGCGAAAACAGACGCTCAGTCGGCTCAGGAAGAAGCCGGCGGTCGTGTCACCGCATTCCCACCTCCTGTATCTGAGTCCACGCAGTCAGCCGCACCGGACAGCCCTGCGCCAGCAACAGTCGCTCAGTCCGAAAGCGAAAGGCCACTGCAGGTTATGGACGTGGTGAAACATAAATCCGCAGATTTTGGCCTGGACCGTAACTGAGGTGACCCATGTTGTCTGTTTCAACCATCAAAAGCGCCGGTAAAGCCGGTGCCTACTATACCAACGAAGATAACTATTACTTCCTTGGCGAGCAGTCCACCGAGTGGTACGGCACGGGTGCTGAAAATCTGGGCCTTGAGGGGCCGGTTAACCGCGATACTTTCGTGGCGGTGCTCGAAGGCCAGCTGCCGGATGGCACCGACATGCGGCGTATGGAAGGCGGCGTGAACAAACACCGTCCCGGCTATGACCTGACCTTTTCAGCGCCTAAAAGTGCCTCGGTGCTGGCGCTGGTGACGGGCGACAGCTTCCTCGTGGACGCGCACAAGGAGGCCGTGCGTCGCACGCTGGATGAGGTGGAGAAGCTCGCCACCACGCGCACCATGACCGACGGCATCACTGAAATGGAGAAAACCGGCAACCTGGTGATTGCGACCTTCATGCACGACACCAGCCGCAATCTGGAACCTCAGATGCACACGCACGCGGTTGTGGCAAACACCACGCTCTCACAGAACGGCTGGAAAACGCTGTCCACCGACATCAACGGAAAGCAGGGTTTTACGGACGTGATGTGGAATGAGCAGGTCAGCATCGGGGCGCTGTATCGGGGGCATTTCCGTTCCATCATCGAACCAGCGGGCTACCAGACCGAAGACACCGGTCCGCGCGGCGAGTGGGATATCTCCGGCGTGCCGGTAAAGCCTTTTTCATCACGCCGTCAGGACATCATCGATCTCGTGGGTGAAGACGCTACGGCGAAGCAAAAAAGCATGGCCGCGCTGGATTCCAGGCAGGCCAAGCACTTCGAAGATCCGGAGATGCTGCGTGAGCACTGGCAGTCGGTGCTGAAGGACACCGGCTTTGACACTGAGGCGTTCAGAGAGAAGCTGGCGGAGCGCCGCCAGCAGCGTGAAGCCGAAAGCGCCGGGCAGGAAAACAAGGCCGCCACGCCGCCGGTGCTGGAGGGCGCGGTGCGTGAGGCCATAGAACGCCTGTCGTCAAAAAGCGTGCGCGTGACCTACGACGACGTGATGACCAGCGTACTCAATCACGTTCCCGTCGCTCCGGGCGTCTACGGGCAGGCGCGTAGCGCCATCGATACCGCCATTGGACGCGGCCAGCTGATCGCCGTGGACAAGAACCAGACGCTGTTCACCACCGCCGCCCACGTCCGGGATGAGGCGCGTCTGGCCCAACTGGCCGGTGGGCTGGCGGAAAAGCAGGGCAGACTGACGGCACGGGCGGGCGAGCGGGGCGTGCTGGCGCAGGTGGCCGACGCCGATCGCGCGGTGTCACTGATTGACGTGCGCGGCGGCACGCAGTTCATCAGCGAGCTCCACCGCAGCATCATGGCGATGGCCAGCGAGAGCAAACGTCCGCTGATAGTGGTTGCCGCCGACGGGGCCGCGCGAAAGCGCCAGGTGGCGACCTTTGGGGATAAGTCCGACGTACGGATTATGACGGCGGAGGAGATGCAGACCGCTGAGCTGCCGGTGCGCCCGCTGGTGCTGGTGGCTGAGGCCGAACGCTTTAACACTTCCGGCCTGCACGACGTGCTGAAGACGGTGGCGCAGAACGATGGCACGACGCTGGTGACCGATACTCACGCACGGCGCACGGCGGGCTTTGCGTCAGAGGTGCTGAGCGCAGCGGGCGTAAAGCAGTTTACAGCCTCACCGAAGACCGAAAACGTACGCGTGACGATGGTGCAGAAGGACACCGTTGAAGACCGGCTCAGCGTGGCGGCGCGCTACTACGCCCAGGAAAGGGCGCAGGGGCGGCCGGTGTCGCTGCAGGCGGGGAATGCGCGCATGCGCGACCAGCTGACGGCCCGTACCCGTGAGGTCCTGACCGATGACGGGCTGCTCGGACGAGTGCTGGGCGAGGCCACAGTCCGGGTACCGGTATGGCTGGACGCGACCAGCCGCAACGACCGCAGCGTGTACCGCACGGGTATGGTACTGGAGCTTCACGAGGGGCAGGGCCAGAAAACGGTGTTCACCATCGCCGGCGTCAGCGAGCGTCACAACCTGCTGACCCTGAAAGACGAAGAAGGTCAGACGCAGGGCGTGAGCATCAGCAGTATCGACAGCCATTATCGGCTGTTCCGGGAGAAAAAGCTGGAGTTGCGCGAGGGCGAGCAGCTGCGCGCCACGGCCGATCTCGGCAGCCGCGCCAGCAGCGGGGAGCGTCTGACCGTTACCGGCGTGAAGGAGGGACGCTGGCTGTTTAAGGATGTCATCACAATGGAGAACGCAAAAGGTGAACGCGTGAAGCTCGACCGCAACGCGCCACTGTACGCGGACTACGCCTACGCGGACTCTTTTGGCGCCATCCGGCGTACCGAAGGCAGCGTGATAGCAGTGCTCGCGGGTAAGGAGGTCAATGACACGACAGTGAACATGCTGCGCCGCAGCGGTTCTGACGTGATTGCCTTCACCCCGCTCGACGAGTCGGCCATTAGCCGTCGCCTGAAGGAAAACCGCCCGGTGGTCAGCGTGACGCAGGGCATCAAATCGCTCGCTGAGGAAAATGACCTCACGGACGCGCTGCGGGAGCTGGCGTCACGGAAGATGTCGCACCCGGAGCGCGCGATGCGGCTGGCCATCGAGAAAGCCACAGGCACCGACGTGACGTTCACGGGCGTCCGGGCGCTGGCTGGGGTGATTAACGCAGACCGCAGTATCACACCGGCACGAGCGGGTGAGGAGCTGTCGCGCCTGGTGCAGCGTGGAGAGATTTTTGCGCTTAGCGCCGAACAGGGTGCTGCCGGGAAATACATCTCGCGAGAGAACTTTGAGAACGAGGTGTCGATTCTGCGCCACGTTGTGGAAGGCAAAAACAGCGTGGAACCCCTGTTGAAAGGCGGCCTGAACGACGAGAAAGCCGCCGGGCTCACGGACGGGCAGCGTGGGGCGGGCAATCTCATCCTGACCACCCGCGATCGCTTTACCACCATTCAGGGGTATGCCGGCGTGGGTAAAACCACGCAGTTCCGCACCGTAGCGGCAGCGCTCTCCGCCGCAGAAAACAGCCCGGACATTCGCGGGCTGGCGCCCACGCACCGCGCCGTCAGCGAGTTGTCCGGCGCGGGTATTCCGGCTCAGACCATCGCGAGCTTCCTCAGCGAAAGCAGCCAGTGGCAGGCCGCCGGTCAGGCGCGTGACTTTCGCAACACCGTATTCGTTATCGACGAATCGTCCATGAACGGCAACGCGCAGATGGCCTCACTATTGAACGTGATCGCCGAAGGTGGCGGCCGGGGGGTGCTGAGCGGCGACCGTGATCAGCTGAAGTCGCTGGAGTCCGGTGCGCCGTTTGCGCTGGCTCTTGAACGCAGCGCCGCCGACGTGGCAGTGATGAAGGAAATCGTGCGTCAGATCCCGGCGCTGAAGCCCGCCGTGGAGGCGGTTATCGCCGGTAACGTCCGCGAGGCGGTGCGCATCACGACGGACACCAGCCCGCATAGCGTTCCGCGCCAGCCTGGCGCGTACATACCGGAGAGCAGCGCGATGGACGGCAGGGAAATGGCCGGTGAAGCGAATGGGCCAGGCGCGGACCTTGCAGCGAAAGAGGCTCCTGACCTGATCGATCTGATTGCGGAAGACTACAGCGGACGCACCCCTGAGGCGCGCGACAATACGCTAATCGTGGCGGAGCTCAATGCCGACCGTGAGGCCATTAACAGCGCGGTACACAACCGGCTGCAGACGCAGGGCGCGCTGGGTGACGGTGTCTCGGTGCCGCTGCTGGTGCGCGTGAACAACAGCAACGCCGATCTGGGCCGTCAGGCGTTCTGGGAAGCGCAGGTGGGCAACGTCGTACGCCGGGGCGAGCAGTATTTCCGGGTGGGTGAAACGGATAAGGAGAGCGGCGTGGTGCGCATCGACGGGCTCGACGGCGCAGGGGACCGCTGGCTGCGTCCCGCTGAGCTGCGCAAGGAGGACGTGGCGGTGTTTGAGGAGGTCACGCGGGACATCAGCGCGGGTGAGAAAATTCGCCTCACGGCGACGGACCGGGACCGCAACGTGCGTGCCAGCGACATGACCGTGGTAACAGATATTTCACGGGAGGGAAAAATCACGCTCGATACCGGCGACCGGCAACTCTCATTTGACCCCGCCGCGCGCTACGCCGACCGCCACATGGACTACGGCTACGCCGTCACCACCTACAGCTCACAGGGCGCATCGGTCAAATACCTCATCGGCCTGTTTGGCGAAGAGGGCGCCAGAGGGAGGATGGCGGCGCTGGACAGCACCTACGTAGAGCTTTCCAGGGCAAAAGAGCACGTTCAGACCTACTTTGACAACCTGTCCGGCTGGGCAACGAAGGTGGAGAGTAAAAGCGGACGGCGTCAGACGGTGCATGACGTGCTGATGCGCGCAGAGGACGTGCGCGCGGACCGCGAGATCCAGGCGTGGGACAAAAGCCTGCCGGTGTCAGGTACGCGACTCGCGGACCGGGTCGATCGGGACCTGACGGCCGATGCGCGTTTTATGTCTGGTCAGACGCCGGAAATGCTCTGGCCGGTAATCAATGAGCATGGCCGCCAGCGCGGGAACCTGCACGTTCCGGTAACGCCCACAAGCGGAGAGATGAATTTCTCCGCCGCCCACTATGAAGGGGCAGCGGACGGAAGCCGCATCGTGCTGCAGCGCGGCGAAAAGCACGGAAAGGTGCTGGAGGCTGCGGATCTCGCGGAGGCAATGCAGCTGATGAAGAACAGCCCGGAGAGCCCGGTCGTGCTCGCTGCTGACTACAGTGAACTCCCGGACAGCAGCCGCGCCGCTTCAGCGGCAGCAGCAGTTGCATCCGGGGGAGAGGAGCTGGATCGACGTGAAGCCGAGGCGCTGGAGAAAGCCGTTAAGGCCGCGCTGGTTCAGGAGGAAAATGAGCCTGAGCCGGCGGTGCAGGATGACGCTCGGGGAGCGCCAGAGGACAAAGACAGCGAACGCGAAGCCGCGCTGGCTGCGGCGCTGGCGGAACTGCAGGAAGAGGAGGCATTCGATTACCGCGACTACGACCTGTCGCCGGAGCGGGACGACCACGCAATGATGAACGATGAAGTCAACGTAATGCGCCATGAGCGTAGCGACCCTGAGCCGGAATTTGGCCAGAAATCCCATAAAACGATGGAGTAAACGCAATGACTGTAATGCTTGGCGCCGCGACGGCGATCGTTGCCCTGATGATGCTGTTCGCCTGGCTGCCGGAAATCCGCGAGCCGGGTTTGCTGTTACGCCGGTGGAGCCGGGGCAGTGACGGGCACTGTTCCGCCGGAATTCGTCAGGCAGTGGATGACGTTATCAGCGGCTTTGTGACTGAACACAGGCTGCCTGAGGTGGACACGTCGCGCCTGCGGGAGATGAAGTCGCGCCCGGCCATGATGCCGGTCACCCTCCTGCTGCATCCGCAGCTGGTGAAGCGGGGAAACGGGCGGTTTGTGCGGGGGCGTAACCTGACGGCCGTCATGGCGGCCACGGGCATAAGTGCGCTGATCCTGCCGCCGCTGGCGGGTATGGCGCTGCATGACGTGAGCCTCAGCCTGCTGCCTCTCCTGAATATGGTCGTGTTCTTCACGGGCGTGCAGCTGGTTCGGCAGACCTACTCAGATCTGAGCCTGATTAACGTGCTGGTAACGGGAAAACCTGATTAAAATCAAGGTTGCCGTTATGATGATAATCCGTATGGTAGGATCTTTAGCTGTGCGGTTTAAAAGGAGTTTGACTGAATGACAGATGCAGAATTTAAGCGAAAAACAGACAAGGCCTTTGCGCTGATGGTGGAAACGGGTTTACGTAAAAGCCAGCGTGTACCCTTTACCTATCGGGTGCTGTGGTCAATGGAATTGAAATTACCACCGGCCCTCTTTAACAGCTTCGGTGCAAACTTGCTGCTTCTCAGCACGTATTTCAGCGTTTTTTATGGGCTGATTATGTGGTTTATCACCTGGCATCCAGATGGAATGAGTCCTTCTGAAGCCATCATCACGTCGCTCCTCGCCGGCCTTTTCTATGGTGTCTGCATGGCAGCAGTCTTCCGGAATCGTCGTAAATCAAAAGGCCTGCCTGAGTGGGAGGAGCTGTAATGCTTCCTGACTGACAGATTTGACGGCCTGCCGCCCTGCGGTTGGCCGGTCCCTCGCGTCCTGGATTGAAAATCCCTCACGCTCTCGACCCTCAGAGAAACTTCCCGATGTTAAAATCTTTACTCTGGTGCTAAGCAGCGTAGCCGTGCTGGCGCCACTTACGTTTTTGCACGCTGCGTCCGGCGTAAATGTAGGTTTTTCCCCAGAAGGCAGCGCCGAAACGCTGGTACTCGGCGTCATAGACCATGCGCAGACCGAAATCCGTCTCGCCGGTTACAGCTTCACCTCTCCTGAAATTGCGTCTGCGCTAATTCGTGCCAGAACGCGAAGAGTGGACGTGCGCATTGTGCTTGATAATAGGGCGAACCAGAACCGCAATAGTCGGGCGGCTATCAATCTCCTTGCCGCACGCGGAATTCCGGTTCGCCTGAACGGCAAGTACGGCGCCCTTCATGACAAGTTCATTGTTGCAGACAGTCGCACGGTGGAAACCGGCAGCTATAACTACAGCCGGGCAGCTGCCCGGCGAAACAGTGAAAATGCGCTGATCATTGAAAACATGCCGGAACTGGCCAGCCGCTATCTGCAACACTGGCAGTCTCGATGGGACGAAGGTACTTCGTACCGGCTCCCGTACTGATACGCCTTAACGACCGTCCATAGCTTCAGATGAGCCTTTCGCCAGTGGCTTTTCTGTTAGCGTAAATTAGGCATATTACTGATTTGGCTTATGGTATTCTGCGGAAAGTCTTATTTTGCTGCAGGAAACGAGCATGGCAGCCCGCGATTCAGTAACATCACCCCCCGCTAAGAAAAACTCGCGCGATCGGAAGAATCCAGCTTCCGATAAAGAACGCACGCAGGCTTATCAGGCAAGAATGCGTGAGACGCATAAGGTGCTCAGAGTCTATCTTGAGAACGAGGTAAAGAATGCTCTCGTTGGCCTTTGCCAGGATGAGGGCATTTCACAGTCTGAACTCCTTGAGCGGCTCATCCGTGAAGAACTCGTGCGTAAGAGAAATTTGTGAATCATTCACGTTATTGCTCAAAGCATAACTGAGTGATAGATTACGGAAAGTTGAGAGTTGATGGCTGGCCACGCCGCAAGATGGCAGGGAATCTGAGGCGGCAGGACCAAATCAGAAAAGAAAAACCCCGATAATCTTTCTTGTTTGGCGACGCGACAAGATTACCGGGGCTTCCATACAACTGCACAGGACTATTGCCCTGTGCGGGGAGTATAGTTTTATGCCCGGAAAAAGACAATCCGTTCTGTGCTTACTCCTCCCGAGCAATATAAGCGCCGGGGGACATGGATAAGCACACGGTTCTCAACACATCTCCACGACCCGATAATCGCCATCGTGGCGATCACTCCACCGCCTGCAAATGCTCTAATCCAGAGTGGTTCGCGCCAAAAGGCTATAAGCGTCTCCCCGGGCAGATGGGGCATGCCATGAGCCGTCTTGTCGTAAAAGACAAACTCACAGGCAAATTGACGCTGCGCCAGCGCATGTCACGCCATCCTTATTTTGTTCAGCTGCGCGATGCAGCAGGGCGTAAACGTGATTTTCGCCCCGAGAAACAGGCGCTGTACGACGCAATGTGGCCGCTGTGTGTCCAGCGCGCGGATATGGCCACGTCCGTGGTGACCTTTAACGGCAGTAAACTGGCCGACGAACTGAGCCCGAAAGATGAAAAGGGGAGTGTTATTCCCGAAACCCGCGTTGAGCCCTGCCGGCTTTCACGCCTGTTTGAAGAGTGGGAGCGCTACGGCCTGATAGAACGGCCGGATCTGGAAATGGACCCGGCTACAGGCTACTGCATGCCACGGCATATCGTCCTGACCGATCGTTTCTGGGAGCTGTGCGGCATCGACATGGATAAATTCCTGGCAGAACGCAATGAACGCCTGGCTGCCGAAGCCGACGGCATCATCGAGCCGGGTACACATGCCTCCGTTCACGCCGCGCGCCGGCGGTGGTATGAACACATGCGTATGGCCACACTTATCAGCCGAAGGGAAAAAGCGTCAAAGCAGAAGCGCCGTAAGCGACTGAGCAAGTTACCTCTCGATGACCGGCGCAACGCGATGGCCAAGCTGCTGCGCGCACGCCCGTCTCATGCATGGCGCGACCTTTCACCTCAGGACTTTGACCGCCTGGTGTGGAAATGTCTGCGCCAGCTGGAGCTGGGCCTCGATTATGAGCCTGCATTGCCCGACATACCTGACATCCTTCACTGACATCGCCCTGCTATTTTAACCGTCTTCGCTGGCGGTGGTGGCGATCGTGGCGGATGCAGATTGCACACAGCAACGCCGTAATGTCCTTCCTCTGAAACATGAAAGGTGGCCACAGACCGTGCGCCGCCTTTTTTAACCACAGTTATCCGCAATCAGTATCCTGCGCTTACGGGCAAACAGAGTCACCATTACGCGCAAGACAGTCCTGACTTACGTCAGAAAGAAATAATCAAAGTAATAAAGGAGGTTTTCATGCAGGCCACTGGTGTGGATAAGCCTGAAGCCTTTATTTACGACGTCGCAACCACCAACAAAAACCGAAAGTAGCTTCCACCGGCAAACGATGGGCAATAAAACATTAGTTACAACACACAATGATATTCCTGTTAACAACCAGTACCGAGCCGAACCTGAAATCCTGCGCCCCTCTCAGCCCAGACCTGCGCCGTACCTGAAACCGGGTTGCCCCCACTGACCAGCCCCCGCCGCCCGGCCCGGAGGGCCGGATCAGTAGTGGCTGATTAATGGGTGTTGTAACTAATTAGTTCTTCGTTGCTTTAAGTGATGCCGCGGGTTTGTTCTTTCGTCTACGACCGTCTGGCTTCAGTGCGCCTGAAAGGCCGCTGCTTAAACGGCGGTCGGACAGGATGGTGTCCAACCGGGACTCAAAGGAACGAGCAAGCATACACTCGGGGGCATCAAACAACCTGAAATCTTGGAAGATTCTAACGATCGCCCTTCAACTTCATGTTAAAGCCATCAGAATCACTAAAAGTGATATACGTAATGTTCAGCCTTATTTGAGTGGATCACAGGAGATGAAGGCATTATATATTTTATCCCATATACAGGTGTATGATTGCGCGAGTAAACATTTAATGCCAAATGTAAAAGAGCCAGAAGTCAATCAGGATTATCTTTATTTGATTTAATCTAACCTACAGGATGTGATTTTGCTCATACTTCACTTGTCAGACATACATTTCCGCAAATCAGAAATTGCTACTGCCCAGGATCCGAACATTCATCTTCGAAACGAACTGATTCGTGATGTTGAAGAACAGTGTGAGCAGCTTGGCCCACCGGATGTCATTATCGTTTCAGGCGATGTAGCGTTTGCCGGTGCCCCTGAAGAGTTTGAGTTTGCCTCACAATGGCTGAGCGAGTTATGCCAGCGAAGTGGCAGCTCAATGAAATCTGTGTTTGTTGTACCTGGTAATCACGACGTTGTCCGTAGCCAGGCGGACAGCCTGATGGTTCAGTTGTTACACAAAGCAATCAAGAATGCAGGAGACCGAACCAGTCAGGAAATCGCAATGCATCTGAGCGATCAGGAAGCACAGCGATTACTGTATCAGAGCCTTGAAAATTACAATCAGTTTGCCTTTCAATTCTTCTGCGATCTTATGCCGCCGAATCGCACACGTGCCCGGCGCGATGTAACACTGAATGACGGGTCAACTCTGCGACTCTGGGGACTTAATAGTGCTTTTGTTTCGAGCAGCCAGGATAAACCTGGAGATATGTTTGTGGACCCCGCGAGTTTTCAAATTACCCGAGAAAGAGGGGTAGTTAATCTGGTTGTAACCCACCATCACCTATCCTGGTTAAGACAAGCTCAAGAGTTTGAGGATCACTTCAATTCCGTTGCACCAGTGCAGATTTTTGGCCATGTGCATCTCAACAGGATTGTAAGAAACCGAGATTATTTAAGGTTGACGGCGAGTGCTGCTAACCCGGACAGGTCCGAGTCGGGCTGGGAGCCTGGTTATAACCTTATTGAGCTTTCGGTTACAGGAGGGCCGGAAGCACGAGTCTTGCATACGCGGTCTCACGTAAGGATATGGCAAGCTTCTGCGGCAGAATTTAATGCAAAGATGGACCGGCGATCCTTTTCATTCGATCACGAGATTAACCTTGAAAATTGGCACCCCCCCGTTGAGCAGGTACGGACTTGCGATGATGTTTTAGTTGCTGAACCTGAAGTCACCGCCATGGAGTCCGGCAGGGGGGAGGCGATGGACAGTCTGAGAGATTTGGGGCTTCGGTTTTACCGGCTCTCCTTCAGTAAAAAACTTGAAATCGCAGGGCGTCTGGAGTTACTGGAGGAAGAAGATATGCGTTTACCTGATTTTGAACGCTTCCGGCGTGTTTTTATCCGTGCGAGCGAACGGGGCATTGTGCGGGACTTTGACCACGCGGTAACGGCAGCAGAACAAGGATGAAAGACCTGATATGACAAACTTTACCTTTGCAGATCGTTATTCTGAGGCTGGCTTGGAACCTAGGGCGGAAAAAATTCTGTTAAGAGAGAAGTCGGTAAAACAGATAGTTGAGACGATCAACAAAAAACAGATTTTAGATCTTGCCCGATTTTATTATGGCTGTTCGGACATTGATATGACCTGGTTCAGGGATGTATTTGCCGAGGCAGATGCTGGCTTCAGCATGGTAAATAATGACCGAGAAGCTAGGGTACTGTCTGCCATGGTGCTAAGTGCATTAATCAATGAGAATGAAAGTAAAGCGATTCTTGCCGTCAGCCTGGGTAGCCTGAGAGGGCTCAGGGCACCTCCGCAGTCAGAATGGCTTGTTTACGAGGCGGAAGAAGCCTTTTTAGCATGCGCGGTCGAAGAGCGTGCTGATGAATCTGTACTCTCTAAAATTTCACCGACGGGCGTGCAAAAACTCACCGATGAATTGGCTGCCGCTGAAGAGGCACCGGATATTGCCACGCTGGTATCTTTGGTGTCTCAGGTCAGAGATGAGGCTCGCTCTTCAGCAATGACGACCTCAAAGCAAGTTTCGGCTGCACTGGACGTCTGTTCACGCCAACTTTCGCTGATGCGTGAAGAAACTCAAATGCTCTGGTGGCTGACTAACGGGCACAGCAGTTTGCTCTCACGCAGCTTTAATACGTTTACGCCTGCTCAGGCTGCACTCCTTGGGGCAATGGATCTTGGCAAACTGACGACATTTACGCTACTCGGGCCTGTGGCTATCCCGGCAATGTTGGACAAGATCGTGTTGCTCGCGAAAAAGACACGTGGGGAACCTGTGACGTCACTTGATGCCCTTATTGATAGTTTTAAGACCGAGGACCGGGAGAAATTTGACATTTTTGACGGATTGCCGCCTGAACTTGCGCCCATTACGACTGCGATTGCGCTGGCAAACGCAACAGGTTCAGGCTTGTGGCATGAACGTTTTAAACAGAAAACAGGCATGGAGGCGACGCTGTCTCTGTCTGCGGTAACCATGGCTGAACAGCTTTATCGTGAGCATTTGCTGGGGCAACTGATTGATGGATGACGCTAATAAAGTGGATGCCGTTACCGGCCCCGATGACGATGCTGACGTCGATGTCTTTGACATGCCTAATGGGGGGGGAGCGCCCGACGGTGATCCCCGATGGGCGGTGTTACCTCAGTCAGAAGTTTTATCCGTTGAGGCTGCGGATGATTTTCTTTGCTGGCGGGATGCAATGGTAGTTGCCATCGTGGGGGAGCGGAACGGTGGGAAAACCACGCTGGTCACTGAACTGTACAGCTGTTTTTTGCGGGGTACCTTTGCCGAAACGCTGTTCTGCCATAGCGTGAGCTTAATGGGATTTGAACAGCGGTGCTTTCAGTCTCGTGCGCAGTCAGGGGGGCTTCACCCGGAAACGCCCCGCACATCTAAGCAGGAAGGGCTCAGTTTTTTTCACCTTGGGCTGGCGAATGAATCGGATCTTAAACGTCATGACCTGCTGATATCAGAGCGTGCGGGGGAGGTCTATCGGGAGATCCGCGATCGTCCAGAGCGCGCGGCGAAAATGGTTGAATTACGCAAAGCGTCATCTGTTGTCTTTATCATTGACGGGGAAAGAGTTTCCTGCCCCCTCAAGCGACATGAAGCTTATTCATCTGTACGCCACCTTATACGCGCCACGATTTCTTCAGGCAACCTACCCGCACGAACTCAGGTGCAGCTTGTGACTACTAAGTATGATTTGCTGGAGGGCGAGGCATTTGCGGGTGCTCGGGAATCCCTAACTGAATTTGAGCGCTCCATCGGCAAGCTGGTTGCAGGTAGATATGAGGTGTCCAGTTTCCACACTGCTGCACGTGATCCGCGTCCAGGCGCGGAACCTGCACGGGGGCTGGCGCCCTTACTTCGTAGTTGGCTTCGGCCGCCTGCTAAGATGTCATTCCGTGAAATTCCGTTGCCAATGCTCACAAATGAGTTTGACAGGCTGATGCTTTACAGGGAGAGCAGGTGAACACGAATTTTATCATAATGGGGCTTCCTGCGTCTGGAAAAACCACCTTTCTGGCGGCGCTTTGGCACTTGGTAGAGGCGGACGAAAAAGAGTGTCGCCTTAAACTGGATGGCTGCGACGGCGATTATACGTATCTTAATTTGATTGCGGAGGCCTGGCTGACGTTTAAACCAGTTCCTCGAACGTCGCAGATTGGTGATGAAGATGTCATTATTCCGTTAAAAGATAATGTAACCGGAGTAAGTGGACAGGCGTTTTTTCCAGACCTAGCGGGAGAGACGTTTGACCGGCAAGTTGAGGATCGGGTGTGTAAGCCTGAGTTTATTGAGGCACTTACGAACAAACGAGGTATTTTATTTTTCATCAACGCTGATGTGAAGGAAGACGCTTTAACTATTACAGAGCTTAACGCACGTATTCCGCCGGAAAAAACGCAGACATCTGAGGCTTCAGCAGAGGAGGCTGAACTTGTTGTCAGTCCTCGCGAATGGGCTCCACAGGATTTGCCTGCTCAGGTAAAGATAGTGCAATTGCTCAGTGATATGATTCGCCCGCCTTTCGTGCCTCTCAAACGTCGCATTGCCATCATGATTTCAGCCTGGGATCTGGTACGAGATATGCAGATGGCGCCAGCCGACTGGCTGGCAAAGCATATGCCGCTGGTGGCTCAATTTTTAAGGGCGAATAAGTCCTTTTTTGAGTCACAAATTTACGGAGTATCAGCACAGGGGGTAAGTCTTAAGGATCATACTGCGGTTAATGACGTTGCACAACGTTCTCCCAGCCAGCGTATACAAATAGTAGGACCTTTGTCAGAGGGACATGATCTTACGGAACCGCTAGTTTGGCTAATGTCGGAGAATGCATGATCGTTGATCAGTGTCTGTTTGGCTATGAGGATGGTCATCGACTTCTGGCCTCCTCGCTTCCTTTGGGAGAAGCGCTGTCGCTGCTGACTGAACTGAGCGACATTGCGCCGAACACAATTTTTGGTGAGTCCGAAGGATACTGGACGGGGTTGCCCGTAGCATCACTTGGGCGTTATGTTTTGATGCGGACGTGGCCGGCCCCTGAAATGCCACGCCCGGGGTGTGTATGGACACATGCCTTGCTGATAGAACCCATTCATCTAGAACTCTTGGGAGATTTATCCGTCCTGCAATCTGCTGCTCGGCGGCCAAAGAAGCCTGTCGATCGGAAGAAATACCAAGAAAGACTGAATATTGACTTATCCGCCATTCATGGTGCTGATAACGTAGCGGGTGGACATGTTGTAGAAACATTATTATCTGCGCTTTACAGCTCGCTTACGTCAACCATTGAAATCCACGAGCCGGGTGAGCTGGACTCTCCCCTATTTGCTGTCTGGTCTCAGCAGTGGCCCCGCCTACGCCGCAACTTTCGCTTTCAAACGGCGGCTTCTCGTGCCGAAAAAACGGTAGGCGCGGCACGCTTTGATGCACTCGCGCTGCTGGTTTCTGCTGACCGTTATCCTGTAAGGCTGAAAAATGACGGCCCGGAATGGTTAGACGTTGCGGCGAACGATGCACGTGGAGAGAGCGGTGCAGGACTGAGAGACTTTCTGTGGCGTTACGGACGAGATGTACGCAGACAGCGTGGTTCATTCCGGCCGCTCACAGAAGTGTTTTTACTGAATGTCCATCATGCAGTTGATGCCGCAGCGCAGGTCTTAAGGATCATCAGCCGGGCATTTCCGGAAGCGATTGATGCCCTTTACCTGAAACAGGATTTGATTGATGGTTTGCTGGTGCCGGGTGCACAGGTAGGGCTGATGGAATTCATGCTTAATGATGAGCCCGGACGAGAGCAGCTACTCCCCCTGCCAACCAAAGAGGGGGTGGCAAGACTAGGTTCACTATGGCCGGCACAACCTAGCGAGATTATCTCCTTGCTTGATATGACCCTGGCCAGGGAGGTGGCAGGTTGTAAACTAGCCTCCTTACTCCAATCCGCGCTGCTGGATTTAGTTAAATCTGAGAAGTTTTGGTGCGTGAGTGAAGATCGGCACGCACTGCAGGAAATGATTGTAAGAGTCGATCCTGCATTCCTATTAGCGTCTGAATCTTTAGTTGGCAATGAACGCCTTGCAGCACTGCTGGAATTTATTCCGGCCGGTTTGCCGGGGCTGAGAGAATTTATTGATGCGCTGCTATGTCGGAATAGCAAAAAACTAACGGAAGCCGTGTATGACTGCTTCTCCGTCATGGCGGCATCAGTGGTTATTGCACGCATGTCAGACAGAAAGCCAGATATGCAACCTCAGTGGAAGCAGGCGTTACTAACACGCCCGGGGCTGTTGTTCCGGGACGATGTGTTGGGGAATGTGTCTCATACCCATCTACTTTTAGAACTGGCTGAGCAGTCAGGATGGTTCTCGCCGGAAGTATTTAAGGCGGGAATCACACCTTGGTTTAAAGGGCTTTTACACGCAAAGAATGATATTGAAGGTGAGGATATGGAGACACTGGGCTGTTTTCTGCTCATCCTAGCGTGTCATTCCGGAGGGGAGGATGGGCTCCAGTGCGTAGAACTCTTTTTTAACGTTATTCATATTCAACTTATTAATTCTGCGCTGTCAGAGCGCGCCTCGGAGTTGCTCTATCCGTCTTTACCGGACATCGGATGGTTTCGTAACTGGGACCTGGCACTGCGTTTACGCTTCATTGTCGCGGAAGCGTTTATTAAACATGGCTGGGAACCGGCTCGCTATTTAACTCTGGCAAGGGCAAAGAAGGTGCGTATGCTGCTTGCCCGAACCATAGAGGAGTTGCCAGGAGGTCGTGCTTACACGGAGTCGGATTATGGATGATTTTACCGGTTAACGTAGCGTTGGGAGGTGGTGTAGAATTCAACACCTCCCTGAGTTCTTAAAGTTAGTACATTTATCCTCACAGCAAATAGCTCAACTTAGCACTCTCCTCAGTCAATTTTTACATGAGAAGATGAAATTACTTTTCTAACGAGTTACGTTCGCTCCTGAACTGACTATCATTTGGTTGGACTGCCATGAATTGGCTTCAGCTAATAATTATGATTAAACGAACTATTAATGGAAAAAGCTAATCTTTACGTAGAGCACCTTGCATGGTGTGGGCTCATTGCGTTGAATATGGCCCGCAGAGCGGGTAGCGTAAATTCCCTTGCACAGGAAAACATCTTTCTGTGCCGGTGGCTGGCATCCGCTGAAAAGAAGCGGCTGTTTCGCCGCGAACTGGCTGAAGATATCCGGTGGCTGCTGAAAGAAGGTAGGGAGAAGGGATTGCGTGCAGACTTGCCCGGGAAACTAGAGTATCTCTGGCGCGCCAGCAGTGGCGATCTGCTGGAACAGAATGACTTATTCAGGCTTCAGCACGTTATGCACGCCATTAACCTTACAGGTATTAATTATGGCGTGCTAACTGAAACCGAGTGGGAAGGGCGTCATGCGGTCAAACTGAGTCCAAATGTACCTGGGCTGTTTATCAGAAAAAGCGACCTGGATACGGGATTTAGCGAGGATGGACGTCAGGTTAAAACACTGGCCGTTCGAATCACCGCTGATATTTCGGCAGTTGATGCGCTGCTTACCCGGGCAGGATGGCAACGCGAATCACACGACAACACCGTTCCCTATCTTCATCAGCTGCGCACATGCTGAAAGTAAACATAAATCAGTTATCAGTGACGAATTTCGGCAAGGATCTCGTCTGACAAGCCAGTCAGCTCTTTAACAGACTGAAGGGGATACCCGCTTTTAAGCATCTTACCCGCGAGTTCCAGCTTCTCTTCGAGTTTACCTTCCTCGCGCCCTTTCATTTCTCCGAGCTGGCGGCCAATTTCGATGCCTTTCTGTTCCAGCTGCTGTGCAATCGTCATCAGTGCGTCCTCGTGCTGCGGCACCTTTTGTGCCAGGTTACGTACAAAGGCTTCAGCGTCATCGGTTTCGCCTGCCTGTATTAGATAGTTTATCAGCGATACAAGTTGCTGTCCCGTCAGATGTCCGGTCAGGAGCGTAGTGGCAAGCCGATCCAGAAGCTCCGACAAATCCCTGCGATGAATGTGTTTCTGCAGCAGGGTCAGAGCAGCCATACTACGATGAGACATTATCTCGTCGTCGGGGATGACAGTAACATCGACCAGGGGAAATGCCATACCGTACAACCTGGCTGCCATATCCGGGTCACAGAACTCCTGCAGCCAGTCTGTCGAATAAGGGTAAGGACTGCGCCGTCCGGTATAGAACAACACTGGAACTACAAGCGGCAGTTTCATATTTCCCGCATCGAGATGTCGCTGCATGGCTGCTATAGCGTAACGCATCAGGCGAAAAGCCATGTGTCTGTCGGGGGTAGACTGATGTTCAATAAGAACGTGGATGTAACCATCACCCTCTGTCGTTTTGACGCTGTAAAGTACGTCACTGTAGTAGGCACGGAGATCTTCTTCCACAAAACTGCCCGACTCAAGTTTAAGCGTGCTGAGATCGCAAATCGCACGAAACTCTGCGGGCACATGGAGTTTGATAAAGTCTCGCGCGGTATCAGGGTGGGTCAGAAACGCTTTAAATGCCGCATCGTGCGGTACCGGCGTCGTTTTTTTACTCATCTTTCTATTATCCCGTCACTCATGCGTTCCTACCTTTTTCATATTCAACTTTCTGTTAGTGCCGACTGTACAACGATTTACAATTAGTCCGTGCAAGAATGACATACTGAAGCGGATGAAATAAAGCTTTGCTGCTATGAGACGATAACATCCATTATCGCCGCTTTAACTGGTTTGTTCCGCACATCATCAGAGATGAAGGAGCATTAAAACGAGAGGGAATTTAATGAGACTTGCCCCACAAGAAAGAGAACAATACCTTTCTGAATTTCTGAACGTGTGGCCTCAAAGCCGTCTTGTGGGCATGACGCTTAAAAGCTATTTCGATATTGGCAGTCGGGATACGCTCGCATGGTGGCTGGAGTTTGGTGCAGGCAGTCATCTGGGATCAAATGCCGGCGGCGATGCGTCTAAATTCGGCATTTATATGCGTGGCGCACCACCGAAAGGCGATCGTAGCTTTATTCAAATGGACAGCACGTATTCCTGGAAGAAAAAATACGGAGATTCGGCTGAGGAGGCTTTTACCAGGGTCAAAGCAAACATTCTTATGGTGATTAACGCAGCCAGAGCGGGGGATCTGCAGGCTATTCAACAGCTGGATTTTGAAACCTCGTTGAAGTGGAAACTGGCGTTTATCTACCAGGACCATAATCAACCGGTACTGCTCCCCATCTACAAATTGAAACGTCTGCGAACGCTATGCGGTGATGCCAAAGCAGACCACGCTTCGGCATACCAGATTCTCATGGCAAAGCGCGGACAAACGCCCGCACTTGCATATGGTTTTGAGCTATGGGCACAACTGGGCCTGGACGAGGCGGATGACGATGAAGAGCAGCTTGAAAATGAGGTGAATTCTTCTTTCAGCTCAGCGCCACCGCCACCGCCATTAAATCAGATTCTGTACGGCCCTCCTGGCACGGGCAAAACCTACAATACCATCAATAAAGCTTTAGAAATCCTTGATCCCCAACTGCTGGTGAAAAATTGCACGGATGACGGGGTAGCCCGGGCATCACTGAAAGCACGCTTTGATCAGCTGATAGAGGAAGAGCGTATTGCGTTTGTTACCTTCCACCAGAGCTTCAGTTACGAAGATTTTGTTGAGGGTATTCGTGCCAGCGTTGACGACACAATGGAGAGCGAAGAGCAGGGTACTCAGCTCAGTTATCGCATCGAAGATGGAATTTTCAAACGTATTTGCACCAATGCACGACGCGAACGTGCAACCGAGGAAGCGCTGGGGGTCGATCCGCAGGCAAGGGTCTGGAAAATATCTATTGAAGATGCGAATTCAAATGGAGATACCCGAAAGTATTGCTTTGAACATGACGAAGCACGAATCGGGTGGGCTGACGTGGGAAACCTAAATGACGCCGATCTGGATGATCCTGCACATAATTTAAAGCGTAATGCGCGCCATTCCCTAGCTTACTTCAGCCGCGAGGCCAAACTTGGTGATATTCTCCTTTGCCTGGCAAGCATCACTGAAATTTGTGCCGTCGGCGTTGTCACTGGCCGGTATGAATATCAGCCCACTCCACCTGCCGGGGTCAGAGAGGACTATGTTCAGCGCCTGCCGGTAAAATGGTTGCTGAGCGATATTCGCTTTAACATCACCTCACTAAATGACCAATGCACTCTGCGCCCGATGACAATGTATCCTTTGTGGCGTATCAATGTCAGCGATCTGTTTTCAGCCTTACGCGCTGAAGGATACAGCCTGACAGACCAATCCAAACCCCAACCGCTACCTCATGTATTAATCATTGATGAAATCAACCGAGGTAATGTCTCGCGTATTTTCGGCGAACTGATCACATTGATTGAGTCCGGCAAACGTAACGGTGCAGCTGAAGCGCTTGAAGTCATATTGCCTTACTCGAAAAAGCGTTTTAGCGTGCCCGATAATCTATGGATAATCGGGACGATGAATACTGCAGACCGTTCTCTGTCGGGACTGGATATCGCACTGCGTCGCCGCTTTAGCTTTGTCGAAATGCAGCCGAAATACGAGTTGCTGGCTAACGTCAACGTCACCCACGATGGAAAAAGTATCAACATCGGCAGGGTGCTGGAGACAATGAATCAGCGTATTGAAATCCTACTGGACCGCGACCACTGCATTGGCCACGCACTGATGATGCCCCTGCTTGAAGAACCCACACTGGACCGTTTGGCTCAGATTTTCAGTCAGCAAATTATCCCATTAATGCAGGAGTATTTCTTTGAGGACTGGGAGCGTATTAGCTGGGTGCTCAACGATGATAACGAGCGGGATAAATTGCTGCGCTTTATTAGCCCGTCAGGAGGAGAAGCCGCGCTGGAGAAATTATTCGGACGTCAGCGAGCCCAATCGCTGTCACTCAATGACCGCCGCTGGCAATTAAATTCGCAGGCATTTTCTTGTATTGACAGCTACCGGTTCATTATTGGGGAAGCCTGAGTGGAAAGGCAATGGATCACCGTGCGGGAGTATGCACATTTAACCACACCGGTCACTCCGGGCATGGTTCCGACATTGGATCACGCCCAAATCAGTCCCAGCGCGTTTGACTGGTTGTGTAAATTGCAGGCTGGGTTCACTGATTCAGGCGCACGACTAATCGTGTTGGACAATCGACGGACCCTGAGGCTAGACAGTTATGTCGGTACCATCAGCACACCATGTGGAACCGATATTGAAATACTGCCTAAACATTTCTCATCCACTGACGACATAGAAAAGAGCCGACAGTTGATGTGTCGCTTGATTGCCTCCGCATTCAATTTACCCTGGCGGGAAGCGGGTGTTGCCGACCTGAACCTTTTTCATTACCCGTTAAGCGAGTGGGTAATACGACAATTTTTGATTACCCTCGGTCAACTCATTAAACGTGGGCTGAGATTTGATTACCAGCAGGTAGAGGATGAGCAACCTTTCCTGCGCGGTCAGCTCGATATGGGCCGCCAATTGAGACAATTGCCCGGAAGCCAACACCGGTTTCATCAGCGACACTATCTGTTTCTGCCTGACCGCCCAGAAAACAGATTACTGCGGCTTGCTCTGGATAAAATATGCCTGGAAACCCGGGAGTCGCAGAACTGGCGCTTATCCCATGAGCTCATTAATCTGATGCAGGAAGTCCCCCCGAGCCGACAGGTCAATAAAGATTTTGCACGTTGGGGAAACGATCGCCTGATGATGCACTATCGTGCAGTCCGTCCCTGGTGTCAGTTAATATTAGGGGAGCAACTACCTCTGGCGATACAGGGAACAGCACGAGGTATCAGTCTGTTATTTCCGATGGAACGTTTATTTGAACAGCATGTGGCCAGGGTATTGAAATATCAGATTTTATCAGGAGCGACACTCCATTCGCAGACCGCCAGCGAGTACCTGTGCAGGTATGATGACACGAAGATGTTTTTACTCAAGCCTGATTTAGTGCTGATGCACGGCGATAATAAATGGGTACTGGATACCAAATGGAAACGCCTGGACCAGGGTAATGATGACAATTGCCGTTTTTCCCAGAGTGATGTCTATCAAATGCTGGCCTATGGCATGCGTTACCTGCAACCACAACAAGATTTATTACTTATTTACCCCAAAAGCTCTGGTTTCAGTATGCCATTGGGACCTTATATTCTGCCTAATGAGCTACGCCTACATGCGCTGCCCTTTGACCTTGATAATGATCTATTGTTAGGTAGCGAAGCGGTAAGAATGCCATTAGACCGACTCGGTTAAGCAATTCATTGAGAAGTAAACGGGGCTGGCAGTTAGGATGGTTTTACTCCTTAATGCGGCTATCCATCAGATTTACCATTGCGCCAGCATGCGCGTCAACGTGGCGAATATAGCGCATCACCGTCTCCGCTTTTTTCCACGTGCCTTCCTGCATGATCTGCGCGGTGCTGTATTTCTTCGTGGCCATGTCGATGGCGGCGCCTACGCGGGTACTGTGCCCGGACCAGCCTCGATAGCGGTTTTTATTCGGTTTTGCATCATGCCCGGGACCGGCTTCCTGCCAGGCGCGGGCAAAAATATCTTCCAGCGCGCGCGTAGTCAGCGGCTTTTCTGTTGCCGGCAGGGCGCGGTTGGTCCGGTGCACGGGGCCGAAGATAAACGCATCCGGCTCGGCAATCAGGCCTGAGGCGTTCAGCCACGCCGTGAGTCGCTGCGTGGAAAGGTCTCCCAGCCCCTTAATCAGGCCGCCGGTCATCACAATGGTTTTGGTCCAGGCCACGTCCAGCACGATCCTGCCGTCCGGGGCGCGGGAAATGTCACGCACGCGCAGGCGGCCCAGCTCGCTGACGCGCAGCAGCGTGGCGTAGGCCACGTGCAGGAACGCCAGGTCGCGCAGCTGCTGCAGCCGGTCGGAATCACACCATCTTTTGTCGAGGGTAAGCAGGTCACCGATGCGGAACGGGACGGCCTGACCGGCGCGCTCGCCGCTGATGACCGCGGTGCGGTTAATCCTCTTTACCGCGCGAAAAACTACCGGAGAGCGGTTCGGCGGTATCATCCCGGCGTTACGGTGTAACATCGAGATCAACGCGGCGTGGGTCGTGATGGTGGAAGACGCCCGGCCGGACACCTGCAGCCACAGTAGGTAATCTCGCAGGTCGGCGGACGTCATCGGCAGGAAGCGCCGTCCGTGCTCGTCTGCCCAGCGGCTGCCGGTGCGCATCACGCTCAGCAGCTGGCGCCAGGTGTTGTCGGAAAATGCCTCACGATCCTGCACGAACTCGCGCAGGCGTTCGGCCATGTCGGCGTCACCGGGCATCAGCGGACCGGAGAAGGGCGTCAGTTCTGTCATATCGTCCGTTTTTCAGTCGGTTTGCCGTCAAGCGTCGCTGTGCGCATTCTGAGGAAAGATTAGGGCAGCAACCCTGCAGATTTCACGCAGCAACGCCGTAATTTTGTCCACGCATCTGCGGTCGTGACCGCAGGATCCCCATCATACCCGGATCCTTTGGCGGATCCTAACTTCATATAATCTTTATTATATGAAGTTAGGATTGAATAGAGTTTTCCCACTTAGACAGCGGTTAACATGAGCGGGAGTTTGACTGCGATAATCTTAATTATATGAGGCTTGGTGCGTATGAATTGATTCTGTAGCGGCAAGCAATAATGTGCAGAGACCGGGCAGTTAAAAGTAAGTGATACAGAGTTAAATATTAAAGTATACCCTTTGATAATAAAAAACAATTTTCGAATGGTCCAATCGTAAATAATTACAAAGGTCAGATAGAACCATTCTCGACATTTTAATTGTAGCTATCAAGAGCCTTGTCTAATTCATTTTTAATACAATCATAAAATGAGATAATAAAATCATAATCTAAGTCAATACTATGACCTATGTTATGAACAGAATGATTGCGTAGCTCCAGAAAACATTTAGATTTTTCATACTCTAAATGAGAAACTAAACCTTCTGAATAAGCCATATTTAATATACTTAGATCTGTCAAGCCATTATGACTTAAACCTAAAGCATCAATCTTGTTTCTAATAAAAGATATATACACCACCCATAAGTGGGGAATTAAAAATATTACGATGCTCTTGTTTTTTAAATTCTCTCCAATTAAATCTAGTTCTTTCTTTAAATCAAGGTAATTGTTTTTATATTTTTTTTCATCACCTTCATTATTTAACAGTTTATCGTCGACAGTAACAATCATGAACTTCCAGTCAGTATGAGACTCAATCAGTTCACTAACTTCAATGAATTTCTTGGTGTCTACTTTCGATTTTGAGGTTTTTACTTCAATCAAAATATGTTCATTGCCACGATAAGCCAAAAGATCTGGCAAATACTTCCCAAGATCAAAAGGTATATGCGTTTTATCAGGATGTAAGATTACCACATATCCCTTATTTTCAAATTGCTTAGCAATTTCTTTTTCTGCAATAATACCATAATTAATACTCATAAAACCTCTTTTAATTCAATTGAGTCATAGATAGCAACATAAACACACGCAATACCTTCAATAATAGCCTCTTTTAAAATATACGGAAGACCGGTAATGGCGTTTGGCTCGCTGAGTATACGCATGTGTGCGGATACATCTTTTACCAAAGAGTCATCAGCATAAATGCATGAGTTTAAAGCGTCTTGTACTGGTTTAACAAAATTGTTTATGTCACCCTGAGCTGATTCTTCTGAAATATAAATCATCAAGAATTTCAATGGGGAATTTACAATTGGCATTCCTTTCCAAGCCTGCCTTGCGCGGCCGTAAACATAATCTTGCCATTCAGATTTATGCTTAGCACTTTTAGACTGATGGGAAACAGGTGCCCTGGGTAAGAGAAACTCTACAATTTTTGCCATGAACTTACATCCCTATCATTCCTAAAATAACAACAATTTAATAAATTAAAGATGCTTAATATCTGATTTTTTCAACATTCAACTTGAATAGCGATTATAGCTCAATAGTATTCTAAAACAATCATTTAGCAATGTGCCTTTAGTAATTAATAACGCCTCCATATTGAAAAATGCGATAAATCTTCAATTAAGTGAGGCTGATGTATCGCACATAACGGTTCGATAAGCTTAACGAGATGTACATAATTTAGATATTTAACATAATGATATTAATTAGTTTAATCCAAATTTTAGGCTTAGATCTTCAGTCGTGCTGGTAGGAACAGTTGGTTGGTTATGAACACTGGCCAGTCTTCATCTCCACAAAAGGAGACTTTATGGTTTAATGAATACACTGTGTGAAGGTTGAATATCGATGATGGCTGAATATAACAGTGACGTGACAGAAAAAAGATAACGGAACGCCAGTCGGCATTCCGCTAATAAATAATCAAATCAGAGAAAGCTGCTGTTCTATGTTTTTTAATCGCTCCAACTCATATCTCAAATTCTCTTGTTTATCACCTTTAACTTTCTTAATGGTTTCCTGAATGGTGCCGCCAATAATCCCTAAGGGTATAGCGGCCACCATTTTAATGGGCTCGATGTCCGCTACGATTTTGTTGATTTTGAGTTTCAATCTAGTTCTCAATTCCTCTCGCTCAGCAATCATCGACAAGCATGTCATTTTGCAACGCATGCTGATGGCTGGGTTATGCAGCAACGCTAGCAATATTTCTAACCTTTCTTTTGCTGCTAATACTAATTGCTGTGCCGGTGCCAGCTGAGGATGTTCTGCCAAGCGACATAACACCATTAGCGAAGCGTGCATTAATTTAGCTTGCGCCTCTTCCGTCAAATTCGGATTAGTTGCCGCACTGATTAGAATCCGTTCTTCGCGGCCAGCACTGCAATATTCTAGTAATAGACCCAACGGGATTACCGGGTTACGAGCCAGATGGATATCCACCCAGACAGAATCATTTGTGCGTAGTTTGGGGATTAGTGAGGGATCAAGATGGTCATTCTGTGCAAGCGCTTGATCAATATCCTTATGGTGGAAAGGAGCTTCCAGCAGTTGATGTTGTAAGTGATGAACCAACGCAGGATTTTTCGCCAATATTCTCAATTCATCTCTTCGGTGGTATTTAAGGAATTTCACCTGCACTTCTTCAGTTAATGCGGGGTTACCTGCAAGCATCTGGCGAAATTCACTTGCTTCATTTAACATATCTAACTGCAAGCGCGCCGTTAATGCCGGATTGATGGCTAAGCGTTTCTTAGCTTCAGGTTGAACCGTTTTGAGAAGATAAGTCTGTACGCTCTCAACCAGCGCAGTATTGCTGGCAAGTGCAAGGCGCACATGTTCTGAACCTTCATTAGCCAGTAACTGCTGCACGGATGCGACCAGAGTGGTGTTTTGCGCAAACAACTCTAGTGCTGAGCTATCTCTGACATGTGAAGCAAAACGGCGTTGCGCTTCAAGAGATAAGTTACGCTTTTGTGCCCAGATGCTGAGTTGTTTAACGTCCCCGTTTATCACTATTCTGGCAATCTCTGCAACATCATCCTTTTCGGAAGTCTCGAATGTTTTCTCATTATTTTGCGACTCATCTAATGCCATTATTACCGAAACGTCACTGTCATTGGCTAGTATTTGTATTACGGTTGCAGTTAAACAATTATTTGCCGCCAACGCAGCACGTACATTTATCTCCGTGTCTTTGGCCAGTAATAATTGCGCAGATTCACTTAGTGCAGTATTTCCTGCCAGAGACGCGCGTATTAGCGAATTGGGATGGGTAACATGCTCATCCATACAACTGTGTGGCAACGCAGGATGGGTTAATACGCTAGACAACAATCTTATGTTGTCTGTTTTCACAAACAGGACTAATAATTTTTCTGGACAGTTATTCTGGGCCGTTAATTCTATTTTGGTTTGCTCAGTGATTATCTTTTTACTGACTAAATCCCCCACCAGCGAAACAGGTGCATTCGGATGACAAACAGCAATTTTTATTAACTCAATGTCGCTATTTTTACCTTCTGCGACCTCAACCAGATAACTCGACAGGATCTTCTCATCACAATGATGATTCGCAAACGCTGCGTGGCGCACATTGCTGTCACTGTCGCCAGCCAGTTTAGCTAGCAGGTCCGCCGAGCACTCTTCGTGCTGGGCAACGCGCAGCCGTTCGTGCGGATTGCTATGCTCTGCCAGCGCGATCATCTGCGTCAGGCTCAAGCCTTCATGTCTGGAGGCGGGTTTGAGCTTCATCTCTTCAAACTTTTGCTCATACTCCATCACTTTTTTGCGCAACGTCTCACGTAACGGCACAGTGTTCTCAATCGCAGCTAAAATATGCTCGAAAGCCAGCGGCGTGGAATCGAGGAAGGCTTGTTCGCGCGCTTCATTCGCTGCATTTTGAATATCTGCACCTGCAAAATCACGACATTTTAGGGCTAACTGCTGCTGTTGTTCCTCACTGAATTTGTCCCACGATACTTGCAGTTGGATCTGCAAAATCGACTTACGTTCGCTGATGTGCGGGAACCCGACATAGAACACCTCATCAAACCGGCCTTTACGCAGTAGCTCTGGCGGGATAACCGAGACGTCGTTGGCTGTTGCCACTACAAAAACCGCCCCCTGTTTCTCCTGCATCCAGGTAAGAAAGTAGCCGAGCAAGCGCGATGTCACCTCTGAAGTGCCTTGTCCGCCAATCCCAGCAAAAGCTTTCTCCAGTTCATCGATCCACAACACACAAGGGCTGATACTCTCCGCCATCGCCAGCGCCCGTCGCATGTTATGCTCGCTTTCACCAACGTACTTGCCTAAAAGTGAGCCGATATCAAGACGCAATAACGGTAGATGGAACAGACTTGCCACAGCTTTCGCGGTTAACGATTTACCACAACCCGGCATACCCGCCACTAATACGCCTTTAGGTGAGGGTAATCCCCATTGCTTCGCTTCATCGAGCTGATGCAAAATCGTGGCTTTACGCTGCAGCCAACTCTTGAGATTTTCCAAGCCTCCAATGTCTTGCAGGCTTTCGCGCACTTTAACCATTTCCAGCACGCCGCTCTTGGCGATAATCTGTTCTTTCTCTGCCAGTAAAGTGTCGAGCGAGCCTTCATTGAATCCGCCGTGCATCTCCAAGGCCACCGCCAGCGATTGCCTGATCTCACGTAAACTTAAACCCGAAAGCAGCGTGATCAAGCGCGGAATCACGTCAGCGATTAAGGTGATATCACGTGCCGCCACAAAGTCTGCAATCTGCTGTTGGATCTCCGCCGCGCTGGGTAAAGGCAGTGTGATTGCCGTCATGTAGGGTTCAATCAGCGTCGGCAGGGCTTGGCGGTCATCTACGCAAAAAAGTGCGCAGCGGCCCTGATGATGGCGCTGAATGCGCAGCAGCAATTGCTGGAGCCGGGCGGCTACAAGTTGGTCACCGTCAATGACTTGGTGGGCATTTTTGATAACGAACAGTGTGCCATCCAGTTCATCATCTAGTAATTCAGCTAGCTGAAGCGCGCACTGCGGTGGCTGCTGTGGAGTCAGGCTGATCGGCACTTTATTGCCGGGATTGACCCAGCCCCAAGCCAAGTTCCATTCGCGAATTCGCATCTTCGCCAATTCAGACACATCTTGCAGCACGCTATCAACGCGCTCCTCTTCACCACTTTGCAGGTAAAAGCCGCCGTGTCCTGCGCGGATCCATGTGTACAGGCGAGCACTCATTGTCTGTTGCATAAATCCTCTCAAGCGAACAAGCGGGAAAAGGCGTTACCGATGGACTTCACTCCGACGCTGAAGGTTTGCGCGACGCTGTTGACCAACGCAACGCCTTGACCAATGAGCGATTTACTGGCGTTATACGCCAAATTGGCAGCGGTGCTGCCTAACATTCCACCGACAATACCGCCAGTTAACCCCCCAACAAAGGTGCCAATCGGGCCCAAAACGGTGCCAATCGCTGCGCCCAATGCTGCGCCTTCACTCGCAAGAGCCAGTCCGGCAATAGAACACGCTGTGGTATTCGCCATTTGATCGAGCGCTTCGCTTTTGCTTATCTCACCGCGTGCCAGTTGCGCCATGGTTTTAACATTGTCCAATGCCACCGAGGCGATTGTCGCAATGCGTCCTGCAGGGGAGTGTTTCAACGACTCACCGAGTAATCCACGCTTGCTGGCCACCATCAGAGCACCTGATGCAGCGACATTGAGCAGCACCTTTCCACTACTGTTAACCGACTGCGCCAGAAAATCTTTGCCTTCCTGCTGCAGTGAAATATTCTCTTTGCCACGCAGGCGATTCCAGCATCGACGTGCTATCACCGCACCCGCCTGTAAACACAAGCTCATGCCTACAGCGATTGCGGCTTCTTTACCAATGCGTTTACCTACAGTGAGTGCATCGGCGCTTTTCCAGTCAAGTTCATGTACATGCTGTTCATTTTGTACCTGCTCTTGCTGACGCTTAGCTTCCTTTTTGCTTAAAGGAGTCGATTCAATCCCTTCGAACTCAATCACCTCGCTGGCGCTTTTCCTCATGTCAGCCGCTTGGCCCTGCGGTACCAGCTTGCGCTGACCGCGATAATCTCCGCGTTCAAACAGCTCTTCTGTGGCGCCCGCATCAGCACCATATTTGGCCTGGTATCTACGCACGACTTTGCCTTGGCAATCGTGAATATGGATATCGACCGAGTTTTTGGCAAAGGCTTTGCCAGGATTGATGACAACAGATGCTCGTGCATCGGAGCCTGCTGCCGCAGCGTTCACGTTGAAGGTATTTACGTGATGCACTTCGGCGATAAAGCCATCAAGATTGCGCGCCTGGCTCAATTGCATGTTTTTGCAGGTGACAATAGTCCGCATAGTAGTATTTGAGCGTTTCAGCGCTTCATCAATCACTGCGCCATAATCGCCGACACTCAGGATGCCATGCTGTTTTGCTGCATTCGCGAGGGAAGTGGCCAGCCAGCTTTCACGCGATTTACCTTGATCGCGTGCCGCAGCCAGCTCCTGTTTTAATTCAGCTTGACGCAGCGCAGTGGCGACGATCTCTGTAATATCACGCTCCATGCTGGCACGATCGGGCCACAGCTCGGCGTGCGGCTGTAACTGGTTGGTCAGCCAGTCGGCTGGCTCGGCGAGAGGCTGATTGGCGGCAGCTTGAGTAAAAGAGACGATCAATTCGCCAGCGGAGCTGCTATCTCCCTGTTCTGCCGCTAATTCGGCAGCAACCTCATCGGCATACTGCTCTTGCCATTCTTCACTGGCGACCAGTGCTGCGTCTTCAGCGGGAATCAGTTCATGGTTGCTTGCTGTAGTGTCAGTCATACGTTTTCCCTGTTGTGTTGTTGTGCGGTCTTCATTGAAATAAGTGACTGTTCCAACTCATCAATCAAACGTTGATGCAGCCAGTCAGGCGATAAGATGGTGACGTGCGGTAGCCAATAGCGCACGATGGCCAGAATTTGACGGGTATCTGCTACTTTACAGCTGAGATCGATGCTGCCGTCTGCTTCTTCACACAGCAGTTGCTGATTCGGTAACAGTTGGCGGTCTAAGAACCAGCGTGATCCGGCTCCAGCAACACGGAGTTGAACCTCAAATTTCTCCAGGCTGAACCAGGCATCATCCTCTTGATCCACCGCTTCAATCACCGCTTCGTCTGCAACAAACGTTTCGTTTTGCAGAGTTAGCCATTGGATACTGTTAAGGCGAAAAGCTTTGAGTGACCCAGCTTCCACTGCAGCCAAATACCAGACATGTTTGATATTGACCAGACGATAAGGCGACACCCGCCGGGGCTTGTCTTTGTAATTGAAATGGCAGATGCGTCGGGCGCTTATGGCTTTTTGAAGCGGTGCAAACACGCGCTGGAGAGATTTACTTAAATCTTGTTCAATATCGCTGCTTTTAACCAGAAAAGGTGGGGGCGTTTCTTGTTTTGCCAAATCCATCAGTTGCTGTACTTTCTGCCCGGCAAACAGCGGTGCTGCGCCAGTAAGCTGCATAAATTTGGTCAAATCGCCAGTGTGAAGGGAAGCGGTAAATGCTGAAGATAAACGATACCTGTCACCTTCGATATGTTCGACAAGCGGCTGCAGACGGTTGAGATCGCGAAATATGGTGCGCTCTGAGACACCATATTTTTCTGCCAGCGTGCGGCGGCACACTTCATAATGTTGATGTAGCGTGACCAGCATATCGGAAAGCCTGCTGGCCAGTTTTTCATGCGAACCCGTTGCGTTAGTCACTGGATAAACCTTTGATTGCTAATGATATCTCCATCTTAGCGATTGGCACTGACAGGTTGTGTCAGTGCCAAATGACCATTTAGCAAGAATTAGAGATCAATAATGAATATCGGCAAACTGCTGCGTATTCTTTAAGGCAAATTGAGAATTACTGTGAATGCACATGACCGGACCGCCAGCACCGATTATGGCCGGGAAACCACAGCACGGCAGTTATCGCCGCTCCAATTGTCTTTCAACCGGGGCTAGGGCTGCTCGCAGCCAGTTGCGGCAACACCACATCACTAATTGATATAGTGTTGCCATGCTGGCAAAACATATGGCGCTATGCGTTTATCACTAATCTTTAAGAGCTTAAAAGAACAAAACCACAAGCTAATGGTTATCATGAAGATTGGGAGAGGTAAAAGCCGGAAGATTAAAGCTGCTTGAGGCAAATGTGACATCATATTTAACATAATTATGATTATGCGCGCTAAATTTTGGGCCTGGTTATGTTAAATGAACGCCTAAATGGATAATATCTGAAGAACTCTGGCGGCCGTATTCATGGCGTCAAGTTCACATCTATCAGCCCCTACATCCGCACTCCCCTCGGCGAACTTATTCAGCTGGACGGCTCACACAATGCCTGGTTTGAGGAACGCGGCCAGGCCTGCACGCTGCTGGTTTACGTGGATGATGCGACTAGCCGCCTGATGCAGCTTCATTTCGTCCGCCACGAGTCTACTTTCACCTATTTTTTTGCCAAGGGGCGCGTGGAACATGCGCATCTCACGTTTCAGAACCGGCTGATCAAGGAGCTCAGGCTGCCTGGCATTAGTACGCCTGACGCTTCCAACGCCTTTGCTGCTGAGTTTATGGCGGACTACAACCGTCGTTTCGCGAAGGCACCGAGGCAAGACTTTGACGTGCATCGTCCGCTCGATGCTGACGACGACCTGAACCAGATGTTCCTCGTAACGTCTTAAAATCGCTGGCGGTTCGCTACGATAAAATGCAGTTGCAGCTTGAAGATAACGATGGCAGCCGCCGCGCGATGGGCAAGTATCTGCATGCCTAGCAATATCTTGACGGACGCGTTGAGCTCAGAAGTCACGGGGTCGTGCTTCCCTACTCTGCCTATGACCGGCTGTCAGAAGTTGACCAGGGTGTGATCGTTGACAATAAACGGCTTGGTCACGCGCTGGCAGTTGCGAAGTTAATGTAGGACAAGCGTGTAATACGCGCTCGCAGGCACTTCCATCTGATTACGGACCAATCCGAAGAAAGATCCTGCTAAAAATCAGCAAAGTGCGGTTAAAGATGATGATTTACTGGAGGCGCTAATAGAGTTATAGCGCACGAGGTCAGGAGATATTTTGAAATTTGAATATTTGCCAATATAATCAATGCAATAAAGATATCCACAAGGATGAGAGATGACTTTATTTTTTACTTGCCGGACTGATGTATATCTATTGAACTTAGATCATTCAATCAGCTTTCAGCGTTTTTTGCTTAATTACAGAGCAAATCTTGCACCCTTTGAACCTCTGCGAAATGACGAATGTTTCACAATCAATAGCATATCTTAGAGGATCAGTAATGTGCTGCTCGATTATGAGGAGAGAAAGTGCATCCTTATGGTTTTTACTTTAAAAGATACGAAAAAAATGATGCGTAAAAGAAGGTTATGCACAATCTTATCTGAAAATAGGTTAGATTATTATAAGCGCACGGTCATCAAGCTGTTCCGACTGATGAGGAGATCCATTTGGGCAGCGCTGGACGACAATGCGACATCAACTTTCTGAAGTAATGCTGGATCATGCATCTTAAGCCCTGCTCATGAAATGCCTTGGCAACGCTGAGACCTCTCTATTCTCAGTCCAAGCATCACTCCCTCTTGAAAGGTTGAACAGAATCAATATGCACATCAGTAATGCTTAGCTCAATTAAATACATCCTGCGACAGAAACGCATATCTCCCTTGCCCAGCTTCTTGGGGTCACTCCAAATTATTACGAATGAAGCCCAGTAAATTGTAATAACCTTTACTCATGTACAGAGTGTGTACGATGCTTACGTTGTTGATACGTCTTGAGAGACAGCAACACATTACGCGAATGCCACTTCAATTCTTTTGGTCCGGAAAACGTGTGTAAAATGCTCTCACACAGGGTAGCAAGACATTAAGCACAGGCTGCTCAACGAACCTGATTCGCTGTCGAGAAGGACGCAATTTTGGAAACCCGCAAACTTTTAAAGTTCATCGAAAAATATTTCAACATATTCAGTAAACTCTCTCTTGTGTCCGGCGGCGCCGTGTTTCTCTTCTACTGTATTCAGATAAAAGCCTTTCCGGACAATTTGACGGTCGGCGATGGCATCTGGCTTCTCTTTATTTCAGCGATTTATGCCATGTGGACGACGCTGTTTTACGCTTATCTGATGATCCAGGGCCTTTCTATAATCATACTGGGGCGATTCATCTTCAGATCCCGTCCCATTAGCCGTCTTACTAATACTTACCGGCACATGCGCGCAGTGTGCTCATGGCCAAGAAAGACGAATGTCACTTTGAAACGGCCTATCAAACGGCAGGAAAAACCTAAATTTAACCTGGTATTTCCGAGGGTCGAGAACGTTCTTCATTATCTCGCGGGTTTTGGTGGCATTATCATCATCATGGCTACTTTGGTTAAGGGCCAGTATCTTTGGCTGTTCAAGATCAGCCTCGTTTCAATATTGTTCGGCCTCGTGTACATCATGATTATCAGCAAGCGGCAGCAATTCGCTCAGCTGGAATTGATTGAGTGCGAGGACAAAGACCAAATCAGAAAGAATGTCAGGAATGTCACGACGATCTTCATCGTGGCGGCTTTGTTTGTGTCCACCGTTCTGGTTGGTCTTTTTGAAATTAGTGCCAAAATGACCATGAACGCGCTCGGCATCCGAAAGGAAAATGTGACGCTATATGTCAGAAAACCGTGGAGCGATATACTTAAACAGCACGATATAGAAGGCTCGACTTCTGCATTTTCCGGGGAGTTTACGCGATTTGAGCATATGACAGTAGCTCTCTCTAACTTCGGCTCTTCGGTTGCCATTGAGACGGGGCGGCGTGAAAATCTCTACAGCCTGAAAATTCCAGGAGATGCAATACTGATTGATACACTGCCCGATATCACCCAGACGAAGCACAAGATTCACGACACCGACGGAAAGTAGTGACCAGTCAAAAGAAAACACAGGAACACTTATCCCCAAGCGGTATTGTGGAACGGATCTAAGCGGAACGTTTAGTATAAAGTCGGTCAGCGCCCAGTTGAAATGCGCACCTTGATTCTACTTCTGATCCACCACTGTTGCTCGCTGCAGTTAACGATATTAATAATTCGTACACTACATCAGTTATTATTCCGGCTGGTTTTCTGCATGTGTGTGCGGATGGTTCGCATGTCTTTATCCAGCTGAATACGCAGCGCACGCATGAACTCACGAGCGTTTTCAGACAAAGGCTTTCCTAGGCGGAATATCATCAGCCCGGCAAAATTAATTGCACTGCTGAAGGGGCGAATAACAAGGTCAGTATCCATAAAGTCATAGGCTACAATAGGATTCACCAGCCCAACACCGAGCCCGAGGCGCGCCATTTCGCATATGGTCAGCGAATAAGGTGTTTCAATTCGCACTTGAAGTGAAAGCCCATGATGTTCCATCAGCCGGTTAAGTTGCTGCTGACTGCTGTCTTCCGGACTTAGCGCCAGAAAATCGGTCTGTGCTAGATCAGCGGGATGAATAATTTGACGCCGCGCAAGCGGATGGTTTTTTGCCATTACCACAACACCCTCAGCCTGGAGAAAGGGAGAGTTCTCTAGGCCACCAGGTGGAATCTCATCAGCCATTAGGCCAAAATCGACTTGTCCAGCCATCACCTGCTGATACACATCACGCGAGCTTAGAACCTTAAGCGAAATCTGGATATTGCGTTTTTCCACATCAAAACTGGCAATGGCACGCGGCATGAACAAGTTACCCACTGCCGGATAAGCTGCTACCGCTAGCCTCCCCAGCCCTAGTTCACTTAAGGATCGTAGGCGGTGAGCTATGGCTTCCATACCGGTGAAGTGCTGATCAACATCTACCATTAACGCCGTAGCTTCTTGCGTAGGCATCAGTCGACCGCGCATACGGGCAAAAAGTTTAAGTCCGGCATTTTCTTCAAGCTTACGGATAGCCTGGCTCACCGCCGGCTGTGAAATATCCAGCTTTTCAGCGGCACGACTGGTACTCCCTGAAAGCATCACCGCCCGGAAGATTTCGATTTCACGATACATGGCAACCTATAACCTGTGCTTATAAGGTAAATAATTTCTCATATTGCTGCAATCATAACCATCACTGAGAATCAATGTCAGTACCAATACCAGTGGAACCTAAAAATATGCAATTTATTGACCCAGCTAATCAGAAATTTGCCAGCCTTTCCCCCGCAGTGTGGCGCGCTTCAACCGTGGTGTTTGACACTTTTGAGGAGTTCGCCGCTCGCAAGGGGCGTCAGCCTGACGGCTACAGCTACGGTATTACCGGCACGCCAACGGCACGTGAGCTGGAACGCCGAGTTGCCGCACTGGAAAACGCCCAGCATTGTGTGGTGGTTCCTTCCGGTCAGGCTGCTCTGATGGTATCCGTGATGGCGTTCGTTCGCGGTGGCGACCACCTTCTCATCTCTGACTCCTGCTACGGCGCATTGAAAACCTTTGCCCGTAACTGGCTCAGCCAGATGGGCGTTGAGGTTGAGTTTTATCCGCCCACCATTGATGACGGTATCGAAGCGCTCATCCGTCCCAACACCCGCATGATCTGTATGGAAGCCCCTGGCACGGTCACCATGGAGATGCAGGATGTTGCGGCCGTCGTAGCGGTTGCAAAAAAGTATGGCGTCAAGACTATGCTGGATAACACCTGGGCCAGCCCGCTCTATTTCCGCCCCCTTGACCACGGCGTTGACCTCTCGATTGAAGCCGCTACCAAAATGTTTGGCGGACATTCGGACTTGCTGATGGGAACCATAAGCCTGAACAGCACAGACGACTATGCGGTGTTGCGCGAAACCCAGAGCATCATGGGGCTGAATACCAGTCCGGAAGACTGTTTCCTGGTACTGCGCGGGCTGGAAACGTTTGCGCTTCGCCTTCAGCATCAAAGTGCATCAACCCGCAAGATTGCCGCTTGGCTGGCTGAGCAACCACAAATTGACGACGTTCTTTTTCCTGTACTGGAAAACGATCCCGGCCATAACGTGTGGAAAAAACAGTTCAGCGGCAGCGGTTGCCTGTTCTCCTTTATCTTCCGTCCAGGTAAAGAGGAAGCAATCAGTGCATTTTTCAATGCACTGAATCATTTCCCTATCGGAGCCAGTTGGGGAGGTACGCACAGTCTGATTGCCTACTACCCTGCCATTCAGCAACAGGCTCGAGCCTTCTCGCCAACCCAAGAGGCCATTATTCGTATCTCAATCGGGCTCGAAGACCCGGACCTACTCATTGCGGACCTGAAGCAGGCACTGCGTGCCTGGCAAAAGGCTGCCGGTTAGTTCTCTCACGCAAGACGACAGACAAGGGTATAACAATGAAAACGCAACTCCGTTTGATGGCACTCGCGCTGGGTGCTGTACTTTCCCTGAGCAATTTCGCCGCCGCTGCTGATAACACGCTGGCTGAGTTACGTGCAAAAGGCGACATTCGCATTGCCAACACCCAGGCAAGCCCGCCATGGAGTTTTATTAACGATCAAAATAAGCCGGATGGCTATGATGTGGCAATGGCAACGGAGATTGCGAAACGTATTGGTATTCCTCACATCACCTTCGTAGCAGATACCTTTAAGAACTTTGTGGAAGGCCTTAAAACCGATAAGTATGACCTAGTAATGAACGACCTGACGCCGACCCCAGAGCGTGAAAAGCAAGTCGATTTTTCCGAACCTTACGGCGTTGAAGAGTTTCGTATCTATGTACTGGACAGTAATAAAGACATTCATGAACAACCCGACCTGGCTGGAAAAAAGGTGGGAGCGACGGCGGGAACCACTAACGAGTCCTGGTCACGTGAGCATCTGACAGAGTCAGATATTCTGGCTTATGACAATGGAGGTCTGGTCTTCAACGATCTTTCTACGGGCCGAATTGATGCGGTGATCTCCTCTTACTTTGGCGGTGAACGCTACCGGAAAGCCAATAATCTGCCCATTAAAGCTGTTGGTCAGCCGCTGACGTATCAGCTCTCAGCTGCCGCCATACCCAAAGGTCACAGTAGCCTGAAAGCCGCTATCGATCAGGCGATCCAGTCTATGATCGCCGACGGCACAGTGGCAAAACTGTCGCAAAAGTATATTGGCCCGGACTACCAGATGGTGGCAGATATAGCCAAAGCCAAAGCAGAGGTTAAGTAATGTATGAGCTTTTTCTGCGCGCATTGCCGCTGCTGAAGCAGGCAATCGTTATCACGTTGGGGCTCGGCCTCAGCGCGTTTATTCTTGGCAGCGTGCTGGGAATGGCGATTGCGCTGATGCGTAACTCTGCGTTACGGGCATTGCGTATCGTAGCGTTCGCATATGTATCGATTTTTCGTGGTACACCTCTGCTGGTACAAATTCTGCTGATCTATTTTGGCCTGCCCCGGATTGGGATCACGCTTAACCCCATTCCCGCAGCACTCACCGCGCTAACGCTGTTTTCCGCCTCCTACCTGAGTGAAAATTTTCGTTCGGGTATCAATAGCGTTGATAAGGGCCAGTGGGAAGCCTGTAACTCAATGGGTATGGGGTACTGGACCAGCCTGAGACGCATTATCCTGCCTCAGGCGTTTCGTATCGCGCTGCCACCACTGGGCAGCAGACTGATTGCACTGATGAAGGACACCTCACTGGCCTCCACAGTGACGGTCATGGAACTGACACGCGTCGCAGAACAGGTCGGTGCCACCACCTTCCGATACATGGAAATGTTCCTGATGGTTGGCTGCATTTACTGGCTTATTAACCAGGTCCTGACAATCCTGCAAACCTGGCTGGAAGGCCACCTGACGAGGCATATGCGATGAACAGCGAAACATGCAAAGTATCCGTCACCTCGCTGGCGAAATCTTTCGATAAGCAACAAGTACTGCGGGATGTCAACCTGCAGGTGCAGACAGGGGAAGTGATTGTGATACTCGGCCCCTCAGGCTCGGGGAAAACCACGTTGCTGCGCTCGCTGAATTTCCTCGAACAACCCGACAGCGGCGAAATTCAGGTATGCGGTCACCGAATAAAGGTGAACAGGGGTAAAGCACCATCCCGAGATGATAAGCTTGAGATTACCCGGCTGCGTCAGAAAACCGCAATGGTTTTTCAGTCTTTCAATCTTTTTCCGCACATGACCGCGCTGGAAAACGTGATTGAGGGTTTGGTCAGCGTGCGCAGGATACCTAAAGTGCAAGCAGCAGAGCGTGGGAAAGCCTTGCTCAGTCAGGTGGGCCTGCTGGAAAAGGCTGACAGTTACCCAGCAAAACTTTCTGGCGGACAGAAACAACGCGTGGCCATCGCACGCGGTCTCGCGATGGATCCGGAAGTTATTTTCTTTGACGAGCCAACTTCAGCGCTTGATCCAGAATTAAGAGATGAGGTGTTGATTGTAATGCGGGATCTGGCCAGTGCGGGTATGACGATGATTGTGGTGACACATGAGTTGAGATTTGCTCGCGAGGTCGCTGACCGGGTGATATTTATGGAAGGGGGCATTGTGGTAGCAAATGAGAAACCTGAGGTCTTTTTTAGTGAAATATCCAACCCGCGAATTCAGAAATTTTTGTGCAGATACTGAGATACGCGTCAGCTAAACATGAGGCCAGGCTGTTTGTGGCCTCAATTTTTAATACTGCTATACAAAGCAATGACTCTCCTGCCCTCATACCGGGCATAGAAATGGGATCTTGACGGTCCAACATATGATCAGAGCTCTATGGATGTTGATCTTCCAAATATGAAGTTAATGAATCAGGGAGAGGCCATTATTGCCATGCGCTGTGTGCCTTTGAGGCGTGTTACCGCCTTGCAGACTTGCTGGAAACGCCACCCTATAAAAAACTGTGCATAAGTTTAGTAACTGGCGCCTAAAGTTGTTGGTATAAATTAGTTCCGTAGGTGTTGGAATCATTCTCACAGTAGATGTAACGTTTTTATGGATAACTCATCAAACATATAAGTAACTAGTTATAATTAGCAAGTTACAGGAATAAAATTATAGCTTAAAGATCAAAACCTAGTGGTAGCTAATTGAATGAAAAACATAACATCATTATTAAAACCTAATAAAAATGACGCCCCCATCGAGATTCATGAAGCTGTTGATCTTGATAATAGAGTAATAATCTAAGTAAATGCTGCTGTCATAAAGAAACAAATCCCTCTACTAAAGAAATGTTCATAACACCATTAACAAAGAGTGATAATTAATTTTCTCTACCATCAATGAAGAAAAATTAAATATTTCGGTAATTTAATTTTTTCATCTCAATAATTTAATGATTACTTTATTAACAAGAGATCATTCATAGAATTCGTTAAAAATACACATAATTTAAATTAAGTACAAAATGGAATTTAAGTAAATAACATTATCATTTTTTAAATGGCAACGAAAAGGATTGCAGTATTTATTATTGAAAGTAGTTAATTTTAAAACATCTAAATATCACAATTAAGACTAATGGCATTTATCTCTTGAGCATTTATTAGATCCCCCTTTAGTTCTTATAGGGGGATCACGTTAATTAGAAATCCCAGCTCAACTTAGCTATAATTGCTCGTTCAGAACCGAAGAAGCAGCCTTGGGATTCGGTAAAACAACTGGTGACATATCTACGGTCAGTGAGATTTTGTGCGGTTACTTGAACCTTTCCACCCTTCAAGCTACTGGCCAAATAACCTAGGTCGTAATGCACTTCAGCATCCATAACACCATAGCCGGCAGTATCAAACTGTTCGTCCATTGTCCCACCCTTCGTACCATTGCTAAACCGTCCACCTACTCCAGCACCTAGTCCAGCAACCAGACTTTTAGTTGGAGCTTCCCAGTTTAACCATAGTGAACCAAAGCGAGTAGGGATACGCAGAGGTGTTTTACCAATAACATTACGATCACTATCCTGAACGTACTTCACATCCTGCCAAGTCATCGAGCCGATTACACTAAATTGGTCGGATAAATTCCCCCTAGCTTCAAGTTCAACACCTCTCGACCTAATTTTTCCACCCTGCACGGAATATTGAACGTTTTCAGGGTCAGTGGTAAGCACCTTATCTTGAGTCAGGTTAAATGCAGCTATTGAGAATAGTGCAGCCAATGAGGATGGCTGATATTTGATACCTGCTTCGTAAAGTTCACCACGTGATGGATCAAAAGGTTTTCCATTACTATCTACTGAATTTGTTGGCTGGAAAGATTGTGCATAGGTTAAGTAAGGTGCGACACCATTTTCAAATAAATAATTAAGCCCAGCACGCCAAGTTGTCGCTTCATCACGCTGCTTAAAATCATTGCTGCTACTCAGCAGATCGTTAGTACGAATACTTGACCAGTCGTGTCGCACCCCGAATGTTGCACGCCATTGTTGATAACTCAGCTGGTCTTGTGCATATAAACCAGTCTGGTTATTCATTACACGCGTGTTCTGCCATTCATTTAGATTGCCAAAGACTGCTTGACCATAAGTCGGAGCATAAATGTCTAATGGGCTAACGTAACCACTAGCATAGTTAGCATGACCAGTAAAACGATCCCAACTCATTCCAAGTAAGATCTTATGGTCAACATCCCCAGTATTAAAATGGCCATGCAATTGGTTATCGAGGTTAATCGTATTGAAATGCTCATTGGACCCTACGACTGTACGATCAATTGTACGCTGATCAGCCTCTAAACCAGAAAAGATGACAGCATTGTACTTAGACGTTTCTCCACTGTATCGTCCATTAAGCGTTGTTGACCAGTCATCATTGAAGAAATGCTCGGCACTATACCCCACTGCTGCCTGTTTACGTGAGAAAGTATTATGATCAGGCTCACCAGGATATGCATCAACTGGAAGCTTACCATTCGGATTAGACTTTGCTGTGCCGTCGACAGGCAAGGAAGTTTGTGCACCCATTTTAGGGTCATTTTGCACACGAGCATAAAGTGTTAATTTATTATAATAATCGGGTTGGAAGGTTACCGATGGTGCAAGAGCCCATCTCCTCGATTCCGTTCCGCGTTCCTGCCCTTCCCGAGTAGTCGCGGTACCGACAATTCGATATAAAATTGTACCATCATCATTTGCCTCTCCCCCGAAATCGAACGATCCACGCTGATATTGATGATTACCGCCTTCAAGTTCAATATGATGAATCGACTCTTTAGTCGGCATTTTACTGTTCATAGCAATGACACCGCCAGGGCTTGCAAGCCCATAGAGCACTGAAGCCGGACCGCGCAGTACGGTTATATCTTCAAGAAGAAATGGATCAACCTGCTGAAAGCCATAAACAAGACCATTGTTCATCCTTAGTCCGTCTAGAAACTGGTCATTAAATCCCGTTGACCCATAGTTGAATCCACGGATTGAAAACTGATCAAAAGCAGTTACTCCTCCCCATTGTTCCGCTGCGACGCCGGGTGTGTATCTTAGTGCTTCATTGAGAGACCTTACATTCTGATCATTCATCTGCTTGCGCGTTATAACCGAAACGGACTGTGGTGTCTCTAATAGCGGAGTCTGTGTTTTAGTAGCGCTTTTAGTTGATGTAGCCACTAATCCTTCGCCTGCTTCAGGGTTAGATGCAGTGACGTTCATTGTATCTTCCGATAAAGCATGATTAGACCAGAGTGCTGCAAATAACGTGAAACTTAGTGGTTTGATATGAGGTATTTTCCGCGCAAACGAACGCATTATGAACTCCCTGTTAAAAATGAATGAGGATTCTTCGGCTGTGATGTTATAACATAACACCTGTCTCGAACAGCATTTTTCATCATGGAAATGCCGCTATCCCAAATCACAGGAACGTATAAATTTGAGTCACTATTGAGCCCATAAATTAAGAGGCTTTTGGAACAAACCCCTACCTATTTTGGACAAAAATTATATTATCTCTTTGTTTTAAATGAAATTTTGATATCAGCAAAGAACTTGCCTATTTCAATTTATTCATCACGTAAATAGCGGCTAATTATAGTTATGGCCTTTCATGTGAAGAATGTTCCGACTTAGATACGAGCCAATAGCTACGTGGGGGATATCCGAGCACTCTTTTAAAAGCATTACGAAAAGCACTCTCAGATGAATAACCCAGATTCGATGCAAGCATTGCAATCGAAACATTATCATTACGAAGAGCATCTCGTGCCAGATACATTCGCCAACGGGTGAGATACTCAAGTGGAGGTATGCCTACTAAGTCCCTAAAGCGGGATGAGAAGCTTGACCGAGACATTGCCACTGCCGATGCTAGGTGCCCAAGTGTCCAGGAACGCCTTACATCATTATGCATCAACTTCAAAGCTGCTCCGATTTTTACGTCTGCTAGTGCAGCCAGCCACCCTATACGGTCATTTCCAATACCAGAGACGTATGCACGAAGTGTATGAATAAGCAGAATATCAGCCAATCGTCTCGTCATTAAGGTCCTTCCTAGATTTTCGTTCATCAACTCGTTATTGAGTACGGTTAGTGTTTCAGAAAGGAGATTTGCAGCAGGGTTTTGCGTAGTTATATGAATAAACTGAGGTAAGGTCCCCAAAAAGAGGTCGGCATTTCCAGTCTCAAAAGTGAACTCACCTCCTACTAAGACTGTTTCGTTTCCACCATAATGCACTGTGTTCGTCTGCGCCTTGGTATACAACATTGCTCCATCTTCAATAGGGCAATTGAGATCATTAGCGAGAACATATTCTTGCGAATTACAGAGAAGATAAGTATCCCCCGTTACAAGGCGCTGTGGACTTGTCCCGTCAAGAGTTATCCAACATTGTCCTTGAAGGATGGTACAAAATTTGAAGTGTGATTGAGGAGGAAAGCGCAATGACCATTGCCCACCAGCTTCAAGTCTGTAAGAAGCAGCACTTCGCATATCTATAAGTGAAAATAATTCTGATAATGGGTCCATCCCACACCTTGTACGATCGCGATGATTTTGAAGATAATCAAGCATAGATTATTCTAATAAACTATACAATTATGATTAGAGTCTTATGTCACCTTTGAATAACTTAAAACATTACTTACCCTAAACAAATAAAAAGTTTCTTATGCACCTTTTAACTCATTAAGATAGATATAACTAGATTTTTAGTTATCGGCTGACAAGAAATATAGAATTTATAATTAATCATGATATTGAAAATTACTATTTGATCTAACTCTACTGCCCACCAGGGAACCAACCACAAAAATCATTTAGAGGTAATAATGGATTACAGAACTTTAGGAAATACCGGATTATTTGTTTCACGACTTTGTCTTGGAGCTATGACATTCGGTGGCCGTAACACTCCGCCCTTTGACAGTGTTGGTGGACTTGATTTACCCCAAACGAAAACCATTGTCGATGGAGCCATAGATGCAGGTATTAATTTTATAGATACAGCTAATGTGTATGCTGGTGGGCAATCAGAGACACTGCTCGGTCAGTCGATCAAAACAAAGCGTAATAATTTAATTTTAGCCACAAAATTTCACTCTCGCATTGGGCCGGGACCTAATCAAGTCGGACAATCAAGAGTACACATGATGGAAGCACTTGAGGGAAGCTTGAGACGTTTACAAACTGATTACATTGATCTTTATCAAATCCACAGCTTCGATTCCCTAACTTCATTTGATGAAGTATTAAGAGCACTTGAGGATGCTGTCAGACAAGGTAAAATCAGATACATTGGGTGTTCTAATCTAGCAGCTTGGCAGATTATGAAAGCATTGGGAATCTCGGACAAACGTAATCTATCATCCTTTGTTTCAGTGCAAGCTTATTATTCTCTTGCTGGGCGCGATATAGAACATGAACTAATCCCAATGATAAAAAATCAAAATCTTGGCCTTTTGGTGTGGTCACCTCTATCAGGAGGTTTTTTATCAGGTAAATATAATCGTCACTCTGAACAAGGCATTTCGCGTCGCGATAAAATTGACTTCCCACCAATTAATCATGAAAAAACTTACGATATCATTGATACGCTTGTTACTATAGGAAAAAAGCATAATGTCAGTGCGGCACAAGTCGCTTTAGCGTGGCTCATTGCTAAAGCAGAAGTCACATCTATCATTGTGGGAGCTCGTAATATTCATCAATTAAAAGATAATGTAAATGCTCTCAAAGTTATCCTTAGTGAAGAGGAAATTCTTGAACTTAATCGTATTAGTGACACAGGTCTACGATATCCAGAATGGATACAAAAGGGTGACATTCTGCAACGACTTCCTTCACCAAATCAGCCACTTTAAATCAATCTATATATATTAAGTTATATATTCTTTAGCCAAACGTTATCTTGCTATCTATTACCATCTTCGTGCCCTCCCCTTGTGGAACATGACTGTTTATATCGTCTGAGATTAACGTTACACACCTTATAGGTGAAAAAACCTTTAATGTCGAAAGTGCGTTCAATCTTTTATATAGTGGAGTGACCCCGAGCCCATAGACAAATCTGCCCTATATTTTGAGCATAGGAGGACTCTATGGGCACACCTCGATTTACCCCTGAGTTTAAAGAAGAAGCAGTCCGCCAGATCACCGAGCGGGGCTATTCCGTCGCCGACGTTTTGAACGCCTGGGCGTCTCGCAACACAGCCTTTATAAATGGATCCGCTCTATAAAACCTGATGCCAGCGGGCGCAAGGCGCAGGATCTGCTGGATGCCCGGACGGAGACCCTCCGGTTGAAAGCGCAACTCCAGCGAACTGAGGAGGAGCGGGATATCCTGAAAAAGGCGGCGCGGTACTTTGCAAGGGAGCCCGACTAAAGTACCGCTTCATCAACGATCACCGTCAGGTCTGGTCGATCACACTGATGTGTCGGGTTCTGAAGGTTGCCCGTACCGGTTTTTACGTCTTGCTCCACTGCCCGGTATCAACTGGAAAGCAGGATAATCAGCGGCTGCTGACGCTTATCCGCGACTCTTATACCCTGAGTGGCGGCGTTTATGGATACCAGCGGGTCCACAGTGACCTGCGAGAAATCGGAGAGGTATGCAGTAAAAACAGGGTAGCGAAAATTATGCGGCAGAACAGAATCAAGGGCGTACATGGCTATAAAATCCCGCGAGGAGCACGGGGACGTCTGTCAGTCATTGCGCCTAACCGGGTACAGCGGGAGTTCACAGTCGTTAAACCGAACCAGGTCTGGGTAACGGATATTACCTACATACGGACCTGGTAGGGTTGGCTGTATCTGGCCGTGGTCATAGACCTGTTTGCCCGCAATGTGGCGGGCTGGTCAATGAAACCCTCACTGTGTCGCGCGAACTGGCGCTGGATGCTCTTCTGATGGCCTTCTGGCGATGAAGGCCTGAGGAAACCGTTATCGTACACAGCGACCAGGGAAGCCAGTATGGCAGCGATGACTGCCGACGGTTCTGCCAAGCTAGTAACCTGTCACCCAGCATGAGCCGGCGCGGCAACTGCTGGGATAATGCAGTGGCAGAATCCTTCTTCAGTTCGCTAGAAAAAGAGCGCAGCAGAAAGCGGATCTATAGAACCCGGGACATGGCCCGGGCTGATATCTTTGAATATATCGAAGTGTTCTACAACCGGACCCGACGCCACAGCCACCTGGGAGGCGTCAGTCCAGAGGCCTTCGAAAAGGCCTCGTCGTGATGACAGTGAATGTCTACGGGAACGGGGTCACTCCATAATCATCAGCTCTTGTTGCACCACATAACGTAATTCATCCTGAACATAGCCAACGTTAAAATCATCAGCTGTATCTCTCCAAGGGCCGCGCTCAAAAGCAATGACATCCAATCCGGTTTTGGCGAGTTCAATCGTCATGATCGACCCTGCCCATCCAAGGCCAACAATAACTATATCTTTTTTAGGTAATTTTTTGATTTCAGTGTTCATTTAGGACTCGTGGGTAAAACCGTAAATGCTTACAGGAGGGTGCGGATAGGTTTCGTTATGGCGTTCAATCCAGTCAAGATAATCGTATTTAGCGCCTGGGTGGCCAATCATCTTCCAACCCACCATATCGCGGTTACCGCTGTATACGGGATCGGCAAAAAAGCCTTCCATGGTGCGCGCGAGTATTGTTTTGAAGAAATCTTTGCCACTGACTTCGCCCTAGAGAACAATTTTCCCGGATTCAAGCAAGTGAAGAGCAGCTTCACGCTCATCAGCGCTGAGTTCGCTAAATGCCTTTTTGTACTCTTTAGTGCAATAATTACTAAAGGCGGTAAGCCCTCGCCGGAATTCTTCAGCTGGCGTAAGAGAGGACTGTCTTCCCTGTGAAGGGGGTGGTGACGCACCAAATGGCCCATTCATATAGAGGCGAGATCCCTGACCAAATCTGCCCGCCATTTGACGGTCAATAAAGAGGGTACAACCTGCGTCTTTACCACTAGGGCTAAGTTCATCAGCAGGGATTAACGTCTCAACTATAGCATCAACGATAACCCTTTCTTTTAGCGTGAAAAACTCCCATTGTTCAGGATCGATTTTAGGTGGTGGTGAGGCTTCATTTGCTGTCCATGGGGTACCTTCTCCCCCTTTAATTGTTGCGGCACTTGCAATAGGTGAGCTTAACGCGATGAGCGTTCCTGCGCCCAGGAAACTTCTCCTGCTCAGTCCAGTTTTTTGATTTGACATTGAATTTGTCGCACATCCCGACATTGAAATTAAAACACAAATAAAAGGCATTCTTTTTTGCATTTTTTGTTTATATAAAAGCATATACATAGCTTTTTTGTGTATGCAATTGTAAAGCTGATTAGGGGGGATTAAACAAAAATCAAAAATTCAAAACCATCTCTAAAAGAGATAATTTTGGTTATCAGGATCAGAGAAGTTAAGATCAGCATCGGCACTGGATGCAGCGGTTACTCAATACCTGAAAAACGCGTAAGTTTACAACAATTAAAATGACAAATAATTCCTAATGAATCATAGCTTTAGGTGCTTACAAAACTGCACTCATTAATTGCATTTAGTCCGAATTAAATGCAATAATATTGTTAAATTTTATCCTTCTGACTGAACATCATAGGGCTATCAACATGAAAATAAGTGCTCTTACAGAAAGACTATCTCAGAAAATCATAACGATGATCGAAAGTGGCGGATTGGTGGCAGGTGGGCACATTAGTGTGCCAAAGCTGGCAGAATCCTTTGACGTGTCACGCTCACCGGTGCGTGAGGCTTTAGTCTATCTTGAACATAAAGGCGTACTTGAGCAGCAGCGTAACAGGGGATTTTTTGTTAAGCAGGATTATGCGCCACCCCTCAAGAGCACCAATGAAAACGAAGCCGACAATGATTTACCTGAATACTATCAGTTAGCTGAAGATTGGTTACAGGATAAGATTGAATCAGAAGTGAATGAACTTTACCTGTTAAAGCGTTATAACCTTTCTAAAACTCAGCTCACCACCATTTTGGCGCGCGGTATCAGTGAAGGATGGGTTGAGCGTAAACAGGGATACGGCTGGCGTTTTTTACCAGTCGCCAAGACGAAAGCAGCACTTGAGCATATTTTCAGCTTTCGTATGGTAATTGAACCGATGGCTATTCTCGAATCAACATTTAAAGCGCCTCAGAACAAGATTGATGAGATAAAGCGTGAACTGGATATGCTTCTGGAAAGTGGTATCGAGCGCCTGTCTCCAACCCAGCTGCAGCTTGCCGGTTATCGTTTTCATGAAACCGTAATTAGCTTCTCAAACAACCCATTTTTTGAGATTTCACTGCGCAACGTTAACCGCATGCGACGTCTGATGGATTATCGCATCATGGATGACCGTAGCCGTTACTATGCTGAAGTTAAAGATCATATGCACCTGCTGTCACTAATTGAATCTGGACAGCTAATTGAGGCGTCCTACATGATGAAACAGCATCTTGCGGTGGCGCTGGAAAACAAGAAACAACGCAGCATCAGTGTATAAAAAAATGGCCCATTCGGGCCATTTTCTTTCTCTATCAATATTAACCTGCGGGTGAATACAGCGGATACAGCCCCAACAAAAGACCCGATGCCAGGAAGATCATGCAGAGCAGGAATGCCCACTTGAAGGTGTACTTCTGGTGGTCACTGAATTCCACTCCGGCCAAGCCAACTAAGAGATAAGTGGATGCCACTAAAGGACTGAGTAAGTGAATTGGCTGACCAACTAACGATGCACGGCCAATTTCTACCGGGTCGATACCGTATACTTTCGCAGCCTCGGCCAGCACCGGCAGTACACCATAGTAGAAGGCATCATTAGACATAAAGAACGTGCCCGGAAGACTAATCAGTGCAGTAATCGGTGCCAGATATGGCCCCCAGGAATCAGGCAACACGTCCAGCAGAGAAGCTGACATTGCTGTGACCATGCCGGTTCCCGAAAGAATTCCAGCAAAGATCCCTGCCGCCAGGAAGATAGACGTTTGGTTAAGTGCGGCCGGTGCATGCGCTGCAATACGCTGACGCTGTGCATCAATGTGGGGATAGTTAATCAGCAGTGCGAGTGCAAACGCCACCATAAACAACACTGACAGAGGCAACAGTTCCATCACCAACGAGCCCATCAGAAGTAAGGTCAACCCGGCATTGAGCCAGAACAACTTAGGACGGCGCAGCTCTTCATTAACCTCATTGATCGCTGGAAGAAAGCTTTCTGCATCATCTTCTGTTACTGAACCATATCCGTTGGTATTAATACTCAGCTTACCTAAACGACGGCGTTCACGAATGCCGATATACCACGAAAGAGCCAGTACGCCGACAAAGCCACACACCATTGTTGGGATCAATGGAATAAACAGATCGCTTGACTCAACCTTAAGTGAAGCTGCAACGCGGGCTAATGGACCACCCCATGGCAGAAGGTTGGTGATACTACCTGAAAGGAACACCACACAGGTCAATGCTAATGGGTCCAGACGGATGCGCTTGAACAGCGGCAGCATGGCAGTCACACAGATCATATAGGTGGTTGAACCATCACCATCAAGTGACACCATCGCCGCCAGAACCGCGCTACACATAACTGCTTTAACCGGGTCACCATTAATTATTCGCAGGAAGAAACGAATAATGGGATCAAATAATCCGGTATCAAACATGGTGCTGAAGTAGAGAATGGCAAAAATAACCATGATGGCCGTTGGAGCGACTTTTTTAAGTCCCTCAATCATCATTTCGCCCATCTCTCCACCGAATCCTGCAAGCAGAGCAAATATTATTGGAATAATAATCAGAGCGACGAGTGCAGAAAGTTTTTTTGTCATGATGAGGATCATAAAGACCACAATCATGCCATATCCCAGAAGCGAGAGCATAAGAGCCTCCAACGCATATTATTGCTAATATGCGTGATAATTAATTTACGAAGATTTTTACCCGGACTTACTGTTAATTAATTAGCCCATATGCAGGCCGCCATTAACAGAGAAATCAGCGCCTGTAGCGAACCCTGACTCATCTGATGCCAGCCAGGAACAAATGGACGCGATCTCCTGTGGAGAACCTAAACGACGGACTGGAATTTCCTGGACGATTTTATCAATAACCTGAACAGGTGTGACCGTCTTCAGTTTAGATGTGGCCAGATAACCCGGTGAGACGGTGTTCACTGTCACGCCGCGTGCAGAGACTTCACGTGCCAGCGCACGAGTAAAACCACGGACTGCAGATTTAGCTGTGGAGTAGTTAACCTGGCCGGTTTGACCGATTTGCGCATTTACGGAAGAAATATTGATAATGCGCCCCCAGCCTCGCGACATCATGCCATCAACGACTTGCTTAGTGACGTTGAATAATGAGTTCATGTTAGTATTGATAACCGTTTGCCATTCCTGCGGTTGCATATCTCTAAATAACACGTTGCGTGCTGTGCCTGCATTATTAACTAATACGTCGATCTCACCAATTTCATTTTTTATTTTCTCAAAGGCTTTTACTGTTGATTCCCAGTCGGCAACGTTGCCTTCTGAAGCAATAAAATCAAAGCCAAGCTTTTTATTATCGTCTAGCCAAGCTGCTTTACGTTGAGAATTGGGGCCGCATCCTGCAATTACTTTAAAACCATCCTTCGCCAGGCGGCGACAAATAGCGGTTCCGAGGCTTCCCATCCCGGATGTGACATACGCAATACGTTGGGTCATAACCCCTCTCCCAGATGCATTTATGTAACAGTTTTTACGTCTTGTTAACAGTAAGCGACTTGCGCTTTTTTTTAGCAATATCGGACCGTTGAAATTGTGACCATGATCGTTAAATTTCTGCATTTAAGTAACTTTAAATGCAATGATGATTTTCCTGTGCAATCCTGTTCTGGCTGGTATTTTAAGCCAGGAAAGCTCAATACGGGCGTATTGTTTGGGTTTTGGCAAGGCTCAAAATGAAATCGTGACATTCATCACAAGTTGAATTTTGCACTTATGGTTAAATAAATGCATATTGCACTACTGGAGTTGTAAATGGATAAGTTCGCCTATGTTGGCTGCCGTACATCCGAATGGCGCGGTGCGCGCGGAAAAGGAATCGAGGTTTACCGTATAGATGAATCAGGCAACTGGCATCACATCCAGCGTGTCATATCTGTTCAGGAAAACCCGTCCTGGCTAACGATAGATGAAAAACGTAATCGCTTGTATGTGCTGCATGGTGATGGCAATCAGATTGCGATTTTTGCACGCAATCCTTTGGCGGGAACCCTGACATTATTATCGGAGCAAACCACTGGGCCGCAAAATGCACATCCAGATCTTGATCCACTACGACGCAATAATCCGGTTCATGCAGCACTTACACCTGATGGCCATCATCTGTTAATTGCTAACCATGAAGGTGGAAACGTTGCGGCACTGGCGTTTGCGGATGACGACACGCTACTTGCTCCCGGTCATTTGGCAATGGTTGAAGGACACGCGCACTCGGATGAAGCACCCAGCATGTCACGCCCTCATGAAATTATTTTTGCTCCCAACAGTGACTTCTATGCATTGCCAATTCAGGGGCGTAAAGCAGGGAATGGCATCGATATGGTGCGTATTTACCAATGGCGAGATGAGCAATCACTTTTGAATGACGAAGTGCTTTTGCCTGCGGGAACCTGGCCGCGACATGTCGACTTTCACCCAAGTGGCAACTGGCTTTACAGCTTGAGCGAACTTGGCAATACCATCACTGTGTTCGATTTCGATCGGGAAACTGGCAATCTTTCTCTTAAGGAAACGCATAGCAGCTTGCCGGAAGGGTTTGAAGAACGGAATGACGCAAGCGAAATTGAAGTGCATCCATCTGGGCGATTTTTGTATGCCGCCAACCGTGGTCATAACAGTATCGCTGTATTCAATATCAACCAGCTTGATGGAAGCCTAATGCCTGCAGGTTGGGTATACTGCGGTGGCAAAACCCCGCGCTTTACCACCATCTCAGCTGATGGCAAGCATTTTTACAGCGCCAATGAAGACTCGGATACCATCCGTATTTTCAGCATTAATGAAGAAACCGGCATGCTCATTGATACCGGCAAAGAAATATTTACTGCCAGCCCAACCTGTATTGTGTTCTCCAGCTAGTTCAGCGTTTGAGGCTAGAATCATTCAAGCTAGCCTCAAATGTTTGGTCCTCTTCTTCAACGTTTGGCCGTTTTGACGGTGTGACATTTTCTATAAATGCTTTGACTGAAGGGGAAGCTAACGCATAACTCTTCACACCCACATAGAGTTCACGTTTAGCCCATGGCTCGATAAGCGGAATACACTTTACCGCGTCGTTGTTACGCGTTTGCGCGATTTCATTGACGGGTAAGATGGCGATGCCCAGCCGCTGCGCAACCAGTTCAGCCATCGAGACAAAACTACTCACTCTCAGGCCGATGTTGAGAGCTTTGCCAAGCTTTCTGGCTTCACGATCCAGAATGTGGCTCACGGCGCTTTCTCTGTGGGGGCCGATTATTTTTTCATCTATACAGTCGGCCAACTGCAGAGAGCTGCATTCAGCTAACGGATGTCCCTGCCACACCAGAACCGATAGTTGGTCATGCTGCCATGGCCAGACTTCGATACCTGAAGCGGGCGTCCAGCTGGAAAAGAAACCCACATCTGCATCGCCCTGTAACAGTCCCTGAACCACGCCAATCCCTGTGTGCTCTTCAATATCAATGTCAGTATGTGGGTAGTGCGTCAGAAACTGGCTTATGGCGCGCGGCAGGTAATGCATAAGTGCTGCTGAGATAGTGAAGATACGGATGTGACCGCGTACGCCAGCCACGTAATCACTCAGCTCCTCTTCCATCTGGTCAAGATTACGAAACACCTGGCGTGCATGGAACAACAATGAGTGACCGGCTGGCGTAAGTTCAATGCCGCGCGGTAAGCGCAACATTAAGGGTGTACCGATTTGCTGCTCAAGCTCAGCAATGCGCTTGCTCACTGCCGAAACAGCCAAATGCTTGCGTCGCGCTGCACGGGTGAGATTCTGCTCCTCCGCCACCGCGACAAACAACGAGAGTGAGACCAGATCGTAACGCATAGGCATCCTTTAATCTGTGAGGGTTTGCTGGATGACGAAAGGCAGAATTCCGCCATAGCGCAGATAGCGCAGCTCTTGCTGGGAGTCTATCACTGCCTCAAGGCCGATCGCAGCAATCTGCCTGCCGTCGCGGCTGATGTTCAGCACTAGCAACGTTCTACCCGGTTCGATCGCCTCCAGTCCAATGATGTCCAGCACTTCGCTGCCTTCCATCTCCGGCAGTTTTTCTGCCTCGCCTGCGATGAATTGCAGGGGGAAAATCCCCATTCCAATAAGATTGGTGCGATGTATGCGTTCAAAACTGTTGGCAATCACCGCTTTTACCCCCATTAACGCCTGCGCTTTTGCTGCCCAGTCGCGGCTCGACCCAGCGCCATAGCGCTCACCCGCTAACACAACCAGCGGCGTGCCTGTGGCCAGCCAGGTTTGGGCGGCTTCAAAAGCCGGAAGGATGTGCTGATGACTCGCATCCCAGGCAAAACCTCCGCCGCCGCGCTGGTCTGCCGGTAACAAACGATTGGATAGCGCTTTATTGGTAAAGGCGCCGCGAACCATGACTTCATGGTTACTGCGCCGGGTGGAGTAAAGGTTGAGATCCTGTGGATCTTCGTGATGCTCCAGTAACCACTGACCGGCCAGACTGGCGCCCGAAATCGCGCCCGCAGGCGAAATGTGATCGGTGGTGACGTCATCGCCAAACCAGAGAAAGGGTCGGGCATTCGTCAGCGAAAGCAGTTCAGCCGGATCGCGCGGTAAACGTTCGAGATAGCCCGGACGCCGTAAATAAGTTGAGGTGGATTCCCATGGATAATGCACGCTACCCGGCGCTTCAATCTGCTGCCAGTGTGGTGTTCCCTGCCAGATGATGTCTCGGCGCTGAATGTAATGTTCACGCTTCATCGCGGCTTTCACCCATTGCTCAACTTCTTCGCGACCCGGCATTAAATCGCGCATTAAAATGGGCCTGTCATCTGCATCGTAACCCAACGGATCGCTCAACATATCGTGCTGCATATTCCCGGCGATAGCCCATGCAATCACCAGTGCCGGTGAAGTGAGGTAACCATGCCCGAGGCTGGGATTTACGCGACGTGGAAAGTTTCGGTTGCCTGAAAGCACACACACTGCCTGAAGGCCATCACTCACCAGCATTTCCATAGCCGGTTGCAAAGCCCCTGAACTGCCAATGCAGGTCATGCATCCATAACCAGCGACATCAAATCCCACTTTTTCCAGCTCGCTTAGTAAGCCGGATTCTCCAAGGTAATCGGTAACCGCCCGAGAGCCGGGTGAAAATGAGGTCTTAACCCAGGGCTTGGGCTTTAAACCCAAACGTGCGGCATTGCGCGCAAATAAGGCGGCCTGAATCACCAGCCACGGATTGGCCGTTGTGGTACAGCTGGTGATGGCTGCTATGGCGACCGCACCCTGTTGAACGGATTGCGGGTAATCGTCATGGTGCCATTTCAAATCACGTTGTGCGGGTGTCAGCGTTTGCAGAAAACTGTTAGGTGATTCGCTAAGCGGTATTTGTTGATGCGGGTTATAGGGCCCCGCAACGCAGGGTTGAATCGTGCACAGATCCAGCTCAATCAGTTGGGTAAAGGTTGGCTGGATATCGCCGGGTGAGCGCCACAGATGCTGATGCTGCATGTAACTATGGATAATTGCCTGTTGTTCTTCACTGCGCCCCGTCATGTTGATGTACTCTGCACTGCGCTCATCAAACGGGAAGAACACCACTGTAGCGCCATACTCGGGTGCCATATTCGCAATGGTCGCGCGTGATTCCATTGGCATGGTGTGCAGCGATGGCCCGGTGAACTCTACAAATTTGCCCACCACGCCGCTTTCACGTAACAGGCGCGTAATATGCAGTGCCAAATCGCTGTCGCTGACATCCGGTGGCAGCTGACCTGACACGGAAATACCGACCACATCCGGAAAACGCAGCGTTACGGGTTCACCCACCAAAGCCGCCTGTCCTTCCAGCCCACCGACGCCCCAGCCCAAAACACCAAGGGCATTGATCATGGGGGTATGGCTGTCGGTCGCAATCATGCAATCGGCATGCAGCAAAGGGATGGCTTCACGCTCATCAATCGTAACGACTTCCGCTATGGCCTCAAGATTCATTAAATGAATGATGCCGGTGCCCGGCGGGATCACCCGAAAATTATCCAGGCTTTTCTCTGCCCAGCGAATAAAACGGTAACGTTCTGCATTTCGGCGGAAATCAAAGGTGAGGTTATCTTCCAGTGCATTAGCGCTGGCATAGCTCTCCACGATTACGGAGTGGTCTATTGTCAGTACGGCGGGAATATGCGGATTTATCGCTCGCGGATCACCACCCAACTCGGCGGTGAGATCACGCATAGCGGCAAAATCAGCCAGAGCCGGTAGGCATGTGGTGTCATGAAACATCAACCGATCCGGGTAAAACGCGACTTCACCTGGAGCAGTCTTCGCAGATAGATAATTTAGAAATTCCGGCAGCCTGTGCGGAGAACATCGAGCTACGTTTTCCAGCAAAATACGAATGCTATAGGGCAACGTTTGTAATTGGGCCAACGGCACTATGTGAGTCAGATCGATGACGTTATAAAGGCGGTCGTTAATGACCAGCGGTGAGCGTTGCGGAGTTGAGGGCGATGTCATAAGAAACCTTCCGTTACAGCAATCTAATTATGTTCGTTGCTGGATAACGTCTCATGCTCAGATTTGAATGAAAATTGAACTTTAACCAATACAGCGTTCTCCATAGGAGAACGCTAATCTCTCTTTAAGCTTCAGCCAGGTTTCGACTTATAATTTCCTCAATCGTCCCGTTTTCCTGCCACTTATTCAAATAATGGCTGATTTCGCTGAAGAGTTTTTCATTTTTATGCGGCAAACAGATCGCCTGAAAAATTTGCCCAAAGTTGTCGGGTAACACGCGAAAGCCACTATTTTCCTTAGCCGCCCGCTCTAATGGCTGTCTAATACCCGCAGCCATATCGCCTTCTCCATTGAGAAAGACATCAATAGCCGCTTGCGATGAAGCCAGCCGGTTCAATGCTGCCTGCTTTAATTCTCGTGTCAGGAACAGGTCGTAAGCCGCACCTTTACCGACATTAATCACCACGTTTGCCTGGTCCATCTCACTAACGCTTTGCCAGTGACTGCCTTCCTTGACTAAAACAGTGCCTTCAATAGTGATGTAGGACTGAGTGAATCGCAGCACTTCTTCGCGCTTTGGGTCGATTGCCAAAAAAGCCACATCCCAGCGATCGCTGGTAGCATCCTCAACCACCTTACCCGCCGTAGGATAAGTGACGAACTGCGCCACTTTTCCCTGCTGCGCGGCAATTTTATTGGCAATTTCTACCGTTATACCGCCAGGCTGCCCGTCGGGCAGCGTTTTGGCTAATACAGCATTACCTAAATTAATAGCGAAACGTAGTGTGGTTCCTTCATCGGTGGCTGACATGGGGTTCTCCTGAGAAGTCATCATCATGATCCTGCTTAGGCGTTTCAAAATTCAGGCGCTGAATTTTTCCTGCCACAAACAGATAGCAGCACAGATTGAGGAAAGCGCAGACGCCGACAAAAATCAAAGCGCCATTAAACGAGCCAGTATCTTTAATGATGTAAGCAATAATGATGGGTGTGAATATCCCGGAGATATTACCAATCATATTGAATAACCCGCCGCTCAAGCCCACTGCCTCTTTTGGCGAAAAATCAGAGACTACGCACCAGCCCATAGCGCCGAAACCTTTGCCGAAGAAAGCCAGCGACATAATCGCCACCACAATCCACGCCGAGTCAACATAGTTACAAATCACCATGCTGACGGCCAACAGCATACCGATAACAATGGGTGTTTTACGTGCAGCTGACAAGCTGAAGCCACGCGCCAACATATAATCAGACAACACACCACCGAGCAGAGCTCCCGCACAACCGCACAGCGCAGGCAAAGAAGCGATGAAGCCAGCTTTGAGAATGGTCATACCTCGATCATGAACCAGGTAGACAGGGAACCAGGTCAGGAAGAAATAAGAGAGAACAGTGAAAAAGAACTGGCCCATATAGACGCCCAGCGCAAGTCGGCTGGTCAGTAATTTTCGGGTATAGCCTTTACCTACATTATCGCCTTTTTTGCTGGCCTTCATGTTCGTCAAACCGCCACCAGACTGGATATATTCCAGTTCAGCGTGATTCACCAGTGGGTGAACTTTAGGCGTATCGGTAAGCACGCGGGTCATCAACAGCGAAACCAGAATACCAACAGCCCCCATGAACCAGAACACAGATTCCCAGCCGTATGAATATGAGAACCAGCCCATCAGAGGCAGGAAGACCACGAGCGCAAAATATTGCGCAGCTGTGGTAAATCCAGACGCTTTACCGCGCTCTTTTGCCGGGAACCATGCTGCCAGGAAACGTGAGTTAGCAGGTAACGTAGGCGCTTCTATCAATCCCATCATAAAGATGAAGCCAAACATTAAGATACGCGTGACCCAAACATTGTCGAAAGCGGTACTAAAACCGACGAGGAAAACGAAAAATGACCAGGTGAAAACGCCTGTAACCAGCACTTTTTTGGAGCCGTATCGGTCGAGTAACCATCCGCCTGGATATTGCCCGAGAACATATGCCCAGGTGAACGTAGAGATCAGATAACCAAGCGCAACAATATCCAGACCAGCAGATTTCACCATGTCCGTTCCGGCAATAGAAAAGGTTGCTCTGTCGCCGTGGTTTAACGCAATACTGAGGAATACCATCAGCAAAATCATATAACGATAATGCGTTGGTCTGTTCTTTTTAGCAGTGGAGTTCAGAGTAATCATAATATTCGGCCTTGTCTGGCATACGATTAATTAAATCGGTAAAGTTCAGCCGGGTTTTCCACAAATAATTTGTGGCGAACCTGATCGTTATGCGCCCAGTGGTATATTTTCGATAGTATCAAAGCATCATCTGGCATATTTTTATTGGCACTAATTAAATTGGGATGTGGCCAGTCACTTCCCCATAAAACACGCTCGGTAGCTTCGCGCAGGAAGCAACTCACTAATGCAGCCATATCTGAAACATCATCACGTTGTGATTGATGGTAAAGCGCTGAGAGTTTTACCCAGCATCTCCCCTTCTGAATCAACTCCCATGCTAACCTCCAGGAAGCATGCGAAATTGCACTTGGCGGCAAGCGGAAGTAATGATCTATGACCAGATTGCCTGGTATCTGAATCAGAAGCGGCCTCAGCTCCCAAAGTTGATCTGCGGTTGCATGAACTTGTACATGCCAGCCACGTTCCGCCACACGATGGGCTATGGGCAAAATCATGTCGGGTGTGGTTGCATTGCCCGCGCCGAGATTGAAGCGAACGCCAGTAACACCCGCTAATTGCAATTCATCAAGCTCAGCATCACTAACGGTGTCATCCACCACAGCTTCGCCACGCGCATTGGAACCGAAAGCAGCCAGCGCATCCGTGAGACAACGATTATCTGTTCCATAAGAAGAGGGTTGCACTAACACATGACGAGAATGCCCCAACCACTCTTTAAACTGGTTGTAATCATCGACGGTTGCGTCGGGTAAATTTCGCGTGTCATCCGCAGCATAGGGAAATCGCCTGTCATAAATATGATGGTGACAGTCACAGCTGTTATTTGGCAATACGATTTCAGGCGATTGGGAAATATGGCTATATTTCACATCCACCAATATATCTCGGCTTTCCACGATGATGCCTTTTTTAAAAATTAGTTTCGACTGAATGAATTAATTCGTCATTAATATCTTCAGTTTTGAGACCGCAGCATGAGGACTGCTAAGCACCGGGCACGTTACAGCGGCCTGAACCTGTTCCCAGGCAATCGCCATTGAGAAGTGTGCAAGCAAAATGGCGTCAGCCTCTTGATGTTCACGGGCAGCCTGAACAAGTAGCTGGTTATGACGCTCTGCATCACCCTGCTCAAGTGCATCACGTGCGCCTTCAACGACAATACTTTTCAGCGTGGCTTCGCGATAACCCTGACGGACCAGTTCTTTAAATTCAGCTTCCATTCCTGCAACAGCCGGAGCAAAGGTTGCCAACATAACAATATTTTTACCTTGAGCTAATGCAGCCTCAAACATTGCGGCATTTGGCTTCAGAACAGGCAACTCGTGTGACGCCGCACTGGCATCAATCGCCTCACCAAAGGCAGAACAGGTGAATAGAACTGCGCCAGCATCAATGCTTTCAGCGTAGTTGACCAGTGAATCAATCCGTTTGTAGAGACGGTCATTAAGCAAAGTAACCTTACGACGATCTATGCTCAGCGAATCATCCAATAAATTACTGATCTCAGCTTCTGGCCACTGGGCTGCAAAAGCCTGATTAATAGGCTCAACCGCTAAAGGCGTCGCATGGATTAAAACGATACGTTGATTCATTTTCGGCTCCATGAAAGCAGGTTGCCGCTGAATTGCGGCAACCTCATGACGTTAAATCAGGCGCGGATAGATGCAGCCACTTTGTCAGCAAAGGCTTTGGTGCCACACTTTCCACCCAGATCCGGCGTGCGGGTTTCTGGATTTTCCAACACTTCATCAACTGCACGGCTGATCTCTTCAGCAGCTTTGAGGAATTTTGGTTGATTGTGTTTCTCTGCGTACCACTGCAGCATCATCGCAACAGAAAGGATCATTGACACAGGGTTAGCCTTGTCCTGATTCTGAATGTCCGGTGCTGAACCATGTTGAGCCTGAGCGCAGCAATGGGTATCGCTGGCCATGATTGAACCTGCCAGACCAAGGCTACCGGACAATTCACTTGCCAGGTCACTGATGATGTCGCCATAGAAGTTGGTAGCAACCAGCACGTCGAATCGCTCTGGATTACGCACCAAGTGCGCAGTTGATGCATCAACCAACAGATCATCCAGCTCAACTTCAGGGAACTCTTTCGCGACATCACGAACGGCTTCAAGGAACAGGCCGTCAGTCATGTGGAAGCTGTTCGCTTTATGAATAGCCGTCACTTTCTTACGACGCTGCATCGCCAGCTCAAATGCCTTGCGTGCAATACGTTCAGAGCAATGACGGGTGATTTTACGGGTAGACAGTGCCATATCCGGGCTTGGCATCACTTCACCCCAGCCGCGAGTCATATTGCGGTCAGGATAGAAACCTTCAGTCGCCTCACGCATGATCACCAGATCCATCGATTTACCTTCCTTCATATTTGAAGTCAGGAATGGACGGGTACGCGCCGGACGCACGTTAGCGTAAAGATCCAGACCGATACGGAAACCTGCAGAAACGTTACGACCGCCTTTTTCCGGTGCTGGATAGTCAGCATGTGACTGTGTACCCAGGATAATACCATCATAAGTTTTGGCACGGTCGAGTGATTCCTGACGCAGCGTAGTACCGTGTAACTCCAGGCTTTTAAAACCCACGTCTTCGTAGTCGAACTCAAAGTTCAGGCCATACGCTTTATCCAGTGACTCCAGCACAGTTACCGCAGCAGAAGTGATCTCAGGGCCGATACCGTCACAAGGCAGAACCAAAATACGCATAAATACTCCAGATGGTTGGTCAGTTTTCGATTGCATTTTTATACCAATAAATGCACTGAAGGCAAGGTGATTGAGATCACATTTCTAATACAAAAAAAACACATTAGAACATTTGTGCGCTGAATCAGTGAGTTATATGGAAAGCTTTATAGCTTTAGGATTAATACCCGATATGACAAGGTTTAATACCCCTTAGTGATTTGTGGAATGTTATGCAAACCGCTCTGTTTTGTGATCTGAAGCACAAATTAACACCAAGCCTAATTGCACTTGTATTTGCATAAAAGCAATATGTGCTCAATTTGTTACCGCTTCTGAGGAACACATATGATTAAGTTGGGCGTCATCGCGGATGACTTTACGGGTGCCACCGACATTGCCAGCTTTATGGTGAATGCTGGCTGGAAAGTGGTGCTGTTCAATGGCGTTCCTGCTGAGGCTTTTGATCAGGAAGGAATCGACGCGGTTGTTATCGCACTGAAAAGTCGTTCGATTCCGACAAGAACAGCGGTAGAGCAGTCATTATCTGCATCCAATTGGCTAAAAGCTCAGGACTGTAAGCGGCAGCTTTTCAAATACTGTTCAACTTTCGATTCAACCAGTGAAGGCAATATCGGTCCGGTTACTGATGCGCTGATGGAGAATCTTGGTGCAACCATGACGCTGATTTGCCCAGCAGTGCCAGACAACGGCCGCACGATTTTACAGGGGCATTTATTCGTCAAAGGTCAGCTACTCAATCAAAGCGGAATGGAACATCATCCAGTAACGCCGATGAAAGAGTCGTCACTGAAAAAATTGATGGAAGCGCAATCTACGGGGCGTTGCGAAACCATCAGTCTTGACACGATCAAAAATCATGTTGAAGACATTCCTGATACGTTGGCCAAATTGGCGGAAGAAAAATTTAAATATGTTATCTGCGATGTGCTCGATAACAACGACCTGTTAACCGTGGCGAGTGTGACAGCAGATTTTAAATTGATCACCGGAGCTGCAGGCATTGGTTATGCGATTGCCGCACTGGATACGATGAATAAGGGCGCGGAAAACCATTCTTTCTCAATCAGTAAAGAAGGCGCGAGCGTTGTTCTGTCGGGCAGTTGCTCTTCAATGACTAACCAGCAAGTTAACTTTTATCAACAGCGCGCTTCATCTCTGGCGCTGGATGTGGAAAAAATTCTCAATGAACCCACCTATCTGCAGACGGTAACTGGCTGGGTATTAACCCATACCAATGATTCATTGGCTCCAATGGTTTATGCCACCCAACCGCCGCAGATAATCGAGATTATCCAAAAGAATTACGGCGCGGAATTTGTCAGTGAAAAGATCGAAGGATTCTTCTCTGCGCTTGCCAACACGTTAAGCAATAAAGGTTTCAATAAATTCATCGTAGCCGGTGGTGAAACCTCGGGCGCGGTATCGCAAGGGCTGAACATTAAAGGCATGGTAATTGGTGATGCCGTTGCACCGGGTGTGCCGTGGACGCAGGTTCTGGACGAAGAAAAGTGGGTCATTCTTAAGTCAGGCAATTTTGGCAACAGTGATTTCTTCTTAAAAGCGCAGGAGAGTGTGAAATGAGCGAAGTGCAATTACGTCAGGATTTAGTTCGCTACGCACGCTCCCTGTTTGAACGCGGTTACAGTAGCGGTGGTGCCGGAAATATCAGCCTTAAATTACCTGATGACCATATACTCGCGACGCCGACTAATTCCAGTTTTGGCGATCTGGATGCTGATGAACTCAGCAAAGTGACCATGACCGGTGAGTTAGTTTCTGGTCAAAAGGCTTCAAAAGAGGTACTGATGCATCTGGCCATGTATCGCCAGCGTCCTGCATGTGGCGGTATTGTGCATCTGCATTCTCCCTGGTTAACAGCGTTATCCTGCCTGCCTGACCTGGATTACGACAATGCATTGCCCGCCATCACACCTTATTACGTGATGCGAGTAGGCAAGTTACCCGTCGTTCCCTACATTCGTCCAGGCTCACCGGATATTGCAGTCCATGTGGAAAAATTAGCTAAGGAGCATAATTCGATCCTTCTTGCTAATCATGGTCCAATTATTTCAGGAAAAAATATTCGCGAAGCGGTATTCAATGCAGAAGAGTTAGAAGAAACAGCAAAACTGTACTTCGTTCTTAAGCCCTATGGTATGAAAACATTAACCGCCGAAAATATTGATGAGTTGAATACGCTTTTTAATATGAAATAAACAATTATTTTAAAAGCTGTGCAGATTTCCTGCGCAGCGTTTTCTTACATCTAATACCCTGAAAATGTAAAGGACAAGTCATGTCTTTAATGCTTATCACCGGGATCGTCATGTTCATTATACTGACATGGTGCTTATTGAAGAATAAGTTTCCACCCAGTGTATTGTTTATTGTATTACCCACTGTTGCTGCTTTGGTCTGTGGATTTGGATTCAAAGAATTGGGTGAGTATGTCGCATCCGGATTAAAGTCAGTGGTGGGAACCGCCACGCTCGTTGCCTTCAGTGCCATGTTCTTTACCCTAATGAAAGAGGCGGGTGTCTTTGACGTTATTGTGCGTTTCATCCTGCGCTTCGTAACGCAATCTACTTTCTCAGTATTGCTGGCGACTTTGGTGATTGCCTCAGTTTGTAGCCTTGACGGCAATGCCTACGCAACGCTGCTGGTTACCGTACCTGCCTTACTGCCTATCTATGAAAAGATGAATATCAGCCGTAAAACCTTATTGATGCTGGTAACTGTCGGTGTTGGCGTAACGGGAATAACTCCATGGGGTGGCTCGCTTAATCGTGCAATTGCCGTAACCCATCTTGATATCCTAGAAGTCTATTACAAACTGATTCCATTGCAGGTAGTGCTGTTCGTGCTGGGTGTTGTTCTCTGCTGGTATATGGCCAGAGTTGAGAATAGAAGCGGCTCAGGGATCAGCAAGGAAGCCTTTCTGGTGATGCGTCAGGAGATGCTGACCAGCAAAGGAGACCATAATCCGTGGTTGTTACGAGCGAACTTTGTACTGGTCATCGCCACCATTGTTATTCTGGTCTCAGGCTTAGTTGCCGGTAATTTCCTATTCATGATCGCTTTCTCATTGGCGGTAATGATTAATTATCCTGACGCCAAAAAAGCACAGCAGAAAATAAAAGATTATGCGCTGACCATTTTCCCGGTAATTGTAATTTTCTTAACCATTGGTGTATTCGTTGGCATCTTACAGAATACGGGAATTATTAAGGTTCTGGTAAATGAACTTGCTGCGGTGCTCCCCTCAAGCTTAGGGCCTTATCTTTATATTATTCTGGCGGCGTTTAGCGTGCCGATTGTTGTTCTGATTGGTTCAGATGCATTTTATTTTGCTCTTCTTCCTCTCGCCGTAGGCCTTGGGCAAAGTTTTGACGTCTCTCCACTACACGTCACTATCGCCATGTTGATAACTGAACAAATTGGTTTGCTGTTAAGCCCTGTTATACCGGCAACCCATCTGGGGTTAGGTCTGCTAAATCTTCATGTCGGTGAACATATTCGCCACTCCATGGTGAAAATTTGGATCATGAGTGTCTGTGCGCTGTTCGCTGCAGTTGTTCTTGGCATTATTCCTGTCTAATGAGGAGCGTTATGATTCCCGCTGAACGTCATCAACGGATACTTGAAATGGTATCCACCAAACATTTTGTCAGTCTCCGTGAGCTGTCGGATATGCTGAATGTCACGGTGATGACCATTCGGCGGGATATTGAGCAACTTAGCGCACGTGGCATTATCATGTCCACCCGCGGTGGGGTCAGGTCACGCGATGAAGCGCCTGTGCGTAAACTGCCCGAAGCCGTTGGATCCAACGCTCTTGTTCGTGCTGCGCTCAGCTACCTTGGCGACAGTAAGGTGGTTTATATCGATGGCGGGAAACTGACCTTAGAGCTGGCCACATTTTTCCCCTACAGCGATGAAATGACGATTGTCACAAATGACTTTTCTATTGCACAGCATGTGATGGCCCACAGCAGCGCTGCGCTATTCTTTATTGGTGGAAAGTTAAGTCGCCATGACAATACCTTTCATCAACGAGTTGCACTTGAAACCTTAAAAAGCCTCAATTTTGAAAAGGCATTTATTGCGCCGGAATCATGGGGTGATAAAGGCGTGTTTCATCATGATGAATTCAGAACGTCTTATTATGATGCAATCATTAGCGCATCTCGCAAATGCATCATGCTGGCAGAAAGCCAAAAATACGGTAGCAGTGCCCTGTACAAAATGTTCTCACTGACAGATATGGACATGGTCGTTACCGACCTGACATCTTCAGAGAACATTTTAAGTAAGTGGATAGACCCTTTAAAACTGCATCCAGTTACGAGAAAGTGAGAAGTTGTATCGGTGCCTGATATCATCTTCCTGCAGCCATAATTTCTTTGAATTTTTGATAGACAATCTCCTGATTAGAGCAGCCCTCGTGACGACCGGTTAAAGGCCGGAATGAACCGTATTCATCATGTTGGTGGAGTATTCTAATGGCAAAGATCATTAATTATAGCGAGTTTGTCCTGCCTGATTCTAACCGCTGCATATGATACGATCATGCCTTCAGAAATCATTCTTATAAGGATTTTTTATCCCGATGCAAGTAAAAAAAGCTACAGCAATAGGTTTATTAGCAATTATTCTCTGGAGCACCATCGTTGGTTTTCTGCGAAATGTGACAGAGGGACTTGGAGCTATTGGGGGATCCGCGATGATTTACAGTCTCAGCTCCGTTTTACTGTTATTTACGGTCGGATTTCCTCACATATTTTCTTTTCCTCGACGGTACTTGTTCTGGGGCTGTATCCTTTTCGTGAGCTACGAAATATGTCTTTCCCTTTCTGTAGGCTTTGCTAACTCAGGATCTCAGGCCATTGAGGTCAGCATGGTGAATTATTTGTGGCCAAGCTTTACTCTGCTTCTGGCCGTGCTGACCAGCGGCAAAAAACCGAATATTTTAATGCTCCCAGGCATGTTCATCTGCTTGGCTGGCGTAGGAAAAGTTCTGGGAGGAGAACATGGCCTGACATTTCACGTTATGGCTGCTAACGTTGCGTCCAATCCCCTGAGTTATGGAATGGCACTAAGCGGCGCCCTCATATGGAGTATCTACTGCGTTATGACAAAGAAGGTCGCAAACGGAAGCAACGGCATAACGCTTTTTTTCATGCTGACAGCCGTAACACTGTGGATCCAGTTTTCGCTGACATCGACACCTCCCTTTCACTTCACTGCAGGTGTGGTGACAGACCTGGTTCTGGTTTCTGCCGCTATGGGATTGGGTTATGCTGCCTGGAATACGGGGATACTTCACGGTAACGTCACTTTCCTTGCTACCGCGTCCTATTTCACTCCCGTATTATCTTCGCTTTTTGCCTCTCTGCTTTTAGATGAGTCGCTAGGGCTCCCCTTCTGGACAGGTGCATTAATGGTCTGTGCTGGCTCATTGGTGTGTTGGTATGCTGCAAGAAGCCAGAAAATTATTCTTACAGTGGGATAAACATGTATTCCATAAATACGGTTTATTGAGCAGCATTTTGAGATACTGCCTTTTAGGCTGGGACGGAAGTTTATTTTTAAAAAAACTCGCAATTGTGAGTGCTTTGCGCTTAGAAGTTAAAAAATCGTCCATATAATTGTTATAGCCCCCGTTTAAACCGGACACTTCACCAGTAAGACATAGGCATTGAGCTATGTTTAAGGAGTGTCCTGTGTAAAGAATCGAAGTGATCACTGGCGAGCAAAAGCGCCGTCGTTATACTCCCGAAGAGAAAGCCCGCTTTGTTGCGCCCGCCATGCAACCCGGATAGACCGTCTCACTCGTTGCCCGGCAATATGGCATCACTCCCAGTCTTCTTTTTAAGTGGAAACGGCTCATGAACGAAGGTGGTAAGTCTGCGATCGCCGCAGGCGATGAGGTTGTCAGCGTCTCCGACGCTCAAAGCGCTGGAGAAAAAAGTCAAACAGCCTGAACAGATGCTGGGACGCAAAACGATGGAAGCCGAAATCCTTCGCGACGCGCTTGAGATAGCCCAGGCAAAAAAGTTGATATCGCGCATGCCATTGCTGCCACCGGACGATATCCCCTCATCCGAATAGCAGAAGTGCTCTGTGTATCGCGTTCGAATCTGTATGACCGGTTGCTGGAGAAACGCCAGCACCGGGCAGACCGCTACAGCAAAGACGATGACGCCCGACTGTTACCGCTTATCCGCCAGATATGCAGCGAGCGGGC
>NZ_JAGXKB010000089.1:0-293 GCF_019091025.1 Pantoea sp. GbtcB22
CGTGGCTTTCTTGTAACCTTTGCCGTCAAGATTTTAAGGATTTCCTACGAACGATCATCGCTCCAAAGATCCCTTGCACGGCGTCACGCTCGAGATGCAAATTAATGCGCTGGTCGCCCATTATGGCTGGGCCGAACTGGGTAAGCTCATTAATATCAACTGCTTCAAAAGCGCTCCAAGCGTTAAATCGAGCCTGAAGTTTTTACGCCGCACACCCTGGGCACGCGCTGTGGTTGAAGCACTGTATCTGGATTCACTGGATGATTTTGCTGCGGATAAGGCAGATGATTCCG
>NZ_JAGXKB010000842.1:0-236 GCF_019091025.1 Pantoea sp. GbtcB22
GGCACCATCATGAAGATCGAGACGCCAGGCGTAGAGAAATTCCCCATTTGTTCCGGATCGAATGAACCCGGCTTCACCATGTTCGCCAGGCTAAACAGCACCGGACCGCTGCCGGCTGGGCTAAGGTGGCGATGGAAAATGTTCATCTCACCAAACTGGAATCCGACTTGCAGGATGCCCTGCAACAGCGCTTCACCGTTCAGTTCGCCGCCCGCATGTGCAGCGACGTGCAGCAC
>NZ_JAGXKB010000843.1:0-236 GCF_019091025.1 Pantoea sp. GbtcB22
AACATCGGTAAACGCTACTCCCTAAACGTGGCGCATCATTATTTTACGCTACGTAATTAATAGTCACATACGTTCAGATATTCGTTTACCTAATGCAAGCTAACCCATTAAGCAGACTTAACAAAAGCGACGGTTATCACATTCCTGTCACACTTTAAGATTTCCCTCAGCCGCTCCTCACCGCTCAACCTCCACGCTGAATTTGGTGCAGGAGGAGGAGCGCGTAATGGCTGACG
>NZ_JAGXKB010000844.1:0-236 GCF_019091025.1 Pantoea sp. GbtcB22
GATTACAGGCACTAAGGATAGAGTTAAAGGTTGGTCAATGCAATTTGCCGGAGGTGTGTATTTCAACCACCAAAAAAAATAAAAATGAAAATACTTACACCCTGTCAAACCCTAACACAATCAACAAAGTCAGAGTTGGAAATTTTTAAAACCGCCCCTTACATCTTTAATGTATAATTTAAGGGCGGTACGCTTTTTAAGTAGAAAACATTTGATGTTCGCTCTTAACAGCACTT
>NZ_JAGXKB010000845.1:0-236 GCF_019091025.1 Pantoea sp. GbtcB22
CGTGTACAACCTCTCCAACATTGATCGCTGGTGCCTGGTGCAGATTGAAGAGCTGGTGCGTCTGGAAGAGCAGGTTGAACGCGAAGGTGTGAACACGCTGAACGCGGAGTTCCTGCGCGCGCTGAAGCGTAAAGGCTGTGCTGATGTCCGTCTGGCCGCGCTGGCGGGCGTATCTGAAGGCGAAATACGTAAGCTGCGTCAGCAATTTAACCTGCATACAGTCTACAAACGCGTCG
>NZ_JAGXKB010000846.1:0-236 GCF_019091025.1 Pantoea sp. GbtcB22
GCTGGTCGGCACCGTGTATGTGCTGCTCAATCAGCTGGCTGACCTTCTCTATCGTCTTTGGGTCCCGCGCGTAAAATGATCTTCTTCTCACGAGAATGGCTGCTCGACGACACGCCAGCCAATCGCCGCCAGGCGGAGTGGGGCCGGCGTTATCGCCTGTGGCTCAGCCTGCGCAGTAGTCCGCTGGCGATGGCCGGATTGCTGGTGGTGGCGGTGATGGTGCTGCTGGCGCTGTT
>NZ_JAGXKB010000847.1:0-236 GCF_019091025.1 Pantoea sp. GbtcB22
GCCGATGCCAGCGGTCGGGCTGGTGGCGTGGTGGGTTATGGTCGCCGGAGCGATGACAACCGCCAGCTGAGTGACTTTAAAGTGGTGCTGGAGCACACGCCGAAGCTGTCGGGCGGCGCCAATATCGGCACGCGACTGGCGTTTGATCGCCAGGGCTTTCTCTATATCCCCTTCGGTGGCAACTTCGCCAGCAGCAGCGCGCAACAGCTGGATAAGCTCTCCGGTAAAATCGTGCT
>NZ_JAGXKB010000848.1:0-236 GCF_019091025.1 Pantoea sp. GbtcB22
CCGGCCAGCGCGGAGTGCTGCGATTTTTCTGCGCGTTCTCTGTGCTTGATGGCTTCCCAGTTTTTCACCACTTCTTCGCTGGTTGCAGCCAGAACATCGCCAAAAATGTGCGGATGACGGCGCTCAAGTTTGTCGCTGATGGCGTTGCAGATGTCATCGAAATTTAAGCGCTGCTGCTCATCGGCCATCTGCGCGTAGAACACTACCTGAAACAGCAGATGGCCAAGTTCACCGCG
>NZ_JAGXKB010000849.1:0-236 GCF_019091025.1 Pantoea sp. GbtcB22
AAGGGCGGGTACATCAAGAAAGTCAGCACCTCTACCACCATGGGCGCCGCCGTTGCCGTTCACCAGGCTGGTCTGAGTGCATCAGCAAACAAATTGCTGCTTGTAACGGGCGAAAAATTCATCTAGAATCTTACGCCCGTTGTCCTGGTTGTTTGCACAATTCAGAAACCAGATTCAAAGCGAGTGAGTGACAAAGTCTAAACGCTTGGTTGTTCAGTCGCATAGGTTGGAGACAG
>NZ_JAGXKB010000850.1:0-236 GCF_019091025.1 Pantoea sp. GbtcB22
TGCATCCGCTCAGGGTCCTTTCCAAGGATTCAGGGCCACACTCACACTCACATCTCGAACAATTCTTGATAAACCCAGCCTCCCCCAACAACAACAAAATAAATGATCAATTTAGTTCCTGTGCGTGATCAAACATGTCTGCCCTTTACGCCGGGGGGCTTGGCTTTCAATGTGGTAATTTGCGTTTAAGCCTCCAACTCGTAGATTTTTGCCCTTTCGGTCCACTTTTCTCGTAT
>NZ_JAGXKB010000090.1:0-292 GCF_019091025.1 Pantoea sp. GbtcB22
ATCCTGATCCTCCTGCATACCCTCCCGTCGCTCCACCTCTTCCTTCTCATCACGAATCAACCGTCGAAGTTGCATACCCTCTTCAACAATCCGACCAAATTGTTCCCGTCGCTCAGACCAAGTCATAGCATAATCCTTACTCTCCTTCTCGAGCTCCGTAATTTCCGTCTCCAATTTCTGCAAATTGGCCTCTTGATCTTCGCGCGGCTTTAATAACCGGTTACTAGTGATTTTATCCGCGAGCTCGTCATAGCTCTTTCGCAACGCAAGTAACCTCTGCGCTTCTTCTAGT
>NZ_JAGXKB010000851.1:0-236 GCF_019091025.1 Pantoea sp. GbtcB22
GGGAGCGCGACGACGAGCATTCCAAGGCGATGGCCGCGATGGCCGACAAGCTGCTGAAGGCGTCCTGGGCGCTGAAGGCCGAGCTCGACGACGGCCAGACGACGGTCGACGTCAACCCGCACGACGACCAGGTGCTCCAGCAGCTCGGCTACATGAGCGCCCCGACGCAGGCCGAGGCGCAGGAGGAGCTCTACAACCTGCCGTCGCTCGTCCGCACCACGGCGCGCCACCCCTTC
>NZ_JAGXKB010000852.1:0-236 GCF_019091025.1 Pantoea sp. GbtcB22
TGTAGGGTGGACATATGTTATGTTGTGATGTGTGTCTAAGAGGATATGCAAATCAGAAAAAAATGATACGTGTACATCAATCCAAAATGATTACAATTTTTAATTTGACAAACTAATAGAAAAATTGGTGTAGAAATTTTTAGTGCAATCACAACATGTAAATTATTTTATTGGAAATAATTATATATTTATGGTATTTTAGAACAAATGAATTTCACAGAGGTCACGATAAATTT
>NZ_JAGXKB010000853.1:0-236 GCF_019091025.1 Pantoea sp. GbtcB22
TTTACTTGTTGACAATAGAATAATTTCAAAAGGTGTCAGCCAATGCTCTATTAGAATTAGAAAGGCTGATAGTAGTAATATGTTAGCATTTAAGTTTGATCTATCTTTATTGCCAAAGATTTTATCTTCATGGTTTGCTTGTGGTAATTCAAAATTTAAAGAACAAAACCAAAGCCACACAGTTCTGATAAGGCCGATGGTAATACCTTGAGTAATTCTAAAGCATCGTGCCAAAG
>NZ_JAGXKB010000854.1:0-236 GCF_019091025.1 Pantoea sp. GbtcB22
CTGCAAGGCATCCGGTCGCAGTCGCTTGAGCCGGAGAAGGTGGGCGGCCTCCTGCACATTGTCGAAGACGACCTTGGGTTCTATCTTCATCAGTCGGTTCAGGCTATGAAAGTCGAATTGTCGTCGGAGATGGTTGGAAGCTTTGTCTTTGACGATCACGTCGTCGAGATGAACGGGCGCGTCAAGCGCTCGAGCTTCGAGAAATGGATCGCGCCGGATCTTGAAAAGATTCGCGG
>NZ_JAGXKB010000855.1:0-236 GCF_019091025.1 Pantoea sp. GbtcB22
TAGACCGGACGGGCAGCGTGGCCCGGATGGCTAGGCTCGGTCCCATTTTGAAAGGTTTCCCTGTCGCGGGAGGGTTTGGGTCAAGCTTTGCAGATTATGGAGGTTGAGGACAAAAGAATGACTGAACAATGGAATCGAATCAATGGCAGAGGGCAGCGGGCAGCTTGCGGAGGTGAAGCCTGAGAATTTCTCGGGGGTAGTTTGCACGGTTTGCATGATGGCGATCTCGATGCCTT
>NZ_JAGXKB010000856.1:0-236 GCF_019091025.1 Pantoea sp. GbtcB22
TTTACATTGTAAACTGATCATGAGACGATCTAACATGAATAATATCTAGCAATTGCTCCTACTTCTTACTGTCGTCATTAGACATATAGGCATAATATGTCTGATATACCCCGTGACAAACTATTATCTATCAGCCTGCATACTGCTTTTGCAAGCATAATATTAATAAATATGCTCCTTGTCCTTGTAGTATATACTATAGCATGGATGAATTAGGCCAGATGCGAGCGTAGTGG
>NZ_JAGXKB010000857.1:0-236 GCF_019091025.1 Pantoea sp. GbtcB22
TACGACCCCATCCAAAGCGACGGAAAATGTAAATGGCGCTTTCGTCTTGTCAAAGAATTTATCAGCATTGGCAGGCATTCCATGAGCGTTCTTATTTTGCAAAATCGGCAGCGTGTGCGGGCGATTGATTTGAAGCTTCTGCGGAAGATTGCTCGTTGCTTGTTGGAAGAATTGCTCGGCGACACGTTTTATGAATTGGGTTTTCATTTTGTGGCTGCCTCAGAAATGGCGACGGT
>NZ_JAGXKB010000858.1:0-236 GCF_019091025.1 Pantoea sp. GbtcB22
GAGTGGCAGGTCCACCGCCCCAGGTGCCAGTGGTGGATCCAGCTCAGACCCCCCCTCGCAGGAGGCCTAGCACGGGAGAGTTAGGTGGTGCCACCAGGATACTCCCTCGGGATGACTAGTCGTCCTCTTGTATCGCGCTAGCACGTTGGTTTAAGTTGTCATGTTGAGTGGGTCGTGTGGAACTTAAGTTAAGTTGTGTTGGCTGGTTGTTTGTTATTTTGGACCATGTTTGATTC
>NZ_JAGXKB010000859.1:0-236 GCF_019091025.1 Pantoea sp. GbtcB22
GGCGTGGCGAGGTATACATCTACGCTTCTGACGACGGAGGTTGCCATTGGACGCCAGCACATACTTTCCCCCAGGGAGCCATCCGGCATGTACACAATATCGTCTATGACCGCTGGGACAATTGCCTGTGGATCCTAACTGGCGATTATGGGAGTGAGTGCAAGATTCTCCGAGCCTCGCTCGATCTCGCCATTGTCGAAGAAGTCCTTGCTGGTAATCAGCAGGCCCGCGCCGTG
>NZ_JAGXKB010000091.1:0-291 GCF_019091025.1 Pantoea sp. GbtcB22
AATCAAGCCGCAACTGAGCGCATGGATCTACATGACGATGGTCGGGATTCTTGGGTAAAAAGCCAGTCGTGAGCGCCGAATCTGGCAGTATTACGATGAGACCCCCTCCCTGCACAAATTGCCCATCCTGCCTGAGTTTCTTGCTGAGGGCCGTAAATTCGGCGGCGCAACCGTTGACGGGCTGCAGAACTTCCCACAGCTTGAAGAGATTTACGGAACCAACGCCCCCAAACCCATCTTGGACCTGCTTAACACGCGTGTATTCTACCGCGCGCCCAGCGGATCGGTTGC
>NZ_JAGXKB010000860.1:0-236 GCF_019091025.1 Pantoea sp. GbtcB22
ACTCGTCGCCGGTGTACTGGGCATCGTGGATGACCAGATTGGGGCCGCGCAGGAACGTGATGTGGCGCTCGTCGCCCGGATGCTGCGACACCCGGCCCGAGGCATTCCAGAACGGCTCGTGGTCGGTCGCGTACACGAGGGTGGCGCCGTCGCCGGTCATGCGGTACGCGACGGTCGGCGCGGTGTGGTTCATGAACTGCGTCTCGACCAGCACCGGGCCCACGCGGAAGAAGCCC
>NZ_JAGXKB010000861.1:0-236 GCF_019091025.1 Pantoea sp. GbtcB22
GCCTACCGATCACCTGCCCGAGTTCCCAGCGGCAAGTTCCCGATGTTTAGACACTATTACGCTGATGCAGTGCGGCGGTGACCTTACGTAGCAGCGGCGGCAAGTCCTGTTTGTCCAACACCACTTCCACCAGCGACAGACGTCGAATCCGCATCAATTGTTCCAACACCGCGTCGAGTTGCACCGTATCGCTGACGCGCCAGCTTTGCGCCGCACAGTGCTGGCCCAGCGCCTGC
>NZ_JAGXKB010000862.1:0-236 GCF_019091025.1 Pantoea sp. GbtcB22
TGCATTATCTTGGTCCAAACATTTTATATTTCAAATAATGAATAGAGAAAAGTCTAATTTTTTGTCAGATGCATTTTATACAAACAACACTTAATTCAATAACTGCTGAATTTGATGTGTAACCTGTATACACTAGCGATGCCATTAATGAATTTGTCAAGTTCGAATCTTGAATTTGAGCCGTGGCATTGCAAAGTGGACATACGAGGATAAGTTTTGTTTTTTTCTTGTTATAT
>NZ_JAGXKB010000863.1:0-236 GCF_019091025.1 Pantoea sp. GbtcB22
ACTGCCTTCACTGGTGCTCAACTACTTTGGACAGGGCGCGCTGCTGCACAAACATCCTGAAGCGAACAAAAACCCGTTCTTCCTGCTTGCGCCGCATTGGATGCTGATCCCGCTGTTGATTCTCGCCACCTTAGCCACAGTGATCGCCTCGCAAACGGTGGTATCCGGCGTGTTCTCATTAACGTGTCAGGCAGTGAGTCTCGGCTATTTGCCGCCGATGCGCATTGTGCGCACCT
>NZ_JAGXKB010000864.1:0-236 GCF_019091025.1 Pantoea sp. GbtcB22
GATCGCCAGAAATCACCATCATTAATCGACAATCGATTACGAAGCAAACGCTGCAACATCATCCATATCGGCGACCATCCGTATTTGGATTACTCAGTTGCAACACACAAAAGAAACAAAATCGCATTCACTCCGATCGAACTGCCTACTTGTTTAAACTCTCTTCCCTCTTGGCGACTACCTGTTTCCTTTAAATCGATACAGTCAGCCCATGCTGTTTCCGTTGGAGAAGCAGG
>NZ_JAGXKB010000865.1:0-236 GCF_019091025.1 Pantoea sp. GbtcB22
AAAGAATGACAACTAAGGATATCAGACCAATATACACTTTCTGGGGCCGACCCTGAAGGCGCATTCCCTTCCATTCTTGGCCACGAGGGCGCTGGTGTAGTCGAGTCTGTTGGACCCGGAGTGACGAATGTGAAGCCTGGAGATTTTGTTATTGCACTCTAGTAAGCCAACCATTACCGCATCCAGAGCTTCGCCATCCATGCTTACTATCATAGCACCCCCGAGTGTGGCGAGTG
>NZ_JAGXKB010000866.1:0-236 GCF_019091025.1 Pantoea sp. GbtcB22
ATTGATAATGATACTTGAGGTATGGGGATGCTGTGTCTTTACCCACGAAGCACTGCGTTTTGAATTCCTGGATCGGGGTCCTGGAATCAGCAGGAAAAAGGATGACATCCCAATTTTCGTAACGCATGATGAATGATTTTGAGAAAGAAAAGGGAGTTGGAGAAGGAGAAATTGGATGGGAATGGGAATGGGAATGGGCAAAGTAGAAGAACCGTTGTGGGCGAGTAAACAGAAAG
>NZ_JAGXKB010000867.1:0-236 GCF_019091025.1 Pantoea sp. GbtcB22
TCCTGTTGTGCGTCGCGCAGGGTCTTGCCTCGAAGGTCCGGCAGCTCCGCCGTCTGTTTCCGGGCGTGCTGGGACAGGGCCAGCAGGGCGACGACGACCGCGAGGGCGAGAAGCGCGGGACCTTTGCGCATGGGTGCCTCTTCCCGGGGGGCCGGGTTCAGCCGGCGTGGGTGAAATCGGGCTCCGTGGTGTCGGTGGTGGCGGTGGTCGGGGGCGTGGGGTGGGTCAGTTTCTCG
>NZ_JAGXKB010000868.1:0-236 GCF_019091025.1 Pantoea sp. GbtcB22
TGACGCTCACCGCGATGGAGCCGCCGGTGACCATGAACGCCGATGCGGTGCGTGACGCGAAGGTGAACGTGCTCCGGTCGCTGCGTCCGTGGAAATCCGATGACTTCGAGTCGTCGGCGGTCCGCGCGCAGTATTCGGCCGGCCTCAGCGGCGGCGCGCCGGTGCCGGGATACCGCGAAGAGCCCGATGTCGCCAAGGACTCGGTGACGCCCACGTACTCGGCCGTGCGATTCTAC
>NZ_JAGXKB010000092.1:0-289 GCF_019091025.1 Pantoea sp. GbtcB22
CCGTGCCATTAAGCAGCGGACGTGCATCGTTGGTGAGGCCGGTGCCGTCGTTGGCAATGGCGCCGACCGTGCCGCCGGTTACCGCATCGGTGATGGTAGACAGCACCGGCTGGTTAATCAGGGTATCTACGGTAATCGTAAAGCTATCTGAAATCACCGAGACGTTGCCCGCCGGATCGGTGGCCTGCACTGTCAGCGTGTGCGGACCTTCCTCAAACTTATCTGTGCCGGTGAACTGCCAGCTCCACGCGCCGGTGCTGACGTCGGCATAGACGCTGCCCACCGCCGT
>NZ_JAGXKB010000869.1:0-236 GCF_019091025.1 Pantoea sp. GbtcB22
GGAATTGCGACTTGGCGTGGCGGCCTAATGACTCGAGTGATATGATCCACAAGACTCATAGTGTATCTTTGAACTCGCCCAGGATTTACCTAAGAGATGGAAAGTCTTGATTCTCCAACTGTAGTAAATCACGGAGTTTTCGAAAGAGAGTTAGGTTGCTCGAACCAAATCTATAAATAGTCTCATACGGCCCCCAAATTTTTGGGATTCGGGACATTTTCCGGATGGCATTAGAT
>NZ_JAGXKB010000870.1:0-236 GCF_019091025.1 Pantoea sp. GbtcB22
GCCCGCTCCTTGGGTCTAGCGCAAAACCGTAATTTCCGATTGCGGCTAAAGTGGCCTTGCACCAATGGAACCCTGGGCAACCCTGAACGTGTTATCGGCCGCGCACTTCGAGATCGCCGCCACTATTATTTTTTGATTAACCCCCCACAAAACAGACTGAGAAGACGCTGGGGATGTTCGGGATCGCGTGCCACTCTTCCGGCCAAATAACAATGTCGGTGCGGGGTGGGCACTGG
>NZ_JAGXKB010000871.1:0-235 GCF_019091025.1 Pantoea sp. GbtcB22
TTCGCATATCTATAAGTGAAAATAATTCTGATAATGGGTCCATCCCACACCTTGTACGATCGCCATGATTTTGAAGATAATCAAGCATAGATTATTCTAATAAACTATACAATTATGATTAGAGTCTTATGTCACCTTTGTATAACTTAAAACATTACTTACCCTAAACAAATAAAAAGTTTCTTATGCACCTTTTAACTCATTAACATAGATATAACTAGATTTTTAGTTATCG
>NZ_JAGXKB010000872.1:0-235 GCF_019091025.1 Pantoea sp. GbtcB22
CCGTTTGGTTACAGCTGAGCGCCGGCAGGCGCGCCGACGTCGTTCACTGACAGATTGTGCACTTCGTCCGCTCCGACTGCCCGTACTGCCACCGCTTCAACCCGATCCTGAAGCCAGTGTCAGAGCAGACCGGCATCGGCGTGTTCGTTTACAGCTTTGACGGCAAGGGCGATGCGGTGTTTCCAAAGGGCATGCCGGGCAACGAGGGCATCCTGAAGGACTTCTTTGCGGAGCT
>NZ_JAGXKB010000873.1:0-235 GCF_019091025.1 Pantoea sp. GbtcB22
TGTTTGTTATGCTCGACGGCACCTGGACGGAAGCGCGCAAGATGTACCGCAAAAGTCCGTGGCTGGATGCGTTGCCGGTGATGTCGCACAACGTGTCTGCGCCCTCGCGCTACACGCTGCGCGAGGCCCACGGCGAAGGCCAGCACTGCACCGCCGATGTTGCTGCCGCGCTGCTGGAACAGGCCGGCGATCTCGCCGCCGCCGCAGAATTGCAGCACTATTTCGCCCGCTACCG
>NZ_JAGXKB010000874.1:0-235 GCF_019091025.1 Pantoea sp. GbtcB22
TCTCAGAGGTAACCGTATGGCGAATGTAGAGATCTACACCAAAGTCACTTGTCCTTATTCCCACCGTGCAAAGGCGTTGTTGGATCAGAAAGGCGTGTCGTTCCAGGAGATTCCCATTGACGGGAACGCGGGGAAACGTGAAGAGATGATTCAACGCAGCGGCCGCACTACGGTGCCACAGATTTTTATTGATGCGCGGCACATTGGCGGCTGTGACGATCTTTACGCGCTGGAT
>NZ_JAGXKB010000875.1:0-235 GCF_019091025.1 Pantoea sp. GbtcB22
GTCAGATCGTAAAGACGCCATAAACCTTCCCTGGGGCTCGGCCCAAGCCATCCATGGCTTGGGTCGCTTTACTCCTCTGCCGCCGCTTCAACGCACATTACTTACTGTGCGTAAAAATGCCCTCAAATGGGGGCATTTTTTTATTTACAGATAAACCCGCAAATACTCCCTCAAACACAGCCGCCCCATGGCCTGACCATACGGGATCGAGGGGAGCGGGATCTGGCGGTAGTAC
>NZ_JAGXKB010000876.1:0-235 GCF_019091025.1 Pantoea sp. GbtcB22
GAAGTGGATTCCCACGTCATGGCCGAAGCGGGAGGTTCGGTATTTGCCAATATGCCGCTGATCTTTGCGATCGGTGTGGCGCTTGGCTTTACCAATAACGACGGCGTCTCCGCGCTGGCGGCCGTGGTTGCCTACGGCATCATGGTGAAAACCATGGCGGTGGTAGCACCGCTGGTGCTGCATATGCCTGCCCGAGAAATTGTGGCTAAGCATCTTGCGGGTACCGGTGTGCTCG
>NZ_JAGXKB010000877.1:0-235 GCF_019091025.1 Pantoea sp. GbtcB22
GGACCCCGTCCTTTTAATAAAAATATTCACGTTAAAATGAATTTTTGGGTAGGTGTTTTAGAAGAAATAAAAGATGATTGCCAAACCATTATTAGAGTGCAACAGCAGCATTATCCTTGGTGGCGGGAAGTGACCGAGTTTATTTTATTTGAGAGGTTGGTCCGGTACCCTGCTCAACACGATGCGACGAGTAATTTTGATGCGGCAACTGGGGTTTTATTGTTCTCCTGGCTTA
>NZ_JAGXKB010000093.1:0-289 GCF_019091025.1 Pantoea sp. GbtcB22
TCAATCCCCGCTTCCAGCGCCGGCAGAAAATCCTCTTCCTGAATCTGGTCAAATGGCGGAGTTTGATACGGCAAGGTGCTGGCGGAGAAAAACGGATTAGCTCGTGAATTCATTATCGCTCCTGATAATCAGCAACGCCGCACGGTGGCGGGGGGATGGTTTTATCCTGGCAGTTTCCTCGTCACTCAACAACTTATCGCCTGCTGCTGATAAACGCTGATGGTTTCTCCCGCCACCGCGACGGCAATTTCCGCCGGTACCTTGCCCTTCACATCCGCCAAACCAATCG
>NZ_JAGXKB010000878.1:0-235 GCF_019091025.1 Pantoea sp. GbtcB22
GCTTTCAATGGCGCGTCGCTATCGAGATCGATGTACTTGTCACCCGCGTAGCTGGACGTGGATTTACCTTCGTTATAGCCCAGCGCAAAGGTGCTGCTCAGGCCATTGACCTGCCGGAACCAGGTGCCGTAATTCACTTTGGTGGATATCTCAGCACCATAAATGTAGGTCTTATCGCGGTTTTCAGCCTGATAGCTGGTGTAGTTGTTGCTCGGGACGTTGACGAACATCTCCG
>NZ_JAGXKB010000879.1:0-235 GCF_019091025.1 Pantoea sp. GbtcB22
TCGCATCGTTGCATTTTCTGCATTTTTGCGCCGCTTCTATTCATACGATTCCATTGAACGCAGCACAACCACCAGAGACATCGCATTCCACACACCGCTCCCCGCGGAGCGCAACAATGATCAACGATAGCGATACCCACGGTTCTCGCAAATCGGATACATACACAATTAGTGAAAATACGACAAAAAGCAATGGCGCCACAGTACCTGGCTCGCATTCAGGTGCAGGCTCAGC
>NZ_JAGXKB010000880.1:0-235 GCF_019091025.1 Pantoea sp. GbtcB22
GCGTGCCTGCCGCTGTCAGTCGCGACAGGCCGCCGCCAATTAGCGCGCCGCGTTTGCTGCGGCGTGAACAGGCAACAATGGCGTTGAGATCTTCAATGGTGCGATAGACATAGCAATCACTGCCATCCGCGCCGGTAATCGGTGGAATCCACGAATAAGAGCCGGTGGCGATAATCAGCGTGTCGTAACGGACCGCGCGATCGCTACTCGAGTGTATCAGTTTTTCATCGTGGAT
>NZ_JAGXKB010000881.1:0-235 GCF_019091025.1 Pantoea sp. GbtcB22
GATTTTGGCGCATCACTGTTGATGATTAAAAAGGTTACGAATCGTTGCACACAAAGGTGGGATTCTTGCAGGGCGACATTTCGACTGGCAACCTTATCCTCAACGATGACGAGGCAAATCCGTCGTGGTCGGCTTTCCTTATCGATCTGGACCTTGCCATCAAGGAGCAACGAGAACGGCCCTCTGGGGCGAGAGGTAAGACAGGGACAAAAGCATTTATGGCAATTGGTCTACT
>NZ_JAGXKB010000882.1:0-235 GCF_019091025.1 Pantoea sp. GbtcB22
GCGGCGTTGCAACCAACCCACCTTGGTGCGGTCCGTTCACCCGACTGCTGCCTTGTTCGAGCACGATCCGGTCTTCGTATGGACCAAAAATGTTCCGCGACCGGAGGACGGTCTGCCATCCTGTGCCAACCCCGCCCGCTGGTGCGAGAATGTAATACCAACCATCCCGCTTCAAAAACTTCGGTCCTTCAATCGTATGATGGCGCTCCGGCTGATCGAAGACGATTTGGCCTTC
>NZ_JAGXKB010000883.1:0-235 GCF_019091025.1 Pantoea sp. GbtcB22
CGTCGTTTACAACGGGCTCGGGGTGTTGAAGTCACTCGCTCCCGCCACCCGAATCCGGCGGGTGCTCATCGTCGGTCCGGGCCTTGACCTCGCGCCACGCACGGGATTCCTCGAAACCAACGCGCCACAAAGCTATCAGCCGTGGGCCGTGATCGACGCGCTCGTCTCGCTCGGCCTCGCTCGCATCGACGATCTCGCGGTTGTCGGCGCCGACATCAATCCGCGTGTCGTCGAT
>NZ_JAGXKB010000884.1:0-235 GCF_019091025.1 Pantoea sp. GbtcB22
TTGGCTGCTTTGCACCCCTAAAGGAGGCATATAGGATAGAGGTGATGAGAAGCATTCAAAATGGCATTCATCATATTAATAAGGAAAACTTTCTTAATCTTTATAGAGAATTAAGAAAGGCCTTATCATCTAAGAATATTTGCAGTGGTTTTATAGCTTCTGGTCTAGTTCCTTTGGACCCCTAAAGGGTGCTAGATAAGCTTACCATCAAGAATATTACCCCCCCTACTACTGC
>NZ_JAGXKB010000885.1:0-235 GCF_019091025.1 Pantoea sp. GbtcB22
TAACGAGAAACATCCTGGGAGACTACTCTTATTTGCGGTTATTGTATTAGGCAATGCATGTTTTGTTTCCTTATCTGTATGCAAAATCTGGATGCAACTGCCCAAGGACTGTACTTCTTGTATGTTTATACCCTTTTTTGGATTTAGTGAAAGACCTACGCATTTGGGAAAGTTTCTAGGTTCTAATTTCTAAAGGTTCAACGTTTTATTTGAGAGTTTAAGGTAATTGTTTTCC
>NZ_JAGXKB010000094.1:0-289 GCF_019091025.1 Pantoea sp. GbtcB22
CAACCCGCCAAAACCCAGCACGCCAGCCGCATGGCCACCACCATGGATATCACGCTCTCGCCGCTGAATGGCTTGCTGATTGTCAGCACCTCCGGCCTGGCGCTGTGGTTGTGGAGGCAGTCGCTGATCAGCGTTGGCGCGATTGCGCTGGCGACCGGGTTGGTGATTCGTCTGGTGAACATGTCCGGCTGGATCATGTGGGTGGTGAACGGCATCTTCGAAAACATCGGCACGGTGCAGGACGGCCTGCATACCATCGCGCAGCCGCTGAGCGTGCAGGACGAACCGA
>NZ_JAGXKB010000886.1:0-235 GCF_019091025.1 Pantoea sp. GbtcB22
GGGCAGCCTGGGGTGGTGCCGGGCGGCCTGGCCCACTTGTCAGGCACATCCTGACTTAGCCATATTTAGCCTGTTTTCAGCTGATCTTTCACTTGCAATCAAATATCCAACACAACTTGTGGAACTATGTTAGTAGCAAGGGTTAATCCGTAGTTTCGCATGTTTTGCACTATATTTGAGGTAAGTTATACGTCATTGGTTCTGCAGTAATGAACTTCAAGAGATTCTCTAAGAG
>NZ_JAGXKB010000887.1:0-235 GCF_019091025.1 Pantoea sp. GbtcB22
CAACGGAGATTTTGAATCGGTATGTACTATATGTTCCAATCCTAAATGAAAAGGAAATACTGTATATAGGGTAAAATTTACTTACCTACTTAAGTTAGAATATAATGATTAACCAATTGTATTTTTTTTAAAATGGAAAATTCCAGCCTGCGCAGCCGCACATAGCCAATCCTTACAAAGAGTTTTAAAAAAGTTTGATTCAGCTAATTTGCTGATCAAAATAAGAGAAAACTTT
>NZ_JAGXKB010000888.1:0-235 GCF_019091025.1 Pantoea sp. GbtcB22
GATTCAGGATGTGATCGTTGAACTGACCGACGGCGGCGGGGATTTCTCCTTCGTGTGCATCGGTAACGTTAACGTGATGGGTTCGGCGCTGGAGTGCTGCCACAAAGGTTGGGGCGAATCAGTGTTTATCGGCGTGGCTGGTGCGGGCCAGGTGATTTCTACCCGTCCATTCCAGCTGGTGACCGGTCGCGAATGGCGTGGTTCCGCTTTTGGTGGGGTTAAAGGCCGTTCACAG
>NZ_JAGXKB010000889.1:0-235 GCF_019091025.1 Pantoea sp. GbtcB22
AACACGTCCTGTATCTCGGACCCGGCCGACTGCTCAATGTCAAGAACGAAGCGGAGATCACGCTCGACGTTTCGTTGAGCCAGAGCGCCAAGACGCCCCTTGCCTTGACGTGGGAGTTCTGGACGAAGGACGACGCCGATCCGCAGGACGAGGACCACTGGCAGGAGCTACCCATCCTGCTCGACGGCACGGCCGGCTTCATGACGAGTGGGCGAATCCGGCTCCTCAAGCCAGG
>NZ_JAGXKB010000890.1:0-235 GCF_019091025.1 Pantoea sp. GbtcB22
AAAGAGAAACCAAATTTTTGGATGCTTGGCCAGGAGGAGAAAATCAGCGAGACGATAATGCCGCCCATCACCAGCAACACGATAAGCGCGGATAGCTTCACCAGCGCGCCGAAAATCATGTCGCGTTGTTTACCGGGGGCTTTGAACGTCGGCTTAGTGGCAGCCATAGAAATTTCTGGTCTCAGGGGGATGTCAGGGCGGCACGCAGGCCGCCCATTGGGGTGGGCCAACCGCC
>NZ_JAGXKB010000891.1:0-235 GCF_019091025.1 Pantoea sp. GbtcB22
CTCCTGCCCCATCCTCCATTCTGACTGCATAACTTTACCAGCAAACCCAATGTTGTATCCGCCTGTCCTGTTCATGTTATCCATCAGATTCATCAGCGCCTCACTGCCGGCACGCGAAGTTTCTTCATCCAACAGAATGAGTAGCACAATGCCGGACGGTCTCAACTCATCAAGCATGATGCCAGCTTTTGCGTAACGGAAGCCGGCCCGCCAGATGGTGTAGAGCGACTCTTGG
>NZ_JAGXKB010000892.1:0-235 GCF_019091025.1 Pantoea sp. GbtcB22
CTGCGCTGCGTCAGCAAGGCGGCCGGTTTTTCCATGCCAAAGTGCAGCCACTCCACGCGCACGTCGAGTAACTGGCTGAGCGCCGGTAAATTATTATCATCGGGGATCGCTTGCCCGTTAAACCATTTCCACACCCCCGGCGTTGGGATCTTGCAGCCCCTCTCTTGCAGAGCCAGCGCAACCCGTCTATTCCGTCCATGTCCGACAAATCCCGCGCTGGCGCATGCGGCAATCA
>NZ_JAGXKB010000893.1:0-235 GCF_019091025.1 Pantoea sp. GbtcB22
GCAAGTTCCAGATAGGCCGATTTCGCCCGGTGGAAGGAAAGCTCGGCATCCTTATCCTCGCCCAGGTTGTAGCGAATCAGTCCGACGCGCGCCTGTCCTTCTGCACGGATGGCTCGTTGCTCGACCTCATCGCCTGGCAACGCAGCGAATTGTTCATATTGCTTCAAAATGCTGCGTAAGAAGTCCTTGTCGGCTTCACTCAACACTCGATCCTTGCTGGCCAGCCGCTTTTCGA
>NZ_JAGXKB010000095.1:0-289 GCF_019091025.1 Pantoea sp. GbtcB22
ACCACGATCGAGATTTCGACGTCATCGACAATCGTAAAATGCCCGCGTAGCAGCGCCACCAGCCGGCTCACCTGCTGCTGGTTGAGGAATGTCGGCGTGCCACGACCCCAGTGCAATTGAGTGACGCAGCGGCCCGCAAAGAAGGGCGCACGTTGACGGATTTCCTGCTCCAGCACATCAAGGTAGCGATCGGCTTTATGCCGGTGACGCGCCCGGATTATACCGCACTCACAAAAATAACAAAGCCGATGGCAAAACGGGATGTGCACATACAGCGATAACGGACGAT
>NZ_JAGXKB010000894.1:0-235 GCF_019091025.1 Pantoea sp. GbtcB22
CCTATATATGAAAGCCGAAACCAGTTACCTATGGTGAATGATTGGGGACACCCGTTGCTTCATACATAGAACTTTTACCTTTATATATTGCACTCCTATAAAGGACTCTTGATTTCATTTTACGTAATAAGAATAACTAGATTGTTTGGTCTGAACGGTCAGTAGGAGAGCTTCTGCTCTTCTTTGAAACAATATAAGCCTACCATGTTGTTTCAAAGAAGGGTCCGGAATTTAG
>NZ_JAGXKB010000895.1:0-235 GCF_019091025.1 Pantoea sp. GbtcB22
CCGAGGGGACCAGCCCCTGGTCCAATACTAAGCTGCCATCGTTGGCACGTCGCAAAGAAGCAAGTCCGCGGTCACGGAAAGAAGGCGTAGCTAGATATCGTCAGTAAGACTGCCAGCATGAGACTTCTCCCCTATAGATATTGATCCTTACCTTCCATAAACCCATATTGCACACCGAGAGATTGTCTTTCCGTCGGCAACCTGCAGACCTTCCATCCTTTATCCTTGATCGCTA
>NZ_JAGXKB010000896.1:0-235 GCF_019091025.1 Pantoea sp. GbtcB22
CGTGCCTTTCTCATCGTATACATCCGCCAGCGCTTAGCCTTTGTTGTCCAGAGCCTCTTCTCCCGGCGCTGGATTTTCTGCAGTCAGGTAGTTCCAGCTCATGTACAGCACTTGCTCAGGCAATGCGACGCCCTCACTGGCGTACATTATGCGTAGGCGAGAATAGATGCCGGATAGAATCTCGACGTCATTGTGCGCTTCGCCCAGTGCATCCTGACCTTTCCTGTGCCACTGC
>NZ_JAGXKB010000897.1:0-235 GCF_019091025.1 Pantoea sp. GbtcB22
CAATTCGGATCTCAATTCCAACAATATTCCGCTGCATGAACTCAATGTATTTCTCGGGTGCATCAGAAACCGTCCACGGCTGCGGGTTCTTGCCACCGGTGTACCCCATGACTGGTCTCTCCATGTATTGGGACAAATCGTCAATTTGCCATAGACCTGCACAGCAGAGTAGTTCCAAGTGGGGACAACTTTGCCAGTGTCAGGCTTGGTTTCCACATAGTATTTCGGTGTGACG
>NZ_JAGXKB010000898.1:0-235 GCF_019091025.1 Pantoea sp. GbtcB22
CGACACCTCCACCAGCACGCCGGCCTCCTCCAGGGGGGGCTTTTCTACGGCCCGGCACAGCGGGAGGAGATCCGCAACCGGGAATTTGTCGAGGAGATCATCGAATTCCTCTCTATCCAGGGTATGAGCGCGCCCAAGTTCACAAAGATTCCGCCTGCGTCCGCGCAAGCTTGATGCATGATGTCGTCTTTAGCCTTATCCGCCCAGAAACTGCTGCGAATGACGAGCGCTGAAG
>NZ_JAGXKB010000899.1:0-235 GCF_019091025.1 Pantoea sp. GbtcB22
AGATATCATTGCCAGCTTGAAGAATCAACCTAGCTGGCATGTCTTCTCGGAGCGGACGTGGTGCATGTCAGCCAGTAATAACAAGCTACCTGTAGTGTCACCAAAGACACGGACTCACAAGAAGGCAGTACCTAAAAAATCCCAGTAAAGAACTTTGAAACTCGTCTTAAATCAAACTAAGTCACGATGCACTGACCATGCATTGAAAGCTGAGAGGACATTTTTCCAGTGGAAC
>NZ_JAGXKB010000900.1:0-235 GCF_019091025.1 Pantoea sp. GbtcB22
ATTAATGCAGACGCTTGGGCACAAAGGAGAAAGCTATCAGCGTGGGCTGCTTTATTTGGATGTCATTGCAGGTTCTGCAGAAGAAAATTTTTTTCGGGCACATGGCTACCGCTATTTAGGGGAATTGCCCGACTATGCATTATGTGCGGATGGGCATCCTCATCCCCGCCCGCTTTACTATAAAAATCTCCGTACCAGCCCACCAGAAAATGTAGCGACAAGCTACTGACCGACA
>NZ_JAGXKB010000901.1:0-234 GCF_019091025.1 Pantoea sp. GbtcB22
GATGCTGCAACCAGCGCTGCTGTTCGGCGTCATCCAGGGTGCCAGGGAAGTTGCGCGCACGGTAGCGGGACAACAATTTAGCAATGCGCTTATCGTCGAAGGTCAAATCCAGCGCCGGTAAATTTTGCGGCGGCGTCTGGCGGGTGATATTCATGCCAGCGCGATCGGCATCGCTAAAGAAACCGTGATACAACTGCGCGTCAACATCATCTGACGGGGTAAACGGCTCGGCGA
>NZ_JAGXKB010000902.1:0-234 GCF_019091025.1 Pantoea sp. GbtcB22
ACGGGCGATTACGGCAGCGGTGAGTACACGGACGTCAACACCCATGGCGCGACTTTCAACGTTGCAGGCAACTCCGCGCGTGCCGTTGAGATCAGTGACGGCGCGCACGCCACCATTGATGCGGCGACCCGCATCAGGCTGCCCAGCAATGGCGCGACCGGCGCGGTGGCGGATGGCAACAAATTCACCCTGACAGGCGACCCGATCAATCCGCAAACCCAGTTCAATCCGGAC
>NZ_JAGXKB010000903.1:0-234 GCF_019091025.1 Pantoea sp. GbtcB22
GATGAAATGGATTGGGCGAGCAGATGAATTTGCACTCGCTGGCCTGACGGCAATTCTGCTGTTGCTGGCTATTGCCGCTTTCGCGCACAGCTGGTTAAATTGGCTGCAGTCAGTTAATCGGTATTGGTGATTTATTAATGGATACCTTGCGCTGCTGGCTAAAACAGTGGCCATTTCAGGCTGAAATTTCCGCGCCGATAAGCTATATTTCATACAGTTAGCGATGAAATTGCG
>NZ_JAGXKB010000904.1:0-234 GCF_019091025.1 Pantoea sp. GbtcB22
AACTCTGGAAGACGCGCTGTACCCACAAGTCTCGCGTCACAAAAGCCGTTATGCGATTCCTTTCCTGCCATTAGACAGCGAACGCGGAGAAGTACCAGCCCGACTGAATTTTGAATTAGCTTGTTGTTAGTGGAAGTTATGCCAGAAGAGATAATTACCGTACCTTGACCCAATTGGCGTCGAGATGTGATTTGGGATGAGTTGTGCCCGGGGCGGCCATTCTGCTGCAAACGT
>NZ_JAGXKB010000905.1:0-234 GCF_019091025.1 Pantoea sp. GbtcB22
AAGGGCGGCCAGTGGGCTGACGGCCAGGAGCTGAACTTCGGTAACGGCCCGTTTGAAGTGAAATCAATCGGTTGGGGTTACTATTTGGTGGTGGGTTACATCTTCTAAGTAGTTGGTTTCCCTAACCCTCTCCCACAAGTGGGAGAGGGAACAGATCGTGCCCCTACCAACCCCCTCTCCCGCTTGCGGGAGAGGGCTGGGGTGAGGGCCAGCGCGCACCCTCTACTCAAATCT
>NZ_JAGXKB010000906.1:0-234 GCF_019091025.1 Pantoea sp. GbtcB22
AGGCAGCGTATAATGCCGCGCAATCCAGGCGGCCTGCAAGGGCTGACAATAAGCACGCAGCAACAGGAGAGAACAATGACGGCAGTCGCCCCGGTTATTACCATCGATGGGCCAAGTGGCGCGGGTAAAGGGACTTTATGTAAAGCGAGGGCGGAGTCGTTGCAGTGCCACTTACTGGATTCTGGCGCTATTTATCGCGTCTTAGCATTGGCCGCACTTCACCATCAGGTGGAT
>NZ_JAGXKB010000907.1:0-234 GCF_019091025.1 Pantoea sp. GbtcB22
GACCGATATTGCTTTCACTGGTTGAATCGAAAGTTGAACAGTATTTGAAAAGCTGCCGCTTACAGTACTGAGCTTTTAGCCAATTGGATGCAGATAATGACTGCTCTTCCGCTGTTCTTGTCGGAATCGAACGACTTTTCAGTGCGATAACAACCGCGTCGATTCCTTCCTGAGCAAAAGCCTCAGCAGGAACGCCATTGAACAGCACCACTTTCCAGCCAGCATTCACCATAA
>NZ_JAGXKB010000908.1:0-234 GCF_019091025.1 Pantoea sp. GbtcB22
GTGGGGGGAATTAACAACGAAGTGCGAGGATAACCCCCTGCAATGCAGGGGGTTAGGCGGAATTACTCGAAGCAGGTTCCCGGGTTTTCCGACAGCGAAATAAAGGATTCTCCGCCTTTGGTCAGGGCAATGATTCCGCCACTCTCAATATCATAAGCCCATCCAGGCAGGCGTATTTTGCCTTTACTCGGCGCTTCCGCTACGGAAGTGTGTGTTGTGATGTTGTTCAGCTGC
>NZ_JAGXKB010000909.1:0-234 GCF_019091025.1 Pantoea sp. GbtcB22
CATTGGGGCCTTTTTTTCCCTTCTACTTCGCGCTTTGTCGGATCTATGATATAATTATTTTAAACATCTATAAATCTGATTGGAAACCCCTGTCTATCGCAAGACCTAAAGTTATTAGCATACAGGGAACGAGTGACCAGCAAGTTTCTCAGCTGCGGCAGCAAATGAGATCCAGCCCCTGGGAATGAGTTGTTTGTATAGATTGACAACATTTTTAAGGAGAATATGATTGTT
>NZ_JAGXKB010000910.1:0-234 GCF_019091025.1 Pantoea sp. GbtcB22
GGTTAGGTCTCAATATTTGCCTGCATTTCCATATTACCGTCGGTGCAACTTCGGCCAGATTCGTGACTGCATAATGCATTGTAAACTTCGGAACTACGAACAATGACAACCCCGCATGAATCTAGCTAGGAAGCAAAAGTTAGGGTATTCAATTCTGTGGTGGCGAGTTGGGGCAACCGTCTTCCCGAAATCGCACCGAAGCATGAGTTGTCGGGCCCACACACAAGCAAGACT
>NZ_JAGXKB010000911.1:0-234 GCF_019091025.1 Pantoea sp. GbtcB22
CGAATCGATATCCGACGATTTGGACCTGGGACGAACTTCGCATTATTTGACATTAATATGAAGCCAGTAAGTCGGCATATGCCTCGGAAGCCACAATTAATCCACGAGTCTGGGCATCTATTCCCAGTGCCCTGCTGGTGGTAACTACGCCCGGGGAAAAAGAAAAATCAATACTGACACTTGAACCTGCAGAATATCACAGGACCTGGGCGTCCAGGTCGCGACGACCAAACT
>NZ_JAGXKB010000096.1:0-289 GCF_019091025.1 Pantoea sp. GbtcB22
CGCGGGCCCACCTGATGCACAGACCCGCAGCCACGCAACTGTCGACCCCTGACCGCAGCCATGCGACCGCGCCCATCCACCCAATCTCTCAAGCATCCCAGCACACCGGCTTACGCCTGGTTCGTCCAGAGCGGATTCTAACCGAGGGTTGCCGCATACAACCTCGAGTGGTTGCACTATCGGGTTAGGTGAGATGAAACCTAACCTCAGTCCTTGAGGGTAGAGCTCCCACACTTGCTCATCAACTGAGCCAACACCAGTTCAACCCTCGTAACAGGGGCCGGACTCT
>NZ_JAGXKB010000912.1:0-234 GCF_019091025.1 Pantoea sp. GbtcB22
ATTTACCTGTTCCATCAAGTGCGGACGATGATCAAAGTCCCAAGACCCTTCACTCCAAAGTAGTGCAAGCCTCAGTACATCTGAGACCTGAAGGTGTTGTTGTTGCTCCACCTGCGCTTGTGAGACTCGCTTTTCCGAAACTAAGGTTTTAGCGAGGGCGAAATCGTCGATGTTACCCCCAAGATAATGGAGATCCTCCGAAGTAATTAACTGGTCCTTGACGAGGTATTCGCT
>NZ_JAGXKB010000913.1:0-234 GCF_019091025.1 Pantoea sp. GbtcB22
TGTTTGTGCTACCAGTTTGTAATTCATGCCTCATTGTCTCTATTTTGATTTTAGCTATAATTTGGCGTGCCACATTGGGGAAGAGTTGGGTTACTTTCTTCTGAAAATTTTGGCCTGAACTGGGACAGACTGTTGGACAAATTCTTCTTCTGAATCTTTTTACTTCGTTTTATGCAGTTATGCCACATGGGTCTTTGATGGCCTTGTAAATTATGGCTAGACAAAGTATGTTTC
>NZ_JAGXKB010000914.1:0-234 GCF_019091025.1 Pantoea sp. GbtcB22
TTGTCGACACCGGCATGAGGGGGGAGTTTGATGAGGTGTTCCAAGCCGTTGGGTGGAGGGAGTTTGCAGACATCCAAGAAGGAGGAATCGAACTCCTCACCAAAGAATTCCTCAAGACTCTTCGCACCGACACCCGTCGGGAAGGTACGTTCGTCTGGTTCCGCCTCTTTAATACCGATTATGAGCTCACTCTGCGCCAGTTTAGCAATTTGCTATGCTTTTCGCCGCGGTGTT
>NZ_JAGXKB010000915.1:0-234 GCF_019091025.1 Pantoea sp. GbtcB22
CACTATGAATTTAGCATGCTTATAGTAACAGAATGGAAATAGTTCAAAAGTATGAACTAAACGCGGAAGGTTGGAACGGTTAGGAGTGTCAGTGTAGTAGTCTGATTTCGAGTTAGACTGCTGCTAATAGAGGAATGGATAGATATATCCATGGACCACAAATATATACTGATGATTATACTGATGGTTTTGATGGAAAACGCCCGAACACTGTATTATTTATTATGGATGGAT
>NZ_JAGXKB010000916.1:0-234 GCF_019091025.1 Pantoea sp. GbtcB22
TGTTTACTGAATATGGCGCACAAATCGCGTGATACCCATTGCAAGCTGAGGAATGTAACGCCGAGGTATTGCACAGGGTTAAGCACAGCGCCTGCAGCGGGAAAAAAAAGCAGGTACACTGAGCCCCACTGTTTTTAGTCATGCAACCTGAGACATGGAAATTAACGACAAAGCCCGCGTCCAATGGGCATGCCCTCCCCGCAAGCTTGAGCTGGATATGGCTATCATGCCGTT
>NZ_JAGXKB010000917.1:0-234 GCF_019091025.1 Pantoea sp. GbtcB22
TACGACTAAGTTACTTTCATGCAGCAAATTGAAGGAATCCACTCCACTGGTCTAAGAAATGGTCCGGCATGGGCAGGGCTATGACATGAATTAATCTAATGCGTATTAAGACGTCAAATTAGAATAAATCAAACGAGGCGCGTTCGCGGTGCATCGCTGCATCATTGGAGTGCAGCAAAGAAAAACGGCGCCCAATTGGGCACCATTAGCTGAGGTGATTAGCGTATCCATCTG
>NZ_JAGXKB010000918.1:0-234 GCF_019091025.1 Pantoea sp. GbtcB22
AATCAATTTTAACGAGGTCACCTAGATCAATTTGCGACTAGACCAGTCAAAATTTCAAATTTGAGAGTTTGCAAGCCAACATCCTTTGCCAATGTCTATACTAAAGAGAAGGGTCATATTCCCATATTTACTTGAGTAGTCCACGTCGGTAAAAATTAGGAAAATCCAAAAATTATATCGTGAAAACAGAAGGTATAACAGAGGGCATTACGGGAGATTACTTGCCCAAGCCTT
>NZ_JAGXKB010000919.1:0-234 GCF_019091025.1 Pantoea sp. GbtcB22
AGATAGGGTGGTCCGATGGTGACCGAGTCCTGCCTGGCCAAAGGCCTTCTGCAAACGCCCCGGTTCAGCAAAGGGCACCACTTCATCCCCTTCGCCGTGCCACAACAGCAAAGGTCGATTCGCCAGTTTCTCCAGCTGGTCGCTGGGATCGTAAGACGCCAGCGGTGCTAAACGCGCGGCAAACGCCTCTTTCTGCTCTGGCGTGCGCGCCACCAGCGGCGGCAACAGCGTATG
>NZ_JAGXKB010000920.1:0-233 GCF_019091025.1 Pantoea sp. GbtcB22
ATAGCCAGCAGCGGCAGCAGTACCAGCCAGATGATGGTAGGTCTTTTCATGGTCATGTGAACTTCCTCAATGATGAATACCTCGGCGTCACCGGGACGGAGCGCCTGCGTTCTCGCTTTTCTGGACTATATCGGCTTTGTTTTCAGGGGAAAAAGAGGGAAACCCTGTCGTGCAATAGCAAAAAAATATGGCTAAGCGGCGGATAAGTTCTTTCTATTCTGGCAGAGCAAAAA
>NZ_JAGXKB010000097.1:0-288 GCF_019091025.1 Pantoea sp. GbtcB22
ATCAATCACATCCTTTTTTTCTCTTAGCCCCTTACAACGAATTATCTCCGCACTGAATAGCGAACCACTGGCTCTTAACTCTTTATAATCCTCTCTGAGCTGCGCAACAACATCTATCGTGTGTTCCTGGCTTAAGGATTGATCAATAACTAATGATAAAAAGAGAGGGACGTTTTCTAAATAATCATTGAACTCCTCTCCTAATGCTACAGAAACTGTTTTAATCAGGGACTGATAGTGAGTGTTTAGTTCATTTACCTTATTCATATGAAAAGGTAATGTTTTTGG
>NZ_JAGXKB010000921.1:0-233 GCF_019091025.1 Pantoea sp. GbtcB22
GTGACGTGCTAATCTGGTGCAATTATTGCCTTAATAATTGAAAAAACGCGCACCAGAAAACAGATTTGTGCATGAGTTGATGGTTTGTGTCTCAACTGATACACAAAAACCTGCAATAAAGCGCCTTAGTTATCAATTGGATAATCACTGGCACCCATCGCCGGCGAGCGTACTCCGCCGATGTGGTGCGTTTTTTGCATTTGAACCGCATCATTTGCAATGAGATTAACCCA
>NZ_JAGXKB010000922.1:0-233 GCF_019091025.1 Pantoea sp. GbtcB22
TGCATCCCGCCGAGCAGATTGCCGGATTCCAGGCGCTGCCAGCTGAGGGCAAGACGCCCGCGCAGATTGGTGACCTCATGGGCTACAGCTCGCGGCACGTACAGCGCTGCCTGAAGCTCTCCGGCCTCGCGCCCGCCATTCTTGACGAACTGGCTGCTGACAACATCACGGTCGAGCAGTGCCAGGCGCTCACCCTCGCTGACTCACATGTACGCCAGATGGAGGTATGGGAT
>NZ_JAGXKB010000923.1:0-233 GCF_019091025.1 Pantoea sp. GbtcB22
GGTCGTACCTTTGGCGATTAGAAAATAAAAACCGGCGTAAACTTCCTGGCTGACTTGCCGATAACAGCAGAACATTAAACTGCCCGAGGGATGTGCCATGGCTGGAATTAGTAACCTGAACGTGGGTGGGGGTCTTGAACTCGGCACCCTGTACACACAGCTGGAAACGGCTGAAAATACCAAACTGACCGCAATCACCACCCAGCAAACGAAAGCGCAGAGTAAAGTCACCG
>NZ_JAGXKB010000924.1:0-233 GCF_019091025.1 Pantoea sp. GbtcB22
ACACCGCTCGGCATGACGTTCGCGTCACCGATCGAGCAGATGTATCAATGGGGGCTGGAGAATCACGCGGCGCTGGATGAGATGGAAGCCCACTTTCGCGCCGCTACGGACGTGCCATCAGCCGCGCCACACCTTCCCGATCGTGCTGGTGACGCGGATTAAACACCACCAGGCTTAAACCCGCTTTACCTTCAACCCCAAAGGTGCTGTATTCCATCTCAAGCACGCCTTCC
>NZ_JAGXKB010000925.1:0-233 GCF_019091025.1 Pantoea sp. GbtcB22
GCAGTGGCTTGCACGAATATAAATCCCATCGTGCGATTGATGGTCTTTTTATCGGCGCAGCCTAGCGCTTCTAATCTGAAAAGTGGCCTTTAAGGGCCATTTTTTTCCCCGCCGTAATCCATTTTTACGTAAAGCTTTCCAAATAATGTTGTCTCTCCTCGCCAGGCTGGTACCCTTGCCGCCGAATTAATTGTCCTACATGGAGTGGAATCACATGTTAAAGCAACTTGTTA
>NZ_JAGXKB010000926.1:0-233 GCF_019091025.1 Pantoea sp. GbtcB22
CCGATCCGCCCAGCGCGATCACCTGAATATGGCGTTCGCTCAGCCCTCGCTGCAGTTTTTGCGGGGCGTCGTGAGCCCGAGCAGGCTGAATCTGACCTTGTGTAGGTTTGTTAGACACAATGATTCCTTCAGTCTGGCGAAAAGACGCATGACGATGCCTGCCCGCAAGCACCAATGGCAAATATGGGTTGATCCTTAAAGAGGCACGTTTAAATAGATGAAATAAAAACGAA
>NZ_JAGXKB010000927.1:0-233 GCF_019091025.1 Pantoea sp. GbtcB22
GTTTAAGGTGTGCGATGACGGGCCGGGCATTAGCGAGCAGCATCTGCCGGGCCTCACCGAGCGTTTCTATCGCGTGGATAAAGCGCGTTCGCGCGCCACCGGCGGAAGCGGATTGGGGCTGGCGAGCGTGAAGCATGCGTTGGGACATCACAACGCGCGGCTGGAGAACACCAGCGTGCCGCATCAGGAAACCTGTTTCAGCTTCCTGCTGCCGCCACGCTTGATTGTGGCTA
>NZ_JAGXKB010000928.1:0-233 GCF_019091025.1 Pantoea sp. GbtcB22
GAATGTTGTCGGCATCCTCGAGGGCTCGGACCCGGTGCTCAAGAATGAGTACGTGGCGGTCGGGGCCCATTATGACAACGTCGGGATGAACCCATTCGCACCGGGCCCTGACAAGATCTGGAATGGTGCCGACGATGACGGCTCAGGGACGGTCTCTGTTCTCAACATTGCCGAGGCGTTCGCTAAAGGCGGCCAGCGGCCCAAGCGTTCGATCCTATTTATCTGGCACGCCG
>NZ_JAGXKB010000011.1:0-140700 GCF_019091025.1 Pantoea sp. GbtcB22
TGCGAGAGTAGGGAACTGCCAGGCATCAAATAAGTGAAGAAGCCCCGGACGAAAGTCCGGGGCTTTTTTACGTCTGAATGTTAGCTAAAAACTGGCTATTTCAACGCTTTTTAAGCCACTGAACAATAAAATCGGCAACCTGCATTGGCTGATTAATATCCAATATGGGCAAATTCAGTTCCATATCCTCATCAGTAGCGACGGCAATCACATACTGATCCAGCAAATCCTTAATCTCACCTTTAACGCCACGCCGCCAAAGTGCAATTTTGGGGACCGGCTCATCTTTGAAGCCCTCGACCAGCACCAGATCCAACGTTGAGATATCCATCTGTGATGCTAATTGCATTAGGCTTAAAGGCTTATTAGGTGATTCAACCATCAATGCCCAGCGCTGATTACTGGCGACGATCACCTGATCCGCCCCAGCTTTACGCAGCAAATAACTGTCTTTCCCCGGCGTATCGATATCCATCTGATGATGTGTGTGCTTAATTAAGCCTGATCGAATCCCCTGAGTTTTGAGAAGTGGAATGACTTGCTCAAGCAAAGTGGTTTTTCCTGTCCCGCTCCATGCGGAAATCGCCAGTAAGCGCACACTCATAAATACTTTTCCTCATTCATGAGATCGTCTGGCGTATTGATATTGCGGAACGCAGATTCTGGGTCTGAAAACGCAATAGCATGCCCGCCATGCTCATGTAAGAACTGCATTAAACGTCGCTCGCCGCGCAGTAGCCAGGTTTCAAGATCATCAGCCAATGCGCAATTGACCAGCGCTAAGGCTGGATGATCACGCTGGGAGGATTTCACCCACACAGCGGGCGCATCATTACGCTGTTGCCACAGACGCGCGACAAAGTCATTGGGGATCCATGGCGTATCACAAGCGCAGAAAGCGACCCATTCGTTTTTACTGCTGCGTAAACCACTGAGCATGCCAGCCAGCGGTCCGGGATAATCGGGCAATGTATCGATAACCACCTGACAACCGCTTGCCTGATAGCGATCAATGTTACGGTTAGCGCTTATCAACACAATATTGACCTGCGGCCGGAATCGCCGCAAAACGTGCTGATAAAGGTGTTCACCCTGTAACATCAATAACCCCTTATCCTGGCCTCCCATACGACTGCCTTGGCCACCCGCGAGGATCACGCCGGTAAATGCTGTCATATTCGTCTCCTTGCTTCATTCTGGACGATACTTACTTAGCGGCAGCGTACCATCTGCATAAAGGAATCAATGATGAAATATCACCGACTCAATGAACTGCTCGAGCTTCTGCAACCCGCATGGCAGAAGGATGCCGATCTCAACTTGCTGGCATTTTTGCAAAAACTGGCGCAGGAATCTGGTTTCAGTGGCCCATTAAGTGAATTAACCGATGATGTATTGATTTACCATCTCAAAATGCGTGACACAGATAGCCAGAGTGCCATTCCCGGCCTGAAAAAGGATTATGAAGTGGACTTCAAGACCGCGCTATTACGTGCACGCGGTGTGATTAAGGATGATGAGTAATGTTATCCTTGCGCATTAATCGCAAAGGTAACACACAGGCAAAAAGATGAGCGAAGCCGCCTTTAATTTCCAGACGTTGAATCCCGATGTCATCCTTGATGCACTTTGGGATGCGGGTCTGCGTGTCGAATCAGGCTTAACCGCCCTCAATAGCTATGAAAACCGCGTCTATCAGTTCAGCGACGATGATAAACGCCGCTATGTGGCTAAGTTTTATCGTCCGCAGCGCTGGAGCGCACAACAGATCCTTGAAGAGCATCAGTTCACTCAGGATTTATTAGAGGATGAAGTGCCGGTTGCCGCGCCGCTCGTTCTGCAGGGCAGCACGTTGAATCATCATGCCGGCTTCATGTACGCGGTCTTCCCCAGTTTAGGCGGACGGCAGTATGAAACCGATAACGAGGATCAGATGGAATGGGTTGGCCGCTTTCTGGGGCGCATCCATCAAACCGCAAAGCAAAGCCTGTTTCAGCAGCGACCCACTTTCGGCCTTGAAGAGTATATTTTTCAACCGCGTCGGGAGCTGGAACAAAGCGCGTTAGTACCGGCTTCACTTAAAGACTTACTGCTTGCTGCCGTTGATAAGCTCAGCGCGACGCTGCAGCAGCGCTGGCATAGCCATTGGCAGCCGTTAAGGTTGCACGGCGATTGCCATCCCGGCAATATTCTGTGGCGTGAAGGCCCGATGTTTGTCGATCTTGATGATGCCCGTAACGGGCCAGCAGTGCAGGATTTATGGATGCTGGTTAATGGCGATCGACAGGAAAAATTGATTCAATGGGACATTTTGCTGGAAGCCTATAATGAATTCGGTGATTTTGATTTACATGAATTGTCACTGATTGAACCTTTACGCGCTATGCGCATGGTTTATTATTTGGCCTGGGTAGTACGCCGCTGGCAGGATCCCGCTTTTCCGCGCGCCTTCCCCTGGATGACAGATGAGGATTTTTGGCGCCGGCAGATTGCATTATTTATCGAGCAGGAAAGGCTGTTACACGAACCGCCGTTGCAGCTTAGCCCGCAATATTAATGAAGTACTCAGGAGATTGTTTCACGATGAAAAAGATCATGTTTGCGCTGGTAGGTTTAATGCTGGCATTTGGCGCCTCGGCGGCACAGTTTAACGATGGTAAGCAGTTCGTTACGTTGCCAAAGCCAGTGGCGGGTGAGCCGCAGGTTCTGGAGTTCTTCTCCTTCTTCTGCCCACATTGCTACCAGTTCGAACGCGTTTATCACGTGAGCGAGGCAGTGAAAAAGAACCTGCCGGCGGACACGAAAGTGACCAAATACCACGTTGATTTCCTTGGTGGTCAATTCGGTCCGGTTGTCACTCAGGCATGGGCTGTTGCCATGGCGCTAGGCGTAGAAAGCAAAGTTACTGCACCGATTTTCGACGGTATTCAGAAAACCCAAACCGTTACCGATGCAGCAAGCCTGAAAGAGACTTTTATTAAAGCGGCGGGTATCTCTTCAGAAGATTACGATGCAGCGTGGAATAGCTTCGCAGTAAAAGCGCTGGTTGCGCAGCAGCAGAAAGCAGCAGCAGACGTCAATCTGCAAGGTGTGCCAGCGATCTTCGTTAACGGCAAATATATGGTTAACAACGGCGGCCTGGATACCAGCTCAATGGACAACTTCGTTGCTGATTACGCCAATGTAGTGAAGTTCCTGGTAGAAAAGAAGTAATTTAGTTTTTAGAACGCCGGTACTGCCGGCGTTTTTTATTGCCTTCATTCTCTTATTTGTGCGATGTATTTATTAACCCTTCGCTTAATATCCACATGGACGATCGTCTTTTCATTAGGGCGAGCAAGATCACAATAAGTATTTAACTTGCTGATATAAATGAATTTTTAATATTAAAGTAATTGCAATTAACGTAAATAACAATACGTTATGATTTTTACGCACAAACTTATCCACAGTTTGATCCTTGCGATCCGTGCCGCGTAACGACGAAAAAGATCCTGACTTCCCCGAGTGCATTCAACATTCTCCTCTGGTTGTGGCATCCTTATAGCCCTCATTATCGCAACGAAGAAAATACGAACCTATGGCGCAAATTGCAGAAAATCCCCTGATTCTGGTCGACGGCTCATCTTATCTGTACCGTGCATATCATGCCTTTCCGCCGCTAACGAACAGTGCAGGCGAGCCAACTGGCGCCATGTATGGTGTGCTCAACATGTTGAAAAGCCTGTTGATGCAGTATCAGCCAAGCCATGTGGCTGTGGTCTTCGATGCGAAAGGCAAAACCTTCCGCGATGAGCTTTTTGAACACTACAAATCGCACCGTCCGCCGATGCCAGACGATCTGCGTGCGCAGATTGAGCCGCTGCATGAAATGGTGAAGGCGATGGGCCTGCCGCTGTTGGCGGTATCTGGCGTTGAGGCGGATGACGTTATCGGTACGCTGGCGCTAGAGGCGGAAAAACTCGGCCGTCCGGTGTTGATCAGCACCGGCGATAAAGATATGGCGCAGTTAGTGACGCCTGCGATTACCTTGATCAACACCATGACGAATACCGTGCTCGGTCCGGAAGAGGTCGAGCAGAAATATGGCGTGCCGCCAGCACTGATTATCGATTTCCTCGCCATGATGGGCGACAGCTCCGATAACATTCCAGGCGTGCCGGGAGTCGGTGAGAAAACCGCGCAGGCGTTGCTGCAAGGCTTGGGCGGTATGCAGTCAATCTATGACAATCTCGATAAAGTGGCCGATCTCTCGTTCCGCGGTGCGAAAACCATGGCGGCGAAGCTGGAGCAAAATCGCGACGTCGCGTTCGTGTCTTATCAGCTGGCAACCATCAAAACCGACGTTGAGTTGGATCTGACCTGCGATCAGCTTGTCGTCAATGAACCTAATGTCGAAGCGCTGCAAACCTTGTTTAGCCGTTATGAATTTAAGCGCTGGATCACCGATTTGCAGGATGGTTCATGGCTGCAACAAGGTAAGAAGAGCAACGCGCAGGCTAAGAAACCGCAGCTCAGCGAACCTGCTGCGCCCGCTGCCCAAGCGACCAGCGTGCTCTCTGCGGATGGCTACGTCACTATCCTCGATGAAGCGACATTTGCCGCATGGCTCAAAAAGCTGAAAAGCGCCGAGCTCTTCGCTTTCGATCTTGAGACCGACTCGCTGGATACCTTAAGCGCCAATATTGTCGGCATTGGTTTTGCCGTCGCGCCGGGCGAAGCAGCTTATCTGCCGGTTGCCCATGATTATCTGGATGCGCCAGATCAGCTGGATCGCAGCGAAGTGCTGAAGCAGCTAAAACCGCTGCTGGAGGATGGTAACGCGGCGAAGGTTGGTCAGAACCTCAAATACGATCGCGGCGTGCTGAAGAATTACGACATTGAACTGAACGGCATCAAATTTGACACCATGCTGGAATCTTATTGCCTGAACAGCGTGGGCGGAAAACACGATATGGATAGTCTGGCCGCGCGCTGGCTAAACCATAAAACGGTGACTTTCGAAGAGATCGCGGGTAAAGGCAAAAATCAGCTCACATTTAATCAGATTGCTATCGAACAAGCGGGCCACTACGCGGCGGAAGATGCCGATGTCACGCTGCAATTGCATCTGAAAATGTGGGAGAAACTGGAGCCGGAAGCGGGGCCGAAACAGGTATTTGAAGAGATCGAAATGCCGTTGTTGAAGGTGATATCGCGGATTGAGCGCAACGGCGTGCTGATTGACCAGAATATCCTGGCCAAACACTCGCAGGAGCTGACCACGCGTGTGGCCGAGCTGGAGCTGAAAGCGCACGAGCTGGCAGGCGAACCGTTTAACCTCTCTTCACCTAAACAGCTGCAAACCATTTTGTTTGAAAAGCAGGGTATTAAACCGACCAAGAAAACGCCGGGCGGCGCGCCGTCGACCAGCGAAGAAGTGCTGGCTGAACTGGCTCTCGATTATCCACTGCCGAAAGTAATTCTGGAACATCGTGGTTTATCAAAGTTGAAATCGACTTACACCGATAAGCTGCCACTGATGATCAATCCGCTTACCGGCCGCGTACATACATCCTATCATCAGGCGGTAACGGCGACGGGACGACTCTCGTCTACCGATCCTAACCTGCAGAATATCCCGGTGCGCAACGAAGAAGGGCGCCGAATCCGCCAGGCGTTTGTCGCCGGATCGGGCAATCGTATTGTCGCCGCGGACTACTCACAGATTGAACTGCGTATCATGGCGCATCTGTCGCAAGACAAAGGCCTGCTGGATGCGTTTGCCCAGGGCGAAGATATCCACCGTGCCACCGCATCAGAAGTGTTTGGTGTGGCGTTAAGCAAAGTTTCAGGTGAGCAGCGTCGCAGTGCCAAGGCGATCAACTTTGGTCTGATCTACGGAATGAGCGCGTTTGGTCTTTCCCGCCAGCTCAATATCGGTGCGGGTGAGGCGAAGAAATACATGGATCTCTACTTTGAACGCTATCCGGGCGTGCTGCGTTATATGGAAGAGACGCGCGCGAAGGCAGCAGAGAAAGGCTATGTAGAAACGCTCGATGGTCGTCGTTTGTGGCTGCCTGATATCACCTCCAGCAATGCGATTCGTCGTAAAGCGGCGGAGCGAGCGGCGATTAATGCCCCAATGCAAGGCACGGCGGCAGACATCATCAAACGCGCGATGATTGCGGTGGATGGCTGGCTGTTGGAGCAAAAAGACGATGCCGTGCGCATGATTATGCAGGTACACGATGAACTGGTGTTTGAGATCCGCAGCGATGCAGTGGATAGCGCCATTAAGACCATCCGTGATCTGATGGAGAACAGCATTAAGCTGGATGTGCCGCTGCAGGTGGAAGTAGGCACCGGCGATAACTGGGATGAGGCACACTGATCATGCTGATTCAGCGGTATTTGCGTGCCGCTGGCATCATCATAAGAAAAAAGTTTACTTAATCGGTTCAGCAACCTCACAAAGCGGTCTATTAAATGCGCGTTTTGTAACTGCCTATCGGCTAAGCATTTTTTTAGTAATTAAACTACATCGAACGCGTGAAAGTGTGATGAGCTTAGTAAAAAAGATGTCGAATCCTGAAACTTAACAACAAAAAACCCTTTGTAGGGCGCTGAAAATCAGGTAGAGTTTGTCGCGTAGGGTACAGAGGTAAGATGTTCTATCTTTCAGACCTTTTACTTCACGTAATCGGATTTGGCTGAATATTTAGCCGCCCCAGTCATTTATGACTGGGGCGTTTTTTATTGGGCTTTTTCTCAAAAGCCGCAACAAAATCACTCTGCTGTTTCTTCGCCGTCGCCTTCTTGCGCTGGCTCTAGTTCGCTAAACCAGCTGTCCAGCTTCTTACGCACAATATCAACGCCCATCTTCTTCAGCGACGAGAACATTTCCACCTGCACATCACCGTTAAAGGCCAGCGACGCTTCGCGCACCATCGTCAGTTGTGCTTTACGTGCGCCGGATGCCAGTTTGTCGGCTTTGGTCAGTAAGACCAGCACGGGAATCTGGCTCTGCACGGCCCATTCAATCATGTTCTGATCGAGGTCTTTCAGCGGATGGCGAATATCCATCAATACCACCAGACCCTTCAGCGCCTGACGTTTTTGCAAATATTCCGCCAGCGAGCGCTGCCATTTGCGCTTCATCTCTTCCGGAACCTGGGCATAGCCATAACCGGGTAAATCGACCAGACATTTACCTTCAACCACTTCAAACAGGTTAATCAGCTGAGTACGACCTGGCGTTTTACTGGTACGGGCCAGACCTTTTTGGTTAGTGATGGTGTTCAGCGCGCTGGATTTGCCTGCATTTGAGCGCCCGGCAAAAGCAACTTCAATACCCACATCCGCCGGTAAGTGGCGAATATCGGGGGCGCTGAGCATGAAATGGGTCATGTGATAGTTCAAAGCAGACAAAGTGAAACTCCAGCAAAATGAATCGGGCAATTGGGCTGATTATACCTGTAATGGCGCAAAAGTGCCCGATAGCGTCCAAATGCGCCATTTTGTAAGAGATCTATGATTTTTACTGCCAGCGATTACCGCTTCATGGAATATTAACAATCCATTTAGATGTTATATTTCAATGATTTGAAATTATTATAGGAAATACCACTCTAAAATAGAGACAAGTCTCACTTGTTCATTTTACCTATTAGTCTACATTTGTTGTCAGTGCACGGCAGCACCCATCAGGATGATGAGCTCAGGAGTGTCGGGGATGACCAAGAGCATGGCGGGAAGCGATTCAGGCAGGAATCGAACAAGGACAGGGATTAATCGCAGGAGCGATGTGGCGATGGAGCAACCGGGACGTTGTGAGCCGTAAAGGATTTATTCAGTGTTTCCTTCATATGAAGGTGCGATAAAAGGCGATAGCATAGGCTATCGCCTTTTTTCTTTGCTTACTTTCTGCTAGATTTCGCCGCAATTCTATACTGAACTCACAAAGCACCGCCGAGACCGGACACCATGAAGCAACCTGCATCAGCCCCGCGTGGCAAACCTGCTGCGAAAGCCAAACGCAAATCGCGTGAAGACCTTAATCAAGAAGCGCGCGATCGCAAACGCGATAAAAAACATAGCGGCCATAAATCTGGCAGCCGCGCCAATCCTGAAACGCAAGCCGCTGGCAAAGGTCAGGGTAAAAAAGCTCAGGATCCACGCCTGGGCAGCAAAAAGCCGATCGCATTAGTTGCTGATGGTAAAACCCAGCCGGCAAAAAAGCCTGAAGCGAAACCAAAGCCAAAAGCAGAAAAAGTTCGCCTGACGCCGCAAGAAGAGCTGGCGAAGCTGGAAAATGACGAACGTCTGGATACGCTGCTGGATCGCCTGGAAAACGGTGAAACCTTGAGTGGCGAAGATCAGGCCTGGCTGGATCAAACCTTAGACCGCATCGATGAGCTGATGGAAACGCTGGGCATCGCGCTGGATGACGAAGCGGAAGATGAGCAGGCTGAAGAAGATATGATGCGCCTGCTAAAAGGTAATTAAGGCAAATTTTGATCGGCATGCGTTTTCGCGCATGCCGCGCTAAACAGGTATTCACCTATGTTTTGGCCTGGATCAATTTTCGCGCTGCTGCTGACATGTTATCTGCTCTGGTTATTGTTTAAACTACGCCGCCTGTCGCGTCTTAAGTCGCGTTTACGTCGGCGTTCAGCCCATCGCTTCGTCCACTCTTCAGCTACGCGACCCTCTCTCAGACGACGTCACCGTAAGGAGTGAGCATGTCATCGCAGCAGATTGATTGGGATCAGCGCCTCATCGAAAAATACAATTACGCTGGCCCACGTTATACCTCTTATCCCACCGCGCTCGAATTCAGTGAGAAATTTGGTGAGGCAGATTTTCAGCAAGCCGTGCAGCGCTATCCCGATCGTCCGTTATCGCTGTATGTGCACATCCCGTTTTGCCATCGGCTTTGTTATTTTTGTGGCTGCAATAAAATCGTGACGCGCCAGCTGCATAAAGCCGATCGCTACCTTGATGTGCTGGAGCAGGAAATCCGTCAACGTGCGCCCTTCTTTGCGGGCCGCTGCGTCACTCAATTGCACTGGGGTGGTGGCACGCCGACATTCCTCAACCAGCAGCAGGTGAGCCGGCTGGTGGCGCTGCTACGCGGGCATTTTACGATTGCCGATGACGTCGAAATGTCGATCGAGGTTGATCCACGTGAAATCGAACTGGAGATGATCGATCATCTGCGCGCGGAAGGTTTTAATCGCCTGAGCATGGGCGTGCAGGACTTTAATAAAGCGGTGCAGGAGCGCGTGAATCGCGTGCAGGATGAAGAAACCATCTTCGCTCTGGTGCAGCGTGCGCGTGAGCAAGGCTTCCGTTCGGTCAGCCTTGATCTGATTTATGGCTTACCGCTGCAAACGCCGGAAAGCTTCGCCTTTACTTTACAGCGCGTTATTGCACTCAATCCCGATCGCCTCAGCGTCTTCAATTATGCGCACATGCCTTCACTGTTCGCTGCGCAGCGTAAAATTAAAGATGAGGAGCTGCCAGGTGCAGCACAGAAACTGCAGATCCTGCAGGAAACCATCGCCACCTTAACCGGCGAAGGCTATCAGTTTATCGGAATGGATCACTTCGCGCGTCCGGATGATGAGCTGGCGGTGGCACAACGCGCTGGCGAACTGCATCGTAATTTTCAGGGTTACACCACACAGGGCGAAACCGATTTGCTCGGTTTGGGCGTGTCGGCCATCAGCATGCTGGGCGACAGCTATGCGCAAAATCACAAAGAGTTGAAAGCCTATTACGCAGATGTCGAGCAGCGCGGCAATGCGCTGTGGCGCGGGCTTACCTTGAGTAACGATGATTGTTTGCGCCGCGATGTGATTAAAGCCTTAATCTGTAATTTCGCACTGGATTTTGCCGCGGTAGAGGCGCAATACCCGGTTGAGTTTGAACACTATTTTGCCGAGGATTTAGCGCTGTTAGCGCCGCTGATGGCGGATGGATTGGTGGAGCAGCACGGTCGCAGCCTGCACGTTACCGGCGTTGGTCGGTTGCTGATTCGTAACATCTGTATGTGCTTCGATGTGTATATGCGCCAAAAGGTGCGCATGCAGCAATTCTCGCGAGTGATATAAAAAAACGGGGAGCCCATTCGCTCCCCGGTTTCAAAACGCAAAACGTGCGCGTTATTCCATTCCCAGCTCTTTCAACTTACGCGTCAGGGTATTTCGTCCCCAGCCGAGCAAGCGCGCCGCTTCCTGTTTGTGCCCTTGTGTATGACGCAGCGCGGTGGTGAGCAGCGTGCGCTCCATCTCCGGCTGTGCTTCCGACAACAGGTTTTGATGACCGGAACGCAAGGCGCGATCTGCCCACTGCGCCAGCAGCGTAGCCCAGCTGTCCGGCAACGATTGCACCGGATTGTCTGGCGTGCTGGATTCAAACAGTTCAGGCGGCAGATCCTGAATCAACACTTCCTGGCCAGCTGCCATCACCGTCAACCAGCGACAGGTATTTTCCAGCTGGCGCACGTTACCGGACCAATGCAGACGCGTCAGCGCGGTTTCGGTTTCGGGATGCAGAATCTTCGCTTCCACCCCTAACTCGCGTGCAGCAACCTGCAGGAAGTAACGCGCCAGGCGCGGAATATCTTCACGTCGTTCACGCAGCGGCGGCAGATGAACGCGGATCACGTTAAGACGATGGAACAAGTCTTCACGAAATTTGCCTTCCTGCACGCGCAGCTCAAGATTCTGGTGGGTTGCCGCGATGATACGCACATCCACTTTCACCGGCGCATAGCCGCCAACGCGATAAAACTGGCCATCGGCCAATACGCGCAATAAGCGGGTTTGCACATCAAGCGGCATATCACCAATTTCATCAAGGAACAGCGTGCCGCCATCGGCCTGCTCAAAACGTCCCTGACGAATCTGGTTGGCACCGGTGAACGCGCCTTTCTCGTGACCAAATAGCTCTGATTCAATCAAATCTTTGGGAATCGCCGCCATGTTCAGCGCGATAAAAGGAGATTTCGCGCGTGGACTGTGGCGATGCAGCGCATGTGCCACCAACTCTTTACCGGTACCGGATTCACCATTGATCAGCACGCTAATTGAGGAGCGTGAAAGACGACCAATGATGCGGAACACATCCTGCATTGCCGGCGCTTCGCCGATAATGTCGGTGGTTGGGCCGCTGACGGGCTGATTACGCGGCTGCTGCTGCTCCTGATAATGGCTTATCGCACGTTCAACCAGCGCGACCGCTTCATCAATATCAAATGGCTTTGGCAGGTAATCAAACGCACCTTGCTGATAAGCGCTGACGGCTGCATCCAGATCGGAGTGCGCGGTCATAATGATCACCGGAAGCATCGGATGGCGCTGCTTAATCTGTTTCAGCAGCGCAAGTCCATCCATGCCAGGCATACGAATGTCTGACAATAATACGTCTGGGGTTTTGCTTGCGAGCGCGTCCAATACCTCGTTAGCGCTGTCAAAGGTTGCACAGCTCAAACCGGCTCCAGTGAGTGCCCTTTCAAGCACCCAGCGGATGGAGCTATCGTCATCGACGATCCAGACTATCCCTCGTTGCATAGAAACCTCACTGGCGAATAGGCAGGTAAACCGAGAATTCGGTGTGACCTGGCCAACTGTTAAATTCTATTTTTCCTGAATGCTGATCGATCAGGCTACGGGCGATGGACAGACCTAAACCGGTGCCGCCTTCGCGTCCGCTAACCATCGGATAGAACAGGGTATCTTGTAGCTGGGCCGGAATGCCTGGGCCGTCATCTTCAATATCAATACGCGCGACTAAGCGGTAACGCGTGCCGTGCAGCGTGAGCTGGAAGGCGGTACGCGTACGAATCACAATGGTGCCGCCTTCATCGCCCAATGCCTGCAGCGCGTTTCGCACCACATTCAACAGCACTTGTTCAATCTGGTCGGGATCGTGCGGCAGTTCCGGCAGGCTTGGGTCGTAATCGCGCACCAGCGAAACGTTATCCGGCAGCTCCATCGACACCAGATTCACCACGCGTTCGGCAACCTGATGAATACTTTGCGTTACGTGCAAGCCCGGCTGTTGCGGGCCAAGCAGACGATCAACCAGATTACGCAGGCGGTCGGCTTGCTCAATGATGATGCGCGTATATTCATGCAGGGAAGGATCGGGTAACGCGCGAGTCAGTAGCTGCGCGGCGCCGCGTAATCCTCCCAGCGGGTTTTTAATCTCATGCGCCAGACCGCGCACTAAATCGCGGGCAGCGACCTGCTGAGCATGCTGAATTTGTTCCTGGCTAAGACGACGTTGATTATCCATCGGCGCCATTTCCAGCAGAATAAAGCCATCCGGTAAGCGCTGTGCCGTGAGCGACATAATGTGCGCGCGGCCATCAACCACCAGAGTGACTTCGCTATCGGTAAAGCCCTGGCCAGCTCCGAGACTCTCGCTCATCACCTCAATATTCAGCGAAAAATAGCCGGTTAATTCCGGTAATGGCGTGCCGAACAATTTACGTGAGCTTTGCGCCAGTAATTGCTGAGCCGCCGGATTGGCGTAATGGATAACTAAATCGTTATCGACCAGCAAAATACTGTTGATCAGGGAGTTGAGAATCTGCCCCGCGTCGGGCAGCGTGCCAGTTGCCATACAGCGTTCCTCTGCACTAATTTAGTGCATTATAGCCATTCAGGACGGAAATCTGTGCTTCGAACCATGAATGCGCGGAGTAAAAAGCCCATCCGGAGATGGGCTAAAGTTTCCACGGCAATTAAAAATCTTTCAGGCTGTTCACGTAGCAAAAAGAGTGCGTGAACAGGGAGCTGAAATTTTTAAATTAAACGCTGTAGTACAGTTCGAACTCAACTGGGTGCGGAGTCATACGCACGCGGTCAACTTCTGGCTTACGCAGTTCGATGTACGCATCGATAGCGTCATCAGTGAACACGCCGCCACGGGTCAGGAACTCGCGGTCTTCGTTCAGTGCGTTCAGCGCTTCTTCCAGAGAACCTGCAACTTTTGGAATCTCAGCTTCTTCTTCCGGTGGCAGGTCATACAGGTTTTTGTCCATCGCATCGCCAGGGTGGATCTTGTTGATAACACCATCAAGACCGGCCATCAGCAGCGCGGTGAATGCCAGGTATGGGTTAGCCGCTGGATCCGGGAAGCGTGCTTCGATACGACGTGCTTTCGGGCTGGCAACCACTGGGATACGGATAGAAGCAGAACGGTTACGGGCAGAGTAAGCCAGCATAACTGGCGCTTCGTAGCCTGGGACCAGACGCTTGTAGGAGTTGGTGGTTGGGTTCGCCAGGGCGTTGATCGCTTTAGCGTGCTTGATGATACCGCCGATGTAGAACAGAGCAGTTTCAGACAGGCCGCCGTACTTGTCGCCAGAGAACAGGTTCACGCCGCCTTTTGACAGAGACATGTGGCAGTGCATACCAGAACCGTTATCGCCGAACATTGGCTTAGGCATAAAGGTTGCCGTTTTGCCGTACGCGTGAGCAACGTTGTGCACCACGTATTTGTAGATCTGAATTTCGTCAGCTTTTTTGGTCATGGTGTTGAAGCGGGTTGCCACTTCGTTCTGACCAGCTGTGGCTACTTCGTGGTGATGTGCTTCAACCACCAGACCCATCTGCTCCATGGTCAGACACATGGCAGAACGGATGTCCTGTGCTGAGTCAACCGGTGGCACTGGGAAGTACCCGCCTTTCAGACCTGGACGGTGACCTTTGTTACCGCCTTCGTACTCTTTACCGGTGTTCCAGGCTGCTTCGATATCGTCGATAGCCACGTGTGAACCTGAAGTAGAAGAACCGAAACGGATGTCATCGAACAGGAAGAACTCTGGCTCTGGTCCAAACAGCACGGTATCCGCGATGCCTGAAGAACGCAGGAACTCTTCTGCACGCTTAGCAATGGAGCGTGGGTCACGGTCGTAGCCCTGCAGTGTGCCTGGCTCAAGGATGTCGCAACGGATGATCAGGGTCGAGTCTTCGAAGAACGGATCCATGACTGCAGTAGTTGCATCCGGCATCAGCACCATGTCTGATTCGTTAATGCCTTTCCAGCCACCGATGGAGGAGCCATCGAACATTTTGCCTTCTTCGAAGAAGTCAGCGTTAACCTGGTGAGCAGGGATAGTAACGTGCTGTTCTTTACCTTTGGTATCGGTAAAACGCAGGTCAACAAACTTAACTTCATGCTCGTTCATCATCGAGAGAACGTGTTCAGCGGACATACTCAACTCTCCTGGAAATGGTCATTATCGTCATGGTGAGAGAACTTCGTTGCCGGGAATGTGTCACGACTGCTGACCACTCCTAACCAAAGATCTCGGCAAGCTCTTTCAACCGTTTTATAACTGTCGTTTTCGCTTAAAATATATAAAGCGAATTCTGTGCCAACTTTATGACAATGGCGAAAATGGCGCTACAATGCGCCCTTTCGTGAGTCGAAGGCTGCACCAGGATGGATTGCATGCATCGTTATGGTGCGCCACAGGTGAAGTTAAGCACCAATTTGGTGCAAATTACTATCGCAGTGCAGATTAATGCACCGTAAACGGTGCTAAAAACCAGCGCTATAAGAAACTTTCGGCGAAATCTGTGATCATGTTCAGTCTTCCGCTTAATCCGTGTACAATACCGCGTTATTTCTATAATGCCTGAGGCAAAGCTGTGATCGAAAATTTGCGTAACATCGCCATCATCGCGCACGTTGACCATGGTAAGACCACCCTGGTTGACAAGCTGCTCCAACAGTCCGGTACTTTTGATGCTCGTACCGAAGCGACTGAGCGCGTAATGGACTCCAACGATTTGGAGAAAGAGCGTGGGATTACCATCCTCGCAAAAAACACCGCCATCAAATGGAATGACTACCGTATCAACATCGTTGATACCCCAGGACACGCCGACTTCGGTGGTGAAGTGGAGCGCGTCATGTCCATGGTGGATTCGGTGCTGCTGGTTGTAGATGCGATGGATGGCCCTATGCCGCAAACCCGCTTCGTAACCAAGAAAGCATTTGCTCATGGTTTGAAGCCGATTGTGGTTATCAACAAAGTTGACCGTCCGGGCGCGCGTCCTGATTGGGTTGTTGATCAGGTATTTGACCTGTTCGTTAACCTGGATGCGACTGACGAGCAGCTGGACTTCCCGATTATCTTCGCTTCGGCGCTGAACGGTATCGCGGGTCTGGAACATACCGACATGGCTGACGACATGACCCCGCTGTATCAGGCGATCGTTGACCACGTTTCTCCACCTCAGGTTGAAGTTGAAGCGCCACTGCAGATGCAGATCTCGCAGCTGGACTACAACAACTATCTGGGCGTGATCGGCATCGGCCGCATCAAGCGCGGTACCGTGAAGCCGAACCAGCAGGTCACTATCATTGATAGCGAAGGCAAAACCCGTAACGGTAAAGTCGGTAAAGTGCTGGGCCACTTGGGTCTGGAACGTATCGAAAGTACCCTGGCAGAAGCGGGCGACATCATCGCGATCACCGGTCTGGGCGAGCTGAACATCTCTGACACCATCTGCGACACGCAGAATGTGGAAGCGCTGCCAGCCCTGAGCGTCGATGAGCCAACCGTTACCATGTTCTTCAACGTGAACACCTCACCGTTCTGCGGTAAAGAAGGTAAGTTCGTGACCTCGCGCCAGATCCTGGAGCGTTTGAACAAAGAGCTGGTACACAACGTGGCACTGCGCGTTGAAGAAACCGAAGATTCGGATGCGTTCCGCGTTTCCGGTCGTGGTGAGCTGCACTTGTCGGTTCTGATCGAAAACATGCGTCGTGAAGGTTTCGAGCTGGCGGTATCCCGTCCGAAAGTTATCTTCCGCGAGCACGAAGGCCGTAAGCAGGAGCCATTCGAAAACGTGACCCTCGACATCGAAGAAACCCATCAGGGTTCTGTGATGCAAGCGATGGGTGAGCGTAAAGGCGATCTGAAAAACATGGATCCAGATGGTAAAGGCCGTGTACGTCTCGACTACATGATCCCAAGCCGTGGCCTGATCGGCTTCCGTAACGAATTCATGACCATGACTTCAGGTACTGGTCTGCTGTACTCCACCTTCAGCCACTACGACGATGTTCGTCCGGGCGAAGTGGGCCAGCGTCAGAACGGCGTGCTGATCTCGAACGGTCAGGGTAAAGCGGTAGCGTTCGCCCTGTTCGGTCTGCAGGACCGCGGCAAGCTGTTCCTCGGTCACGGTGCGGAAGTGTATGAAGGCCAGATCATCGGTATTCACAGCCGTTCTAACGATCTGACAGTAAACTGTCTGACCGGTAAGAAACTGACCAACATGCGTGCGTCAGGTACTGACGAAGCCACCACTCTGGTTCCACCGCAGAAAATGACGCTGGAACAGGCTATCGAGTTCATCGATGATGACGAACTGGTAGAAGTGACTCCGCTGTCAGTCCGTATTCGTAAACGTCATCTGACCGAGAACGATCGTAAACGTTCTTCTCGCGGCAGCAAAGAGTAAGCGAAACAGTCTGATATTGAGCCCCGCACCTGCGGGGCTTTTTTATGTCTGCAACCCGCTGCAACGCTCGCTTAATGAAGTTTGCCTCCGCCTCCAGATTACTGAATTCCCGCCCCTCGTCCCTGTTCAGCTCCCACTTTTGCCGCTAAAGTGAATGATCCAGGGAACGAAAAGGAGAGGCGTCATGCTGTACATCTTTGATTTAGGCAATGTGATTGTTGATATCGATTTCAATCGTGTGCTCGGCGTCTGGAGCGACTTAGGGCGCGTGCCGTTATCCACGCTACAAAGTCGTTTCCGCATGGATGAGGCTTTTGAGAAACACGAACGTGGCGAAATCAGCGATCCAGAATTCGCTGCGCGCATTTGCGACCAGCTGGATATCGCGTTGAGCTATCCGCAATTCACCGCTGGCTGGCAGGCGGTCTTTGTCGGCGTGCGTCCGGAAACGTTGGCGATCATGAACAAGCTGCGTGCCAATGGCGAGCGCGTGGTGATCCTGTCCAATACCAATCAGCTGCACTTCGAGTTCTGGCCAACCCAATATCCCGATGTTCAACAGGCGGCCGATCGTCTTTATATGTCGCAGGATATCGGCATGCGTAAGCCGGAAGCGCGCATCTACAACTATGTGCTGCAGCACGAAGGTTATCAGGCCGATCAGGCGGTATTTTTCGATGATAATCAGGCCAATATCGACGCTGCGCGCGCACTCGGCATTGAAAGCGTGCTGGTGGTTGATGAGAAAACTGTGCCGGACTGGTTTGCGGGTCGTCTCTGAGTGCTGAACCATCGACATCTGCGCCACTCGGCGCATGCCTTTTATTTGTGGGTAAAACTGCTGTGGCGACGCGTTGACGATGACAACATGACGACGCAGGCGGGTAATCTCGCCTACGTCTCATTGCTGGCATTGGTGCCGCTGATTGCCGTGGTGTTCGCTCTGTTTGCTGCTTTTCCGATGTTCTCGGACATCAGCGTGCAGTTGAAGAACTTCATCTTTACCAACTTCATTCCGGCAACGGGCGACGTGATTCAGCGTTATCTCGATCAGTTTGTCGCCAACGTCAATAAGATGACGGCGGTCGGCATTGTGGGGTTGATCGTCACCGCGCTGCTGCTGATGCATTCGGTGGACAGCGCATTGAACGCCATCTGGCGCAGCGATAAACCGCGTCCAATGGTCTACTCCTTTGCTGTTTACTGGATGATCTTAACGCTGGGCCCGCTGTTGGCCGGCGCAAGTTTAGCGCTCAGCTCCTATCTGCTGTCGCTGCGCTGGGTGAACGTCACGGGCGTCACCAGCTTGATCGATCATCTGCTGCGCATATTCCCGCTGTGCCTCTCGATCCTCGCTTTCTGGCTGCTGTATAGCATTGTGCCGACGCGGCGCGTGCCGACGCGTGATGCACTGATCGGCGCCATTGTTGCCGGATTGCTGTTCGAGCTGGGTAAAAAAGGCTTTGCGCTCTATGTTACGATGTTCCCTTCGTATCAGTTAATTTACGGCGTTCTGGCGGTCATCCCCATTCTGTTCCTTTGGGTTTACTGGTCGTGGTGTATTGTGTTGTTAGGCGCGGAAATCACCGTCACGCTGGATGACTATCGCCAGCTAAAACAGCAGGAACGCGAAAAAGAACGTGAGGAAACATGATTGCTTTGATTCAGCGCGTCAGCCGCGCCAGTGTCAGCGTTGACGACGCGACAGTGGGCGAAATTGGCGCCGGCTTGCTGGTGTTATTGGGTGTGGAAAAGGGCGACGATGAACAAAAAGCGCAGCGATTAACCGAGCGCGTGCTGGGCTACCGCATCTTTGCGGATGAGAACGACAAAATGAATCTCAATGTGCAGCAGGCAGGTGGCAGCGTGCTGGTGGTGTCGCAATTCACGCTCGCCGCAGATACCAATAAAGGTATGCGTCCCTCTTTCTCTGGCGGCGCAGAACCGGCGGAAGCCGAGCGCCTCTATGAATACTTTAGCGATTGCTGCCGAGCACAGGGCGTGGCCACCGCAAACGGGCGCTTCGCCGCCAATATGCAGGTTTCGTTGGTAAACGATGGTCCGGTGACCTTCTGGTTACAGGTGTGAGGGTTTCAGCCGAGCGGCAAGGACTTAGCCACGCAAGCTTCGAACGAGAGAATCACTTTATGTATCATCTTCGCGTACCGCAAACGGCGGAAGAACTGGATATGTATTACCAGTTCCGCTGGGAAATGTTACGAAAGCCGCTGCGTCAGCCGCAGGGTTCTGAGCGTGATGCCTGGGATGCGCTGGCGCATCATCAAATGGTGGTGGATGAGCAAGGCAAACCGGTGGCAATCGGCCGTCTGTACATCAATGCCGAGAACGAAGCCGCGATTCGCTTCCTCGCCGTGCATCCTTCGGTGCAGGGCAAAGGTCTTGGCACGCTGGTGGCGATGACGCTGGAATCAGTCGCGCGTCAGGAAGGGGCAAAACGCGTCACTTGTAGCGCGCGTGAAGACGCCGTCGAATTCTTTGCCAAGCTCGGCTACGTCAATCAGGGCGAAATCACCGCGCCGCAAACCACGCCGGTGCGTCACTTCCTGATGATTAAACCGGTTGTGACGCTCGACGATATTCTGCATCGCGCCGACTGGTGCGGACAGCTGCAACAAGCCTGGTACGAGCACATTCCGCTGAGTGAAAAAATGGGCGTGCGCATTCTGCAATATACCGGGCAGAAATTCGTTACCACCATGCCCGAAGCGGGCAACCAGAATCCCCATCACACCCTTTTTGCGGGCAGCTTGTTCTCGCTCGCCACGCTCACCGGTTGGGGTTTAATTTGGCTGCTGCTGCGCGAGCGCCATCTCGGTGGCACCATTATTCTGGCGGATGCGCATATTCGCTACAGCAAACCGATCAGCGGCCGTCCGGGCGCGATTGCCGATCTCGGCTCGCTCAGCGGCGATCTTGATCGTCTGGCGCGTGGCCGCAAAGCGCGCGTGCAGATGGAAGTGGAGCTGTTTGGGGATGATGAGCTGGGCGCGGTATTCGAAGGTGTGTATATCGTGCTGCCCGCCGATTCTGACGGAGCACTGGAAGAGGGCGGCTCCGGCGCCCGTATCGATTAGTCCTGCAATTTTTTTACATACTGTAGCGGCGCAATTTATTGCGCATCGCTTTTTAAAGTCAAAAGAGCGCAATGAATCGCGCCGCTACAGAATTATTGCACTTGCCCGCCCCGCATCGTTTGCTGTACAGCTTGGGCATCGGTGGTTACCGACAAGGTGCCATCCACGCTGGGGCGCAGCGGCACGCTGGCGTTCAGCGAACCTTTCAGCTGCAGCTGTAAATTACTGTTACCGCTCAACTGCAGCGTTGGCCAACCCCAATTGCCCAGCACGTTTGCCGGCACAGCCTGGCCTTTCAGATTCAGCGTCAACGGACGTTGCGCGTCCTGCCCAACCGTTGCTGATCCTTCCAGTAAACCGCTGCCGTTAAAGGCGCTCAATTCCGTTACCTGAATCTGTTGATCGTTGGCATTCAGCGCAATGGACGGATGACGCAGATCGGTGCGATTGAAGGTGGCTTCGGCCGCGTTGAAGCTGGCTTTACCGGACCAGATTCCCCACTGATGTTGACGCGCCAGTAGCAGATTATTCGCGCTGCCATCCAGTGACGTCATCTGGAACGGGAACGCCGGATTGATATCAATAATCAGGTTACGGTTGGCAGTAGCGCGGGTTATTAGCACGCTATCCAGCCAGTCCGGTAAGGTTTGCTGCCAGCGTTCACGCCAGTTTTGCGGCAAAGTATATTCCAGCCCGGCGATCGCCAGTTCATCCAGCGTCAGACGTTTGTCGCTGCGCGTCCAGTTGCCACTGGCGCGCACCACGCCATTCACCCAGCGCGAACTGAACTGCGTCAGCGCGATGCCCTGCGCCGAGAATTCGGCATTGACGATAGGATCGTTGAGCTCAAAGCCACCGTTAATAAAATTCCCGGCATTCATGGAGAGAGAACCGCCATCGCTTTCCCAATCATCGCCGCGCAGGGTGACATTTTTCAGGGTTAAATCGAGATCGGTCACCGCCCAGTCAGGTCCTTGCAGGCGCGCATCGGTCATATCCAGACGGTTGATGCTCACAGAAGGCACAGCGCGCAGCGGATTGAGGAAGTCGCTCAGGCTTTGATGGGTTTGCAGGCGGATATCGTTGAGGCGCAGTTGGTCGATCTTCCAGTTGCCCTGCGCATCGCGCTCGGCGTTGCCGGTCATCGAACCGCGCGCCAGATCGGCGCCGATATTGCTCAGCACCAGACGACGTTGCTTGATACTGCCCTGCAGCAGCACGTTGTTACCCGGTACGCCATCCAGCGTCAGGGTGCCGGCGCTGATCTGAAACTGCGCATCGCTGCCCAGCACGTCGTTAGGCAGCGGTTTCCACGGCAGAAGACCGCCGTTCACGCGCTGAGCGGTCATCGGCAATGCGCTGTGCGGATTCTCAATACGCACATTATTCAGCTGCAGGCGATTGGCCTGAATCGGCAGCGTGGTATCGGGCGCTTGATTGGCGAGATTGATTTCACCGTCGCGCACTTCGATGCTGTTGAAGTGCAGTGGATCGCTGAACTGAACCAGCGCCAGGCCAAGATCAACGCGTTTCGCCACCAACACGGCGGGCTGACCATCATGACCAAAGCTGAAGTCATCGAGAATGATATGCGAAGGGGAGGAGAAGTCGTGCTCAATCTTGCTGAGAGAGAGATGCCAGGCGGTTTTATCGCTTACCCAGCGGCTAAACCAACCTGCGCCCCATTGTGTTTGTAGCAACACATACAGCACTACCAGCGCCAGCAGAATTAGCAGCAGTAAGGTAAGGAAAAACTTGCCTAAAAATTTCATCGCACTCATCCATCCCGATATTTATCCGGTGAGTGGTTGTTATGCCTGAATTACCGTTACAGCTCAACAGCCTGGATGTAAATGCGGATAAATATCAGGCAGGCCGAAGCCTGCCTGCAGGATTACTTTTCTTGCGGGAAGATCAGGTTCAGCACGATGGCGGTAATACCACCGGCCGCAATGCCAGATGAAAGCAGGGTTTTCAGCCAGTCCGGGGCAAATTGCAGAATCAGCGGCTGCTGAGAAACGCCCAAACCTACCGCCAGCGACAGCGCGATAATCATGATGGCACGACGATTCAGCGGTTCACGCGAAACGATGCGCACGCCAGATGCGGCGATGGTACCAAACATCACAATGGTGGCACCGCCCAGCACCGGTTCTGGAATATGCTGCACAAAACCACTCACGGCTGGGAACAGGCCAAGCACGATCAGCATCAGCGCCACGACAAAGCCTACATAGCGGCTGGCAACGCCGGTAAGCTGAATCACGCCGTTGTTCTGGCCAAAACAGGAATTCGGGAAGGTGTTGAACAGCGCTGAGACAAAGGAGTTAAGACCGTTGGCCAACACGCCGCCTTTCAGACGCTTCATATACAGCGGGCCACTTACCGGCTGCTCGGAAACATCAGAAGTCGCGGTGATGTCGCCGATGGTTTCCAGCGAGGTCACCATAAACACCAACATCAGCGGGATCAGCAGATTCCAGTCAAAGCCCAAGCCGTAGTAGAGCGGCGATGGCACGGCAATCAGCGGCTGATCGGCTGGCGTGCTGGTGGCGGGCAGCATATCCAGCGCCCAGGCCAGCGCATAACCTACCGCCATCGCGATCACCAGCGAAGCCACGCGCAGATAAGCATTACGCTGACGATTAAGCAGGATAATCACCACCAATACCGAAGCCGCCAGCAACAAGTTTTTCGGAGCGCCAAACGTGTGATCGCTCATCGCCGCAAAGCCGCCGCCGATGGAGGTCAAACCGACCTGAATCAGCGACAGGCCAATAATCATCACCACAATGCCGGAAACCAGCGGCGTAATGATGCGGCGCGCCAGGTGCAACACGCGTGACAGCACCATTTCGGTACAAGACGCCACCATCAGCGTGCCAAACAGCGCCGCCATCATGGTCGGCACATCAACGCCACCATTTTTCAGCGCCATGCCGCCCATGATCAGCGGCGTCACGAAGTTAAAGCTGGTGCCCTGAATCGACAACAGGCCAGAGCCCACGGGTCCCCAGGTTTTGATTTGCAGAATGGATGCCACGCCCGAGGCAAACAGCGACATGCTGATGATGTGTTGCGTGTCCTGTGCCGGTAAACCCAGCGCCTGGCAAATCAGCAGCGCAGGCGTAATCACCGCGACAAACATCGCCAACAAATGCTGACAGGCAGCAAACAAGGTTTGCGGTAACGGTGGACGGTCTTCGAGGCGGTAAATCAGTTCACTTTTCGGGCTTGCAGCGCTGGCAGGCTGGCGAGTTTCAGCGGTGTTGACGGACATGGTGGACGTTCTCAATTACAACAAAGGGGCGATTTTAAACGGTTGCGTTGTGAAAGCAATCGTTTGCAATGCCCCTTTTTACTTCCGTTGATCTAAAGCGTAAACACCGTACGGCAACGGCTGTCATCTTCCTGCCACGCCAGCGCGACGTCGCTCAGCGAGCGCATCTGGAAGGCGATCGAAAAATCGCTCTCGGCGGCGGCCGTCAGCATTTCGCCGATGCAGGCGATCAACTCATTATCCGACACGCTACCGAGGCCGCTGCCCATTAATGTCAGCCCGGACGAGCGCAGCAGTTTGCTGTGCAGGGTAATTTCCTGTCCGCTTAAGGAACCGATTTGTACAAAGCGTACCGTTTTCTCTCCGCCCGCTACGGCGGCGTGCATGATATCGAGTGCGCTCTGGCCCCACAGATAATCGAGTACCACATCAACACCTTCTTTCATCAACGCCGGTAACGCGTCCGGCAATTCATCCAGCGTGAAAGTGAGGTCGGCGCCCTGCGCGAGCAGTTGATCCAGCGCGGCGCGATTACGACCGGTGGCGATAATTTTTCCTGCACCCAGATGCTGTGCGATACGCACCGCTAAACCGCCCGACGTACCGGTTGCGCCATTGATCAATACGGTTTCACCAGTGCGCAGCTGGGCGCGTCGGGTTAATGCCGCCCAGGATGACATGCCCGGATTCGCCAGCGCAGCGGCCAGCACCGGATCCAATTTCGGCGGCAACGAAACGATGCTGTCGGCGGGCACTAAGGTTCTCTCCGCCATGCTGCCCCAAGGTGCATTAAAGGCAAGGAAGTAAACCGGATCGCCATTACTCAGCGTGCCGGTACCATCAATGCCGGTAATAAAGGGATAGTGCGCGGCCGCGCTGTAATGTGTTCCGGCGGCGCGTGCTTTTGCCAGCTGGCTAACGGCGGCGGCTTTCACTGTTACCACCACATGGCTTTCATCAGCCTGCGGTTCAGGAAAATCACCGTAAACGGGCAGTTCACCTGCCGCGGAAACTATCGCTGCTTTCATGCTTTCACCTTCAGTTAAGTAGAAACTATGTGTAATATGCACACATTAGGCTTGCCTCAGGATAACGTCAATGAAAAGTGTGCAAAATACACATAATAGTGCTGCATTTGATGATCTGCACAATGCGCTGCTGATGATTGTAGGAACTTTCAATCGTCCACAACGTGATGAATTATTGATAAAAGAGTCAAATATTCAGCTCGATCGTGCGCTGTTTCCGCTACTGATTCAAATCGGTCGCTTCGGGCCAATTGGCGTGGTGGAGCTGGCGGAGCGGGCCGGACGCGATTACACCACCGTCAGTCGTCAGGTGGCGAAGCTGGAGGAGTTAGGGCTGGCGCAGCGCCAGAAAAATGCCAAAGACAAACGGGTGAATGAAGCGGTGATCACTGCGGCAGGTAAAGCGATGACTGACAAAATCGATGCGGCGCGCGCGCAAATTTATCAGAACCTGTTTGCCAGCTGGCCGGATGAAGAGCGCGCCGAGCTGGCGCGTCTGCTGCAGAAATTTGTCGGGGATTTTATTGCCATCGATAAAAGCAAGACGGCGGATTAAGCGTTACTGTAGCGCTCGGTTTCCGGCAGCCAGCGCTCAATCAGTGCCTGCGCCTGCTCTGGATAGTGCTGGTGGATATGACGCGCCACGCGCTGAACTTCGGGAATCATGCCCTGATCGCGCAGCAAATCCGCTACTTTAAACTCGGCGTTGCCGGTTTGACGTGTGCCGAGCATTTCACCCGGACCGCGAATCTCCAGATCGTGCTGAGCAATCACGAAGCCGTCGTTGCTATCGCGCAGCACCTGCAACCGCTTCTGCGCGGTTTTGCTGAGCGGCGCTTTGTACAACAACACGCAGTGTGAAGCGACAGCACCACGCCCAACGCGGCCGCGCAGCTGATGTAACTGAGCCAAACCGAGACGTTCCGGGTTTTCGATAATCATCAGGCTGGCGTTCGGCACATCCACGCCCACTTCGATCACCGTGGTGGCGATCAGCAGCTGGATTTCATTGGCCTTAAACGCCGCCATCACCGCCTGCTTTTCGGCAGGCTTCATGCGGCCGTGTACCAGGCCAACTTGCAAATCGGGCAGCGCCACTTTCAGCTCTTCCCAGGTTGCTTCTGCCGCCTGCGCTTCCAGCACTTCCGACTCTTCAATCAGCGTACACACCCAATAAGCCTGACGCCCTTCGTGACAGGCGCTTTGCACGCGCGTGATGATCTCACTGCGGCGGCTATCGGGAATCGCCACCGTGGTCACCGGCGTACGACCTGGCGGTAATTCGTCGATGGTGGAGGTATCGAGATCGGCGTAAGCCGTCATCGCCAGCGTGCGCGGAATCGGCGTAGCGGTCATGATCAGCTGATGCGGATGGAAACCTTGTTCCTCGCCTTTTTCCCACAGCGCTAAGCGCTGGTGCACGCCAAAGCGATGCTGCTCATCAATGATCACCAGCGCCATGCCGTTGAATTTCACCTGTTCCTGGAACAGCGCGTGGGTGCCGACCACCATCGCGACCTGACCGCTGGCAATGGCTTCCTGCTGCGCTTCGCGCGCTTTGCCTTTCTGCTTGCCCGCCAGCCAGCCCACTTCAATTCCCAGCGGTGCAAACCACTGGCGGAAGTTGTTGGCATGCTGCTCGGCCAGCAGCTCGGTCGGTGCCATCAGCGCTACCTGTTTGCCGTGTGCGATGACGTTCAGTGCCGCCAGTGCGGCCACCAGCGTTTTACCGGAGCCGACATCGCCCTGCACCAAACGCATCATCGGAAAATCGTTGGCCAAATCTTTTTCGATTTCTGCCACCACACGCTGTTGCGCACCGGTTGGCGAGAAGGGCAGCGCCGCCAGAAGCTGATCAACCAGCTCGTGGCGCGCCGTCATCGGCAATGCATGATGGCGCTGCGCACCGGCGCGTACTGCTAGCATGCTGAGGTTATGCGCCAGTAGCTCTTCCAGAATTAAGCGTTTCTGTGACGGATGGCGGCCAGTCTCCAGCTCACTTAAACGCAGATCCGGTGGTGGACGATGCAGCGTGCGTAGTGCATCCGGCAGGCTAATCAGCCCGCCGCTCAGCTCGGATGGTAGCAGCTCGGCAATTGGGCAGCTCTCCAGCAACGTCAACGCCTGATCGGTGAGATTGCGCAGTGTCCCCTGGCGAATGCCTTCGGTAGTGGGATAAACCGGCGTCAGGGTTTCCTGCAGCTCAACTTCGCCTTGTTCGCCCTGCACGCGAAACTCGGGATGAATGATTTCAGCACCGCGCTGACCGCGCTTAATCTCGCCGTAAGCGGTAACGCGACGGCCCGGCGCCAGGCTGTTTTTCATCCCGGCATTGAAATTGAAGAAACGCATGGTAAGCATGCCGCTGCCATCGCTGATCTGGCACACCAACATGCGGCGGCGACCGAAAGTGATTTCGCTGCTCAGCACTTCACCTTCCACCGTGGCATAAACGCCGGGCAGCAGGTCATTGATTTTATACAGTTGGGTGCGATCTTCGTAACGCAGTGGCAGATGCAGCAGTAGATCCTGAATGGTGAACAGGCCAAGTTTGGCCAGCTTGCCCGCCTGACTGGCGCCGACGCCGGTCAGGGTACTGAGCGGGATGGCATCCAGCAGACGGCCTTTCATTTTCTACCTGTTGATTGCATGGTGGCCCACCACTCGGCGTCGGCTTCTACTTCGCCCTGACCATTGATGTGCGGATACGGCAGGCCTTTCTGCTTAGCGACGCGTGCCAGCACCGGATAACCGCCTTCGAATAGCAAACGCTGCTGCTCATCTTCATCCAGCAGGCTGTAGGTGCGCTGATACATACCGGCATTCTGTCGCTGACGTTGCGCTTCATACAAAATCAGCGCGGAAGCCACCGAGACATTGAGCGACTGCACCATGCCCACCATCGGCACAACGATGTCCTGATCGGCCAGCGCCAGCGCTTCAGCGGTAATACCGGTTTTTTCCTGACCCATCAGAATGCAGGTCGGTTTGGTGTAATCGATGTCGCGAAAATCTACCGCTTTGGCGGACAGATTGGTCGCCAGCACCTGCATGCCTTCATCCTTCAGATGACGCACTGCATCTGCAATATGCTGATGCGTTTTAACCTTCACCCAACTGTTGCTGCCGGCCGAAGCGGAAACCATGGTGCGCATACGCACGCTTGGCCAGACGGCGTGCACTTCATGAATGCCCACCGCATCGGCGGTACGGATCACTGCCGAGACGTTATGCGGTTTATGCACCTGTTCCATGCAAACGGTAAGATCGTGCTGGCGCAGGGCCAGCATCTCCTGAATTCGGGCAAAACGTTGAGCGTTCATGGGCTAATTACGGTTGCGGTGAACTTTGATCACGTCCGGCATTACGCGGATTTTGCGCATAATATTCGCCAGATGGACGCGATCGTTCGCGGTGAGGCGGATAAAGGCGCTATACACGCGACCATCACGCTCTTCGGTATTCAGGCTCTGAATATTGGAACTGGCAGTGTTGATTGCCGCGGTCAGATTCGCCAGTGCGCCCTGATGATTGAACATGTCGACTTTAATCTCTGCGACAAATTCCTGGTCGGTCACTTTATCCCACTCAACCGGCATGAACTTTTCAGGCTCTTTTTGGTAGCCACGGATGTTACGGCAGGATTCGTGATGCACCACCAAACCTTTTCCGGGACTAACGTGCGCCACAATCGGGTCACCAGGAATTGGACGGCAGCATTTGGCAAAGGTAATCAGCACGCCATCCGCGCCTTTGATCGGCAGCTTTTTGCGTTTGCTGTTGCTCTGCGGCTCTTCACTGCCTGACTGCAGCAAGTTCTTCGCCACCACCACGCTCATGGCGTTGCCCAAGCCAATTTCTGCCAGCAAATCATCGATGGCTGTCAGCTTCATGCGCTCGAGTTCGTGCTGAATGTTCTCAACCGGAATCTCTGCCTGCTTCTTGCTGCCGCCGAGCGCGTGGCTCAACAGACGACGACCCAGGTTGACGGAGTCTTCACGCTTGAGGTTTTTCAGCAGCTGACGGATTTTGGCGCGCGCTTTCGAGCTGACGACAAAATTGAGCCAGGCAGCGTTCGGGCGAGCACCCGGCGCGGTAATAATTTCAATGGTTTGACCGCTGGTCAGCGATTGTGACAGCGGGTAAGGCTGGCGATCGACGCGTGCGCCGACGCAGGCATGACCGATATCGGTATGCACCGCATAGGCGAAATCGACCGGCGTGGCGCCAGCCGGCAATTCGACGATGCGGCCTTCCGGCGTGAACACGTAGATCTCATCCGGGAAGAGATCGGATTTCACGCTTTCGATAAATTCAAATGAGCTACCGGCGCTTTGTTGCAGCTCCAGCAGGCTTTGTAGCCAGCGTTGAGCACGAATCTGCGCGGTAGTACCGCTGACTTCGCCGCTCTCTTTATACGCCCAGTGTGCTGCCACACCCATTTCTGCCATCTGATCCATATCTTCAGTACGGATCTGCACTTCAACCGGCACGCCGTGCGGGCCAATCATTGAGGTATGCAGTGATTGATAGCCGTTGGCCTTGGGAATGGCGATGTAATCTTTCACGCGTCCGGGACGCGGTTTGTACAAGCTGTGCATCTGTCCGAGCACGCGATAACAGGTATCCAGATCTTTCACGATGACGCGGAAAGCGTAGATATCCATGATCGAGTGAAAACGCTGCTCTTTCAGGTGCATTTTGCGGTAGATCGAGTAGAGATGTTTTTCACGTCCACTTACGCGGCAGGGAATACCTGCTTCCTGTAAGCGACCGTCGATTTCAGCAAGGATCTTCTGAATCATCTCTTTACGGTTACCGCGCGCCGCTTTCACCACCTCTTTAATCACGCGGAAACGGTTCGGGTAGAGCGCTTCAAAGCCGAGCTCTTCCAGTTCTGTTTTCAGGTGATGAATACCAAGGCGGTGCGCCAGAGGACTGTAAATCTCCAGCGTTTCCAGCGCGATACGACGTTTTTTATCCGGACGTAACGCGCCGAGCGTGCGCATGTTGTGCGTGCGGTCAGCCAGTTTGATCAAGATGACGCGGATATCCTGCACCATCGCCATGATCATTTTGCGGAAGTTTTCAGCCTGCGCTTCTTTCTTGTCGCGGAACTTCAGCTTATCGAGCTTGGATACACCTTCTACCAGTTCGGCAACGCTTTTACCAAACAGCTGTTCCATATCCTGGTAAGTGGCGGGCGTATCTTCGATCACATCATGCAGCAGCGCCGCCATTAGCGTTTCGTGGTCGAGTTTCATCTCGGCCAGAATGCAGGCTACAGCAACAGGATGGGTGATATAAGGCTCGCCGCTGGAGCGTGTTTGACCCTCGTGGGCATCACGCGCGACTAGATAAGCTTGCTTGAGGCGCTTAATTTGCTCCTCAGGCAAGTATTTTTCAATCAGTTGATTGAGGCTTTCAAACAGATACAAGGGCGACCTGCGAAGTGCTGTTAACGACGACCTTCAGCGATAGCGGTAACGGCTTGTAACTCAGCGGCTTCCTGCTCATGCTGTTCCTGACGATCACGGACATCCAGAATCTGGGTAGTGATCAAACCTTCTTCGATTTCGCGCAGGGCGATAACGGTTGGCTTATCGTTCTCTTCCGGAACCAGCGCATCTTTACCGCCTACCTGCATCTGACGTGCACGACGTGCAGCGACCAACACCAGGTCAAAACGGTTACCAACTTTCTCTACTGCGTCCTGAACGGTTACGCGTGCCATAGGTGTGCTACTCCACAGATGATGAAGAAATGACTGGGCATAATACTGAAAGTGAATTCAGACTGCCAATAGTTTGCTGATTAAAGCATCATGTCGCGATTTTTGGCGACCCATACGCAGACGTTCTGCGCGAATAATGGTTTTCAGATCTGACAGCGCCAGATCGAAATCATCATTAACAATTAAATAGTCATACTCGGCGTAGTGGCTCATTTCCGCCACGGCCTGTTGCATACGACGGGCAATCACCTCTTCGCTGTCCTGACCGCGGCCACGCAGGCGACGATCCAACTCTTCGGTAGAAGGCGGCAGCACAAAGATGCTGCGAGCGGCCGGCATTTTCTGGCGAATTTGCTGCGCACCTTGCCAGTCGATATCCAGGAAGACGTCCACGCCGGTCGCCAGCACCTGCTCAATCGCAGCGCGTGACGTACCGTAATAATTGCCAAACACTTCCGCATGTTCGAGGAAGTCGTCTGTTGCAATCATGGTCTCGAATTCGGATTTAGAGACGAAAAAGTAGTGCTCACCATGAGCTTCACCGGGACGCACGCCACGGGTGGTATGAGAAATAGACACCTGCGTATCGTACAGCGGTTGTGTCTTTAACAGCGCCTGAATCAGGCTGGATTTACCCGCGCCGCTGGGGGCGGAAACTATATAAAGCGTGCCTTGAGCCATGGTTATCTTGAATTGAGTAAAGAGCGGAGTCGATTTCCTGCACAGTATACACGGCTTGGGGTGGTCACGCAGCGTTTGCCGCTTGGCTGAGGCAATTCTTTTTTCTGTGAAGCCGCGCCAGAGGCTGATGTAGCAGGCTGCAACAGCAATTTAATCTCTGGAATCAGCATCCAGCGCGCAATCTTCATGGCTGGTAAAGGCCTGCGCTGCGCGCTCCAATAGCGAAAAAGGAGAGCGAAGATGAAAGGATGCCTGAGTCTATTGTGTTGCTTATTCAGTATAGGTTGCTGGGCCGAAGCGCTCTGCCCGAATTGGTCGCCGGTGCGCGCGGGGCAGGAAATCACACAGCTGCAAACCCAGCTACGACAGTGGGATGACGCGTATTACCGGCAGGGCACAAATCTGGTGACCGATGCCGATTACGACAGCCTGCAACAGCGATTACAGCAGTGGCAGCGCTGTTTCACTCCGGCGCACGCCACCTACGATGCACAACTCACCACCGACGGCAGTACGCATCATCCGGTGGCGCATACCGGCGTGCGCAAACTGCGCGATAAGCTGGCAGTGGCGTACTGGATGCAGGACAAATCTGCGCTATGGCTGCAGCCGAAAGTCGATGGCGTCGCCGTTACTTTGGTATATCGACAGGGTAAGTTGGCCTCATTGATCAGTCGCGGTGATGGTTTACGTGGCGAAGAGTGGCTGGCCAAATCCGCACATATTCCCTCCATCCCGCAGCGGCTGGATACCTTGCGTGAGGAAGTGGTGCTGCAAGGTGAGCTGTTTCTGCAAATGACCGATCATCAACAGGCGCGTGACGGCGGCAAGAACGCGCGCGCTCAGGTGGCGGGAGCGATGATGCACCACGACACCAGCCCGCTGCTTGAGCGCCTTGGCGTATTTATCTGGGCGTGGCCGGATGGACCCAATTCGATGCCCGATCGTCTGGCGCAGCTCACACAATGGGGATTTGGGCTGGCGCAGAGCTGGAGCCGTCAGGTGAGTAATGAAGAAGAGGTCGCGTTATGGCGCGATCGCTGGTTCCGCGAATCGCTGCCGTTTGTCACCGATGGCGTGGTAATTCATCAATCACCCGTCAGCGCAGGGCGCGATTGGCAGCCCGGCCAGGGCAGTTGGTCAGCGGCATGGAAGTATCAACCAGCAGAAGTCAGCAGCGAAGTGCTGTCAGTGGATTTCAATGTGGGCCGCACGGGCAAGATCGCCGTGGTGCTAAATCTGATACCGGTGCAACTGGAGGACAAAACGGTACGCCGGGTAAACATTGGTTCCCTGCGACGCTGGCGGGAACTGGATGTGATCGCGGGTGATGAGGTGACGCTCACGCTGGCGGGATTAGGCATTCCGCGACTGGAGCGCGTGATTTGGCGTGTGGCGCAGCGCGATTATCCAGCGTCGCCACAGGAGGGCGAATTCCACGGCTTAACCTGTCTGCACTTTAGCGCCGACTGCCGGGCGCAGTTTTTATCTCGCCTTAGCTGGCTCAGCCAGAAGTCGGTACTCGATATTGCGGGCGTTCAGCGCAGCAGCTGGCAGCGCCTGCTGGATAGCGGCACTATCAGCCATCTCTTTTCCTGGCTGACACTGACGCCGGATCAGATTGCGCAGGCTAATGGCATCACGCCGGCTCGCGCGCAACTTATCTGGCACCGCTTTAACCTGACGCGTCAGCAGCCGCTGCGACGCTGGGTGAGTGCGCTTGGCTTGCCGTTGCCGCGTGCAGCGTTACAGGCTTTACCGGATGCGCAGTGGTCGCAGTTGCTGGCGCGAACGGCGGAAAGCTGGCAGCAACTGCCCGGTATCGGCAGCTTGTTAGCACAACGGATTGTGATGATGCTGCAGGATGCGCACCTGCAGCAGTTGATTCACTTTCTGCAGCAGCAGGAGATTCCTGCAACTGATTCAATGTTCAGGATGGGGATAGTTGAAGATCGGCAAACCGAGGCGGAAACGCAGCGCCAGCAAGCGGGCGAAGAAGCCGAACAGTAGCGTGATGATCACCACCGCTTCATGCGCCAGCGGCGTTTTCAACAACAGGATATACATCCAGCCCGAGGCAAAAGCGATACCGGCATACAGCTCTTTCTGGAACACCAGCGGAATGCGGTTGCAGAACATATCGCGCAGCACTCCGCCAAACACGCCAGTGATCACGGCGGCGATGGCAGCAATGATGGAGGCGTGCCCGCTATCCAGTGCAACCTGGGCGCCAATAATCGAGAACACCACTAAACCCAGCGCATCCAGCACCAGAAAAACTTTGCGCAGGTGCGTCATTAGCGGTGCAACAAAAGTGGTCACAACCGCAGCCGCAGCCACGATCATGATGTACTCCGGGTTTTTAACCCAACTGAGCGGATAGTGGCCCAGCAAAATGTCACGCACCGAACCGCCACCAATGGCGGTGACCGAAGCGATGATAATCACGCCAAACAGGTCCATTTTACGACGTCCTGCCGCCAGCGCGCCGGTCATGGCTTCGGCTGTAATACCAATAATATAGAGAACGGTTAATAACATAGAGCACTCCAGTAAATTGGCGGCAAGGCTAAAGATTTCCCAGAGTGTAGACCACTGAGATTTTCTAAATAAAGCGTTATCGGATTAGGCTTTTTGATGGCGTGCATGCTAACAGGCTTAGCAGACGGGATAAATCTGCAGTTATTGGCCTTTTCGCATAAGTATAAATGATGCGAAGAGGGGCAGATCTTCTCTTCTTAAGTTCTAGCCAGTTTGTGTCGTACGTGATTACTGGCAAATAAACCAGGCTTTCCGCTCTCAGGCATCACGTGTAGCAACTATTGGACAGGCATGAAAACTCGTAACGAAGACATCCTCTTTTTCTCCTCTGACAAACTGGCGGCGCTGGGGCTTGAGAGTCTTTTGTCCTCGTTACCTGTTGCGTGTCAGCTGCATGAGCTATGGTCTCTCAGCACGGTCATGGCGAAGTGCGAAAAGATGAAACCGCGTTTGCTGGTGTGTATCTTTCATGAAAATATGCCACTAACTGGCACCTTAAAAGTGCTTTACGCCTTACAGCAGCAGTTTCCCACGATGCAAATCGTGGTGCTGACGCGGCGTTTGTTACCGCTGATGCATGCGCTCAGTCGTTACCTGCCTTCGCTGACGGTGTTGGACTTAAAATCCTCTCGTCAGATACTTTCCAGCCGTCTCCTCACCAGCATCAACACTAATGCCCAAATTCAGTTAGTTGAAGGCGCGGATATTCTGCTGCCAGACAGGCAATTAAGGGTACTACTGATGATGGCGTGGGGTTACAGCATTGAGCACATCGGCATTCGCCTGGGCATCAGTCATAAAACAGTGAATGCACACAAACTCAATGCACTGGCGCGGCTGCAGGTCAAAAGCAAGAATGATATGGCCGATCTCTACATGGTGATTGATGAGTTACGCATGATAGTGAGTTGGTTGCGCTTGCAGCGTAACGGCAAGTTAAGCGAACTCAGTTTTCAGTCACTGGAAGAGTTACTGGAAGCCTAAATAGAAAAAAGCGTGCTGGCGACCAGCACGCGAACGCATCTTTTCAGATGCCCAGAGCCCACCATACAGACTTGTTTTTATTATCCGTTTCTTGCTCGCACGTTAGCGAAACTTTTCAGGCTAAAGCGGTATTCTGGCTGGAACCAGGAGCGACCGTAGTAGCAGTAAATCAGCATTCTGATGGATACCATGGCGAGGTAGCCCCAGATGGCGCACAGCACTGAAGGTGTCAGCCACACGGTAAACAGTGTGACGCTTAATCCCACCAGCACAGAAGATGTTTCCGCGAAAGCGATGCGTGAAAATTGGTTTTCCCGCTGTAATATGGCGCGATAATGTTGCCCCTGCGGAATAATAATGAAGATGACCGAAATCATTTCCAGCATTATTGCCATTTCGGGTTGATTCATCATTCGACTAGAAATATCGCTACCAATAAACAGCGTAGCAAAAATAGCGAGTCCGCTTAATACATTCCCCCAATATAATATTGAGAGATCGCTATTGTTCAGGTTTTTAGTTCTGATAATGGCATTGCCAAATCCGCGATCGGCCAGTGTGTCAATAATCAATAACATTACAATAGCAATGGCGAGTAAATTTAACTCGTTTGCCTGGAGTATTTGTGCCAGAAGTGAAAGTTGTAAAACACCAATGCCGACGATTTTAATCGATGACAAAATTGACCATTTAGCGTTGGTCAGATTTTTTTCTCTTATCGCCATATTCTGCTCATTATGGTACATGTACCAGTGCAATTAAGGGTTTACTCTGGCCACAGGCCAAAGCACAGCTTACATCAATGCAGCGCATCCTGACGCAGCCCTGATATACCTTTCAGGTTTTGCCACGTAAAAATGCGTTCAATTAAATGATGTTCTGAATTTATTAAGATGACCCTGGCGCTTAATGATGTTGTTGTCTTAATGGTATCTCCTCCTGTGCGGAGGAAATCCGTAAGATCATTATAAAATCCCTTTGAGTTTATATATTCCCCGGCCAGCATCCGGCTGGCAATCTCAACAAATTCTTTTTCTGATAACAAAGGATAGGTTGAGCGATCCATGTTATTTCCCTGCTGTTGTTATTATGGTTACTGCTGTGTGTGAAATGAGTTATACCGTGTTTTAATTAATTTAACACCATCAGAAAACTCCTATAAATAGACCGCAGGAATAAATGGTTTCAGAATTTGCATCAGAATATATAAGGCGAATGATTTACTATTTATTAGTGCTTTTCTTCATTCCATAGGGTTGAATGAATCGGCGATAAAGAAATACAGAAAAAACTTTGATAAATCAGAGGCACTCAGCATTTTTCTGCACATCCTCACCAGGAATTTTCCTGTTGAGGATGCTTAAGCCAGACTGGTGTTTAACAGATAAATACGTGAAGGTTTGAGCAAAACAGTTAAACGCTACTGAGCAAAAAAGTAAGCGATTTTTATTGATTGATTCCAGCATGCGTTAAAGAAGCGATCTCTGCATAATCCATTGATTCTAATGAGTTAACAGATGAAGAAGCTGTTCCAGGTCGCGTTTTACCCATGCAACATCCTCGGCAAACTTCTCGTCAGACATGAATGCTTGACGATAAACCACCATCACCACTTCCGCACCTTGCTCATTGGCAATCACCCGCATCGGCATATAAATCTCTTTACCCGTTCCGGTATCAATCCAGTGATCCATCACGCCAAAGGGATTGTGTGGGGTAAAGCGAATCTTTACCGTTCCCTCGGGACCTTTGGCTTTCCAGCTGTTCCCTTCCTGCGTCAGCGTACTGGCGCTGAGTCCGCTAGCCCATTTGGCAAAGCATTCCGGTTTCCAGATGGTTTCATACAAATCTAACCAGTTGCGTGGAACCGTTAGTGTGACGGTCTGAGATGGCAGCATGGGACCTCCTGATGTGATACAGCCATTAAAGCACGCTGATACCGGGCTGCAAACGGCCCGGTCATGGAAGTGTGGGTCAGCAGCGGTTTCCGTGAAAACGCTGTAATCAGATAAACTTGCCGCGTCCCTGAATAGCCTGCTCTTCACCCGTATCATCAGCATGGCGCAGCACGAAGCGATCGGACTGCGCAACCACCGCGCAGCTGTGGTTAGGGAAGATGCGTAGCAGCGCGCCAACGGCGGGTGCCTGTTCAGCATATTGCAGGAAACCATGCTCCTCCGACAGCTTCAACACTTCATAATGATTGCCTTGCTCATCGACGGCGATACCAAATCCGCTGGCATTGGTGCCGTGCGGCCCTTTGTCAGAGCTAAGCATTTTGGAACCGGCATCAATAATGGCGAAGTGCGGATTGACCGCTACCACGCGCGTTACCACGCTCAGCGCCAACGCCTCTGGCGTGCAAAGACCTAAACGCCATGCGGTGAGATCAAGCAGCGCATAATTGCCGGGGCGGATTTCATCGCTGCCCTGCGCGACGGGTGCCGCCAATGCCGTTGGCGTTGAACCGACTGAAATCGGGCAGTGCGCAAAACCAGCGGCAATCAGGCGCTGCTGCAGAGCACGCATCCATGTGATTTCCTGCAGGGCAACGTCGGCAATCGCTGCGGCGTTGCCTGCGCCATAAGCGTGACCGGCATGAGAAACCAGCCCGGCAAACGTGAGGCCCGCACCCTGTATCTGCTGCGCCAGCGTAACGGCGGCATCGCCGTGCGGATCAACACCGATGCGATGTAATCCCACATCCACTTTGATGGCTAACGCCAGCTGGCAATCGAGCTGGCGCTGATGTGCAGCCGCTATTGCCGCCACGCCATTCGTGCAATCCGCAATGCAGGTAATGCGCGCCTGATGTTGTGCGGCCACCGCCAAAAATTCTTTCAGCGTTTCGGCATGCACTACGGGGTAAGCCAGTAGCAGATCGCGTTCGCCACCGAGAATAAAAGCGATGCCTTCACTCGGTTTAGATACGGTAATGCCGCGCGCGCCGAGCATGCGCTGCTGCTCAGCAATCCAGACACTTTTATGGGTTTTGATATGAGGACGTAGCGTGACGCCAGCGGCATCGGCTTTTTGCTGCATCTGTTGCAGGTTGCGTTGCAGGCGCGCTGCATCAATTTCGAGGTAAGGTGTGAGTCGCTCGGCAATCAGAGGCCGCAACCAACCAGCCTCAATATTCTGTTCCATCATAATAGTCCGCAGGTGATTACACAGTGCGGACTATGATTCATCAATGCACGGTAGAATGCCAGCCGACAAAATCGGCACATTCCAGCTCAGGGCCGCCATTGATGGTGACTTTTTAAACTTTAAAGTTGGAGCTCTGGAATTCGCCGCCCAAATCTTCTATCAAAACCACTGCAAGGTTAATCTGCTGCGCCTTCAGCGCCACCAGTTTCTGGTCGGATTCGATCAGCTGATTTTGGATTGTCAGCACATCAAGATAAGGACGCAGGCCCGCTGCGTATTCACGATGCAAATCATCCCACGCGCTGTGAATCAGCTGGTTGGCGCTTTCCTGTTGCGCCAGCTGATCCTGAATCGACTGCAACTGAGTAATGGTGTCGCTGATATTGCCCAGTGAACTAATCAGCAATTTGTTGTACTGCGCTACCGCCAGATCGTAATCGGCGTCGTTCTCTGCTAAATCGGCGCGACGTTTGCCCGCGTCAAAGATCGGCAATGACAAACTCGGTCCCACATTAAAGAAGCGGCTTGGCGCACCAAAGAAGGCATCGCCGAGCAGTGATTTGGTGCCGGCTTCGGCCACCAAATTGATGTTGGGATAGAACTCGGTTTTGCTGGCGGCGATCTGTTTTGATGCCGCTTCAACGCGCCAGCGCGCGGCCACCACATCCGGACGACGACCCAGCAGTTCGGCCGGAATGGCGTTTGGCAGCATGGCGGCGACCGGCACATTCATCTGCGCCGGTTTTAGCTGGTGCCAGTAATCCGGGCCTTTACCTATCAGCGTCGAAAGCTGAATACCGGCATCGGTGACTTGCTGTTGAGCTTGCGTCAATTCGGCTCGCGCGGTTTTCTGCTGCGACAGCGCCTGCTTATATTGGTAATCGGAAGTGAGGCCAGCGCTGACATATTGCTGCTGAATTTTGGCGATACCCGCCGCACGCCCGGCATTCTGCTGCGCCAGTTCGGCATTATTCCAGGCGAGATTAAGGTTGTTCCACGCTCGCGTCACGTTCGCGGCCAGCGTTAACTGACTGGCCTGACGATCCAACTCGCTGGCACGTGCTTGCCCCAATGCGGCTTCAGCGGCATCTTTTTTGCCGCCCCATAAATCGAAGGTGTAGCTCAAGCCAACGTTAGCGGTGCGCAGCGTGCTATAGCTTTTCCCCTCCAGCAGCGGATCATCCACTTTTGCCACACGCGAGCGCGTAATGCCCGCGTTGAGATCGACAACCGGATAGCGTTCGGCATCGGCGGCAATCACTTGTGCATTGGCTTTATCCGCTTGCGCGTTGACTACCTGCAAATCCGGGCTGGATGCCATCGCATCATCAATCATTCGATTGAGTTGAGCATCGTTAAAACCTTGCCACCATGCGCTTTTTGGCCAATTCGCGGCGCTGAAATGCGCGTTTTTCAGGGATTGACTGGCTTGCAGAGCGTTAGCATCAAGCAGCGTGTTTTTGGGGTGTAAGCCGTATGGATTGGCACAACTGGCCAGCAGCGCAGTGGCAACGGCCAGCGCGAGAAATTTGCAGTGAAAGTGCTGTGTCATGGTTCTGGTCAAAGAGAGGTGAAGGCGACCATTACAAGAGGCGGGGCAGATTTTGACAAACCTGTTTTTCGTTAAGAATGGTTGTTAAATGTGAGCAGAGAAAATGAGCAGCAGACGAAAACCTGCTGCATCAAGAGATTAGATATAGAGAGACGCTTCACCCGGCGGACGGGTTTTAAAGCGACGATGCAGCCACAGATATTGGTCGGGCGCGCGCAGAATTTCATTTTCAATCACGCGATTCATGTAAGCAGCGGCAGCGGCTTCATCTTCATACGGATAATTTTCCAGTTCAGGCTGAATAATCAGCTGATAACCGCTCTTATCCTGGTTTCGAATCAATACGATGGTCAGCATCGCCGGTTTTGCCAGACGAGACAGAACATAGGTGCCGTTGGTGGTCGCCGCTTGTTTCACCGCAAACAGCGGAGCAAACACGCTGCCTTTTGGGCCGTAATCCTGATCCGGTGCGAACCAAACCGCTTCGCCTTTTTTCAGCGCCTGCACCATGCCGCGCAAATCGCGACGATCGATCATCGCTTTATTCGAACGCATGCGACCCTTGGTTTGTGCCCACTCCATCGCCTGATTATTGTGCGGACGATACATCGCCATCATTGGCTGGCATAAACCGGTAATGCGGCCGCCCAGCTCCAGCGACATAAAGTGCACACCGATGACCATCACACCACGCTGGTGGCTTTGTGCGTGCTGCAGGTTTTCCAGACCATGCACTTCGAAGTAACGACGCACGCGTGCATCAGACCAGAACCAGGCAATGCCGGTTTCTGCCAGCGCCATTCCTAGCGATTCGAAGTTGCCGGCGATCATCGCCTCGATTTTCTCTTCCTTAATATTGGGGAAGCACAGCTCGATATTGCGACGGGTGATGCGTTCGCGGCGCTTCAGGAAGTGACGCGACAATTTGCCAGCGCCAGCACCAAGCCGGATCAGAATGGGGTAAGGAAGTTGCACCAGCAGCCACAGCACACCTAGCCCAAACCAGGTAAACCAATAACGGGGATGCAGAAGTTTGGAACGGAACTGCCTGGATTTCGTCATAACGCCTTCATGTCGGGGAAAAAATGTATCGCACGAAGAAAAAGGGTCCCTGAGTTCCTGGAGCGGTACAACTGTATTGATTACGACCAGCACTTTAGCAAAAAGTGCCGTCAATGTTACCCAATCTCTGCAATCCTCAGGATTGAGCACATTCATGGTTAGAACGGCCTTATTCTATCACCTTTTATTCATTCCCTTTAAAAACAGCAGGGTAAACTCATCCTAAAGAAGTCAAAATAGCCATCACGTAGTGGATTAAGAACTGTCTGTTAATAAGGACACACTAATCTTTACGCTTTATTTACTTTGTTCAGGAAGATTAAAGCGTTTGTCTTCAGGAAAAAGCCGGTGACCGCGCTGATGCAGTCTCTGTTGCCATTCCATGTCTCCCTGCAACATGGCAATTTTAAGCAGTGAATAGGTAACGTTGGCATCATGGTGCTTTGTCAGGTATTCCCTTGCCCACACTTTGAATTGGATTAATTGTCCGACATCTTTTGTGCTGTTGAACGTCATTAGACGATGAAGGTTTGCATCAAACTGATAGCGCTCCCATTGGACGTAAGGATTGATAAGTTGCTGAGCATGGGAAAAATCAGCAAACCTGTTGCGCTCAATTTGCGTCAGGATGGCATTGGTGTGCAAACCTGTTGCCGCAAAAACCATCAAAGCGAGAGCAAAAAGGGTGACAAACCCAGTTGCAGCGTAATGCGCCAACGGGCGCAGAGTCAGGCTTTGCAGATCTGACTCAGATTGCATCAGACGGATTAGCAGTAGTAATACCAGACCATGCGGCGCGGACTGGTAGAGTGGATACTCAAAAAGCAGATGGGTCACGATAGGTAAGGTCATCGCCCAAAACGTAAAGGCGCGTCGCCTTGCATGAGGGCTACCGGTTACGACGGGCTTGAACCAAGCCCAAATTATTAATGCCACTCCCGCCAACGCAATAACGCCATTTTCCACCCACTGAAACAGGATTTCATTATGCGGGTGCGTTGGGAGACGAGAGTTAAATGGATGCGCCGTTTCCTCACGTACGTGCAGCAGATAATCGTGCTCAAAACGACCGGCACCCCAACCACGTAAAGGACGTTCGGCGATCATATGCAGGCTGTGCGTGATCATCTGCACACGGCCTGCCGTTGAATGGGTTTTATCCACTTTGTGTAATCCCGCCATGGGGGCATACGCGAGCAGGGTCTGGCAAGCTATCACAATTGCTAATGCAATCGGTAAGCCAATCAAGAGGTGTTGCCGCCAATGGCGATGCCGGCGGAATGTCCAGATAAGTAAAGCGCTACTGGCCGACGCACCAAGCCAGGCAACGCGAGACTGGATGATCATTAAAATCACCAGCAATACAGCCATGATCGCTGCCAATAGTAAACGAAGCCCGCCATGACGCACCTTAAAGCTAAAATACAGCGCTAGCGTCCAGCCAGTAGCCAGAAAACTACCCAGTAAATTTACCTGCTGGAAAATGCCATAGACGCGGGTGCCATCTGCCGGAAATTCCATCCAGTTATTTGCCCCCGTCATGAAGAGTTGGCATAGCGCCAGCATCGCTTGCGCCACGGCCGCAGTAATAATGCATACCAGCCAGAGCCTTTTAACGTTTGGCGAAAGGGGGATTTGTAGCATGGCCAGGTAAAACAGCACTGCCAGAGCATAGGCAGTTAGCTGGGGGAGTAAGGTCACATCATGATTGCCGTAAAACGTACAGAGTATGGGCTGGCTAAGGAGCAGAAACGCTAGCAGCCATATCGGTGTCACCTTTGCCACTCGCACCCCGCCCGTTGAGGGGGGAGAAAAGAGGCATTTTATTGCCACGATAAAAATACAGATGCCCATAAAATTGAGCGTAATAAGATTTTGCGGCAAACGAAAACCTGAACCGCCCATATTGGCAACGTAAACTTGCAGCATCAATATTAAGTCGCTCGCCACGACCAGTGAAACAAATAATGTAGTAAATGGGGGCTTGCGAAAAGTAGGGCTAAAAAACATGGTTTTCTTCTAATTAATAAGCGGTAATGATGAGCGTGCCGGCGCCATTAAATGCGCCAGGTGTGACCGCTCCATGAGTACGCAGCGTTGAGCTAAGCGTAAATGTTGCCAGCAAGTTGGCTGAATTTACTTTAAGCTCAATGCCTTCAGAAGCATCTTGATCGTTGACTTTTAATTCAGTCTGCAAACTGTTATCCGAACGGAGTGAGACAATATTGTTGTTAAACCCTACCGCATAAACTTTCGCCGTTGCCGCTGAACTACAGGAGAGCGTTAACTGCGTTTGAGCAGTATTACCGTTTATGCTTTTATCAGAAACATAACCGTGATAGAGATTAGTATCACCCAAAAGTGAACAGCTGACGGGATATTTATGATCCCGGATGCAGATATTATCAGGCAGGAAGGTTGCATCATGCCAATCATTTTGAAATGCTGCCAATCGGAAACAATTGTATTCAGCTGACCTGCCGTCTATTTGAAAGGTATGTTCTATCGATAAAGGGTATTTAGCTTTATACGCTTTTCCCAGTTCACCAATAGTTGCATAGTTTTCTGCAGATAAGACATTTGGCGCATGAATGTCAGCGGGAACCCTATCATTTTCCGGAAAAGACGCGATCTTACAGCCCGGCTGCTTATAACACGGATTTTTCAAAGGGCTATCTTCATCCCAGTGATCAACATATATACGAAAGGTAGTATATTTTCCAATCCAGGAAAGAAAAGTATTATGGCTGATGATTGTGGCTTGTGCTGATGCAGTTATAATTATGCAAATAAAATAAATGATGAGTTTAAAAATGCTCATTAGTGATACTCCAGTTCTATGGTTGCGCTGGCATTGATTGTCCCGGGATGTAATTCGTTATTTTTAATGCTTTCACGATTAGCAGACAGGAATAATTCAAAGACCATTTTGTTGTCACCAGAATGGAAAATCCTCTCGACGCTTTTGTTTATCGGAATAAAAATACCTTTTTCTTCAACGCCAATGGCGATGCCTTTTGCGGTACTGGATGGATCAAGTGCCATCATGCCCGCTTGCCGCGCATCTTCTGTTGCCTTAAAGGTGATTGAGAGTTTATCGGATGTTGAGGTATCGCAACCCTGTAAATTAAGCGTTATGGAAATACCTGCGGTACGTTGATAGCGATAAAGAAATTTATTAATGACGCTGCCAAAATCAATAACAATATCACTGCTGTTGGGGTCGAGAATGCAGGGTTCCTGCACTAATCCGCCCGTAAAAGAAAAGTCAGCAGCTGCAAAGGCGTTTATAGAACATGTTGATAGCAGAGTTATTATTAACATTACAGGGATGCGCATAATCATTACTCGTATTTAATAACAAGCGTTGCTAGCGCTTTAAAACGTCCGCTTTTCAAAGCGCTGCCAGCTCGCTTTATCGGAACGGCATAAAATATTGGCTGCGTAACATCATCAAGCGTAAAGCGCTGATTGATTATAATGGGTTGATTATTCTGCATTATCCTGATACCTAAATCATCAATCCCTGTGAATAATGCGCTGGCATCAAAATTGCTGGTTATGCCCAAAAATGCCAGTTCCAGCTGTTTTCCCGGCGGGGTCCGACATACGATGCTGATAGGAACACGCTGTTGATATCTCACACCATCAATATGATTTACTCCTACTGCATCACCAAAATCAACGTCTGCCGGTTTGTCATTGTTTATTACACAATTAATACTGATCAGTGTGGCTGAAAAATTTATTTTCACAGCGTGTGAATTACAACAATAAATAAAGAGTGATAGTATGAGTATTGCAGTTTTCATTCACTGAGGCTCGACAATCAGTTGTGCACTTATTGTTAACTTACCTGGTAAGGGTATTGAACCAGATTTTTTAACAGGAACTACCTTCAGAGAAAAATCCCCCGTCTGCACATAATTGTATTTTTTATTTATTTCGAGTGGTGTGCCATCTTTACCATTGATGAATTTTATCCCAACGTTGGTGATGTTAGTGCGTATTGCTGCTTTATCAAATGTTGCTGCGCTACCCGATACACGGAAGTAAAGATTTTCGGAATAGTTTTCATCGCACTTAATCGACAGCGTCAGCAATTCAGTGTATTTTAGGCCATCTATTTCATTAATATCCACATTGTCACCAAAGTTGACATCGATATCTTTATTATTGTCAATTTTACACGGGACGTTAATCAGCTTTCCTGAAAAGTTGACGCCTGCATTGGCATTAGACAACGTGCTATGCAACGCAAATGCAATGATCAGTGGACAGAGCATTATTTTTATAATCTGCATTCCGTGTCTCCTCAACGAACATTCAATACCATGGTGGCGGTTGCAGTAAAGTTACCCGCTGTGACTTTGACCTTGTTTTTAACCGGCACGGCAATCAATGTGTTTGATATTCGCCAATCAATGTTGTGTGCTTTATTTATTTCGATGTCTTTACCGTTTAATATTAATTTGATGCCCACATTGCTGTTGGTGGTAGAAATGACATTTTTATCAAACACCGCCGCTGTAGCTGAGATAAAAACTTCCTGCTCCCCGTTGAAAGCTCCCGGACACGTGACGGTGAATGGCACCGATTTACTGAACCGGATACCATCAATTAGTTGAATGATGATATCGCCGAAGTTAACACGACTTTCTCGATCACCATTCAAAGTACATTGGGAGCTGACGATAATCCCCGACACATTAATTGGATATCTATTCGTGCCGGGGATAATTTCTTCATGCGGCGCGATCGGCGCTGAGAAGAGCATTTTGCAGTGCAGCAGTGCGAAAAAGATGACCAGCCACTTCATGCTGTTCATGCTTATTCGCGGCTATCAGTGACACGGCACTCATTGGCTTTGCAACTGAATGTCAATTTTGGCCGACCGCCGAAATCGTCGATATAGCTTAATACCGGATGCGAACCTAACTTACTGGCTTTTACGTTAATAGCGGCACTGCCCTGTGGCGGAATCATGATCGGATTAAAATCACTTTCTTCTTTACCATCAACATGACTGGCTGCAGCAATCAGCGTGACATAATATCCGGTAGGATTTATCACCGTGTATTGATCACCGTTTTTTTTCAACGTGAGTTGATTTTGTACGGGTTTGATCGAAGCCCGTGGATCGATCATTAATTTTTCTGGGCGATAAAAGAGTTTGATGCGGGTCTGTAACGCAATTTGTAATACGTTTTGTTTTTCACTGCGTGGCGGAATCTCGCGCAAATTAAAGTAAAACAAAGATTCACGATCCTGAGGCAATGATTTTGCGGCAGGTAAAGATTGGATTTTAATCGCGCTTTTATGACCCGGCTCAATACGCTGAACTGGAGGGAGCGCCATAAGCGGCGACTTTATTTTTTTTCCTTGCTCATCTTCCAGCCAGCTTTGCGCCAGATACGGACGCGCTTTATTTTCATTGCTGATATTCAAACTGATTGAGCGTTCAGCGCCGTCATAAATGACGCGGGTGCGATCCAATGCAACAGCAGCCAGCGTGCTTTGTGAAAAAATCATAGCGCCAAACAGCATCGCCACGGTAGCGAGAGAAGCCTTCAGGTTCATAAAATTAATACTCACTCTATATGTCTGGGGTAATAGAGCGACAGATACTCAACAAACTTTAATGCGCAAAAATTATTCTTTTTCTGTACACGGAAGCAGCAGGTTTGTTTCTCCACTCTCATCAATGGGTAATACTTTTGGGAAGGTAATTTGGCATTGAATATTGCCGTTCCAGCGGACATCCATCAGCATTTCAGGGTTTACACCACTAAGCCAGACGCTGCCCATCTCATCAACAATGCCGGTCTCACGCCCTTTACTTAATACGCTCGCGCCAAACGGCGGATAACTGCCATCACTTAGGCGAATAACCGCCATTAGCTTTTGACCTTTAATTAATCGAAAGCGACGATAGCCAATGGCGCCTTCGGTTAAGGTTAATTGCAAAACGGGCGACTCCGCTTCAATGTCATCGTTGAGTTGGTTGATATCCAGATGTGCCTGATTACGTATATAGCTACTGACATCCGCCAGTACCGCTTTTCCGAATTTGTTGCTATGAGTGGCCGCACCGGAAGACTTAATGGGCACATCGCTAATACCTTCAGTATCCAGCATCAGACGCGTGCCTCCAGGTATTATGGTGCGATGTAATGCTGCTCCATGTGCTGTGGCCGTTAATCCCCCCTGCATGGACAGGGCTGCGGAGCGATACTGACCGGGTTTATAACTGGCACTATAGTTCGTTAGCGTGTTATCGCCGGTATGGGTGTAGTAGCCACTGTAAGCGCTTCGTTGTTGGCGATCGACATTGGCGCCTAAGCGATAACTGTTGCGTTCATCCATGCGGTTATACCAACTCAGGCTATTGATTTGGCCGGCATCTGAATTTTGTGCATTGATATTCAAGCCCGATGAGGTCCCGAAAGGCACGTTCAGGCTTAAGAACACTCCGTCATCTTGTATACCTGAATTTTGTGCGCGATAGGCGGAGAGATTGAAACTGACGTTTTTAAAATTTCCCACATCGAAATAACGCGCAAACGACATATTCCAGCGGCTGGTCGCCTGACGATTCCAGTAAGTCTGATAGTTATAATTTAAAAATGCGCTGACGCCGAGTGTACGGAATTGTTTATTAAGTGAAACGGTATAGGTCTGCTTATTCGCTGCATTATTACGAATAACCAAATGCTTACGGCTCGCCTCAAGATATTGATTTAGACTAAGATAGCTCTTCTCCGTAAAGCGATAACCTGCGAAGGTAACCTGCGTGTCATAGTTTTCGAAGCGTTTAGAATAACTCAGGCTATAGGAGCCGCCAGAGCGCGTTTGGTTATTAGGCAGCTTTGCATAAGATTGGGTTGCGGTGAGTGCCAGGGCCCCAAACGATAAGAGGTCACGCCCTGCACCCAACGACGCGGCATGATATTTTCCAGAGGATAATCCACCCCCGAGCAGCGACCAACCGTTACTAATACCCCATGAGAATTCCCCTGCCATTAACCTTTCATTCTGCAGATGAAATCTATCGTCTGTCGTTTGCCCTACCGCCGCCTTAAAGCGAACCTGTCCAGGACGACTAAGATAGGGAACAGATGCGGTTTCGACTTGAAAGGTCTGAACGCTGCCATCTTGCTCTTCAACTTTGACATCCAGCGTGCCAGTAATAGAGTCGCTCAAGTCCTGAATAATAAAAGGACCGGGAGCCACCTGGCTTTCATATAACACACGTCCAGCGTGACTAATGGTGACTTTTGCATTGGTCTTCGCCACGCCACGGACCTCCGGTGCGTATCCACGCAAATTGGGGGGTAATTGGCTATCATCACTAATAAGGCTGGCGCCAACATAGCGTGCATTTTCAAACACATCACTGGCGAGGTCATTTTGACCAATAATTAATTTTGCGCCCCAAGGTTTGATTGCCCTAAATGCCTGATATTGTTTCCAGTTAAAAGTAGAGGTTTTAGTGTTATTGGCAGTGTAATGAGTACCATTCCAGAACGCACGCATACGCCAGGGACCGGCGTTGACACCTACCACGCCATTACCGCTTAATTCGCGTGATTCACTGCCTTGTGCCGGGGAGGAGTAATTAAAATTGGTGTTATAATCCGCAATAAATCCAGCAATCCCTTCGTCCCAGCGTGAAGGGGGATCCCAGTTAGCAGTTTGATATTCAATATATGCCTGAGGAACACTCATGTAGAGCGTTGATGACGCGAGATCAGGACGCAAAATGATACCCGGCATGATATCAAGCCGGGCACATTTTTCATTATTCCAGTAGGTAACTTTATCTAACCATGACTTCTTTAAACCGAAGCCTGCCATCATTTTTGGTGTTAAGCAGGCGACAGTTTCGTTTTCATCATGTTCAGACGGTAAAAAAGTAACCTCCTCGGTGGGTGATTCATTGTCATTAATTTTGATTGCCATGTCATATTGACCAGGCATCATATATCCTGCCCGGGAAAATTGACTCATATCAATGTTTTCCCGGTCGGAAATATCCATGTTGTCCAGATTAAACTCAACTTCCTCTGCTAATGCACTGCTAATAGCACTGCTAAAAAAAGCCAATGATAAAGCAATTACTAACGGGCGTAAGCGCCAGTTATTTTGAAAAGGAAATGAGTTCCTGGTATGGACTGACATACTACTAACACCCTGTTGAAATAAACAAGAGATGCGCAGATTACGCATGTCTCTAATTAGCGTGGAAAACGATTACTGATAATCCAGGCTAAAGTCGACGGTGCTTTGAAATACCCCCGGTGTGATGGTTGCAGAGGCACCATCACCCTGCAGATATGCAGAGAACGACAAAGTGTTGCTACCATTCTGCAGAGTCATAGTTGATGGCTGGCCCAATTTAATTAGCTGGCCTGAGCCATCTGTCAGGCCAATGCTGGCACCGCTAGCGGTACCGGTCATGCCAATCAGGGTCGGTACGGCAGCAGAGGCCTGGCCGGTAAAGGTCACACTCACATCTTTACCTGCGGTGAAATCGCAATTCTCCAGTTTGATGTTGAAGGGTACCGGTGTTGATTTACCACCCGCTGCCAACTGCTTTTTCGATACCTGACCCAGATCAATGGTTTGATCCTGCGAGCCTGGGTTGATTGAACAAGGTGCATCAATAATTGAGCCCTTAATGGTGACAGTACCTGCACCCTGGCTATTTACAGCGTTAGCCAGGCTGGCGGTCATCATCAATCCCAAGCCGAGTGCGACTGACATCTTGTTAAATCTCATAATATTTACCTGTTCCTATATGGGTGTTTGAAGGCGCAAAGGAAAAGAACCGCGATAGTGATGAGCATAAAATTCGCTTTCCTTAAACGATCCATTGCATGTGCACGAATTGAAGGGCGACAGGTTTCTCGAAAAAATTAATAGGAAAAGTAAAATATTACGATCACGAGTAATATTCAGAAAAACAGGGTCTTTTTCTTTTCATCCTTAGGGCATTAATAAGTTTTGTGCTAGAGATATTAAGGAGGAAATTTCAAAATTAGAGACATTTCTTATACACGAAAATGAAAATGTCTTATTTAAAATGAAATAAGGCGTTGCCTGATGATGAACATTTTTTTCATGTATAGCTTTCGCTACCTGGTACAGGGGATATTTACAAAGAGTTGATCAGGGCGGATATATTTTGGATCCCTAACTGTTATTTTATGCATAATTTCCCGATCTTAACCTGATGCTTACCAAAGAGAATAAATTCTATGACACATAAACGTTTGCTGGATTGCTCAGCTTCCGAGCTGCTGCCGATGGATAAAGATGCGTTGATATATGCTGTGCGTGCCAGCGAAGGACGGGTGGTAGTCAGCGAAACTATCGGCATGACTTCACCTTTGCTGCATAATATTACTAACGCCGAATTGGCGGCCTCTCAGGGTGCTGATATTGTATTGATCAACATGTTCGACAGTGAAAACCCTATTATTCATGGCATGCCCGCAAACATTGCGCCGGAACAAATATTACATGAATTATGCCGGCTGACCGGGCGTATTATTGGGGTCAATCTTGAAGCGGTAGATCCTGATTTTGATGCCACGCATCTTGATGGATTACAAATGGTGCCAGGGCGCGCGGCAACAGCGGAGAACGCCTGCCGTTTGGTGCAAATGGGAGCCAAAATTTTGGTTCTCACGGGCAATCCTAATAACGGTGTGAGCAATCGTGCGCTGGCTAAAGCGGCGAAAATGATCCGCGAGGCGGTTGGTAACAGCGCACTCATTATCACCGGTAAGATGCATGGTGCTGGCATTGTTCAGGAGAGTGGCAGCGACATCCTCACCGAGCAAGATATTGCTGAGTTCGTGCATCAAGGGGTTGATGTGGTGTTAGTGCCTGCACCCGGCACACTACCGGGTATGAGTCAGCAGAAAGTTGCCTCACTCATTGAATGTATTCATTCGCATGGCGCTTTGGCGATGACCGCGATCGGGACATCGCAAGAGGGGGCAGATGTGAATACCATTCGTCAAATCGCGTTAATGAGTAAGATGGCGGGCGCAGATCTTCATCATATTGGTGACACCGGTTACATCGGGATGGCATTGCCTGAAAATATCATGGCTTACAGCATTGCCATTCGCGGTATCCGACATACTTACACGCGCATGGCACGCTCAATAAATCGTTAACCCACATTAACCGTCAAGCCCGTAGGATGACGGACTTGACGTTATTAATGGAGGGCGTGATCACTCAATATTCTGAATCTGCTCACGCATCTGTTCAATCAACACTTTCAGCTCAATCGCTGATGTCGTGATCTCGGCATTAATTGATTTTGAAGCCAGCGTGTTCGACTCGCGGTTGAACTCCTGCATCATAAAGTCGAGGCGGCGGCCAACGGCTTCTTTCTTTTTCAGGATGTTGTAGGTTTCTTTAACGTGCGCATCCAGGCGATCCAGCTCTTCCGACACATCGGTGCGCTGCGCCATCATCACCAGCTCTTGCTCCAGGCGATTATTTTCCAGCTGCACTTCGGCTTCTTCCAGCTTGGTGACCAGACGCTCGCGCTGCCATTTAATCACTTCTGGCATCTGCGCGCGCACTTTGCTGACTTCGTGCGATACGCCTTCCAGACGCTGTTCAATCATCGCTTTCAGCGCGGTGCCTTCGCTTTCACGCGCTTCGATAAAGTCATCTAACGCGCCATCCAGCGCCACCAGCAGTTCGGCGTTGATGGCATCGAGATCCTGCTCTTGCGCAGACATCACGCCCGGCCAGCGCAGGATATCCAGCGGATTAATCGCGCCTTCATCACTCTGCATCTTCACCCAATTGGCGGCCTGCACCAGCTGTTTGGCCAGTGATTCATTCAGCTGCAGTTCGCCTTGCGCGCTGGCATCGGCGTCATAACGCAGGTTGCATTCGATTTTACCGCGCGTCAGGCGATTGCGGATGCGCTCGCGGATGACCGGCTCCAGGCCACGAAATTGCTCCGGCAGACGGATATAGGTTTCCAGATAGCGCTGGTTAACCGAACGGATTTCCCAGGCGGCGCTGCCCCAGTGGCCTTTGGCTTCGCGGCGGGCGTAAGCGGTCATACTGCGGATCATAATCGTCTTCTCTTTTTCAGAAATGTTGGGTGAAGTATAGCGAGGCAGACTCGACGCTAACAGGCATAAGCGCACTTAAGCGTGAATAACAAAAAATTACCTCTTTTACCGACAGACACTTATGCTTAGCGCTGGTTCGCTTAAAAGGATGAAGTGATGTTCCGCTCTCTGGTTCTTCCTGCTTTATTAACCTTACTGCTCGCTGGCTGTCAGGCTCCGTCGACGAAAATGCATAAGATCCCGCCCAACACCGCGCCGGTTGCGGTATGCGGTTCTGGTGACGTGATGATGCAAACTACGTTGTGGTTTGGCATGAATAAACCGAAAGGTGGCATCGTCAGCAGCAGCGAATGGCAGCAGTTTGTCGATAACGATGTGACGCCGCGTTTCAAAGACGGTTTATCGGTATATGACGCCAAAGGTCAGTGGCTGGGCGAGAACGGTAAGCTGGCGCGGGAAAACAGCAAAGCGTTGATGCTGATTCACACTCCGGATGTGGCGAGTTCTGACAGCATTAATAAGCTTCGTGATGTTTATAAACAGCGTTTCGAGCAGGAATCGGTGATGCGGGTTGATTCACTGGTGTGCGTGGCGTTTTAAAAAATGGCGGCCATGCAGCCGCCATGCGTTATCAGATAAACAGCCCGGCGAATGCGGCCGACAGCAAGCTCACCAGCGTGGAGCCATACACCAGCTTCCAGCCAAAACGGGAAACCACATTGCCCTGTTTCTCGTTCAGGCCTTTAATCGCACCGGCAACGATGCCGATTGAGGCGAAGTTAGCGAACGAAACCAGGAACACTGACAGAATCCCCAGTCCGCGTGGCGTCATTTCAGCCGCCACTTTCTTCAGCTCGATCATCGCAACAAATTCATTCGCTACCAGTTTGGTGGCCATAATACTCGCCGCCTGCAAAGCATCGGCGGAGGGAATGCCAACCAGCCATGCAAACGGATAGAAAACGTAGCCAAGCAGCTGCTGGAAGCTGTAGCCAAATACCGCAGAAAACAGCGCATTGATTGCTGCAATCAGCGCGATAAAGCCAATCAGCATCGCCATGATGATCATCGCCACTTTAAAGCCGGCGAGAATGTATTCGCCCAGCATCTCAAAGAAGCTCTGATCTTCATGCAGCTTATCCAGCGCAATCTGCTCTTCGTTTTCCGGGCGGGTAGGATTGATGATCGACAGGATAATAAAGGTGCTGAACATATTGAGCAGCAGCGCCGCAACCACATATTTGGCATCAATCATCGACATATACGCGCCAACAATCGACAGCGAAACCGTCGACATCGCCGTCGCCGCCATGGTGTACATGCGTGGCGCGGAAATATCGGCGAGAATGCCTTTATAGGCAATGAAGTTTTCAGACTGGCCGAGAATCAAGGTGCTGACGGCGTTAAACGATTCCAGCTTGCCCATGCCATTCACTTTTGACAACAGAGTGCCTACGGCGCGAATCAGCAGCGGCAGAATGCGCCAGTGCTGCAAAATGCCGATCAGTGCGGAAATAAACACAATCGGGCAGAGCACGCCGAGGAAAATAAAGGCTAATCCCTGATCTGCCATATTGCCGAAGACAAAGTTGGTTCCTTGCGCGGCGTAGGTTAATAAGGTTTCAAAGAAGCCGCCCACCGCAGTGACCACCGATTGTCCGCCCGCCGAGTGCAGGAAGAACCAGCCCAGCGCGGCTTCGACAACCAGCAGCTGAATAATAAAGCGGGGACGAATGCGTTTGCGGTCGTGGCTGACCAACAGCGCAAGGGCAAATATCACCACCAGCGCCAGCAGGAAATGGAGTATCGCGATCATCATTTATCTTTTTAAGGGAGGAAACGCGCATTTAGCCACAGCCACCAGAGAATTTCATCCAGGATTGTGGCGATCGCGGGCGGGACAGCCGCAGCTGAAGTCCGTATAATGCGCAGCCAAACCTAAGCAAGCCGGAGAGAAACCATGCGTCCAGCAGGCCGTAGTGCATCTGAAACACGTCCCGTCACACTCACTCGTCACTACACCAAACATGCAGAAGGCTCTGTGCTCGTTGAATTCGGCGAAACCAAAGTGCTGTGCACCGCAACCGTCGAAGAGAGCGTGCCGCGTTTCCTCAAAGGCAAAGGTCAAGGCTGGATCACCGCTGAATACGGCATGCTGCCGCGTTCGACCCACAGCCGCATGGCGCGTGAAGCCGCCAAAGGCAAACAGGGCGGACGTACGCTGGAGATTCAACGTCTGATCGCCCGTTCACTGCGTGCAGCAGTGGATTTGCAAGCGCTAGGCGAATTCACCATCACGCTGGATTGCGACGTGATTCAGGCCGATGGCGGTACGCGTACTGCATCTATTACCGGCGCCTGCGTGGCGCTGGCCGATGCGTTGAATGCGCTGGTGGCGGCGGGCAAGCTGAAAGCCAGCCCGCTGAAAGGCATGGTGGCGGCGATTTCTGTGGGCATCGTCGGCGGTGAAGCGCTGTGCGATCTGGAGTATGTGGAAGATTCCGCCGCAGAAACTGACATGAACGTGGTGATGACCGAAGATGGCCGCATGATTGAAGTGCAGGGCACCGCAGAAGGTGAGCCCTTCAGCCACGACGAGTTACTCCAGCTGCTGGCGCTGGCGCGAGGCGGCATTGAGCAGTTGATTCAGGCGCAGAAAGCGGCGCTAACTAATTGATGTAACAGGCGACCATAGAGTCGCCTTTTCTTTATTTGAGGAGTGAGAAATGAAAGCCTGGCAGCGTCAGTTTATTGAATTCGCCCTGAACAAAGGGGTGCTGAAGTTTGGTGAGTTCACCCTGAAATCGGGACGTAAAAGCCCCTATTTCTTCAATGCCGGTCTGTTTAATACCGGTCGCGATTTGGCGCTGTTAGGCCGTTTCTACGCGCAGGCGCTCGTTGATGGCGGCGTTGATTTCGATCTGCTGTTTGGCCCGGCGTACAAAGGCATCCCAATTGCCACCACCACCGCGGTGGCGCTGGCCGATCATCATGAACGTGACGTGCCTTACTGCTTCAACCGCAAAGAAGCCAAAGATCACGGCGAAGGCGGTTTGCTGGTGGGCAGCCCGCTGCAAGGCAAAGTGATGCTGGTGGATGATGTGATCACTGCCGGTACCGCGATTCGTGAATCAATGGATATCATCAGTGCACATAACGCGACATTGGCGGGCGTGTTGATTTCGCTGGATCGTCAGGAACGCGGTCGCAGCGATATTTCGGCGATTCAGGAAGTGGAACGTGACTATAAGTGCAAAGTCACGGCGATTATTACCCTGGCTGAGCTGATTGATTACCTGGAAGAGAAGCCGGAGATGGCTGACCATCTGGCGAAAGTGCGCGCGTATCGTAAAGAGTACGGGATTTAATTATTCGGTAATGAGGTCGGCATTTATGCCGACCTGGTCTTTTAAACCAACTGCGCCGCCATCAGCGGCCAGCGGCTCTCGAAATCTGCGGTCGGACGAAAGCGGAATTCGGAGCGCACATAGCGCGACAACAGCCCTTCACAAAACGCCAGTAACTGGCTCGCCAGCAGCGTTTCGTCGTTCTGGAAACCTTCACCATCGCGCATTTTCTTCTCGCGCATCACCTGACGCAGCTGCACTTCAATACGCTCAAACAGCTGATTGATACGCCCTTGCAGGCGATCCTGTTCAAACATCAGCGCGTGGCCGGTCAAAATACGCGTCAGCCCCGGATTACGCTCACCAAATCCCAGAATCAGCTGCACGATTAAACGCAGGCGCGTCAGCGTCTCTTTTTCATCTTTCAGGATCAGATTGATGCGGGTAATCAGACTGTCTTCAATAAACTCGATCAGGCTGTCAAACATGCGCGTTTTGCTGGGAAAGTGGCGATAAAGCGCCGCTTCCGACACGCCGACATTAGCGGCCAGCTTCGCGGTGGTGATGCGCTGACTGCCATCGCCCGACTCCAGCATTTGCGCCAGCGCCTGCAAAATCTCTTCGCGACGATTCCGTTTCGCGACTTTTTTTTCTGCCATGACCTTCAACACCCCTGAAATTCACCAAAAACAGGCAATACTGCCTCATCTGCCACAGACATAGCGGCCTGTGGCGACAAGAAATAAAAAGATGGCTAAGCGAAAAGTGTCGCGTATTACTGGCGGCCTGAGTGACCGAAGCCGCCTGCGCCGCGGTCGCTGGTGTCAAAATCTTCCACCAGGTTAAATTCGGCCTGCACGACCGGCACGAAGACCAGCTGTGCTAAACGGTCGCCTGGCTGCAGCGTGAAGCTGTCCTGACCGCGGTTCCACACGGAAACCATCAGTTGGCCCTGATAATCGGAGTCGATTAAACCAACCAGATTACCCAGCACGATGCCATGTTTATGGCCAAGACCGGAGCGCGGCAGAATCACGGCGGCAAGAGCAGGATCGGCAATGTGAATCGCCAAACCGGTGGGAACCAGCGTGGTCATGCCTGGTGTGATTTCCAGCGCATCATCCAGGCAGGCGCGTAAATCGAGGCCTGCGGAACCAGAGGTTGCATAAGTCGGCAGCGGGAATTCGTTGCCCACGCGTGCATCAAGAATTTTAACGTCGATTTTTTTCATCATAACGGCTGACAATCTCGTCTATTAATTGTTGGCCAAGGAGCGTCTTATCACTGAGCGGTAAGACTTTTTCTCCTTCCTGCCAAAAAAGGTGAAGAGCATTGGTGTCGCTATTGAAGCCCTGACCCGCCTGCGCCACATCGTTGGCACAAATCAGATCCAGGTTTTTTCGCACCCGTTTTTGCCGCGCGTATTCTTCCACATTCTGGGTTTCGGCAGCAAATCCCACAACATAAGGGCGATTTTCCTGCAGCGCCGCGACGCCTGCGACAATATCGGGGTTCTTCACCAACTGCAGCGTGACGCTATCGTCGCCACCCTGCTTTTTGATTTTCTCTGCGGCAATGTTAGCCGCCCGGTAGTCTGCCACGGCTGCGCTGGCAATGAAAATATGTTGTTGCTGGATTTGCGCCATCACCGCCGCTTCCATCTCCAGCGCGCTGTCAACGTCCACGCGTTGTACGCCAGCTGGCGTTGGCAGCGCCACCGGGCCGGTAACCAATGTCACCTTCGCACCGCGTTTGGCCGCAGCCGCAGCAATCGCAAAGCCCATCTTGCCCGAGCTGTGATTGCTGATATACCGCACCGGGTCCAGCGCTTCGCGGGTTGGACCGGCGGTGATCATAATGCTGAGATGTTGCAGATCGTTGACGGGCGCAGCCCACTCCAACGCGTGCGCCACAATCGCCAGCGGATCGAGCATGCGGCCGGGACCCACATCGCCGCACGCCTGGCTGCCGCTGTCGGGGCCCCAAATCAGTACGCCGCGCTGCTGCAGACGCTGCAGGTTCTCTTGCGTGATCGGCGCGCGGTACATCTGCTGATTCATGGCCGGGACGATGGCAACCGGCGCTGCGCTTGCCAGGCACGCGGTGGTGACCAAATCATTCGCCATGCCGGCAGTGACGCGGGCAATCAGATCGGCGGTAGCCGGCGCCAGCACAATTAAATCGGCCCATTTCGCCAGTTCAATATGGCCCATCGCCGCTTCGGCTGCCGGGTCGAGCAAATCATCAAATACCGGATAACCGGAAACCGCCTGCAGGCTCAGCGGAGTAATAAAGGCTTTGGCCGCTTCGGTCATCATTACGCGCACATCAGCACCGCGATCGCGCAGCCGACGCACCAGCTCCGGCGCTTTGTATGCAGCAATGCCGCCGCTCACGCCCAGCAGAATTTTCTTTCCAGCTAATCCCGTCATGTTGTTCGCCTCAAAGCAAATTGCCGCGTCAGGGGCGGCAGATGCAGGCAACTTTATCACAAAATCCACAGTGCGCCTTTTCACTGCCTGCGGCCTTTGCGAGCTGGCTCTGAAATCGTTCAGCGCGTGCTGGCGCTGACGGTGGCTGACGCGCAGAATCGCCGCATCGCAGGGAGGAGATGGTCATGACGGAACTGGCACCACGGGAAAAACTGATGTTAATGGGCGCTGAAGTGTTGAGTGATGCTGAGCTGCTGGCGATTTTTTTGCGTACCGGTATCAGCGGCACCAGCGTGCTGCTGTTGGCGCATCAGATGTTGAACGAGTTTGGTTCGCTCTATCGCATTATGACGGCCAGCAAAGAGGAACTCGGGCAGATTAAAGGCGTGGGCAGCGCCAAAATGACGCAGCTTTATGCCATCGCGGAACTGGGAAGGCGATTTTTTGCCAGCCAGCTGGCGCGGGAAAACGTGATGGAGAATCCGCAGGTGACGCGCCATTACCTGCAAAGCGTGCTGGCGCATCAGGAGCGCGAAGTGTTTATGGCGCTGTTCCTCGATAATCAGCACCGCGTGTTGCAGGCGCAGAAGATGTTTTCCGGCTCGATTGCCAGCGTGGAAGTTCACCCGCGCGAAATCGTGCGCGAAGCGCTGAAACTTAACGCGGCGGCGGTGATTCTGGCGCACAATCATCCGTCGGGAATCGCTGAACCCAGTCGCGCCGACCGCGATATTACCGGAAAAGTCGGGCAAGCGTGCGCGCTGCTCAATATCCGTTTACTTGATCATTTGGTGATCGGTCACGGCGAGTTTACCTCTTTCGCCGAGCGCGGTTGGTTGTAATTCATCGATTCAACTGAACAGAAATAGGGCATTTTTGCGCGATCCAGAGGGATCTTTATCTGTTCGGGACTTGAGCACTCGGGCTGAGCGGCGTATACTACGCCACCTTTGAGAATCTCGGGTTTGGCGTTTGGGCCAGCTTAGCGGGTTCACATGGAACTCGCCTGGGCGGGCTAAGGCCTGACGAGGCGGCCAAAACCTAGTTTTTAAAGCTCGAGCTGATTTGATTTTTGGAGAATAGAAATGTCACGAGTCTGCCAGGTAACTGGAAAGCGTCCGGTAACGGGTAACAACCGTTCCCACGCAATGAACGCGACGAAACGCCGTTTCCTGCCGAACCTGCACTCTCACCGTTTCTGGGTTGAGAGCGAAAAGCGCTTCGTTACTCTGCGTGTATCTGCTAAAGGTATGCGTGTTATTGATAAAAAGGGCATCGATACGGTTCTGACCGAAATCCGCGCCCGTGGTGAGAAGTACTAAGGAACTGAATCATGGCTAAAGGTATTCGTGAGAAGATCAAGCTGGTTTCCTCTGCTGGTACAGGTCACTTCTATACCACCACGAAGAACAAACGTACTAAACCAGAGAAATTAGAACTGAAAAAGTTCGATCCGGTTGTACGTCAGCACGTGATCTACAAAGAAGCTAAAATTAAGTAATTTTAGTGTTCTGTGAAAAACCCGGCTTCGGCCGGGTTTTTTGTTTCTGCGATTCGTTGAGGAGATGAGATGCCTGAATTACCTGAGGTAGAAACCAGTCGTCGCGGTATCGAACCCCACATGGTGGGTGCCACGATTCTGCATGCGGTGGTGCGCAATCCACGTTTGCGCTGGCCGGTCTCGCATGAAATCCACGCGCTGAGCGACCAACCCGTATTGAGCGTGCAGCGTCGCGCTAAATATCTGCTGCTCGAACTACCGCATGGCTGGATCATCATTCACCTCGGCATGTCCGGCAGTCTGCGCGTGCTACCCGGCGAACAACCGGCCGCCAAACATGACCATGTCGATTTAGTGATGAGCAACGGCAAAGTGTTGCGCTACACCGATCCACGTCGCTTTGGCGCCTGGCTGTGGAGCAATGACCTCGCAGGCAGCAGCGTGCTAGCCCATCTCGGTCCGGAACCGCTCAGCAGCGAATTTGATGGTGCCTATCTGTTTGAAAAGTCACGCGGCAAACGCACCGTGATTAAACAGTGGCTGATGGATAACAAAGTGGTGGTGGGCGTCGGGAACATCTACGCCAGCGAATCGCTGTTTACTGCCGGGATCTTGCCCGATCGTTCGGCAATGAGTTTGAGTCAGGAAGAGGCCGAGCTGCTGGTTAACACCATCAAAGCGGTGTTGTTACGCTCGATTGAGCAGGGCGGCACCACGCTGCGTGATTTCCTGCAAACGGACGGTAAACCCGGCTACTTCGCGCAGCAGTTGCAGGTTTATGGCCGCGCCGGCGAACCTTGCCGTGCGTGCGGTACGCCGATTGTCAGCGGCAAACATGGTCAGCGCAGCACCTTCTGGTGTCCACGCTGCCAGCACTGAGTTAAGGCTGTGCCAGTCGCGCCAGTAACGCCTTATGCACAACGGCAGGGAGAAATGCCTGCACGTCACCGGCATGGCGCGCGACTTCTTTGACCAGCGAAGAAGAGACGAACGAGAAACCCTCTGACGGCATCAGAAACACGCTCTCCAGCGTGGGCAACAGATGACGATTCATCTGCGCCAGCTGCAGCTCATATTCGAAATCCGAAACCGCACGCAATCCACGCACCAGCACATTGGCATTCTGCGCCTGAGCAAAGTTCGCCATCAGGTCGCTAAACCCGATCACCTCGACATTCGGCAGATGTGCCGTCACCTGACGCGCCATATCCACGCGCTCATCGAGACTAAACAGCGGCTTTTTACTCGGGCTGGCGGCAATCGCCACGACGATGCGGTCAAACATCCTCGCTGCACGCGTCACAATATCCAGATGACCCAACGTGAAGGGATCAAAGGTGCCGGGATAAATCGCTTTCGTACTCATACGCGACCTTGTGTTGAGGTGTGATGCAGCGCCCAGAGCGCCGAGTATTTGTTGAAAGTGTACTGCGCATTAACCACCGCCAGAATCCAGCCCTGTTTGCCATCGAGAAAACCCGCACGCAGCAGCAAGGTTTTAACGAATGCGCCGAGCGTGTGGCTAAAGATCGAGAACAAGCCGCAGCGTTTGCCGCGCTGGAAACGCTCATTTGCCCAGGCTTCGGCATAGTTCATCTGCTTACGCTGAAACGCCATCAGGTCACGACAGGTGAGATGTTGCAGATCGCCCGCCAGCTTCACCACCGGCGCACCCTGCGTCTCCAGTGATTCATGCACCAGATTGTCGTTGTAATTGAACTTGCGCGGATAGAGGCGCATAACGCGGTCGGGATACCAGCCGCTGTGGCGCATAAAGCGGCCAAGAAACAGGTTGCTGCGACCGAGGCTGTAAACATTGTCCGAGGCAGGCTGTGCGAGAACCTGCTCGATAGCGCGACGCAATTCGGGTGTAACGCGCTCGTCGGCATCGATCATCAAAATCATCTCGCCTTGCGCATGGGCCTGCGCGCGCTGGCGCTGCTTGCCAAATCCCTGCCAGCCTTCCGCCAGGAAAACCTGCGCGCCCTGTTCGCGAGCGACCTGCATCGTGTTGTCGCTGCTGCCGGAATCGAGCACCACAATCTCATCTGCCCAACTGACAGAAGCCAGCGCCTCCGGCAGCAGTTCAGCTTCATTTTTGGCGATCATCACCACGGAGAGACGTTGGCGTTGCGACATGAATTAGTGAGCTCGCGGCGGTAAATGAGGTTCGAGTAACTGTAGCAGACGCTGTAATGCGCCCTGATTTTGATGCAGCACTTCCACAGCATGACGGCCGTAATAGCGGCGATAATCGTCATCCTGCAGCAGGTTAGCGACTTCTTTCTGCAGCGATACCACGTCAGTAACGGTAATCAGCCCTTCGGCCTGCTGCAGCTTGGCGCAGATATCTTTGAAGTTCCAGATGTGCGGGCCCATCAGCACCGGAATAGCATGCGCGGCCGGCTCCAGCGGATTGTGGCCGCCGCGCTCAACCAGGCTGCCGCCAACAAAGGCGAGGTCGGCGATGCCGTACAGCATCATCAGTTCGCCCATGGTGTCGCCAATGACCACTTGCGTGGAGCTTGATGGAATTTCGCCGCTGCTACGCAGGATAAAGCTGAAGCCGCGTTTTTGTGTCAGGTCGCAGGCATCTTTGAAACGTTCCGGATGGCGCGGCACCAAAATCAGCAGCAGATCGGGGAACTGCTGCAGTAGACGTCGATGCGCATCGAGCACAATTGCCTCTTCGCCTTCGTGAGTGCTGGTGGCGATCCACACCGGACGACGCGACGCCCACTGACGACGCAGCGTGACCGCTTTTGCCGCCAGCTCTGGCGTTACGGAGATATCAAACTTGAGGCTGCCGGTAACGGTGAGATGCGAACGTTTCAGGCCAAGGCTGAGGAAACGGTCGCCATCTTCGGCGTTTTGCGCGGCAATCAGCGTGATGCGCTGCAGCAGGTCGCGCATAAAGCCGCCGAGTTTCTTGTAGCCTTTGGCCGAGCGCTCAGACAGGCGCGCGTTGGCAATCACCAGCGGAATCTTGCGCTGATGCAGAATACGGATAATGTTGGGCCACAGCTCGGTTTCCATGATGATCACCAGTCGCGGATCGACGGTATCGAGGAAACGGTTAATCGAACCTGGCAGATCGTAGGGCAGGTAAACGTGGTGTACATCTTTGCCAAACGCGGACTGCGCACGCTCGGAGCCGGTTGGCGTCATGGTGGTGACGGTAATCGGCAGCGTTGGATAGCGGTGGCGCAACGCGCGCACCAGCGGCACTGCCGCCAGCGTCTCGCCGACGGAAACCGAGTGCAGCACAATGCCATGTGGCAGCACTTTTCCGCTGCAATAGCCGTAGCGTTCTGCCCAGCGTTTACGATAGGCCGGTGCTTTTCGACCGCGCAGCCACAGGCGCAACCAGATTAGTGGCTGAATCAGGTAGAGCAAGGCTGTGTATAGAGTCGTCATAGTTACCGTTACGACAGAATCGCGTCAAAAAACAGATGAAAGGCGGCATGTTATCAGAAATTAACCGCCTGCTCATACCACTTCGTCAGCTGGTCTGCAGCACTTGCTGATACAGCGAGGTCAGCGCTTGCGCCAGCCGCTGCGGACCATAAGGTTCAATTCTGCGACGTGCGGCTTCGCCCATGGCAGAATTGTGTGAAAGCGCCGGTGTTGCCAGTACGGCTTCGTTTAACGCGTTGATATCTAATGCATCGCAGACAAAACCTTCCTGACCCGCGGTGATAAACTCCGCGCCGCCGCAGCCGGTGCTGGTGATCACCGCCAGGCCGCAAGCCATCGCTTCCAGCACCACATTTGGGAAGGGATCATAAAGCGTGGGCAGCAGCAGCGCATCGGCTGCATGGTAGAACGGTTGCACGTCCTGCTGCACGCCGACGAAGCGTAAGCGATCGAGGCAATTGAGCTGGTTTGCCAGCTGCTGATAGCGCGACAGCTGCTTATCCTGGCCGACCACCACTAGATAGCGATCGCTTTTCGCCACCGCTTCAATCGCCGCTTTTAAGCCTTTGCGCTCAAAGCCCGAACCCACGTAAATCATCACCGTGGCATCCTGCGGCAGTTTGAGCTGCTGACGTGCTGCATGACGCAGCGCTTCGCTGGCTGGCTGGAAGCGTTGGCTATCAATCGCGTTGTGAATCACATGAATCTTGCTGGCATCAAGCCTGAAGTGTCGCAAAATATCCTGTTTCACCATCTCTGAGTTACAGATCACCGCTTTCAACGACGGCGCGTTGAACATGTCGGCTTCCGCCTGTAACACATAACGGTGATAAGGACTGAGGCGGGCGCTTAAGCGCTGGCACGGCGACACGATGCGCGCGCGCTGCTCCAGCCAGACGCGATGCACGCCATCACCCGCACGAAAGATATCGCAACCGGCGATGCGTTCGTGGCTTTGCACAATATCGAACTTTTCGCGTTCCCAGCATTCACGCGCGGCACGCGCAAAACCGCGCTCGCGCGAGATGCGACCGAACTTCGCTGGATTGCAGATGTGCAGATGCCAGGCCGGATTCGGCGTGCCCTGCCAGCTGCGAGTGATGATATTGAGATCGAGCTGCTCACCGTCCAGCGCTTCCAGCGCACGCGAGATAAAGCGTTCGGCGCCGCCGTCTGGGCGGTATTTCTGCCGGACAATCGCCAGGCGTAACTTACTCATGCAAAAAACTCCGGGCGGCAGCCACCACATCCTCAACGGGAATGGCAGAAAGATAGCGCTGTTGCGTGTTGGTATCGATGTCGTCTGGCGAGGGTAGCGGGCCATAATCACCGGCCCAAATCACGCGATTGTGATCGCCCCACGGACGCCAGTGTTGCAGCTTGGTGGGTCCAAACAGCGCAAGACACGGCGTTTCCAGCGCGGCGGCCATGTGCATCGGCGCAGAATCTACGCCGATAAACAGCTGTGCCGCGTCAATCAGCGCCGCCAGCTGCGGCAAGGATAATTCTCCCGCCAGCGACACCACGTTGTGGCTGCGACACAGCGATTGAATATTGGCGATCATTGCCATTTCTTTCTGGTCCGGCGCCGCCGTCAGTACCACGGTGCGGCCTTCGGCAGCGAGCGCATCAATTAGCTGTGCGACTTTTTCATCTTCCCAGCATTTGAACAGCCAGCGAGAAGTGGGTTGCAGCACAACAAACGGCATTTTCACCGCATGATGAGCCAGTACATCCTGCACTATTTGTTGATCGGCTGTGCTGAAATGCATCGAGGCTTTTGCGCCGGCGCCGCCGATGCCCAGCGGCTTCAGCGCGGCCATATTCTGTTCAACCGTATGCAGCTGATGATGATCTTCCGTGCTGACCAGATGGTTGTGCATCCAGCGCCATAAGGCGTTATCACGTTTGCGGAAGGCAAAACCGATACGCACCGGCGCGCCAGAGAATCCGGTAATGATGGCGCTGCGCCACTGATCGGCGAGGTTAATCACCAGGTCATAATGGCACGCGCGCACCGCGGAAAGCAGGGCCATTTCATGCCGGAATTTTTGCCAGCCGCCTTCCTTCTTCCAGTTGCGATCGATGATGTGCAACTGGCGAATGGCCGGGTGCGCCTCCAGCATTGGACGGGTTTCTTTGTAGAGCAGAACGTCGATGTTCGCCTGAGGATAGCGTTGGCGCAGCGCGTTTATCGCGGGCGTGGTCAGCAGCATGTCGCCGTGATGACGCAGCTTGATCAGCAGAATATTTTTCGGTGCAAATTGGTCTGGAATCGGGCTTGCCATACTCAAATGATCTCAGAATTCAGTCAGCTGATTGTAAGGCAAACCCCAAAGGCGTGAAAGCCGGACGCGGCGCTTATTTCTTGCGCCAGCGGTAAATCCGGCTTAGCCACAGCAGCAGTTGATACCATTGCTTTATACCGCGCGCGTTACGCAGCATGCGCCGGTGAGTTTGCGTAGCGAACAGATCGGCAATCATCGCCTGACGTGCGCTCTCTTCGGGTTCGCGTCGGATACAGTGGCAGACGCTGAGCGCCTCATGCGTAATCTGGTAGTGAAATGCCGGGTAGATTTTTACCTTATGACGGTAGCGTGCATTGAGCTCTTCCAGCAACTGCGCGATTCTCAGGTAGTGACGCTGATATTCCACATTACGCTGGCCGGTGCGCTTACGGTTGCTGATGGAAGCATCATGCATGTAGTAGCAGTACAACACTTTATCGGTGTAACGCACACGTTGTGCGTTGAGCATGAACTCGGTGGTCCATGGAATGTCCTGATGATGCAGGCCGGGTTCAAAGTAGAGTTTGAGCTGTTCGATCAACTCTCGGCGGTAAATGCCCAGCCAAACCACATGCATGTAGCGATGCGTTTGCAGCGCCTTATTAAGCCACTCAGGGCCGCTCAGTACCTCGGTGCTGGTGAGGCGATCGAGCGGAATCAGCGGTTTTACTTGCTGGCTGGCTTTGAAAAACCATTCCGCGTTGCACTGTGCGGCATCAAGGTTGTCGCGCTCCGCCATCTCAACCAGCGTTTGATACATCGCGGCATCCATGGTGTCGTCAGCATCCGGAAACGAAACGTACTTACCGCGCGCCACCGCTAAGCCCGCATTACGCGCGCGCGATACGCCGCCATTGGTCTGATGGATAACGCGAACATGGGGATGCTGCTGCGCATAAGCATCAGCACGCTCCCCCGAACCGTCAGTGGAACCATCATCGACAATGATAATTTCCAGTGAGGTGAGAGTTTGAGCCAGCAGCGCTTGCACACAGGCAGCAAAATCGCTGCCTGCGTTAAACATAGGAATAATGAGACTGAGTAACGGGGCTGAGCTTTCGGGCTGCGTTGTCATGCTGTTTTCATGTTCTTCCGTCGCGCCAGGCGTTGTTGCTGCCGCGTGCTAATAAAATCGTGAATATCGTCAAGCTTCCGCTGATCCAGTTCAAACAGCTGTTCAGTAGGATGCATAAATTTGTACTGCGCGGCGAAAACAAAGGATGAGGGCGCAATATGATTTGGGCCAATCAACAACACATCACCCAGCGGCCGCTGCTCTTCGACGCAACATGGGCCGTAAATCAAAATGATCGGCACTTGTTGCGCATCGGCAATATAGACATTGCCGGAATCTGACGCGATATAGAAATCCATCTCGCTAATGACCGCAGGGACGTCCTCCAACGGCACTTTGCCGACAAGGCTTGTCAGGTTCGCGCGCGCGCCGACAACTTTATACAGCTCCTGCAAGCGTGATTGTTCATTCGGTGCGCCAAAGGCATAAAACTGGCAGGGTAAATCGCTTAAGTGGTCAAAAAGTCGCTGCCAGATTTTCGGTGGAATGGTTTTTGCCTGATTGCCTGCGGTGATACTGATGCCAATGCGAATGCCATCATGCTGGAATATTTCATCCGGCAGCGAGTTGGGGTGCCAAAGTGGTTGTGTCGCATGCTTCGGATAACTCTCTTTAGTGAACGAGCGATCGGCGAGTTTTAGGTAATTTTCCAGCGTCAGAGTATTTTTCTCATGCTCCACCACACCGCTTGCGGTGAGATAAAACAATCCCTGATAACCTTTGCGGCGGTAGCTGGAAAGAAACTGTTTGTTGCTGGCATTACAGCAAGCGGCAATGAACAGGTTGAGGTTGGTGGGATGTAACAGATAGATGTTGTCGTAACGGTTGAGCAGTTGCCAGACCAGTTTAATTTTCTTAATGAGGCCGGAGCGATGCTCTTCGATATACCAAATATTTTCCAGCGTGTTATCGCGCGAAGCGAGCGCGGCAACGCTATTGCTTAACAGTGCGTCGCTTTTCCCCAAATGAGTTAACAGCGGAGTGATATTGATGAAATCACCGATTTTGGCTGTTTGAATCACCAGATTTTTACCGGTTCGGCCATGGAAGATTTTCATCACCCATTTGACCGGCAAAAAGAGTAAAAAGAGAATCACATACGTCAACGTTTTTATCCCCATGATACGGCCACACCGACATGGGGACCTGTTAACCTGAAACGTGCTCAGTGCCTGAAAATAGTGGTTCTTCCACTTCTGCCAGTTGCAAATACTGCTGACAAATAACCTTGAGACTATAAATGCTTAAGTCCAGATGTTGCAAATCAGGCGGAGCGGCATAAACCTCGTGCATTTTCTGCGCCAGTGAATCCGCATTCAAATCCGCTAGCCCGCGTGCAAGATCTCCGCTCATGATAGTTGATGGTGCGCCAGGGCAGCGAGTGCTCACTATCGGCGTGCCGCAGCTTAAAGCTTCGACCAGTACATTGCCAAAACCTTCGCTGTCTGAACTCACCACTAATAAGCGAGCGTGGCGAATCCATGGGTAAGGATTTTTATGGAAACCTTCAAAGCGTACGCGCTCCGCGATGCCTAAATCGATGGCTTGCTGGCGTAATCTTTCCGTGATTTTTTCGCTTCCCTGACCTAATAGCACCAGCGGAGCCGTGATGCCACTTTGAGCATAGGCGGCCAGCAAGCGATCGTGGCGCTTGGTTTCATGAAAACGCCCCACATGCAGCACAAAATTGCTTCCGGCAAGTGGACACGGTTCTGCGGCCAGGCGGGAAATAAGTTCGAAATCAAACGGGTTAAAGATGACCTGTGCTTTGCTTGGCTTCACCCCGATGTTTTGAATCACATCATCAATGACATATTGCGAGACACCGATAAGCTGCTTGCCGCGATAAGTATCGCGAATTTTCAGCCGCTTAAGCCACAAAGAGAAACCTGATTTGCGCGCAAGATAGGAGGCTGAAAAAACGCCGTGCAGGCAATACCAGGTTTTACTGGCATCCAGCGCACGCGCATAGCGGACAATCCGATCGGTTTTATGCAGATTAGACAAGACCAAATCAAATTTTCCGTGCAGCGCTTCGCTTTGGCGCACGGATTCATCAAGCAAATGTGCACGACGATGGGTTTCAGTCAGTTTGCGCCACGGACGTGAGCTTTTATCAATCACGGTCTGATAATCAACGCCTGCAGGAATGGGATATTCACAGACTTTGCGTAAGGAGAAGAGCGACACCCGATGCCCCTGGCTGATAAAACCTTCAGCCAGCGTCAGAACAACTTTTTCGGCGCCACCGCCCGGCAGGCCATCAATTACCATCAGAATGCGCTTCGACAAATTTTTTTGCTCCTAATCGCCAGCCTGTTTTGTATGACAAAATATCTATCATCCCCTGATAAAACAGGACTGAATATAAGATAAATCAATTTATTAGGTATGTTTGGCTTCAGACATTACGCATTGCTCTTAAGATGAGTATTCTGCGTATTAGGGCCGATGTGCATTCTAATTTACTCTAGTTTAACCGCTATTATACTGCTACCAACATCTGCTCACTGCAGCAAATGAAAAGTTTGCCCTCATTCATGGGCTTGCGTACCATAGCGATGAGAAAGTGCTCATTTTATCGGATAAGTTATGGATAAGCCTGCGTTTTTAATCACTCTCGATACTGAAGGCGATAATCTTTGGCGCAATCGCAGCGGCAAGGTTACCACGCGAAATGTTCAGTTTCTGCCGCGCTTTCAAGCCTTATGTGAGAAATACGGTTTTAAACCCACCTGGCTAACGAATTACGAAATGGCGAGCGATGCGGCGTATGTTGAATTTGGTCGCGATCTGCTGGCGCGTGGGCAAGGTGAAATCGGCATGCATCTTCATGCATGGTATAGCCCGCCGGAATACGCGTTGACCGATGATGACTGGCGCTATCAGCCTTATTTGATTGAATTTCCAGAAAATATCCTGCGCGACAAGGTCGCTTACATGACCGATTTGCTGGAAAGCGCTTTTCGGCAGAAGATGACCAGTCATCGTGCCGGACGCTGGGCTTTTAATGAAGTTTACGCTCGAGCATTGATCGACAACGGTTATTTAGTTGATTGCTCCGTCACACCTCGCGTGGATTGGCGCAATTCATCCGGCGCGCCGCAAGGCAAAGGCGGCACCGATTACAGCCGTTTCCCGGATCATGCCTATTACCTTGATGTTAGTGATATTTCCCGCGCGGGTGACAGCCCGTTGCTGGAGTTGCCGATGAGCATTCAGTACCGCTATGGCGCTTTCACTAATCAGCTAAAAAAAGCGTGGAATGACATGCGCGGCAAGAAGCGCGGTCCATCTGTTAATTGGCTACGTCCGGTGGGGGGCAATGTGCAGCAGATGAAACAGGTGGTTGAGCAAACACTTAGCCAGGGAAATGATTACGTTGAGTTCATGCTGCATTCATCAGAATTTATGCCCGATGGCAGCCCCACGTTTAAAAATGAGGCTGATATTGAGCACCTTTACGATGATTTAGAGCAGCTATTTAGCTGGTTACAACCACGTACTCAGGGCATGACGCTAACAGAATACGCGCTTTTAAAGAAAAGTGACCAGTCACGCTAAATTACGGTACGTTATAAAACTATACCGTGATTTCTTTAATCATTGTTGCGACATCTATGGCTTGAATATCCGCCATGCTGTGGCCTTCTGCAGGGCGCAGCACGTACTGATTCTCGCCATAGCCACCAATTAGACCGGGATCGGTTGGGCCGTACAGCGTGATATTCGGACGATCCAGCGCTGCCGTCAGATGACTTAAACCGGTATCTACCGACACCACCGCGCGCGCGCCAGCTAATTCTTGCGCTACCTGCTCCAGCGTTAACTTAGGCAATACCTCAACATGGTCGAAGCCTTCGGCCAGACGCTGTGCGCGTTGATGTTCATGCTCTGCGCCCCACGGCAATTTCACGCGCAATCCTGTTGGCTGAACTAACTCAATCAGCGCACGCCAGTGTGACTCCGGCCAGTGTTTGTTATCACGCGTGGTAGCATGCAGAAACACCAGATAAGGCTGCGTGTCATTGGGCAGCGTAGAGCGGAAATGGCCGGCAATCGCGTAGTCGCCCTGCGTTGCAGGCTTTTCATAGCCGAGGCTTTTGGCAAACAGCTCGCGCGTACGTTCGACGGCATGCTGTTGCTTGTTGATTTCATGGCGTTTGTCATACCACCAGCTGGCGAAAGGTTCGCGTGCGCTGCGGCTGTCCTGCCCGTGCTTCTCGCCTTTTGCCAGGCGCGTTACCAGCGCGGCGCTTTTGATCAAACCTTGTGCATCCAGCACCACATCATACTGACGCGATTGCAGCTCACGCTTAAATTGCACACGCTCTTCACGCTGCTGGCTACCGAACCAGTGCTTGCGCCAGCGGCGAATCGCCACTGGCAGCACTCTATCCACCGCCGGATGCCAGGCGGGGATTTGAGCGAAGTTTTCTTCAACCACCCAATCAAACTTGATGCCTGGAATCGCCTGCATCGCATCCGTGAGCGCTGGCAAGGTATGCAGCACGTCTCCCATCGAGGAGGTTTTAACAATCAAAACGTGCATCTTTACTCCTGCACCGGATGCAACAGCGCGCTCAGTTCCTGATGGACGCGCGCTGGCTGAATATCAATCAGGCTCTGGTGATAACCTTGCTCGGCATCACCTTTGCGGACTTTGTGATAGCCGGTGATCAAACGAATAATGCGCGCGTGCTGAGATAACGGCGGAGTGAAGTCCGGGCTGCTTGGGCCATACAGCGCCACCAGCGGACGATTAAGCGCCGCAGCGATATGCATCAGGCCGGAATCGTTACTGACCACCGCCACACAGTTCGCCAGCAGAATCACGGCTTGCTCGAGTTGCGTCTCACCCGCCAGATTTTTGCAGTGCGCACGCGCCGCTTCTGATAGCGTCTGCACAATGGTGTCGCCGGTTTCACGATCTTTCGCCGAACCGAACAGCACCACCTGATAACCTTCGCCAATCAGCTGCTCTGCCAGCGCGGCATAATGATAATGCGGCCAGCGCTTCGCCGGGCCAAACTCTGCGCCCGGACAAAACCCAATCACCGGACGTTCGGCGGACAGCGCAAACTGCGCCGCCGTCATCCGCTTTTCATCATCATCGACACGTAATTGCGGCCACAGCAACGGCTGCGGCAGCTGCTGCGCGGAAGCAACCGGTTTGTCATAGCCGAGCGCCACATAGCGCTCAACCATCAACGGAAAGGCCGCTTTGTCCAGCACGCGGACATCATTTAACACGCCATAGCGCATCTCGCCGCGCCAGCCGGTGCGACGTTTGATCCCGGCGAAAAACGGCACCAGCGCAGATTTAAAGGAGTTCGGCAGCACATAGGCGCGGTCATAGCCACTGGCCTGCAGGGTTTTCCCCAAACGACGACGCTCGCCCAGCGCCAATGCGCCGTGGCCGAGCGGCATCGCCAGCGCCTGATTCACTTCCGGCATACGCGACAACAATGGGCGGCACCAGGCCGGCGCCATCACGTCGATCACCGCTTCAGGATGCTCAGCCTTGAGCGTGCGATAGAGACTTTGCGACATCATCATATCGCCGACCCATGATGGGCCAATAACCAGAATTTTCATCGCTGCTGCCGGTTTCCTTATACGTTACGGTTCAGCCAGGCCATGTATTCGCCCACGCCTTGCGCAACGGTTTTGAACGGCTTGTCGTAACCGGCTGCACGCAGATTGGTGAGATCGGCTTGGGTAAACGCCTGATAACGGCCTTTCAGCTTGTCCGGGAACGGAATGTATTCAATCTGGCCTTTCTGATGGAAGTTCAGCACCGCATCCGCCACTTCCTGGAAAGATTCAGCACGGCCTGTTCCGCAGTTGTAGATACCGGAAACGCCGTTTTCCCAGCACCACAGATTTACCGCAACCACGTCATCAACATGGATGAAGTCGCGGCGGAAATCGTCGCTGCCTTCGAACAGTTTTGGATTTTCACCGTTGCTAATTTGCGTATTGAGGTGGAACGCGACGCTCGCCATGCCGCCTTTGTGGCCTTCACGCGGACCGTACACGTTGAAGTAACGGAAGCCGCACACCGGTGAGTCTGCTTCAGGCAGAATCTGGCGCACGTAGTGATCGAACAGCATTTTTGAGTAGCCGTACACATTCAGCGGCTGCTCGTACTGGCGCTCTTCGATGAAGTTCTCATTGCGGCCGCCGTAAGTGGCAGCAGATGAGGCGTAGAGGAACGGGATTTCGCGCTCGAGGCAGAAGTGCAGCAGATCTTTCGAGTACTGATAGTTGTTATCCATCATGTACTTGCCATCCCACTCGGTGGTTGCGGAACACGCACCTTCATGGAACACGGCTTCGATGGGGCCGAGATCTTCGCCAGACATGATGTAGCTGAGGAATTCCTCTTTATCCATGTAATCGGCGATGTCGAGATCCGCCAGATTCACGAACTTGGTGCCATCCTTCAGATTATCCACCACCAAAATGTCGGTCAGACCGCGGTCGTTCAGCGCTTTAACAATGTTGCTGCCAATCATGCCAGCGCCACCGGTTACGATAATCATATGCTTTGCCTTTAAAGAGTTGGGGGGAAACAGGAGGTTTCACCCACGAATGCCTATCATCATAACATTTCAGCCAGACGCAGGCAGCCAGATGACGCCGTATACGCTGCACAAATCCTGTTCGCAGCGTGAACTATGCTGCAAAACCGAGATATTGATGGCTGAAATGTCGTTGATTCGCTTTTCGATCAGTAATATGTGCCAAATATTTGCTATCTGAGGAGCATAATCATGTCCAGTCAGTTTTATTCGCAAATTCGTCAACAACTTGAGACAACACGTCAGGACGGATTGTTCAAACAAGAACGCACCATCACGTCGGCGCAGCAGGCAGAAATCAACGTAGCTAACAGCCCGCCCGTCATCAACTTCTGCGCCAATAACTATTTGGGTTTAGCTAATCATCCGGCATTGATCCAGGCGGCGAAAGACGGCATGGATACGCACGGTTTTGGCATGGCCTCGGTGCGCTTTATCTGCGGCACGCAGGACATCCACCAGCAGCTGGAACACAAGCTGGCCGCGTTCCTCGGCATGGAAGACGCGATTCTGTTCTCGTCCTGCTTTGATGCCAACGGCGGCCTGTTTGAAACGCTGCTCAGCGCCGAAGACGCGATTATTTCAGATGCCCTTAATCACGCATCGATCATTGATGGCGTGCGTTTGTGTAAAGCGCAGCGCTATCGTTACGCCAATAATGACATGAGTGAGCTGCGTGCGCGTTTACAGGAAGCACGCGACAAAGGCGCGCGCCACATCCTGATTGCCACCGATGGCGTGTTCTCGATGGATGGGGTGATTGCCAATCTGCAGGGCATTTGCGATCTGGCCGATGAATTCGATGCGCTGGTGATGGTCGATGATTCCCATGCGGTGGGCTTTGTGGGTTCTGCCGGACGCGGCACGCACGAATATTGCGGCGTGATGGATCGCGTCGACATTCTGACCGGCACGCTGGGTAAAGCGCTGGGTGGCGCATCGGGCGGCTACGTGGCGGCGAAAAGAGAAGTGGTTGAGTGGCTGCGTCAGCGCTCGCGTCCGTATCTGTTCTCCAACTCGCTGGCGCCCGCGATTGTGGCTGCCTCGCTTCGCGTGCTGGAGCTGCTGAGTGAAGGTGACGGTTTGCGCCAGCGTCTATGGGAAAATGCCCGCTTCTTCCGCGAAAAGATGACTGCCGCAGGCTTCACGCTGGCCGGCGCAGATCACGCCATCATCCCCGTGATGCTGGGCGATGCCAAAGTGGCGCAGCAATTTGCCAGCCTGTTGCAGCAGGAAGGAATCTACGTCACAGGCTTCTTCTATCCGGTGGTACCGCAAGGTCAGGCACGTATCCGCACGCAGATCTCTGCCGGACATACGCAGGCGCAGCTGGAACACGCCGTGGCGGCCTTCACCCGTATTGGTCAACAGCTGGGCGTTATTTCAGGAGCAGGGAAATGAAAGCACTCGCCAAATTAAAAGCCGAAGAAGGCATTTGGATGGTCAAGGACGCGCCAATACCTGAACCCGGCCATAACGACCTACTGATTAAGATTCGTAAAACCGCTATCTGCGGTACCGACGTGCACATCTACAACTGGGATGACTGGTCGCGCAAAACCATTCCGGTGCCGATGATCACCGGCCACGAATATGTGGGTGAAGTGGTGGGAATGGGCCAGGAAGTTAAGGGCTTTGCCGTTGGCGATCGTGTTTCCGGTGAAGGCCACATCACCTGCGGCCATTGCCGCAACTGCCGCGCTGGACGCACGCATCTGTGCCGCAACACGGTAGGCGTTGGCGTTAATCGTCAGGGCTGCTTTGCCGAATATCTGGTGATTCCGGCGTTTAATGCCTTCAAAATTCCCGACAACATTTCTGACGAACTGGCGGCGATTTTCGATCCCTTTGGCAATGCGGTGCACACTGCGCTGTCGTTCGATCTGGTGGGCGAAGATGTGCTGATCTCCGGTGCCGGGCCGATTGGCATCATGGCGGCGGCGGTGTGCAAGCACGTCGGCGCGCGCCATGTGGTGATCACCGACGTCAACGACTATCGCCTCGATCTGGCGCGCAAAATGGGCGTAACGCGCGCTGTCAACGTGGCGCAGGAAAATCTGCGTGATGTGATGGCCGAACTCGGCATGACCGAAGGTTTTGATGTCGGTCTGGAGATGTCTGGTGCGCCACCGGCGTTCCGCACCTTACTGGAGGTAATGAACCACGGCGGCCGCATCGCGCTGCTGGGCATTCCGCCGGGCGAGATGTCCATCGACTGGAATCAGGTGATCTTTAAAGGCTTGTTCATCAAAGGCATCTACGGCCGCGAGATGTTCGAAACCTGGTACAAGATGGCGGCGCTGATTCAGTCCGGCCTCGATCTCACGCCTATCATCACCCATCGCTATCACATTGATGAGTTCCAGCAGGGCTTTGATGAGATGCGCTCGGGAAGATCCGGCAAAGTGGTGTTGAGCTGGGATTAATTCATTCTCCGGCCTGGTGGCCGGAGAGTTTCAGGATTGTTTCTTTTCATCATCCGTCAGGTAGCGCACTTTGCGGGTGTAGTCCTGGCCTTTAAAGGTGAGTGGCTGGGTGGGATCCAGTAAATACTTTTGCCATTCACTCAATGGAAATCCACCGTGCGCGCCAATGACGTCTGCCGGAATGGTTGCTGAGCTACCGCCAATCTTTTTGGAAACCGGCCAGTTTGCCCATTCTCCTAAATTGACCGTGCGAAGATCCAACATATCCAACAAAGCGGCGAGGGGAAGCTGATCCGTCGGCGGTTGGCTGTCATTCATTAATTCCCAGGTATCCTGAAAGAGCGTTAACCAGAGTGGACAAATGCGTTTCCAGGTTTGTCGGGTTGCCGCCAGGTACGCACCATTAACGTGATCTTCAAAATAAGGTCTTATCGATGGCCGGTAATAGGCGGGAATGGCCTGTGCTTCCGCGCCCTCTAGCTTGGCGATCATTTTCCCGTTACGGAAACTGGAGTAAAGGTGGCCTGGATGCATACGAATATCAGGCGATTTAAGCAAATTCAGATCCGAATCAATCATTAAAATACCGTCGCCTTTGGCTTGTAAAGGCGCCTGAATTTTAATTAGGCGACTGCGATAGATTTGCTTATAACGATAACTTTCCTCGCGATGCGGAACATTGAGCGTTACCACGCGGCAATTATGTGGAAGTTTGCCAAAAGCCTGCTCAGATTGGTCGCTCACGATAACAATCTCTTCCATTTCCGGCGCAAACCGACGAGCAAACTCAGCGCTTAATAACGCTTCTTCAACATAATCCGCGCCAGTGCACGGAATAACAACCGAGGTAACCGTAACGTCGCCTTGCGTATTGCTTTGCGCATAAGGAATATTATGACGTGCACGAATATGCCGACGATTTTTGTTCAAAAAATCAAACATGAGTTTTCCTTTCAATACTGTTATCCAATATCGTCTCTACCCCGGCCACATAGTTTTCAATGGCGTAGCATTCGCGTACACGTTCTTCGGCGGTGTTAATGAGACGCTGGCGTAAACTTGCGTCTTGCCATAATACGGCAAGATGCGCACTTAATTGTTTAATATCGCCGTATTCGAATAATAATCCGGTTTCGTTGTGGCTAATTAGTTCTGCCGTTCCAACTACGTTCGAACCAATCACGGCCGTTTTCACCAGCATGGCTTCCAACACGACGCGCGGTAGGCCTTCACTACTTGAAGCGAGAATAAAAGTGTCAAACGCCGCGAGGTAATCCAGAGGGTTATTTTGAAAGCCAGTAAACACAATATTCGACGCAATGTTCTCTTTGCGCGCCAGCAAGACCAAATTCTCCTGTTCCGGCCCGGCACCCACCACTACCATTTTCCAATTGGCTTCGGGATGTATGCGTTTGAATTGGCCCAGCGCCTGGAAGATATGATGGTTCGCTTTACGCGTAATAAGAGAGCCGATGGATCCAAAAATAAAGGTATCAGGGGAATAAGCCAGGCGGGCGCGAACGGCTTTGCGATCCGGTAAGGCCTGATGAATATCGATAGCATTTGAAACGGTGAAGCAACGCTGCGCATCAATGCCGCTTTGGCGCAAAGTCTGATTTACGCCATGCGAAACCGCAATAACGGCATCAACGCGTTTATTAACCATGTCCACTAACACTGAATTTAACTGTGGCTCAATGCGGCAATGTTGAATCAGTGCAACCTGCAAATCCTCAACCGCGCGATAGCCTTCAACATTGGTGCTCGGTTGATTATTCATATACAGCGCGTCATATTGCCCAGCTTGCATAAGAGATGAAATCTGTTGGGCGTTTGGCAATACACGCCATTTTTCGTCAACCCGACCGATCATCTGCTTCTTTAAAGAGCGGTTAAAAATGAATAGCGTGCGTAACAGCTCTTTGGCGATTTTCGCCCATTTCGGCTGACGACGCTGGGCGATAAAAACCACCGGAATGCCAATCGAATTGAGAATTGACTCAATGGTTTCACTGTTGCCGCGAGAATAGTTGTTGTAGAAACAGCAGGTAATATCGAACCTCTGCCGATCAATGCGCTTGAGCAATTCGAGCATACTGTTGGTACCGCCGCCCCATTCGCGGCCGGTATCCAACAGCAGAATTTTTCTTCTCATTGAATTTCTTTTCCCGAGCTCAGAAGAGCTGCCTTATTGTCTGAACCAATAGACTTTGCGCAATGCTTTCACTGATCAACTCAACGGCATAGTGCTGCGGCACGGGCGGCAACGGTTTGCCCGGCTTACACACGCCTGGCGCACGGAAGCGTGGCGGCTGCGTTTTGGATGGCGGCGAAGCCGCACCCTGATGCAGCGGCTCATTCAGCAACTGGCTTGGCCGCACTAGCGTGATATCGGCTGGCAATGTCGGCAGCATCTGCTGCAAGACGCGCACCGTCGTCGGATGCGGATGACCAATCGCAATGGCATAACCATCGCGCTGCGCAAGTTTCACCGCGCGGGTAAACTGCGCGCGGATTGAAGCCTCATCCTGACTATCATCAAGGAACACGCGGCGTTTCAGGACGTTAACGTTGGTACCTTGCGCGGCTGGGATCGACTGACTATTGCCAATCGTCATGCTATCGAGAAAGTAATAATTGTAGTGATTGAGCACCTGCATCACTTTCTGCATGCCGGGCAGGCTGGAGGTCATTTTGCTGCCCATATGGTTATTCAGGCCAACCGCAAAAGGCACTTTGCCGCTGGCTTCTCGAATAATCCGCTCGATTTCCGTGCTGCTCATCTCGGGCGTCAGCGTGTCTTTTTCCAGCGGCTGTTTGCTGAGCGGCGCCATCGGCAGGTGGATCAGCACTTCGCGACCACCCTGATGCGCTTTGGTGGCCATCTCACGCGCATGGGGCGCATTCGGCAGGACCGCAACGGAAATCGCGGTGGGCATCTGCAGCACTTTATTCTCTTCTTTTGGCCGATAACCAAAGTCATCAATCACGATTGAGAGTTTTCCCGCATGGGCGGAAAGTGACAGAAACAGGCCGCACAGGGCGGCCGAGAGCTTAGAGGGTTGAAACAAAACTTATCTTCCTAACCACGGTAGTGGATTGACGGCCTGTCCCTGGCGTCGGATTTCAAAGTAGAGCGAAGGCGTGCCGCGGCCGCCGCTGGTGCCCACAAGGGCGATAGGCTGTCCTGCCTTCACCTGAGCACCCACGCTCACCAGTGCGCTTTGGTTGTAGCCATAAAGGCTCATATCACCTTTACCGTGTTCCAGAACGACAACCAGACCATAGCCTTGCAGCCAGTCGGCCATCAATACGCGTCCATCAGCGATGGCTTTCACTTCGGTACCTTCTGGCGCATCGACCACCAGACCTTTCCAGCGCAATTCGCCCTGCATCGATTCACCGAAGCGATGTTCAATACGTCCCCGTACCGGCCAAACCGCTTGCCCGCCGGGCTTGCCTAATCCGCCGGTACGCGCCATCAGCTCGCGCTCACTCTGCGTTGGCTGATAACTTGATCCTTTGGCTTTCGCCTGCGCCTGACGCTGACGCACTTTTTCCGCCTCGCGCGCTTCGCGTTCCGCACGTTCGCGTGCTTCACGCTCTGCCTTAACGATTTTGCTTTGCAGGCGGCTTTCGTTCTCACGCATTTCAACCAGGTCCGCCTGATCTTTCTCCAGCGAGCTTTCCAGTATGGTGAGCGTTTTCTTACGCGCCGCGCTGGCGACTTCCAGCTTGCTTTGCTGCGTCTGCTGCTGGGCCAACAACGATTTTTGCTGCTCCTGTTTGCCCTGCAATGATTGACGCTGTTCCGCTAATTGCTGCTGGGTTTGTTTGAGATCGTCGATGTTTTTCTGGCGTGCGGCGTTGAGATAGCCGAAATAGGCAAGAATACGCTCACTGCGCTGGGCTTCTTCGCCTCCGAGCAGCAACTGCAGACCATTATGCTGTCCCTGACGGAAGGCGGCATCAAGCTGTTGTGCCAGCAGTTTTTCCTGCTGTGCTTGCTGCTTTTCCAGCCGCGAGATAGAAGAGGTGACCTGCGCGATTTCACCCTCGAGCGTGCTGAGGCTGTTACGCGTTTCGCGCAGCTGACGGCTGGCCTGCGCAATCACTTTTTCCTGGCTTTGCAGCTGATCCAACAACTTACTGCGCTGCACTTTCTGCGCTTTAACGCTCTTTTCTTTCTCGGCAATGTCCTGCTGAATGGACTTCAACTGCGTTTTACTGTCGTCCGCACTGTGAGCGGCGGCAGGAAGTAATAATGTGCCCGCCAGAAGCAGACTCAGGGAGATTTCGGACCAGCGAAATGACAACGGAAGCGCAGTGCCGTTGTAACGGGTCCTTGTGTGTGTAACGGTCGCTTTTCCCTTCATAGTCGATAATTATTCCACGATGAACAGCCGCTTACCAGTTAGCCCGGCCGGGTTTTACTTTACTAAAAATGTCTGTACCGAGCTTACCGGCATAAACTTTGTCTTAATTTTGGGATTAGAACACTTTTTTTGGAAAATGACGCACAAATCGTAACTCTGTCCCCTTAGCGACTGTACATGCGAAGTGGCGCAGGTATACTCAGAACCCTTGTTTTAGCTTATCAGCCCGGTTTGGAGTCGTTACCCCTCATGCAAGAAATTATGCAGTTTGCAAGCAATCACCCCATCCTCAGTCTGGCATGGGTCGCTTTACTCGTTCTCGTGATTGTGACCACCGTTAAAGGTATGTTCTCTAAAGTAAAAACTATCAGCCGTGGTGAAGCTACCCACCTGATAAACAAAGAGGACGCGGTGGTGGTAGACGTGCGTTCACGTGACGATTACCGCAAAGGACACATTTCTGGGGCTATCAACGTAGCGGCAGCAGACATCAAAAAAGAGAGCTTGGGCGAGCTGGAAAAGCACAAGTCACAGCACATAATTGTAGTTTGCGCGACCGGTCAAAGTGCGGGTGAATCTGCAGCGAAATTGAGCGCAGCGGGTTTTGAAAAAGTCTCTGTACTGAAAGATGGCGTGAGCGGCTGGAGTGGTGAAAATCTGCCACTGGTGCGCGGTAAATAACTTCTCAGAGGTAACCGTATGGCGAATGTAGAGATCTACACCAAAGTCACTTGTCCTTATTGCCACCGTGCAAAGGCGTTGTTGGATCAGAAAGGCGTGTCGTTCCAGGAGATTCCCATTGACGGGAACGCGGCGAAACGTGAAGAGATGATTCAACGCAGCGGCCGCACTACGGTGCCACAGATTTTTATTGATGCGCAGCACATTGGCGGCTGTGACGATCTTTACGCGCTGGATGGGCGTCAGGGACTTGATCCTTTACTCCAGGCATAACTTTTCGGTCAGACAATTTTAACTCACAGGATTTAGTCACATGTCAGAGCAAAGCAGCAGCGAAATGCAGTTCCAGATTCAACGTGTTTACACCAAAGATGTTTCTTACGAAGCGCCAAACGCACCGCAGGTTTTCCAGAAAGAGTGGGAACCGGAAGTGAAGCTGGATCTGGACACCGCCTCTTCTCAGTTAGCTGATGGCGTTTTTGAAGTCGTTCTGCGCGTTACCGTAACGGCAACCGTTGGCGAAGAAACCGCATTCCTGTGTGAAGTACAGCAAGCGGGCATTTTCACCATTAGCGGTATCGAAGGCACGCAGATGGCGCATTGCCTCGGCGCGTACTGCCCGAACATTCTGTTCCCGTATGCACGCGAATGCGTAACCAGCCTTGTGTCTCGTGGTACTTTCCCGCAGCTCAACCTGGCGCCAGTGAACTTTGATGCGCTGTTCATGAACTATCTGCAGCAGCAAGGTGAAGGCGAAGCGCCACATCAGGATGCCTGATGACTACACTCAACGCTTCAATTAGCGTCATCGGTGCCGGCTCGTACGGCACCGCATTGGCCATCACGCTGGCCCGCAACGGCCATCCGGTTCTGCTCTGGGGCCACAATCCTCAAAGCGTGGCGCAGCTGCAAGCTGACCGCTGCAATGCTGCTTTCCTGCCCGATGTCCCTTTCCCTGATAATCTCGTTCCTGAAGCCGATCTGGCAACCGTGGTTAACGCCAGTCGCGATCTGCTGGTCGTCGTGCCGAGCCATGTATTTGGCGACGTGCTGACGCAGCTTAAGCCGCATTTGCGTGCCGATTCGCGGATTGTCTGGGCGACTAAGGGGCTGGAAAAAGAGACCGGCCGGTTGCTGCAGGATGTGGCGCGTGAAATCCTCGGCGATGCGATTCCACTCGCGGTGATTTCCGGACCTACCTTTGCAAAAGAGCTGGCAGCCGGCATGCCAACGGCCATCGCACTGGCATCCACCGATGCGGAGTTCGCTGAAGACCTGCAGCAGAAGCTGCACTGCGGCAAAAGTTTCCGCGTCTACAACAATCAGGATTTCATCGGCGTGCAGTTAGGCGGCGCGGTGAAGAACGTGATTGCGATTGGTGCGGGGATTTCTGACGGCATTGGCTTTGGTGCCAACGCGCGTACCGCCTTGATCACTCGCGGCCTGACGGAAATGAGCCGTCTTGGCGCAGCGCTGGGCGCCGATGCCACCACCTTTATGGGCATGGCCGGTTTAGGCGATCTGGTGCTGACCTGTACCGATAATCAGTCGCGCAACCGTCGTTTCGGCATGATGCTGGGGCAAGGCGAGAGCGTAGACGAGGCGCAACGCATTATCGGACAAGTTGTAGAAGGCTACAGAAACACCAAAGAAGTCAAAGCGTTGGCCGCGCGCGTCGGCGTAGAAATGCCGATTACCGAGCAGATTTATCAGGTGCTCTATTGCGGAAAATCAGCGCGAGAGGCAGCATTGACCTTACTTGGCCGTGCAAGGAAGGACGAAAACAGCCAAAGCTAAAGCAGGATGCGCCAGCGTCACCACCTGTAGCGCCCCATCAGGCGCTCTTTTTATCGGGAGCAAACAGCAATGTCGTCTGAAGAGTTAGAACTGGTCTGGAACCATATCAAAGCCGAAGCCAGAGCCCTGGCCGACTGTGAACCGATGCTGGCCAGCTTTTACCATGCGACACTGCTCAAACACGAAAACCTCGGCAGCGCGCTCAGCTACATGCTCGCTAACAAGCTGGCGAACCCGATCATGCCCGCTATCGCTATTCGCGAAATCGTGGAAGAAGCCTATCGTGAAGACCCAGAGATGATTGTCTCTGCGGCCTACGATATTCAGGCTGTACGCCAGCGCGATCCCGCCGTTGATAAATACTCTACGCCGCTACTTTACCTCAAAGGTTTCCACGCCTTGCAGGCTTATCGCATCGGCCATTGGCTGTGGAAAGAGGGCCGCCGAGCGCTGGCTGTCTATCTGCAGAACGAAATCTCCGTCTCATTTGCCGTGGATATTCACCCGGCGGCACGCATTGGTCGCGGCATCATGCTTGATCATGCTACCGGCATTGTCATCGGCGAAACGGCAATCATTGAAAATGATGTTTCAATTCTGCAATCGGTGACGCTCGGCGGTACTGGTAAAACCAGCGGCGATCGCCATCCGAAGATCCGTGAAGGTGTGATGATTGGCGCCGGCGCCAAGATTCTGGGCAACATTGAAGTGGGGCGCGGCGCAAAAATCGGAGCCGGTTCAGTTGTCCTGCAGCCTGTACCGCCGCATACCACGGCGGCCGGCGTACCAGCGCGCATTGTCGGTAAACCGACCAGCGATAAACCGTCGATGGATATGGATCAGCACTTCAACGGCGCAGGCTTTGAGTACGGTGACGGCATCTAGCCTTTGATCAGTGCGCCAGCATAATCGAGTTGGCGCCACGCTTCATACACCACCACTGATACTGCATTAGACAGGTTCATGCTGCGGCTCTCCGCCATCATCGGAATGCGGATTTTCTGCTCAGCGGGTAGCGCGTTGAGAATTTCTGCGGGTAAACCGCGACTCTCCGGACCAAACACCAAATAATCACCCTTCTGATAGCTCACCGCGCTGTGCGCAGGCGTTCCTTTGGTGGTGAGGGCGAACATGCGCTGTGGCGTTTCTGTTGCCAGAAACTCTGCGTAATTGGCGTGTTTTTTTAAGGCGGTATATTCGTGGTAATCCAGCCCGGCGCGGCGCAGGCGCTTGTCATCCCAGGCAAAGCCCAGCGGTTCAATCAGGTGTAACTGGAAACCGGTATTTGCGCACAAGCGAATGATGTTGCCGGTATTTGGCGGAATTTCAGGTTCAAATAAGACAATGTTTAGCATAAGGCCCCCAGAAACGAGGGCCGAAGCATAACAAATTATTGACGGGCGGAGTACAGTGGCAGCCACAGCGTGAGGCGTAAACCGCCAAGAGGGCTGTCATCCGCTTTAACCCAGCCGCGATGCTGCTGGATGGCGGTTTCGACAATCGCCAGGCCTAATCCGGTGCCGCCTGACTCACGATCGCGCGCCTCATCGGTGCGGTAGAACGGACGGAAAATCTGCTCGCGATCTTCTGGGCTGACTCCTGGACCATCATCATCGACATGAATGGTGATGCCCGCAATATCTACCGAGAAGCTGACGCTGATGTGCGAATTCGAATAGCGCAGCGCATTACGCACGATATTTTCCAGCGCACTCTCCAACGCATGGGGATTACCGTACAGCGGCCACGGGCCAGGCGGATAGGGCACTTCCATCAGTTTGCCCATCTGCTCGGCTTCAAATTTGGCATCTTCCAGCACGCCATTCCAAAGCTGATTGGCCTTCATCGCTTCGCTAACCAGCGCGTTATTGTGCTGCGTTCGCGACAGCACCAGCAGATCGTTAATCATGCCATCCAGACGCTGCGCTTCCGTTTCAATGCGCTGCAGCTCTTTGCCTTCACCGTTACGGCGACGCAGGAGCGCGGTTGCCAGCTGCAAGCGAGTTAACGGCGTACGCAATTCATGGCTGATATCGGATAGCAGACGCTGTTGCGCCGTCATCATGCGTTCGAGCGCGCTCACCATTTGGTTGAAACTGGAACCCGCAGCCAGAAACTCTTGCGGCCCCGATTCCAGTTCCGGATGCTGGCGCAAATTGCCGCTTGCCACTTCATCCGCCGCATATTTAAGTTTGCGCGCGGGGCGCGCCAGGCTCCACGCCAGCCACAGCAGCAGCGGCGAGCTGATCAGCATCGTGACAATCAGCAGCAGTAGCGGGCGGTCAAACAGCAGATTAACGAAATCGAGCTGCGAGCTGGTGGCAGGACGAATCAGGTAGAGCTGATAGTTGTCTTCGCCATCGCGGACCGCGAAAGGTCCAACCATCTCCACGCGACCATACTTTTTCTTTTGTGGGTGGTCGGCGTTATCCGACTGCCCAATAAAGTTGCGGATGATCTGCATTTCATTGTGCTGCGCGCCAATCACCCGGCCTTCGCTGGTCACTAATAATAAACGCTGACCGGGCGGCGCCCATTTGTCGATGGAGCGGAACAGGCGACGCCACCACATTAAGTCGTTCGGCGGATCCTGAGACAGCTCCGCTTCAACGTGCTGTTCAATCATGGTGCCCTGACGCTGCTCGCTTTCCAGTAACGCGGTCATCTGGCGCGAATCGAGTTTAGGCACCATGAGAACCAGCATCAACACCAACGCTAGCGTGAGCCAGAAGATGGCGAAGATGCGGGTGGTTAAACTTCCAATCATGATGCCGAAACCATCAGATAGCCGCGTCCGCGTAGGGTTTTAAACCACGGATGACCATCACGACGTTCCGGCAATTTACGACGCAGGTTAGAAATGTGCATATCGATAGCGCGGTCAAACGGTGTCAGACGTTTGCCCAGCACTTCCTGACTAAGGTGCTCACGCGATACCACCTGACCCAGATGCTGTGCCAGCAAATAGAGCAGGGTGAACTCGGTGCCGGTGAGATCCAAAGTTTCGCTGTCGAAGCTGGCCTCCTGACGACCCGGATTCAGGCGCAGGCAGTCGACTTCCAGCGTTGGTGAGCTGTTATCGTGCTGCTGTTGCTGCTCGCTCCAGTTTGAACGGCGCAGAATGGCACGAATACGCGCTACCAGTTCACGATCGTTAAACGGTTTAGGCAGATAGTCATCTGCGCCCAGTTCAAGGCCCAGAACGCGGTCCAGTTCGCTGCCACGTGCAGTCAGCATAATGACCGGAGTTTGGTGCTGTTGGCGTAGTTCTTTCAAAGTGTCGATACCGTTCTTCTTCGGCATCATCACATCAAGCAATAGCAAGTCCACGGTGTTGTCTAGCAGGTTAAGCGCCTGCTCACCATCGCTTGCCACAATGACTTCAAAACCTTCCATCTCAAGCAGTTCTTTAAGCAGCGAAGTTAATTCGCGGTCGTCATCAACCAACAGGATTTTATTCATTTTTTATTGCCCTCCGCAGGCAAAATACCGTGTTCCTTGACTTGCAATCCAACGCTTTACGTAGTTTTACACCCCCTGACGGATGTTTGCAGCCACCGCCGTACACTGGCTCTCGTTGAATCGCAAAACGGAACGAACTGGGAGTTAACGATGCGCTACTTAACCGCCGTCGTCATTGCCTCAGCGATGGTTCTCAGTCACGCCAGCGCCGAAGCAGCAGACACGACGACGATTGACGAGATGCATCCGAACAGCGGATTGACGACAGGCAGTATGACGCAAAATCCGCAAAGCTACATGTTCGATGGCATTGAGCTGACTGAACAACAGCGACAACAGATGCGAGACCTGATGCAGCAAGCGCGACACGAACGCCCAACCATCAGCGTTCAAGATATAGAAACTATGCATGACCTTGTCATTGCAGACAAATTTAACGAATCGGCTATCCGACAGCAGGCAGAGAAACAAGCCCGCGCAGCGGTAGAACAGCAAGTCGAGATGGCTCGGGTTCGTAATCAGATGTACCACCTGCTAACGCCTGCACAGCAAGCGACATTGCAGAAAAATTATGAGCGACGATTAGCTGAAGTTCGTCGGCTCTCAGGATTGCAGCCATCATCACCGCTGCAAGCAGTGAGTAGTACCAGCAGTAACCAGTAACATAGTATCCCTGTTTTCCTTGCCATAGACACCATCCCTGTCTTCCCCCGCATGATGCGGGGGTTTTTTTTGCCTGTCATTTCTCTCTAACATCATTGCCTTAAAATTCAATCACGCAGCACACTTATGCCGATGATAAACTTTAGCCATCTTGAGACCTAAAGGCCGCACCTATGAAGCGTGCGACCCGGCGAGGCATAGCATGGATTCTTCCTATGCAAAGTTAGTGAATCGGGCGGCGCTGGCGGCGACTACGTTGGCGACGTTGCTGTTAATCGTGAAAATTTTCGCCTGGTGGCATACCGGTTCAGTCAGTATGTTGGCGGCGTTAGTGGATTCATTGGTGGATATCGCCGCTTCACTCACCAATTTGCTGGTGGTGCGCTACTCACTGCAGCCGGCCGATGACGATCACACCTTCGGCCACGGTAAAGCCGAATCCCTGGCCGCGCTGGCGCAAAGCATGTTTATCTCCGGCTCGGCGCTGTTTCTGTTTCTCACCGGCATTCAGCATCTGGCCTCACCCGAAACCTTACATGCGCCGCTGGTGGGTATTGTGGTGACGGTGATTGCGCTGTTTTCAACCCTGACGTTGGTTGCTTTCCAGCGCTGGGTGGTGCGACGCACGCGCAGCCAGGCGATTCGCGCAGACATGCTGCACTATCAATCTGACGTGGTGATGAACGGCGCAATATTGGTCGCTCTCGTTTTGAGCAGCTATGGTTTTGTACGGGCGGATGCGTTGTTCGCGCTCGGCATCGGCGTTTACATTCTCTATAACGCGTTGCGGATGGGTTATGACGCGGTACAGGCGCTGTTGGATCGCGTTTTGCCCGAGCATGAAACGCAGGAGATTATCAACGTGGTGACCAATTGGCCGGGCGTACGCGGCGCGCATGCATTACGCACGCGACAATCGGGCCCCACGCGTTTTATCCAGCTGCATCTGGAGATGGAAGATCAGCTGCCGCTGGTGCAGGCCCATCAGGTGGCCGATCAAATTGAGCAGGCGTTACTCAAGAGGTTTCCCGGCTCAGACGTCATCATCCATCAAGATCCCTGTTCTGTTGTGCCGAGCAATCAACATGGATTTTTTCAAGGTTAGCGATTTAAAATCATGCAATTACACAAAAAAAGTGACGTAACGCTAACAACTCTGTAAAAAATTAGCGAAAACTTGTCTGACCTGAATCAATTCAGCATCAAGCGTTTGATATACTATTTTGCAACTATTAAGCCATGCGATCGCGAGCTGGTCCACGCCGGACACATGGCAGGAATAATCCTTAGTTTTTGAACAATCCAGAGGTTGTCATGATCAAAAAAATCGGAGTACTGACCAGCGGCGGCGACGCCCCAGGCATGAACGCAGCCATTCGCGGAGTTGTACGTTCCGCGCTGAGTGAAGGACTGGAAGTTTTTGGTATTTACGACGGCTATCTGGGATTGTACGAAGATCGCATGATCAACCTTGACCGCTACAGCGTGTCAGACATGATCAACCGCGGCGGCACCTTCCTCGGTTCCGCCCGCTTCCCAGAATTCCGCAACGATGAAGTGCGCCAGACCGCGATTGATAACATGAAAAAGCGTGGTATTGATGCGCTGGTGGTTATCGGCGGTGATGGTTCCTACATGGGGGCTAAGCGCCTGACCGAAATGGGCTTCCCGTGCATCGGCCTGCCTGGCACCATTGATAACGACGTAGCAGGTACTGATTACACCATCGGTTATTTCACTGCGCTGGAAACCGTGGTTGAAGCGATTGACCGCCTGCGTGACACCTCATCTTCCCACCAGCGTATCTCCATCGTGGAAGTGATGGGCCGTTACTGCGGCGATTTAACCCTGGCGGCAGCGATTGCCGGTGGTTGCGAGTTTATCGTGCTGCCTGAAATCCCGTATACCCGCGAAGAGCTGGTTGCTGAAATCAAAGCCGGCATTGCCAAAGGTAAAAAGCACGCCATCGTGGCGATCACCGAGCACATCTGCGATATCGACGATCTGGCGCACTTCATCGAAGCTGAAACCAAACGCGAAACCCGCGCTACCGTTCTCGGTCACATTCAGCGTGGCGGCGCACCTTGTGCCTATGACCGCATTCTGGCCTCGCGCATGGGTTCCTACTCCATCGAGCTGCTGCTACAAGGCTACGGCGGCCGCTGCGTCGGTATTCAGAACGAGAAGATGGTGCATCACGACATCATCGATGCGATTGAAAATATGAAGCGTCCATTCAAACGCGACTGGCTGGATACCGCGAAAAAACTCTACTGATTATTCAGCATCAAGGCGCGACGCGATTCGCGCCTTTTTTATGCCTGCTCATATTCCGTGCGGTTATAACAGCTTATTTTTAATTCTTTAATCCGTGGATAAGTTTGTGTCAGTCTTGTTCTATAACGACCTCGGGAGAGCAAGCAATGAATAAGTGGAGTATTGGTGTCACCCTGTTACTGGCTTCAACCAGTGTTCTGGCAAAGGATATTCAGCTGTTAAACGTCTCTTACGATCCAACCCGTGAGCTGTACGAGCAGTACAACAAAGCGTTTAACGCGCATTACAAGCAGGAAACCGGCGACAACGTGGTGATTCGCCAGTCGCACGGCGGTTCAGGTAAACAAGCAACCTCAGTGATCAATGGCATCCGTGCTGATGTGGTTACGCTGGCGCTGCAATCTGATGTCGATGCTATTGCTGACCGAGGTCGTATCAATAAAGACTGGATTAAGCGCCTGCCGGACAACTCCGCACCCTACACCTCAACCATCGTGTTCCTGGTGCGCAAAGGCAACCCGAAAGGCATTCATGATTGGCCAGATCTGATCAAACCGGGCGTTTCCGTCATCACGCCAAACCCGAAAACGTCAGGCGGCGCACGCTGGAATTATCTGGCTGCATGGGGCTGGGCGCTGGATCAGAACAACGGCGATCAAGCCAAAGCGCTGGCTTACGTGAAATCGCTGTTTAAGAACGTAGAAGTGCAGGATTCCGGCGCACGTGGTGCCACTAACACCTTCGTGGAACGCGGCATTGGCGATGTGCTGATAGCGTGGGAAAACGAAGCCTATCTGGCGGTAAATAAGCTGGGTAAAGACAAGTTTGAGATCGTCACCCCAAGCGAATCGATTCTGGCGGAGCCAACGGTTTCGGTAGTGGATAAAGTGGTCGACGAGCAGGGCACCCGCAAAGTAGCCGAAGATTACCTCAAGTATCTCTACTCGCCGGAAGGTCAGACTATCGCGGCGGAAAATTTCTATCGTCCACGTGATAAAGCCGTTGCGGAGAAATTTGCCAATAAATTCGCCCCGGTAAAACTGTTCACTATCGACAACAAGTTTGGTGGCTGGACGCAAGCCCAGAAAACCCACTTCGCCGATGGCGGCAGCTACGACCAGGTGATGAAGCCATAACGTACATCGTCAGGTCGCCATTTATGGCGACCTTTTTACATACGATTACGCCTCTTGCGTCGCCAACCGCCGACCGGCACGCTGGGCCACCAGCGGCAACAATGCCTGACGTACCAGATAGCCATCTGGATCCAGCCCCCAACCTAACGCAGCAGCGGCATCGACAATCGCTTTATCCCATTCCAGTTTTTTCCGTCCGTCACCCGCAGTGGTAATCACCACTTCACACGCATGATCGGATGCCTGATAGCGACGCCAGCTGCCTGCCGGCACGGAAATCACCGAACGCTCCGGCGCGGTCATCGTCACTTCTTCACCATCACGATTGAAGGTCACAGTAAGCGTGCCCTTAAACACCATGAGTACTTGCACCTGTGCGCAGCGGTGCGTACCCATCTCGCCCGCTTTTGGCAAAGCCAGCCACTCTACTGAGAAGCCGTGTGGTGTGTTGATGGGCGGAGCGACCTGACGATCCTGATTGATGCCATAGCCGATAACGGGTGCCATACGCGCACCGTGACCCGGCAACATGGCATCCAGTAGCGCGTGATCGCTCCAGGCGCGCTGCTCACCGGTGACGGCAAACTGCGCCATCTGCTCGGGCGTAAAATGCTGTAACTGCGCCATCTCCACCTCGGGCAGCGGCGGCATACGCTCTGCAACCGGCGGGATCGCCGCGCCGGTTGAGGTATCGATCAGCATGTTATTGGGGCTGAGATAGAGTCCATATTCCGCCGCTGCCGACATCACATCGGGATGCCAGATAATGCCGCCGGTGTTATCGCCGCCCAGCACGGTAAATACCCAGCCATCGGTATCGGTAGCCGACACATTGGTGAAGCCACGGAAAATCCAGGTGGGCAGGCTGACAATCGCCGGAGCGTCGAGCTCCAGCGACTCTTCGCCTTTATTCCCCCAGCGGAAACGCCAGCGGCCTTCATGGATCAGGAAGACTTCGGCAGTGAAATGCAGATGCAGATTATTGGTCACGCCTTTTGGCATCGCCGCCGCGCCAATATTAAAACCGTGCGCTTCAGGAATATTGATCACCTGCTCAGACGACTGCGTCACGCCCGGCCCGATAAACGAGTAATTCTGCTTGAGATGCGAACCCGGCAGTTTGCAGTCGATAAACGCCAGATTGCACGACACCATATCTTGCGGCGCAATCAGGCGCGCACGTGCTGCTGTAGCGGACAATGTTTGCTGTTTCATCTTCTTCTCCTCAATAACCCGAACCAGAACGAACAGGCAACGCCTCACCGCGCGCGGTGGCGACAGCGTGGCGTGCGGCATGCGTTAGCTGCATCACATCATTGGCGGGGGTCACCAACTGAAAGCCCTGTGCGATGCGCTGTGCGGCGGCTTCTCCGCTGGTACAAAAAATACCGGCCAGTTTGTGGCCGGCGCGGGTGCGGCTCAGCACCCGTTCAATGGCATTTAACATCTCAGGATGCTGCGATTCGGCGCTGGCCTGGCCGGTGAGGGTAAGGGACAGATCGTTGGGGCCGATAAACACGCCGTCCAATCCCTCGACGTCGAGAATGGCATCAAGATTGGCCAACCCCGCGCGTGTTTCAATCATCGCCAGCGTCAGAATTTGCTGGTTAGCATGCTGCGGATAATCTTTGCCGCCATACAGCAGCGCACGCGCTGGACCAAACGAGCGCGAACCTTGCGGCGCATAGCGGCAGGCATCGACAAACTGCTGCGCTTCGGCGGCATCGTTGATCATCGGGCAGATAATGCCGTAGGCGCCGGCATCCAGCATGCGCATAATCTGCGCCGGCTCGTTGTGCGAGACGCGCACCAGCGGCGTCGCGGGTGTGGAGGATAGCGCCTGCAACATGCTGAGTGCGGCGGCGAAATCGATCAGGCCATGTTGCAGGTCAACGGTGACGGCATCAAAGCCCTGATGTCCGGCAATCTCGGCGCTGTAGCTGCTGGGGATCGCCAGCCAGCCGTTAATAATCGGTTCACGGCGTTGTTTTAAAGGGTTGATACGCATAATTCACTCCTCTTAATCCAGGTTTGCAGCGCGCGGGCACAAGCTTGCGGCTGCTCCAGCAGCAGAAAGTGTCCGCACTGCTCAAGCGTGATGTGGCGTGCGGCGGGAGCCGCTTTGACAAGCAGGTGATGGTGTTCGGGGGTGCAGATGGCGTCGCTGTCGCCGTTGAGGATCAACAGCGGTGCCTGCAGCGCCGGTAAGGTATGCCGTAAATCGCGACGTTGTAGGGCGATGGCGGTCTGTTGACGAAAGCGCTCAACGCTGCTGCGTTCTGCCATCGTCACCAGCGCGCCAAGCAGCTCGCGATCCGCCAGCCGCGATGCATGCACATAGCGCGGCCAGAGTTGCTCAATCACCGATCGCATACCGTTTTTCGCAGCTCGATCAAGCAAGGCAATACGTCCCGCAGCGTTGACCGGCGCATCCGCCAACGGATTCACCGCCAGCAGCGCGAGGCCCGCGATGCGTTGCGCGGCTTGCGCCTGCATCTCCAGTGCCACCAGCGCACCCAGCGAGAATCCCACCAGTAAAAAGCGCGCCGGCAAATCATTCAGCAGCTGTGCCGCGAGCTGTTCGGCGCTGTCAGCACCGCTCATCTCGGGAATGATCATCGGCTGCTGCGGTAGATGGCGGCAAAGCGGTTGCCACAACGCGCCGTCGCACAAGGTACCGCCCAGTAACACCAAAGGCAGTGACATGATTAGCCCTCCGCCACAGGACGGGCATTCACCATCCGCATCACATGGCGCACCAGCAGCAGCGACAGTAATGAAATAATGCCAATCACCATAAAGCCCTGCTGCATCGCGAAGTAATATTTGATGTAGCCGACCAGCACCGGGCCAAAGAAAATCCCGGCGGAGTAGATGCTTTGATATAGCCCAACGCGAGTGGATTGCTGCCAGGCGGGCGTGCGGGTGACGATCAGCGAATTCAGCACGGTGGAGATCATGCCGAAGGCACAGCCCGCCAGCGCCTGCAAGCCATACAGCAGCCAGATATTGGGCGCGTAAGGCATGGCTATCGCTACGGCCCCTTGCAGCACGCCGCCGATAATTGCCGTGTTGCGTAAGCCCAGCAGGCGATAGAAGAAGGGCGCGCACAGCGCGGTGGCCAGCGCATAAAAGAACAGATGGATGCCGCTTAGCGTCGCCAGCGAAGCGGCCGCCATGCCAAAGCCTTCTGCCAGTAGCGGCGTCAGCGTGTCGCGCGTGGCAAATGGCACCATCATCACCAGTGCACAGAGTCCGCCGAGATACCACACCGAAGGATCACGCAGCTGAGTGCGAACCGCAGAGAGACGTTGCGCCGTGGGCATCGCTTCCGGGCGTTTTTCACGGATAAAGAATGTCAGCAAAAAAGCCAGCAGCGCGGCAGCGGACGCCACCAAAAAGCTCGATTCGGCACCGAAATGACGGGCAATAAATCCCGCCACCGAAATCCCGATAAAAGTGCCTACCGGCGAGGTGACGCTCAGCATGGCGATCGCGGCGGCGGCTTCCAGCGGCGGGAAGTAAGCCACGAACATCACGTTATACACCACCCACGTCGCGCTGGTGACGCCATCGGCGAGCTTGGCGATAAACAGTGTTTCCGGTGTCGGCCAAAGGTAAACCACCGGCCAGGCGATAAGCGTAAACAACAAGCCAATCTGGATAATGCGTTTGCGGCGGCGAAAGCGGTCCGACAGAATGCCGGTCGGAAAACGCAGCAGCATCGAGGCCAATCCGGTCGCGCCGATGATAATTCCCATCACGCGCGCCTCGACATTCAGCGACATGATGTAGGGGGCGAGAAACGGATCAAAGGCGTGAATGCTGATAAAAAACAGCAAGCTAATAATGAAAAACAGCAGCACATCACGACGCAATAACGCTTTCATAATGAGTTCCTCAATAAGCCGTCCAGCCGCCATCCACCTTCAGCGCGCTGCCGGTGACCAACGCTGCGGCCGGTGATGCCAGAAACACCACCGGCCCCATCACATCTTCCAGCGTGCCAAGACGACCAATCTGAATGCGGCGCAGCGTCTGCTGGCGAAACGCTTCATCTGCCAGCGAGGCCTGCGACAGTTCGGTTTCGATAAAGGTGGGGCACAAGGTGTTGATGCGAATGCCATCGCGTCCCAGCTCCAGCGCCATGGCACGCGTCAGCCCTTCCAGCGCCGCTTTTGATGCGCAGTAGACGCTGCGCTGCGGGCCGCCGACGTGCGCCATCTGCGAAGAGAGATGGATAATGCTGCCGCCGTGTCCGGCGGCCTGCATACCGGCCGCGACCTGCTGCGACAGGAAAAACGTGGCGCGCAGGTTTACGTCCATCACCGCATCAAAGTTGGCTTCGCTGACCTCGCTAAACGGCTGATGGCGCGCCAGCCCGGCGCTGTTGACCAGCACATGAAAGCTCGGCAAATCGTGTAGTGTCTGGCGCACCGCGCGCGTGTTGCAGACGTCGAGCGGCAGCGGATGCAATGTCAGGCCGGCGCTCGCCGCCTGCTGCACGCCGTGCGCCAGGCGATCGGTGTCGCGCGCGGCAATCCACACCTGCGCTCCGGCGTCGGCCAGCGCGATAGCGGCGGCAAAGCCGATACCGCGCGAGCCGCCGGTCACCAGCGCGCGCTGTCCATCCAGGCGAAATAAAGGGGTAGTCGGAACCATGCGCGCCTCCTTATTTCACCGTAACCGGCGCGGGTGCGGCGTAGGCCACATCCTGCTGGCCGTAGCGGCGCACGCGAATGTTGGCCTGTTCGGCATGACCGGCAAAGCCCTCCAGCAGCGCCAGGCGCGAGCAGTAAGCGCCGATTTCTGCCGAAGCCGCATCGCTGGTGACGCGCTGCCAGGTGCAGGTTTTCATAAATTTGCCCACCCACAAGCCGCCGGTATAACGCGATGCACCCAGCGTGGGCAGCGTATGGTTGGTGCCGATCACCTTGTCGCCATAAGCCACATTGGTACGCGGCCCGAGAAACAGCGCGCCGTAATTGCGCATGTTCTGGTGATACCAGTCATCGCGATCGGTCATCACCTGCACGTGTTCAGAAGCGATGCGGTTGGCTTCTGCCAGCATCTCATCGTGATCGGCACAGAGAATGATTTCGCCATAATCGTGCCAGGCTTGTTGCGCCACATCGGCGGTAGGCAGTTGCAGCAACAGCTGGTGGATATAGCGCTCGGTCTCCTGTGCCAGCTGGCGCGAGCAGGTCAGCAGAATCGCGGGTGAGGTGGGGCCATGTTCCGCCTGGCCGAGCAGATCGGTTGCGCAGAGTTCACCGTCAACGCTGTCATCGGCGATCACCAGCGTTTCGGTCGGGCCAGCGAACAGGTCGATGCCAACGCGGCCAAATAGCTGGCGTTTGGCTTCGGCCACCCACGCGTTGCCCGGCCCGACTAACATATCGACCGGCGCAATCCGCTCAGTACCAATCGCCATGGCGCCCACCGCCTGAATGCCGCCGAGCGCATAGATCTCGTCGGCGCCGGCCATCGACTGCGCCGCAACAATGGCTGCAGCCGGTTTACCGTGAAACGGCGGGGCGCAGCTCACGATGCGATCGCAGCCTGCGACTTTGGCGGTAATGATCGACATATGCGCCGAAGCCAGCAGCGGGTATTTGCCGCCCGGCACGTAACAGCCGACATTGCTGATGGGAATGTTGCGATGGCCAAGTATCACGCCCGGACGCGTTTCAATCGCCAAATCGGTCAGGCAATTTTTTTGCGCCTGAGCGAAGTTATGCACCTGCTCCTGAGCGAATTCGATGTCGCGAATATCTTGTTTGGTCAGCTGTTGCAGGCAGGCATTGATCTCCTGCGGCGTTAAGCGGAAATCATCGCGGGCAAAGCCATCGAACTTAATCGAGAGTTCGCGCACCGCGTCATCGCCGCGCGCTTCAATTTGCGCCAGCACTGCTTCCACATCGCTGCGAACGCGCTGTTGCTGCTGTTGGCGTTCTGCTTTCGCTGCCGCCTGTTTTAACCAGATTGCCATGCTCTTTTCCTCATCATTGATTGCTGTTAATCAGGTTTGCATACGTATGCAAAGAGCGTAAAGAGGCTGAAAGGGGAAAAAATGAAAAGTGAGAATGTGCGCAGTTTTTTCAAATTGCAGGCAGCAGAAAGCCCCGCAGAACGGGGGTTAACATGATGAATTTTCTGGTTTTACAGTCGCTCTATCGCCAAAGCGAGCGCCAGCAATGCTTCTTCATCAGGCGCTGGATAGAGCAGTTCCAGCCCCAGCGGCAAACCGTTAGTCAATTGACCAAACGGCAACGTTACGGCGGGTAAGCCGCTGATGGCCGCCAGCTCCGGCGCCCAGCCCGGCGGCATCTTCTCCAGTGAAATCGGAGTGCGCTGGCTGGTGGGATAAATCAGCGCATCCAGCCGCTGATCCTGCATCTGCTGTTGCAGTTGCTGACGCAAATGGCGTTGAAAACGGCGTTGCTCGCGCCATGCGGCACACACCAGCGCGCTGCGCGTGAGGTGTAATTGCAGCAGTTCATCGAACTCGGCGAGATGTTCGCCTCGTGCCAGCAGATCCGAAAGCGAAGCAGGCGCATGGTCCATTTTGCTTAGCCAGCGGGACATCGCCGGATGGAATTCGCGCAGGCTGAGACAAGGTTCCTGCGCCACGCGCGATGATAGCGGTAACCGCAGCGGAATCAGTGTGGCGCCCGCCCGCCGCAGACGAGAGAAAGCCAGTGCTAATGCCTGACGTTGCGCGTCATCATCGCCTGACAGATCGTTAATCATACCCAGCCGCACACCCCGCAAGGTTCGCTGCGCTAGCGGGCGCACCGGCAGCCCATGCGTTACCTGATGCAGCAGCGCCGCATCATCCACGCACCATGTCATCGGCCCAACGGTGTCTTTGCTGAGCGAAAGCGGTGCGACGCCGCGCAGCTGGCGGCGGCGAAATGCCGGACGCAGTCCCACCAGACCGGTCCATGCCGCGGGAATGCGAATCGATCCGCCAGTATCACTGCCGAGTGCCGCATCCGCCATACCGGCCACCACCGCCGCTGCGCTGCCGCCGCTTGAGCCACCGGCGGTCAGCTGTGGATTCAGGGGATTGCGCACATCGCCGCCGAGCGAACTGCGCGAACGTACGTCAAAGGCGAACTCAGACAGATTCGCTTTGGCGAGAATCAGCGCACCCGCAGTTCTCAGGCGTGCAATTACGCGCGCATCTTCACGTGGCTGTGCTTCGGCCAGCGCCCGGCAGCCGAGCGTGGTAGCCATGCCGACGCAATCAATATTATCTTTTATCACCAGCGGAATGCCGTGCAGCACGCCAACCGGCGCGCCGCTACGCCATAAGCGATCGCAGCGCTGTGCCTCTTTCATCACCTGGGGATTAATACTGATAATCGCGTTGAGCGCGCGACCTGCGTTGATAGCGGCTAAGCGGCGTTCAACCTCTTCCGCACTGTTGCGCTGCGGTTGCAGGCGCGCGGCACTCATTTCACCGCATCCTGCGACAGCATGCCGCTCGCTTTACGTGCCGCTGGCGGCAACTGACGCTGCTGCACCCGTTTTGCCGCTAGCGGTGTTAACACGCCAGCGATCAGACACAAGCCACCAATCACCCAATAACCCGCGTAGACATTGACGTGTTGCAACAACACGCCCATCAACACCGGGCCGAAAAACATGCCGCACGAATAGATGGTTTGAAACAGCCCCATCCGGGTGGTTTGTTCATGTTCCGAAGTGTTAACCACGCTCAAGGACATAAACACGGCAAACGCCATGCCAAAGGAAAAACCGGCCAGACCTTGCCACAGGTAAATCAGCCACATGTTGCTGGTCAAGGGGACGAAAATTGACGAGATGATTTGTAATCCGATGCCCACCAGCGCGGTGTTAACCAAGCCCAGCCGCTGATAAAACACGGAACTGCACAATGCCACGGCCACACCATAAAACAACAAGTGGATATTACTCAGCACTGCCAGCGTGCCCGCCTTGGCACCTAACTGCTGAGCGTATATGGGCGTGAGCGTGTCGCGAGTGGCAAACGGGACCAAAATCACCACCGTCGCCAGCAGCCCAATAAACCAAATTGAGCGGTCCGCTAGCTGGCGTTTAGCGCTGTCGATACAGGCTTTGAGGTGCGGCGCTTTGTGGCTATCTTCCTCTTCACGAACGCGCAGGCTGAGAAGCAGCGCCAGGCAACCGGCAATCGCTGGCACAAAAAACGCCTGCGTACTGCCCAGCCATAGGGCAACGGCACCGCAAATGGCATTGCTAATAAATACGCCAATCGGCCCGGCCAATGCCAACAGCGCCACCGCAGCCGGCGCGTCGTCACGACGAAAATAGCGAATAAAAATGATGTTATAGAGCACCCAACTCGCGGCAGCGATGCCGCAGGCCAGCTTGGCCAGCCAGAATGTCAGCGCAGCGGGGAACATCCACGCCAGCGGCCAGGCAATCACCGGCAGCAGCAGGGCGAACTGCATAAACACTTTGCGATTTTTCATCACGTCAGAGATGACGCTGAGCGGAAAACGGATGCACAGCGACGCCAAACCAGAGGCGCCCATGATCATGCCGATGGTTTGCGGTTCAATGCCTAATCTCACCATGTAAGGCGCCATGAAGGCATCGAAGCCGTGAATGCAGATAAAAAACAGCACGCTCATGGTGAAAAACGTCAACAGCTCGGGACGGCTAAACAGTGCTCGAAACATGTTAAACCTCTTATCAACGCAGATAAGTGACTAAAAACGCGGGTTTCATCCTGAGTCCGGGTCGGTTATGTTGCATGCATTGAATACGTATTCAACGGCCGAAGTTACGAAATGATTTCATGTTTGTAAAGTGTGTGCTTGGCAATGTGAAAAAAAAGTTATTGAGTGTTGCATACGCATGCAAAAAAGGTGTAAGAGTAAAAAACACACACCGAAGCAGGTGAGTCCGGTTGATGAAATTGGCTACAATGCCCGGCAGTCACCCGTGCATCAGTGTGCTAAACAGGAAGATAACGCCATGAAACGTAAGACCTTCGGTCCAGTGACCTCACAACAAGTTGCGCAGCACGCCGGCGTTTCACAGTCTGCGGTATCGCGTACCTTCACGCCGGGCGCCAGTATTTCACCGGCCACGCGTGAAAAGGTGCTGCAGTCTGCCCGTGAGTTGGGTTATCGACCCAACGCGTTGGCGCGATCGCTGAACACCGCACGTTCGCGCATCGTTGGTGTGGTGATCTCCTGTTTCGATAATCCGTTTTATCCCCATGTGCTGGAAGCGTTGGGGCGTGAACTGGATGCGCTTAACTACCATCTGCTGCTGTTCGTCAGCGATCGGGATAGCAATGTTGACCGCATTTTCGATCAGATCATGCAGTACCGCGTGGATGGCATTGTGCTGGCATCCGGCGCGTTATCCGATGCGTTATCCGAAGAGTGCCACGGCGCGGGCATTCCGGTGGTGCTGTTCAACCGCACCGCCGAAAGCGAAATGGCGTCAAGCGTGAATACCGATAACCGTGCCGCCGCACGTCAGATCGCCGAATTTCTGTTGGCAGGCGAACATCAACGCTTTGCCTGCATTACCGGCGCGGACAACGCTTCGGTAAATCAGCTACGGCTGGACGGTTTTCGCGAGGCATTGCGCGCGCGCAACATCGACGTCACGGTGTTAGCGGGTCAAAACGACAGCGAGCAAACCGCACAGGCGGCGCGTCAATTGTTCAGCAGCGGCACGCCGCCCGATGCGGTGTTTGCCGTCAACGATCATATGGCGCTGACGGTTATGGATGTGGCGCGTTACGAGTTTGGTCTGCGCATTCCGCAGGATGTGTCGGTGGTGGGTTATGACGATGTTGGTCCAGCGGGCTGGCCTTCGTATGCGCTGACGTCTATCTGTCAGCCGGTTGAAGTGATGGTGCAACGCACCATTGGCCTGCTAATGCAGCAAATCGACAGCGCGGTGATGGCACCCGAGCAAATTGTTATTCCCGGCACGTTGGTAGTACGCCACTCCGCGCGGCGTCCGCGTCACGGCGTGGTAGAAGAGAACGGCCAGCTGCTATTTCGTTCAGAGGAGGTTGAGTAATGCGATTGCCGGGTTTCAGTCCCCAGTTTGATTCTATTCAGCAGTTTATTCTGACGTTAACCCACGTGGTATGGGAGCAGAAGGATATCGGGCAGCTGGCTGATTTCTACGCCACGCCGGTGGTATTTCACACGCCGGAAAAGCGCCTGACCGAACTCAGCGATTTCATGCGTTTGACGCTGGAAGCGTTACATTGCTTCCCGCAGCGTCAGGTGCTGACCGAAGATATTCTCACCGCGCGTGAAGGCGATACCTGTTGGTACGCCTCGCAGCGCACGCAGGCACGTATTCAGCATCTGGGCGAAGGCTTCTTTGGCGCGCCGAGTGGCAAAACGGTTTGGGTACGTACTTTCGCCGATCGTATTTGTCGTGATGGGCTGGTGGAGCAAGAGTGGCTGCTGCAGGATCGCGCGGGCATTCTTGCGCAGATTGGTACCAACGTGGCGGAGTTTGCCCAGCATCTAACGCAGATGCGCCAGCAGCAAGGGCTGGAGATGCCCGCGCCCGAAGAGCTGGAAGCGCGTTGGGCTGGCGGCCCGGATGGCGATGATGCCGAAGGAACCATCGCGGGTTTGATTGAGCGCTATCTCAGCATGTGGGCCGGCGGCAACAGCGGCGTGGTGCCAGGTGTTTATCATCCTGCCGCCACCTTGCACGGACCGGGCCACAGCAGCTTTACCGGCGAGCAGGAGATTGGCAGCTTCCTTTCCGGCTATCGCGCCTCATTCGCTGACAGCGAAACGCAGCTGCATCATTTGGTGGTGCGCCGCGATGCCAACGAACCGGTGCGCATCAGCCTGCGCTGGTCACTGTTGAGCTGGCATGACGGCTACGGAAAGTTTGGTCCGCCGTCGCGCAAGCCAGTGTGTATTTCCGGTATTTCTCATTTGGAATTACGTGATGGCGTCATCATGCGGGAATATTTAGGTATTGATGAACTCTCAATCTGGTTACAGCTACTCAGCTGATTAATCAGCACTTTTAAATAACGCATCACGTCACGGTAATTAATCCCTTAATTACCGACGGCGTTCTGCACCCTGAATTCAGCCGGGTGAATCGGCAGCGCTTGATTGCGAGGACCGCGCTCACCCTTAATTCGTCAAAAGCAGGAGTGTTTATGTCTACAACGGATACGGCTAATAAAGCCACCGCCAGTGAAAAGAGCGCAGAAAAAACCTCAGCACGCACCCAGGCCGAACCGGTTTTGCAGGTTGAGCGACGGGATTTTGTCGATCTGGTTCCAGAAAACCGTGCGCGGGTGCAGCCAATGCGCGGTTTCGATCCCTGCTATACCGATATCGTTGATTACATTGTGCGTTGTACCCACAAGATCTGGGATGAGCGCGATGTCGGGCTGATCTACAGCCATTACACCCATAACTGCGTGTTATATAACGCATTGGGCACCATTTATACCCGTGAACAAGTGGTGCTCGATACCTTGCAACGTTTGGTCGCCTTCCCGGAACGTCGCGGCATGGCAACGCAGGTGATCTGGAACGGCAACGACGTTGACGGTTTTTACACCTCGCATCTGGTTACCGGTAGCGGCCGCCACACGCAGCCAAGCCAGTACGGTAAACCCACTAATCGCACCTTTACCACGCGTACCGTGGCGGATTGCATGATTCTGGAAAACAAGATTTACCGCGAATGGGTGGTGAGCGACAACATGTCGCTGATGCGTCAATTGGGGCTGGATACCGACCAGATCGCCTACAACATGGCGAAAGAGCAGTTTGATAAGGGTTTCCGACTGACGGAGATTGGCGAAAACCGTCGTCTGCTTGGCCAGTATCCGCCGGAAAGCGATCCGGATTACACGTTGGCGCACAGTGATACCGAAGCACAGGTGCTGGGCTGGCTGCACGAGATTTACAACAAACGCATGCTGGGCAAAGTGAAAGAGGTTTACGCCAGCAATGTGCAGTGGCACGGCCCATTGATGAAAGAGCTGTATGGTCAGGCATCGGTGATCCATCAGACGCTGGCGCTGATCGGCATGATCCCGGACGGCGCATGGATGCCGCAGCATATCTGCTCCAATCCATGTGAAGAGGGCGGCACCAAAGTGGCGGTGCGCTGGGTAATGGAAGGGCATCATCTTGGCTACGGCGAGTTGGGTAAACCGACGGGACAGCGTCTGCTGGTGATGGGCATGAGCCATTATCACGTGGTGAACGGCAAAATTGTTGATGAATGGGTGGTTTACGATCACCTTGCGATGCTGGCGCAGATCAAATTGGGACAACTGGCGGAGACGGAAGCATGAGCAAACAACGCGTGCAGTTTATCAAGCAAGCCGCGGGCGAGGATGCGCAGGCGGATGCCAGCCTGATCGCCACCGTGAGCGACATTATTAGCAACGTGCGTCAGCGCGGAGACGCGGCACTGCGTGATTACTCGCAGAAATTTGATGGTGTCGCGCCGGAGCAGCTGGAAGTTTCGGCAGCAGAGATCGAGCAGGCGCTGGCGCAACTCGCCGATCAAACCCGCCAGGACAGTGAGTTTGCCATTGCGCAGGTGCGCCGCTTCGCCGAAGCGCAGCGCGCCACCTTGCAGCCACTGGAGATTGAGACGTTGCCGGGCGTTCATCTGGGGCATCGCATCATCCCGATTGAAACCGTGGGCTGCTATGTGCCGGGCGGACGCTATCCGATTCTCTCCGCGCCGGTGATGTCTATCGTGCCAGCGGTGGTGGCGGGCTGCGATAACATCATCGCCTGTCTGCCGCCGGGCGCTCATCCGGCAATGATTGCAATTTGCCACTTGGCCGGAGCGCACCGCATTTTCAAAGTTGGTGGTGCGCAGGCCATTGCCGCGATGGCATACGGCACCGCATCGCTGCCGGCGGTGGACAAGATCGTTGGGCCGGGCAACGCTTTCGTCAATGAGGCGAAGCGTCAGGTATTTGGCAAAGTAGGTATTGATGCGTTGGCGGGGCCGAGCGAAATCTTTATCGTCGCCGATGACAGTGCTGATCCGCGCGTGCTGGCAGCGGATCTGCTGGCGCAGGCGGAGCATGACGTGCGCACGCGTGTTGGGCTGGCCACCACCAGCGAACGCGTGGCGCATGCAACATTGCGAGAAATTGAGGCGCAGCTGGCATCCTTGCCGACGGCGAAAACGGCTGGTGAGGCGTGGCAGCGTCAGGGCGAAATTGTTCTCTGTGCCGACGAGGATGCGATGGTGGCGTACACCGATGAAATCGCCACCGAGCATCTGCAAATCCATGCGCGCGATCCCCATGCGCTGGCGGCGCGCATCCGCAATTACGGATCGCTGTTTATCGGGCAAAACGCCAGCGTGGTGTTTTCTGATAAATGCTGCGGCACCAACCACACGCTGCCCACCATGGCGGCGGCACGTTACACCGGCGGATTGTGGGTCGGTGCGTATCTGAAAACCTGCACGCATCAATGGATTGACGATCAGGGCATCGCCGCCATCGCTGCTCCTGCGGTGCGCCAGAGCCGTACCGAAGGGATGCAGGCGCATCGTCGTGCAGCGCAGATTCGTTTGCAGCCAGAAAAACTCGACGCCATCCTGCGTGGCGCGGAGGATTAGTCCGTGACTTTCATCACCTGCCAGGCGAGGATGCTGGCAGGTGATGAACAGAGGAATCGGGCTATGCAGGGCAGTCGTCGTACCCTGAAGTTACTTACCGCTTTATTGGTGCTGTTGATTGTCGGACTGATCGCCGGCGCCATCCATTTCCATAAAAACTCTAACGCCTTATGGCAGATCATCAGCGAAAAGTGCGTGCCGAATATGGCGGCGACGGGCAACCCAGCGCCATGCCAGCAGGTGAATAGCGCGCAGGGTTACGTCACGCTGAAAGATCTCAACGGGCCGTTGCAGTATCTGCTGATGCCGATCGAAAAAATCACCGGCATGGAAAGTCCCATCATTCTTGAACCTGCTACACCAAATCTGTTTGCCGAAGCCTGGCAACAGCGCGGATTACTGGCGCAAAGGCACGGCGCGCCGATTCCCGATAGCGCGCTGTCGCTGGCCATCAATGCGCAATACGGGCGTACGCAGAATCAGCTGCATATTCATATTTCCTGTCTGCGTCCGGATGTGCGCCAGCAGCTGGATGCACTGGCACCGAGACTGAATGCACAGTGGCAGAGTGAAACGCTGCGCAAGCATGGTTATCTGGTGCGGGCGCTTTCTAGGCAAGAGCTGTCGCAGCAGAGTGCGTTTATCCGTCTGGCGGATGAAGTGCCGCATGCGCGCAGCGAGATGGGGAAATATGGCCTGGCGCTGGCACAGTTGCCGGATGGCCGTTTAGCGCTGCTGGCGCTGGAACGTAACTGGCTGAAACTGAACAGCGGTTCGGCGGAAGAGCTGCAGGATCATAACTGCAGCATATTGCCGCAATAACCCTTTTTCGTAGGGACGCAATTAATAGCGGCCAATAAAAAAGGCGGCTAATCAGCCGCCTTTTTTGCATCGAAAACGAGAACTTACGCGTTTTTCGCTGCTGCTGCCGCTTTCACGATTACCGCAAAAGCATCCGCTTTCAGTGAAGCACCGCCAACCAGCGCGCCATCGATATCTGGCTGGGTGAACAGCTCAGCGGCGTTTTTGTCGTTGACCGAACCGCCGTACTGAATGATCACTTGCTGAGCGATAGCCGCATCTTTCTTCGCGATATGGTCACGAATGAATTTATGCACCGCCTGAGCCTGCGCTGGCGTCGCTGATTTTCCGGTACCGATAGCCCAAACCGGCTCATAAGCGATGACTGCGCCTTCGAACGCCGCGGCGCCCTGCGTTTCCAGCACAGCGTCGATCTGACGTGCGCACACTTCTTCCGTTTTGCCCGCTTCGTTTTCTGCGTCAGTTTCACCGATGCACAGAACCGGCACCAGACCCGCTTCTTTCACTACGGCAAATTTCTTCGCGATGAATTCGTCGCTCTCTTTGTGGTAGGTGCGGCGCTCAGAGTGGCCGATGATGATGTATTTCGCGCCAACGTCTTTCAACATGTCTGCGGAAGTTTCGCCAGTGAATGCGCCAGACAGATTAACGTCAACGTTCTGAGCACCCAGAGCAATGTGGCTACCGGAAATGGCGTGTTTCGCCAGGTCCAGATAGATGGCTGGCGGTGCAATCGCGACGCCACAACCATCAACACCAGACAGCTCTTTGCGCAGGCCTTCAATCAGCTCTTTGGTGATCTGCTTGCTACCGTTCAGTTTCCAGTTACCCATAACCAGTGGATGTCGCATTCTTTCCTCCGCATAACGCGATTCATGAAATAGCGCTGCCATCGGGCAGCGATGTCTGCGAGACAGTATAGAGATCAAATGTGTTGCTGGCTTTGCTTTTCGTCATTTTTGCCGGTGCGATCAGGGCGTCGCGAGCGCCAGTTTTATCGGTTCAACGGCGAAGGTCAAACCCTTGTCGCCGTTGTCTGCCACCACGAAACGCAATGCACCTTCGGTGCGGGCAAAATAGCGCGCACCTTTACCGGCGCTCAGCAGGGAATCGAGTTTTTTACGCCCCTCTTCGGGCGACAAGCCGGGAATGAAGAAGCGCAGCAGGGCGGTCATGTAATCCATGGCGCGAGCCTGCGCGGCTTTCATATCGGGACCGGGAACCGGCAGCCAGGTGATTTGCAGGGTTTTGATTTTGCCGGTGCCTTGCTCCAGCGCGGTTGAGGCATACAGCGTTTCGCTGATTTTGCTGGCGGCACGCGTCAGATTGCTTTTATCGCCGCGACTATCAATCGCGCGATACTCCTGCAGCAATGCATTGGGATTAGCAGCGTTGTACTTCTCACGGAACTGAGCAACGGTCATATCGAACGTCGGCGCACCCGCGAGCAGATAGGGCGCTGCAGGCAGATGATCGCTACGATCCAACGCGGGTGCATCGTCCGCCCAGGCGGGAAATGTCAGTGCGAGGCCAAGCAGCAGCGCGACTGGCAGGTTGTTCATTGCTTCGGCCCTAAATCATTCACTTAGCCCACGATTAGAACGGTTTTTACCGGGCAAAGTCAAAACCCACACTGGGAAAAATCTCAGATTATTCGCTCCGCGCCAATTACCAGTAATGCTCGCTGGTCATGTGGCCGGGTTTGCGTTTGAAATGTTTGCGCATCTCACGCGTATCTTTCAGCAACTGCTGGGTATCGCGCACCATCTGTGGATTGCCGCACAGCATCACATGGCTGGTTTCTGCCGTCAGCGGCAAGCCAACCGCACGCTCCAGTTCTCCGCTTTCAATCAACTGCGGTACGCGGCCGTGCAGCGAACCGGCGATCTCTTCGCGGCTCACCACCGTTTGGATGTGTAACTTGCCCTGATAGCGCTGCTGCAACGCCTGCATCAAGGGCAGGAAGCTCAGGTCATCGGCGAAGCGCGCGGCGTGTACCAGCACAATATTGTCGAAACGATCCAGATCTTCGCCCTGTTGCAGGATCGATAAATAGGGGCCGATCGCCGTACCGGTCGCCAGCATCCACAGCGTTTGGCAATCTGGAATTTCGTCGAGCACAAAGAAACCCGCCGCCTCTTTAGTGATCATCACCTGCTCGCCGGGCTGCAGCGCCTGCAAACGCGGGCTCAGTTTGCCTTCCGGCACCGTGACCAGATAAAACTCCAGCAGCGGATCCTGCGGCGCGTTGACGTACGAATAGGCGCGCTGCACGCGCTCACCGTCAATCTCCAGAGCCAGCTTGGCAAACTGACCTGCGGTAAAGGTATCAATCGGCGCTGCAACGCGCAGGCTGAACAGTGCATCGGTCCAGTTTTTTACCTCTTTCACTTCAGCATTGATCCACTCTGCCATGTTGGCTCCTTAATATTGTTTAGTTAGGTACATCATCGCCATCGGCCTAACGGATTTCCAGTCCATGCACGGGTAAAGGGCTCTCAGCGACAAACGCAGCGCACAGATCAGCAACTGTAGCGGGCGGTTTACAATCTGGACAAACAGCTTGACGGCTTGAGACATACAGCTTTGCCCGCGCCTCTCGATTTGTCACTGAATCCTGATATTTTTGCCGCCATAAATCCGAGGCGGCCTTTTTTGTGCTGCTTATTCTTTGTTTCTCAGGCAGACATTTTGTTCCATGTTGATAAGTAAAACGCAAAATCGCTTTCTGTTATTCATGCTGATCGTGCTGGTGGCGGTTGGGCAGATGGCGCAAACCATCTATGTGCCAGCCATGGCCAACATGGCCGAAACGCTTAATGTGCGCAGCGGGGCGATCCAGCAGGTGATGGCCGCCTACCTGATGACCTACGGCGGATCGCAGTTGATCTACGGCCCGCTGTCGGACAGTTTTGGCCGCCGTCCGGTGATCCTGATTGGCATGACGATCTTTGCCGTCGGCGCGTTGATCGCTATGTTCGCGCCCTCGTTGGATATTTTGGTGCTGGGCAGCGCGGTACAAGGTTTAGGTACCGGCGTGGCGGGCGTGATGGCGCGCACCATGCCGCGCGATCTCTACGCCGGCATCGCGCTGCGCCAGGCGAACAGCTTGCTTAATATGGGCATTCTGGTCAGCCCGCTGCTGGCTCCGGTGATTGGGGCGCTGCTGACGCATCTGTTTGGCTGGCACGCCTGTTTCGCCTTCCTGCTGCTGCTGTGCGTCGGCGTCACCGCGTCGATGGCGCGCTGGCTGCCGGAAACGCGTCCAGCGGATACGCCCGCCACGCCGTTCCTGCGCCGTTATGCCACTTTGCTGAGCGACGGCAACTTTGTGCGTTATCTGCTGCTACTGATTGGCGCGCTGGCGGGCATCGCGGTGTTTGAAGCCAGCTGTGGCGTGCTGATGGGCGGCGTGTTGGGGCTGGATGGATTAACCGTCAGCATCCTGTTTATCCTGCCGATTCCGGCGGCGTTCTTTGGCGCCTGGTTTGCCGGACGTGAGCAGAAATCCTGGCACACGCTGATGTGGTACGGCGTGAACAGCTGCCTGTTAGCGGGCTTGCTGATGTGGGTTCCGGCCTGGTTTGGCGTGATGAACATCTGGACGTTGCTGGTGCCGGCTGCGCTGTTCTTCTTTGGCGCGGGCATGCTGTTTCCGCTGGCAACCTCGGGCGCGATGGAGCCATATGCGTGGCTGGCGGGCAGCGCGGGTGCGTTAATCGGAGGCTTGCAGAATCTCGGTTCCGGCGTGGTGGCGTGGCTTTCTGCGCTGTTGCCGCAGCACGATCAATCCAGCCTTGGCATGCTGATGTTCGCGACGTCGCTGGTGATGCTGCTGTGCTGGTGGCCGCTCTCACGTCATCCGGAGAGCGGCAAGCAGGCGATTACAGGATAAATTGATGCAGCGCCGCGTCTTTGCGATCCAGATAGTGGATTGACTGGATGCGGCGAATGGTGCGCGATTTACCGCGCACCAGCAGGGTTTCGCTGGTGGCGATGTTGCCGTTACGCGTGATGCCTTTCAGCAAATCGCCGGTGGTGATGCCGGTGGCCGCGAAGATAACGTTATCGTTGCGCGCCATCTGATCCAGCTTCAGTACCTGACCCGCTTCAATGCCCATCTCGGCGCAGCGTTGCAGTTCATTCTCGCCCAGACGACGATTCTCTTCGCTATCCCCTTTCACCTGGTGACGCGCCAGCAGGCGTGCCTGCATGTCGCCGTCCATCGCACGGATCACGGCCGCCGACACCACACCTTCCGGCGCGCCGCCGATGCCGTACATCACATCCACTTCGCTATCCGGCATACAGGTCAGAATCGAGGCCGCGACATCGCCATCCGGGAAGGTGAACACGCGCACGCCGAGCTGCTGCAGCTGGGCAATCACCGCATCGTGGCGGGGCTTGGCCAGAATCGATACCGTTAACTGGCTGAGCGGTTTGCCCAATGCCAGCGCGATGTTTTTCAGGTTGATATCAAGCGGCAGATTGAGGTCGATGGCGCCACGTGCGCCCGGTCCAACAATCAGCTTTTCCATGTACATATCAGGTGCGTGCAGGAAGCTGCCCTTATCACCAACCGCCAGCACCGCCAGCGCATTGGCCTGGCCCATCGCCGTCATGCGTGTGCCTTCAATCGGATCGACCGCGATATCCACCGCGTCGCCACGGCCGGTACCGACTTTCTCACCGATATACAGCATCGGCGCTTCGTCGATTTCGCCTTCGCCAATCACAATCTGGCCATCGATATCAATAGTGTTGAGCATAATCCGCATGGCGTGAACGGCTGCGCCGTCGGCCGCATTTTTATCGCCGCGTCCTAACCAGTGATAGCCCGCCAGAGCGGCGGCTTCAGTCACGCGGGAAAATTCAATCGCGAGTTCTCGTTTCATGGTGGCACCTGACAAAAAACAGGCAGGCAGTTTAACACAGCGGGGAAGCGGGACGGGGGAAAAACCCGCGGCAGGGCACCGCGGGTCAGCAGGATGTTACTCTTCGTCTTCCCACGCTTTGGCGCGAGCGACGGCTTTCTTCCAGCCCGCATAACGGACGTTACGTTCGGTGGTTTCGATGCTTGGGCGGAACTCACGCTCAATCACCGCTTTAGCGCGAACTTCTTCCAGGTCGCCCCAGAAACCGACGGCCAGGCCAGCCAGATACGCCGCACCCAGCGCCGTGACTTCACGCACTTCCGGACGCTCAACGCGCGTGCCGAGAATGTCAGACTGGAACTGCATCAGGAAGTTGTTGGCGACCGCACCACCATCCACGCGCAGTGACTGCAGGCGGGTGCCAGCATCGTTCTGCATCGCTTCCAGTACATCGCGCGTCTGGTACGCAATCGACTCCAGCGTGGCACGGATGATGTGGTTAGCGTTCGCACCGCGCGTCAGACCGAAAATCGCGCCGCGTGCATACGGGTCCCAATAAGGCGCGCCCAAACCGGTGAAGGCCGGCACCATATATACGCCGTTAGTGTCTTTCACTTTCAACGCGAAGTATTCAGAGTCGGTTGAATCACTGATCAGCTTCATCTCATCGCGCAGCCACTGAATCGACGCACCACCGATAAACACCGCACCTTCCAGCGCATAGTTCACTTCGCCGCGTGGGCCGCAAGCGATGGTGGTCAGCAGGCCGTGCGTCGAAGTCACGGCTTCGGTGCCGGTGTTCATCAACATAAAGCAGCCGGTGCCGTAAGTGTTTTTCGCCATACCTGGTTGTACGCACAGCTGGCCATACAGCGCCGCTTGCTGGTCACCGGCGATTCCGGCGATAGGAATACGCGTACCGCCTTTACCACCAATGTTGGTCTGGCCGTACACTTCGGAAGATCCTTTCACTTCTGGCAGCATTTCACGCGGGATATCGAGGATCTCCAGCATGCGCTCATCCCACTCCAGCTTGTGGATGTTGTACATCATGGTACGTGAGGCGTTGGTGTGATCGGTGACGTGCACACGTCCCTGCGTCATTTTCCAAATCAGCCAGGTATCAACGGTACCGAACAGCAGTTCGCCGCGTTTTGCACGCTCACGTGCGCCTTCAACGTGGTCAAGAATCCACTTCACTTTGGTGCCGGAGAAGTACGGGTTAATCACCAAACCGGTGGTGTGCTGGATGTACTCTTCCAGACCCTCTTTCTTCAGTTTGTTACAGTAATCTGCGGTGCGCGGATCCTGCCAGACGATAGCGTTGTAAACCGGTTTGCCGGTCTCTTTATCCCACACGATGGCGGTTTCACGCTGGTTGGTGATACCAATCGCCGCGATTTGATCGGAGTTAATATCGGCGTGCGCCAGCACTTCCACCAGCGTCGAGCTTTGTGACGCCCAGATATCCATTGGGTCATGTTCAACCCAACCCGCTTTCGGGTAGATCTGGGTAAATTCGCGCTGAGAAACCGCAACGATGTTGGCATCATGATCAAGCACCACGGCGCGTGAGCTGGTTGTGCCCTGATCGAGTGCAACTATATATTTTTTATCAGTAGTCATTGTGCTGTCCTGATGTGGTATCGATGAAACTTACGCTTTACGCTGCTGAGCGCGCGCAACCGGTTTTTCTGCTGTGCTGGCTTCCGCGACGTTAACTGGCAGATGGCGGCCAATCAGCGAACGGTAACCAAAGGCTCCGAGGCAAGCACCGACCAGCGGGCCAAAAATCGGAACCAGGAAGTAAGGAATATCTTTACCACCGGTGAAGGCGACGTTGCCCCAACCAGCGAAGAAGGCGAACAGTTTTGGACCAAAGTCACGCGCCGGGTTGAGTGCGAAGCCGGTCAGTGGACCCATTGAGCCACCGATGACCGCCACCAGCAGACCAATCAACAGCGGAGCCAGCGGACCACGCGGCACACCGTTGCCGTCATCGGTCAACGCCATAATCACTGCCATCAACACCGCTGTAATCACCATCTCAACCAGGAAAGCCTGAGCTACGCTGATGTGCGGGTTCGGGTAAGTCGAGAAGATACCGGCCAGATCGAGGCTTTCAACACTGCCGCGCACCATTTGATGGCCCGCTTCGTAATCAAAGAACAGATTGTAGTAGAGACCGTAAACCAACGCGGCAGCGCAGAACGCGCCGGCAACCTGCGCCAGAATATAGGGAACAACTTTGCGACCTTCAAAATTAGCAAACAGGCACAGCGCGACGGTAACGGCTGGGTTAAGATGCGCGCCGGAAACGCCTGCGCTCAGATAGACTGCCATGGAGACGGCTAAACCCCAGATAATACAAATTTCCCACTGACCGAATGACGCACCGGCCAGTTTCAGTGCAGCAACGCAGCCTGCACCAAAGAAGATAATCAAACCTGTACCGAGAAATTCAGCGATGCACTGACCTTTTAGTGTGTTAGTTGTCTGACTCATAATGGCATTCCTGAAGCGAGGTTAAATTTTATCAGTTTTTGTTCTCATCCATGAGTCGCCCAGCTATCAATGTAGGGTTGATGTGAATTTATCGTTAACGAGCATAAACGAGAAATAGCGAAATTGAAAACTGTGTACTGCGTCATAAAAATGCGCGTTTTCGCGTCTTTTGCGTTTCTTTAAAGCCCATTCACCGCGCTTTACTGGTCGATGCTGACGTGATCGCGCACACAGATGCGCGAAGATGCGCATTTTTTTAGGCATAGACTGAAAAGTGTTACAGACTGCCCTCGCAGGCCTTGTGCCGCTGGACTTGCTGGGTTTGGCTACATACAATCGAGTCATCGTGGCTGAGCGCACTGTAATAAGGCATGCACTAGCCCCATCAACGCCTTGCAAGATTTAGGAGAGGTCAGAAAGATGTCATTTGAAGTGTTCGAGAAACTGGAAGCGAAAGTACAGCAGGCGATTGATACCATCACTCTGCTGCAGATGGAAATTGAAGAGCTGAAAGAGCAAAACAACACGCTGAAAAACGAAGTCAGCCAGGCTTCAGGCAACCAGGATGCACTGGTGCGTGAAAATCAGCATCTGAAAGAAGAGCAGCATGTCTGGCAGGATCGTCTGCGGGCACTGCTGGGAAAAATGGAAGAAGTTTAAGCGTCAATGCTTAAACCAACGGGTGCCGCGGCACCCGTTTTTGTTGCGGCTTACTCGATGTCGAGCGCGTCTTCAGACAGGATGATGCCGGTATTGTCGGCATACAGATGGTCGCCAGAGAAGAAAGTCACGCCGCCGAAGTTAACGCGCACGTCACTTTCGCCAATGCCTTCACCCGCTGCACCCACCGGAATCGCCGCAATCGCCTGAATGCCGATTTCCAGCTCTTCGAGATCGTCAACCTGACGCACCGAGCCGTACACCACAATGCCTTCCCACTCATTTTGCGCCGCCAGACTCGCCAGCTGAGCATCGACCAGTGCGCGACGGACCGAACCGCCGCCATCCACCAGCAATACGCGACCCCGACCGTTCTCTTCCAGCAAATCGTAGAGTAAGCCGTTATCTTCGAAACATTTCACTGTGGTGATTTGACCACCGAATGAGCTGCGCCCACCAAAGTTCGAAAAAAGCGGTTCAACAACATTCACAGCTTCGTGGTAGATGTCACAGAGTTCAGATGTATCGTATTTCATGAGGGTTTTCGTCTGTTTGCCACAGGAGCGCTAAGTATATCGCTATCTGGCGATTGTTGGCAAAATCATCAACCGCCAAAAAAAGCGTTGCATCAATATCCTGCGTAAAAAAAAGCCCGGCACAGTGGCCGGGCAGAGATTTCGCGGGTGAAGCTTACAGAATGAAGCGGCTGAGATCTTCGTCGGCCACCAGCTCATCCAGATGCTTACCAACGTACTCGGCATCGATAGTGATCGACTCACCGTTACGATCGCTGGCGTCATAGGAGATATCTTCCATCAGACGCTCCAGCACGGTATGCAGACGACGCGCACCGATGTTCTCGGTGGTCTCGTTCACCTGCCATGCGGCTTCGGCGATACGCCGCACTGCGTCATCGGTGAAGTCGATGTTGACCCCTTCGGTGCCCATCAGCGCTTTGTACTGCACGGTAACCGAGGCGTTTGGCTCGGTCAGAATGCGCTCGAAGTCATTGACGGTCAGCGCCTGCAGTTCAACGCGAATCGGCAGACGGCCTTGCAGTTCTGGGATCAGATCTGACGGGCTGGCGACCTGGAACGCGCCGGAAGCGATAAACAGAATGTGGTCGGTTTTCACCATGCCGTGCTTGGTGGAAACGGTGCAACCTTCAACCAGCGGCAGCAGGTCGCGCTGTACGCCTTCGCGTGACACGTCTGGACCGCCCGCATTCTGGCCGCCGCGCTTACAGATTTTGTCGATTTCGTCGATGAACACGATACCGTGCTGCTCAACCGCATCGATGGCATCCTGCTTCAGCTCTTCCGGGTTCACCAGCTTGGCCGCTTCTTCTTCAATCAGCAGCTTCATGGCTTCTTTGATTTTCAGCTTACGCGGTTTCTGCTTCTGCCCACCGAGGTTCTGGAACATCGATTGCAGCTGGCTGGTCATCTCTTCCATGCCGGGAGGCGCCATGATCTCAACGCCAGCCGATGAAGCGGCCAGATCGATCTCAATCTCTTTGTCATCCAGCTGGCCTTCGCGCAGTTTCTTGCGGAAGGATTGACGCGCTGCCGATGGCTCAGCCGCTTGTTCAGCCTGGCCCCAGTTATTTTTCGCGGGTGGGATCAGCACATCCAGGATGCGCTCTTCCGCCATCTCTTCCGCGCGGTACTTGTTCTTCTCGATTGCCTGGCTGCGCACCATCTTGATGGCAGAATCGGTCAGATCGCGAATGATGGAATCAACCTCTTTACCGACGTAACCGACTTCGGTGAATTTGGTGGCTTCCACTTTGATGAACGGTGCGTTAGCCAGTTTGGCTAAGCGACGGGCGATTTCGGTTTTACCGACACCGGTTGGACCAATCATCAGAATGTTTTTTGGCGTCACTTCATGGCGCAGCTCTTCGTCGAGCTGCATGCGGCGCCAGCGATTACGCAGGGCGATCGCGACCGCCTTCTTTGCGCCGTCCTGGCCGATGATAAAGCGATTAAGCTCGCTGACAATCTCGCGTGGAGTCATCTCAGACATGATGTTTAGTCCTTAGCCTTAGACGGTAATGCTTCGAAGTTAATATTGTGGTTGGTGTAGATACAGATATCGCCAGCGATGTTCAGCGCTTTCTCCACGATATCGTGTGCACCAATGTCGGTGTTTTCCAGCAGCGCGCGTGCCGCTGCCTGGGCGTAAGGCCCACCAGAACCAATTGCGATCAGGTCATTTTCCGGCTGGATAACGTCGCCGTTGCCGCTGATGATTAATGAGGCGTTTTCGTCGGCCACCGCCAGCAGCGCTTCAAGGCGGCGCAGCATGCGATCGGTACGCCAATCTTTAGCCAGTTCGACCGCCGCTTTCACCAGATGGCCCTGGTGCATTTCCAGCTTGCGCTCAAACAGTTCAAACAGGGTGAAGGCATCTGCGGTACCGCCAGCAAAGCCGGCGATCACTTTATCGTTGTAAAGACGACGGACTTTTTTAACGTTGCCTTTCATTACGGTATTGCCGAGCGTAGCCTGGCCATCACCGCCAATCACTACCTGGCCGTTGCGTCGTACACTTACTATTGTTGTCACGGGCAGACCCCTTGTTGCAGTAGAAAAGGAACTCCGCGCACTCGGCGCGGAGTATCATGCAACCAGATATGGGGTAGGAAAAAGGGGTTTCAACCCCCAGCAGCGAGGGGAATACAACTTCCGTGGCCGGAACTGTGTAAGCGTTTGACTGTGCTGTCGGCGCTGCTGCGATCTTTGAACGGCCCGATCACCACGCGATTCCAGCCACCGCCGGTGGTAATGCGGCTCTCAAATCCTTCAAATGCCAGACCGGCGCGCACGGATTCCGCCTGATCGGTACCTTTGAACGAACCACACTGCACCATCCAGCGTTGTGAAGCGGCTTTCTCTTCCGCTTTCGCCTTGGCCGTTTCCTGCGGCTTGGTTTGCTGCGTTGGCTCACGCGTGATCGGCGCAGCTTGCTGTTGCTGCTGCTGACGCGCGGCCTGTTGTTGCTGCAACTGTTGCTGGCGCTGCTGCTGCTGTAACTGTTGCTGCTGACGTTGCAACTGCTGCTGTTGTTGTTGCTGAACCTGCTGTTGCTGCACCTGCTGACGCTGCAGCGTTTGCTGGCGCTGCGCCGGGGTTTGTTCGTTCCACGGCACTTCGTTCAACTGCGTCGGCTGCTGGCGCATATCGGCCTGCATCTGCTCCAGCAGCTGGCGCTGTTCATCGGTCAGCTGAGTTTGTGATTGCACGCCACCAGCCGAAGGCTCAGTTGGCGACGGAACGGTAATTTGGCGATTTTCCAGCTCTTTGATGTACTTCCAGCGCTCTTCCGGCTTCGGCGGCAGGCCGTTACCGTTGGCTTTGTGGTTTGGAATGACCTCAATCTCTTCTTTCTTATGATGCGAGATAAACCATAAACCACCGGCAAAGGTGACCAGCACGGCCGCGGCCAGTACCATCATGAGCTTTGAAGTGCCTGATCCGCCTTTGCTTTTCTTGCTGCGGCTGGCGGGTTTTTTGCGACGCGTCCCTGTTGAACGCCCGCGGCCTACATAATCTTTCTGTGCCACTTTCGTTCTGCTACCCTTCAAAAAAATGCCAATGGGCATGTAAATGTGCTGTTAATTGCCCGGCAATGAATGCGCCATGTTACGCAAGGGCTGGAACTTTGACCAGCACAGTCTGCCTTCAGAATCCGCTGAAAATGCAGGCGTCTACGCACTATTTCTCCCGTTTTGCCGCCGGTGCCGTACTGCCGCGCACGCGCAGCTCCGCATCCAGCAGGCGCGAACCGTTATTCACGCGTTTACCCTGCAGCTCATCAAGTAACAGCAGCATCGCTTCTCGGCCGATGGCAAAACGCGGCTGGGCCACGGTGGTCAGCGGCGGATCGTAGTATTGCGCCAGTTCGATATCATCAAAGCCCACCACCGACAGATCCTGCGGAATGCGCATGCCAAGTTTACGCGCCTGGTTCATCGCGCCCAGCGCCATCAAATCGCTATGGCAGAAAATCGCTTTCGGCGGCTGCGGCAAACTCATCAACTGCTTAAGCGCATTCGCGCCGGCTTCAAAGGTGAAATCGCCATGCACAATCATCGTTGGGTCGATGGCGATGCTGCTGCGACGCAGCGCCTGTATGTAGCCCTGCAAACGATACTGGCTCAGCGGAATGTGTTCTGGCCCGGTGATGCAGGCAATTTGGCGATGACCAAGCTGCAGCAGGTGATTCACCGCTTCAAAAGCGGCGGTGAGGTTATCGATATGGACCGTGGGTAATGCCATCTCCGGCGCAAATTCGTTGCCCATCACCATCGGCGGCAGGTTGCGCTGATCTTCAATGCCCGCCTCAAACGGCAGCTGTGAACCCAACAGCACCATGCCGTCGATCTGTCGCGTCAGCATTAAATTCAGAAAGGTTTTTTCCTGTTTATTCTGATGCGCGCAATCGCCAATCAGTACCAGATAACCTTCATGCGCAGCGGTGACTTCCACGCCGCGAATGATCTCACTGAAGAAGGGATCGCAGATGTCCGGCACAATCACCAGAATGGTTTGTGTTTCACCGCGTTTGGCATTGCGCGCCAAACCGTGCGGCGCATAACCCACGGCAATCACGGCTTTTTCGACCTTGAGCCGGGTAGCAGCAGAGACTTTTTCTGGATTCATCAACGCACGTGAAACCGTAGCGGTTGAAACGCCTGCTTTCTCGGCCACATCTTTCATGGTGGCGGCGGTGGAGGGTTGCTTCTGGTCCAACGTATAACTCCTGACGCGGTACAGCGCATTGATTTTCAGACATTACCGGGCTTCAACCGGGTCGGCACTATTGTTAACCCAAGGTCGCGTCGGGTTGTTACTTAATTTGCATAAAAATTGTGACTTGTGCGACTTTTTTCGATCTGGCTCGCAGTTGTGGCGTGGCTTAGCTCTCGGTGGGATCGATATCCAGCGTCCATTTCACTTTACGCGATGCCGGCAAGGTGGCGATCAGCGGCAGCGATCCGCTCAACAGCTGTTGCAGACGTTTGCGCGACGGATGCTGCAACAGCAGCTGCCAGCGCCAGCGTCCACTGCGCTTCGGTGCCAACGCCGGAACCGGCCCCATCAGCCACATCGCCTCATCTTTAAGCGGGCTGGCTTCCAGCAAATTGCGCAGCTGTGTGAGGAATTCCGCCGCCTGTTGGTTATCCATATCCTCAGCGCGGAACAGCGCATGGCTGGTCCACGGCGGCAGCTGAACGGACTGACGCTCCAGCAGCGTTTGATCGGCAAAGGCGAAATAGCCGCGATGCAGCAATGTTTGCAGCAATGGATGTTCCGGATGATGGGTCTGCAGCAACACTTCGCCCTGTTTACCCGCACGACCGGCGCGACCCGCGACCTGCGTATAGAGCTGAGCGAAACGCTCGGCGGCGCGGAAATCGGCCGAGAACAGCGCGCCATCAACATCCAGTAGCGACACCAACGTGACATCCGGGAAATGATGGCCTTTCGCCAGCATCTGCGTGCCCACCAGAATGCGCGCGCCGCCGCGATGCACATCGGCCAGATGCTGCTCCAGCGCGCCTTTACGGCTGGTGGTGTCGCGATCGATGCGCGATACCGGCACGTCGGGGAACAGCGTGCCCAGCTGCTGTTCCAGCTGTTCGGTGCCGACGCCGACCGGCATCAAATGCGTTGAACCACAGCTTGGGCACTGATTTGGCAGCGGGCGCTGGCTGTCACAATGGTGGCAGCGCAGCTGGCGATGGTTCTGGTGCAGCGTGTAGTAGCTATCGCAGCGCTGGCACTCGGCCAGCCAGCCGCAATCGTGGCACATCAGCGCCGGAGAGAAGCCACGGCGGTTGAGGAACAGCAGAACCTGATTATCGGCCTGCAGGTGCTGACGCATTTTGCCGAGCAGTGCTGGCGCCAATCCGCCTTTCAGCTGCTGGCCTTTAAGATCGATCAGCTGCTGTAACGCCGGTTTAGCATTGCCCGCGCGTTTGGTGAGATTGAGCTGGCGATATTTGCCGACGCGCACGTTGTGCAAGGTTTCCAGCGCGGGCGTGGCGGAACCCATCACAATTGGAATATCTTCCTCATGCGCACGGAACACCGCCAGATCGCGCGCCTGATAGCGCCAGCCTTCCTGTTGTTTGTACGAGCTGTCGTGCTCTTCATCAATGATGATGACGCCGGGGCGCGCCAGCGGCGTGAACAGCGCCGAGCGTGTACCGATAACAATCGCCGTTTCGCCGCTGCGCGCGCGCAGCCAGACGGCGAGGCGTTCGCTGTCATTCAGTGCCGAGTGCAGCACATCAATCGGCGCATCAAAGCGCTCACGGAAGCGGGCGATGGTTTGCGGCGTCAGGCCGATTTCCGGCACCAGCACCAAAGCCTGTTTGCCGCGTGCCAGCACGTTCTCCAGCACGCTGAGATACACCTCGGTTTTACCCGAGCCGGTAATGCCGGCCAGCAGCCACGGCGCATAGTGATCGTCTTCACTGCGCATCGCGCCCACCGCCATCGCCTGATCGGTGTTCAGGCGCAGGCGATCCCCTTTGACGGCAAAGCTGGTACGCCAGTCGTGCATCTGCGGCGTGTGTTCACGCAGTTCGCACAAGCCTTTTGCGCGCAACGCTTGCAGCGCGGCATCGGTAAAATCGTGTTCGCTGACCTGATGACGATAGAGCGGTCGCTGACGTAGCATCGCCAGCGCTTGCTGCTGTTTCGGCGCGCGCTTCAGGCTCTCCATCGCCACTTCACGGCCAGCATCATTAATCACCCATTGCCACAGCGGCGCTTCCTGCGCGGGTTTGCCCTGACGCAGCAGCACCGGCAGCGCATGGCTCAGCACTTCGCCGAGCGGCGAATGATAATAGTTGGCGGCCCAATGCAAAATGCGCCACAGCGCGGGCGAGAACAGACTTTGATCGTCGAGCACGCTCTCTATCTGCTTGAGCTGCGTCAGCGGCAGATCGCTGGTCTCACGCGTACCGATCACAATGCCGATCATTTTGCGATTGCCGAACGGCACATTCACGCGTGCGCCCGCCACCGGCTGCGGCGCATCGGCAGGCAGCAAGTAATCAAACAGGCGAGGTAGCGGAACGGGCAGGGCAACCTGAACAACGGGCATCTGAATCTCTATCCGGTTCTGAATTAAGGAGAAGTAGTGTACACGGCTAATTAGGAAGCGGCTATTTGCTAAAACCGGTTAATTTCTGTATACTATGCCGCCTTCGATGAGAACACTTGTCGGAGCATACACTTAATGTTCAACCGCGTGTGGTGCTGTGCAGGCTGAGCCTGGCACGGAGAGCGACACGGCCTTTTATGAGGTTCTCCCATGAAACAAGGTATTCACCCTAAGTACGAAGCAGTAACCATGACTTGCTCTTGCGGTAACGTGATCAACACCCGTTCAACCATGGCTTCTGGTCTGAACCTGGACGTGTGCGGCAAATGCCACCCGTTCTACACTGGTAAGCAGCGTATTGCTGACACCGGTGGCCGTGTAGATCGCTTCAACAAGCGTTTCAGCGTGCCAGCAAGCAAGAAATAAGATTTTTGGCCGTCGAATCTTCGCGATTCGGCAGCAAGAAAAAACCCAGCCTCGGCTGGGTTTTTTTATTTCTGGCTTCAGTATTCCCAACTATCGGGATCGATGCCCATTTCACGCATAATCTGTTTCGCTTCTTCCGGAATCTCATCGCTGCGTTCTTTACGCAAATCGACATCGTTCGGCAGAGGCTGCCCGGTGAAAGCATGCAAAAAGGCTTCACACAGCAGTTCGCTGTTGGTGGCGTGACGCAGGTTGTTCACCTGACGGCGGGTGCGCTCGTCCGTTAAAATCTTCAGCACTTTCAGCGGGATAGAAACTGTGATTTTCTTAACCTGCTCGCTCTTCTTGCCATGTTCAGCGTAAGGGCTGATATATTCGCCGTTCCATTCAGCCATGGGTTACCTTAATCAATAAAAGTTGAATATGGGGAAATCCGTTGATTATGCCCGATTTTTCGATGCCTGACCCCTTAAACCGCAGGTTTTATGCTTGAGCACCGCTTCTGCAAAGGAAAGCGCGCTGAACACCAGGCGATGACGGACAATTTTAGCGGTTATTGATGATTTGCTCAATCTATACGCAAAGACATTTAGATGTCCAGATGTATTGACGTCTATGTGCGGAATGTTATCCTGTTGCTCTTCTTTTTCTTCAGGAACAGTAAGCACCATGACGCGTAAACAGGCAACCATCGCAGTACGTAGCGGTTTGAATGATGACGAGCAATATGGCTGCGTTGTCCCACCGATTCATCTCTCCAGCACCTATAACTTCCTCGACTTCAATGAGCCGCGTGCGCATGACTATTCACGTCGTGGTAATCCAACGCGCGATGTGGTTCAGCGCGCGCTGGCAGAGCTGGAAGGTGGCGCAGGCGCGGTATTGACCAATACCGGCATGTCAGCGATTCATCTGGTGACAACCGTGTTCCTGAAGCCGGGCGATCTGCTGGTGGCGCCACATGACTGTTACGGCGGCAGCTATCGCCTGTTCGATAGCCTGAGCAAGCGCGGCGCGTATCGCGTGAAGTTTGTCGATCAGGGCGACAAAGCGGCGCTGGCCGCTGCTCTGGCCGAGAAGCCAAAACTGGTGCTGGTTGAAAGCCCAAGTAATCCACTGCTGCGTGTGGTCGATATCGCCAGCATTTGCGCCGCCGCGCGTGAAGCTGGCGCCATTAGCGTGGTAGACAACACCTTCCTCAGCCCGGCGCTGCAAAACCCGCTGGCGCTGGGTGCCGACTTGGTTGTTCACTCCTGCACCAAATACCTGAATGGTCACTCTGATGTGGTGGCGGGCGCGGTGATTTCTAAAGATCCAGCGATGGCCACCGATCTGGCGTGGTGGGCGAATAATATTGGTGTAACCGGCGCGGCGTTTGATAGCTACCTGCTGCTGCGAGGTTTGCGCACGCTGTCACCGCGCATCGCCGCCGCACAACGCAATGCATTGGCGATAGTTGATTACCTGAAGCAACAACCGCTGGTGAAAAAACTGTATCATCCGTCCCTGCCGGAAAATGCCGGTCATGAGTTTGCGGTACGTCAGCAGCGTGGTTTTGGTGCCATGCTGAGTTTCGAAATCGATGCCGATGAGGCTCGCCTGCGCCGCTTCCTGAAAGCGCTGCAGCTGTTCACACTGGCCGAATCGCTGGGCGGCGTAGAGAGTTTGATTTCGCATACCGCGACCATGACGCATGCCGGCATGTCTGCAGAAGCGCGCGCGGCAGCGGGAATTTCGGAAACACTGCTGCGTATTTCTGTTGGGATTGAAGATCACGAAGATTTAATCGCCGATCTGGATAATGCATTCCGGATCGCAGCCGAGGAGTAATCATGACGAGTTCAGTGGGCGCGGGAACGCCGATCAAGCAGTTGCATAAATTTGGTGGCAGTAGCCTGGCCGACGCACGTTGCTATCAGCGCGTGGCCAGCATCATGGCGGATTACAGCCAGCCAGGCGACTTAATGGTGGTCTCTGCCGCAGGCAGCACCACTAACCAGTTGATCAGCTGGCTGAAATTGAGCCAGAGCGATCGCTTATCTGCCCATCAGGTGCAACAGGCTTTACGGCGCTTTCACAGCGAGTTAATTGCTGCGCTGCTGCCTGCTGAATATGCCGAAACCCTGACGTCTTCCTTTATACGCGATCTGGAAAGACTGGCGGCGCTGCTCGATGGCACCATCACCGACGCGGTGTATGCCGAAGTGGTGGGGCACGGCGAAATCTGGTCAGCGCGCTTGATGGCTGCGGTTTTGAGCCAGCGCGAGATCGAAGCCGCCTGGCTTGATGCGCGTGACTTCTTGCGTGCTGAACGTGCCGCGCAGCCGCAGGTTGATGAAGGCAAATCCTGGCCGCTGCTGCAGGAGCTGTTAACACAGCATCCGCATAAGCGTTTGGTGGTGACCGGCTTTATCAGCCGCAGCGAAGCGGGTGAAACCGTGCTGCTTGGGCGTAACGGCTCGGACTACTCGGCAACGCAGATTGGTGCGCTGGCGGGCGTCGGTCGCGTGACCATCTGGAGCGATGTGGCAGGCGTTTACAGCGCCGATCCGCGTAAAGTCTCTGATGCGTGCCTGCTGCCGCTGCTGCGTCTTGATGAAGCCAGCGAGCTGGCGCGTCTGGCTGCGCCGGTGCTGCACACCCGCACCTTGCAGCCGGTTTCCAACAGCGACATCGATTTGCAGCTGCGTTGCAGCTATCAACCTGAGCAAGGCTCGACGCGTATTGAACGCGTGCTAGCCTCCGGCACCGGCGCGCGAATCGTCACCAGCCACGATGATGTGTGTCTGGTGGAGATTCAAATTCCCGACAATCACGATTTCAAAACCCAGCAGAAAGAGATCGATCTGCTGCTGAAGCGCGCGCAGCTGCGTCCGCTGGCAATCGGCGTGCATCCCGATCGTCGCCTGCTGCAGCTGTGTTACACCTCGGAAGTGGTGAATAGCGCCTTCAACCTGTTGCAGGACGCCGCACTGCCGGGCCATCTGCAGCTGCGCGACGGCTTGGCGCTGGTGGCGCTGGTGGGCGCGGGCGTGACGCGTAATCCGCTGCACAGCCACCGCTTCTGGCAGCAGATCAAAGATCAGCCGGTGGAGTTTGTCTGGCAATCGGAAGATCACATCAGCATCGTGGCGGTACTGCGCGTCGGCCCGACGCAGCACCTGATTCAGGGACTGCATCAGTCGCTGTTCCGCGCAGAAAAACGCATCGGTTTGATGTTGTTCGGCAAAGGCAACATCGGTTCACGCTGGCTGGAGCTGTTTGCCCGCGAGCAGGAAACGCTGTCGGCGCGTACGGGATTTGAGTATGTGCTGGCGGGCGTGGCAGACAGCAGCCGCAGTTTGCTGAGCTACGACGGTCTGGAAGCCAGCCGCGCATTGGCGTTCTTTGATGATGAAGCGGTCGAGCGCGATGAAGAGTCGCTGTTCCTGTGGATGCGTGCGCACCCGTTCGATGATTTAGTGGTGCTGGACGTCACCGCCAGCGAGCAGCTGGCGCAGCAGTATCATGATTTCGCCAGTCACGGTTTCCATGTTATCAGCGCCAACAAGGTTGCCGGTGCGTCGAGCGGTCAGAGCTGGCGTCAGGTGCGCGATGCTTTCGCCAAAACCGGTCGTCACTGGCTGTATAACGCCACCGTCGGTGCCGGTTTGCCGGTCAATCATACGGTGCGCGATTTACGCGAAAGCGGCGATAGCATTCTGGCGATCAGCGGCATCTTCTCCGGCACGCTGTCGTGGCTGTTCCTGCAATTTGATGGCACGGTGCCGTTTAGCGAGCTGGTTGATCAGGCGTGGCAGCAAGGCCTGACCGAACCAGACCCGCGCGTGGATTTGTCCGGGCAGGACGTAATGCGCAAGCTGGTGATTCTGGCGCGTGAAGCGGGCTACGACATCGAGCCGGATCAAGTGCGTGTCGAGTCGTTGGTGCCGGCAATTTGCGACGGTGAGTCGATTGATCACTTCTTCGAAAACGCCGACGAGCTGAATGATCAGATGCTGCAGCGTCTGGAAGCGGCGCAAGAGATGGGCTTAGTGCTGCGTTACGTGGCGCGTTTCGATGCCAATGGCAAAGCGCGCGTCGGCGTGGAAGCGGTGCGACCAGAGCATCCGCTGGCTGCGTTACTGCCGTGCGATAACGTGTTTGCCATCGAAAGCCGCTGGTATCGTGATAATCCGCTGGTGATTCGCGGACCGGGCGCAGGCCGTGACGTTACGGCCGGCGCGTTGCAATCGGATATCAACCGCCTCGCACAGCTGCTGTAAACTGCCTCACTTTGCAGACGGCATCGTCCGTCTGCATTCTTCACCTTCCCCTCGCGCATCATGAAACGCTTTCACCTTGAGTGAAAATTTGTCACGCCTGTTCATTAATTTTCAGTTGACGATAGCGTGCGAATCGTTCATTTTGTGCATCTGGACGTCTAAACGTATGGATGTTCGAAGGCCGCAAAACAATCGATATGTGATGACGAGGTATTAGGATGAGTTTCTTTCACGCCAATCAACGCGAAGCGTTGAACCAGAGCCTGGCTGAGCTGAACGGGCAAATTAATGTCTCTTTCGAATTTTTCCCGCCACGTACCAGCGAAATGGAAGAAACCCTGTGGAGCTCAATCGATCGACTGAGCAGCCTGAAGCCAAAATTCGTCTCCGTCACCTACGGTGCCAACTCGGGCGAGCGCGATCGTACGCACAGCATCATCAAAGGCATCAAAGATCGTACCGGTCTGGAAGCCGCACCGCATCTAACCTGTATCGATGCCACGCGTGATGAGCTACGCAGCATCGCGCGTGATTACTGGGATAGCGGCATTCGTCATATCGTGGCCCTGCGCGGTGATTTACCGCCGGGCAGCGGCAAGCCGGAGATGTACGGCTCGGATTTGGTGGCGCTGCTGAAAGACGTTGGCGATTTCGATATCTCGGTGGCGGCCTATCCGGAAGTGCATCCCGAAGCGAAAAGCGCGCAGGCCGATCTGATTAACCTGAAACGCAAAATTGATGCCGGTGCTAACCGCGCTATCACCCAGTTTTTCTTCGATGTGGAAAGCTACCTGCGCTTCCGCGATCGCTGTGTCGCAACCGGTATCGACGTGGAGATCGTGCCGGGTATTTTGCCGGTCTCTAACTTCAAACAGCTACAACGCTTCGCTACCATGACCAATGTGCGGGTGCCGGGCTGGATGAGTGCAATGTTTGAAGGTCTGGATAACGATCCGGAGACGCGCAAAATGGTCGGTGCCAGCGTCGCGATGGACATGGTGAAAATCCTGTCGCGGGAAGGGGTGAAGGATTTCCATTTCTATACGCTGAACCGCGCCGAGTTGAGTTACGCCATTTGCCACACGCTGGGTGTGCGTCCGGCGATGGGAGGTTAAGATTGGCGGTCGCCATGAATGGCGGCCTTACAAAATCCAATAAAAAAGGAGCCAGTTGGCTCCTTTTTCACATCATGTCACTCGATTAACCGGTATTACGCATACCCGCTGCAACACCCGCGATCGTCACCATCAGCGCTTGTTCTACACGCGCATCTGGCTCATCACCGCGCTCTTCCTGCGCACGTGAACGATGCAGCAGTTCAGCCTGCAACACGTTCAGTGGATCGGTATAAACGTTACGCAGCGCGATGGACTCAGCAATCCACGGTTGGTCAGCCATCAGATGGGCATCGTTAGCGATGGTCAACACCGCTTTGATATCCGCATCCAGCTGATCGCGCAGCTGCTTGCCGAGCGACCACAGTGATTTATCCACCAGACGCTGATCGTAGTACTCCGCCAGCCACAAATCGGCTTTCGAGAACACCATCTCCAGCATGCCAAGACGTGTGGCGAAGAATGGCCACTCGCGGCACATGTTCTCCAGCTCATCCTGATGACCTTCATCCATCGCTTTCTGCAATGCGGCACCCGCGCCCAGCCAGGCTGGCAGCATCAGGCGGTTCTGCGTCCAGGCGAAGATCCACGGAATGGCACGCAGCGATTCCACACCGCCGGTTGGGCGACGTTTAGCCGGACGTGAACCCAGCGGCAATTTGCCCAGCTCCTGCTCTGGCGTGGCTGAGCGGAAATAGGGCACGAAGTCCGGATTCTCACGCACATAGCCGCGATACATCGCGCAGGAGTGCGCCGACAGACCATTCATGATCTCCTGCCATTCGCGCTTGGGTTCCGGCGGTGGCAGCAGGTTGGCTTCCAGAATCGCACCGGTATACAGCGACAGGCTGGCGATAGTGACTTCGGGCAAACCGTATTTGAAGCGAATCATCTCGCCCTGTTCGGTCACGCGCAGGCCACCTTTCAGGCTGCCCGGCGGTTGTGACAACAGCGCCGCATGGGCTGGCGCGCCGCCACGACCGATTGAGCCGCCGCGTCCGTGGAACAGCGTCAGCGTGATGCCCGCGCTTTCACAGGTTTTGATCAGTGCGTCCTGCGCCTGATATTGCGCCCAGCTGGCGGCCATCACGCCGGCATCTTTCGCCGAGTCGGAATAGCCAATCATCACCATCTGTTTGCCATTGATAAAGCCGCGATACCAGTCGATGTTCAGCAACTGCGTCATCACGTCGTTAGCGTTGTTCAGGTCATCAAGGGTTTCAAACAGCGGCGCAACCGGCATGGCGTAAGGAATACCGGCTTCTTTCAGCAGCAGATGCACGGCCAGCACGTCCGACGGCGTTTTCGCCATGGAGATCACGTAGGAAGCAATTGAACCCTGCGGCGCTTCGGCCACCACTTTGCAGGTATCCAGCACTTCGCGCGTCTCATCACCCGGTTCCCACTGATGCGGCAACAGGGGACGCTTGGAATTCAGTTCGCGAATCAGGAAGGCTTGTTTATCCGCTTCTGACCAGCTTTCGTAATCACCGAGGCCGAGATAGCGCGTTACTTCGGCAATCGCCTGGGTATGGCGGGTGCTCTCCTGACGGATATCAATGCGCACCAGCGGCACGCCGAAACACTTCACGCGGCGCAGCGTGTCCAGCAGCTGACCATTGGCGATGATGCCCATGCCGCACTGCTGCAGAGATTGATAGATAGCGAACAGCGGATCCCACAGCTGATCGTTAGAGACCAGCAAATCGGCCGGACGCGGCAGGCGCTCGCCTTTAAGACGACGGCCAAGATAAGCCTGCGTGGTCATCAGCTGGCCGCGAAGGCGCTTCAGCACCATGCGGTACGGCTCCAGCGCTTCCGCATCGCCGCACAGCTCGCGCACTTCGTCGCTGCATTCGGACATCGACAGCTCGGAAATCAGCACGCCGATATCGCGCAGGAACAGGTCCGCGGCCTTCCAGCGGCTCAGCTGCATCGCGTGGCGGGTAATCGGTGCGGTGACGTTCGGGTTGCCGTCACGGTCGCCGCCCATCCACGAGGTAAATTTAATCGGCACGAAATCGACCGGCAGCTTAATGCCAAAAGTCTCTTCCACTTGCTCATTCAGCTCACGCAGGAAGGCTGGCACGCCTTGCCACAGGCTGTTTTCCACCACGGCAAAGCCCCATTTGGCTTCATCGATCGGCGTTGGACGGTATTTGCGGATTTCGTCGGTGTGCCACGCTTGTGCCACCAGCTGGCGCAGACGGCGCATCACCTGGGTGCGTTCGTAGTCAGAGATATCGCTATGATCGAGTTGCTGCAAACAGCTGTTCACTTCGCCCAGCATATGGATCAGCGTGCGGCGGGTAATTTCGGTGGGGTGCGCAGTCAGCACCAGCTCCAGCGACAGCTCTTCAATCGACTGGCGGATCGCCGCTTCGCTGATATCGCCTTGCTGTTTCAGACGTTCAAAAGTCTTTTTCAGCAGTTCAGGATGGTTCGCGCCATCGCCGCTACGCGAAATGGTTTGATACTGTTCAGCGACGTTGGTGAGATTAAGGAACTGGCTAAACGCGCGCGCCACCGGCAGCAGCTCGTCGTTCGACAGATTTTGCAGCGTGGTCAGCAGTTCCTGACGATGAGTGTCATTTCCCGCGCGGGATGACTTAGAGAGTTTACGGATGGTCTCCACCTGGTCGAGGATGTTCTCTCCTAGTGCATCCTTAATCGTATCCCCGAGCAGTTTGCCGAGCATACTGACATTACTTCGCATTGCGGAATATTGTTCGTTCATTGGACCCTGACACCCTTATCGTCTTTTTTGATACTCTTACGCCCAACGGGCATAACATCGTCTTTTATCTAGCCACGTATCTTCCTGCGCGTCAATTGCCTTAAATCTACGTAAATGTGCTGCTAAATGGCGGAAATTCAAAGAATTTGCTTGCAGCGAAGCGAGATAAGTTATTCTTATTATCAAATCCCGAACAATGACGGGGCAATTTGCTGATTTAACAGTGAAATGCCCCATTTGTTGTTCATCAATGACAAAAATGCTGTACGACTTGGGTGATAAGCGCATGAGTCGGCTTGATAAATGCGGTATCAATAAACTCATCAGGTTGATGGGCTTGATTGATAGATCCCGGGCCTAATACCAGCGTTGGGCACAACTGCTGGATAAAAGGCGCTTCAGTGCAATAGTTCACCACTTCGGTTGGCACGCCCAGCAGCTTCTCCACCACTTGCACCAGCTCATGATCGGCCGGACATTCGTAGCCTGGAATCGGCGGATGCAGCTCGCCCACGGTAAGACGTCCCGGCCAGCGCGCACTTACCGGCGCCAGCGCGTCATTTAGCAGACCATCCAAATCGCTCAGGGTTAAGCCCGGCAGCGGACGAATATCCATGTGCAATTCACAGCAGGCGCAGATGCGGTTGGCCGCGTCGCCACCATGAATATGCCCAAAGTTCATGGTTGGATAAGGAATGGCAAAACCATCGTGGTTGTAACGCTCTTTCAGCGTGTTACGCAGCTGCATCAGCTGGGTAATGGATTCATGCATCAGTTCAATGGCGTTAACGCCGCGTGACGGATCGCTGGAGTGGCCTGATTGCCCCTGAATACGAATCACATTCGACAGATGACCTTTATGCGCGCGCACCGGCTTAAGTGAGGTGGGCTCGCCGATGATGGCGCAATCCGGACGCAATTGGGTGGATTCAGAGAAATACTTCGCGCCCGCCATGGTGGTCTCTTCGTCGGCGGTGGCGAGGACGTAGAGCGGCTTGCTGAGTTTGGTCACGTCAACGTCACGCAGCGCGTCCAGAATAAAGGCGAAGAAGCCTTTCATGTCGGCGGTGCCGAGGCCGTACAGCTTGTTGTCGTGTTCGGTCAGCGTGAACGGATCGCGCGTCCAGCGGCCATCATCGTAAGGCACGGTGTCGGTATGGCCCGCCAATAACAAGCCGCCTGCGCCCAATCCGCTGCGCGCCAGCATGTTGAATTTATGCCGCGTGCCAGGCACCGGCTGCACTTCTACACTGAAGCCAATATCGCGGAACCAGCCGGCCAGCAAATTGATTAAAGTTTCATTACTCTGATCCAGTGCGCTATCGGTTGCGCTGATTGATGGCGTGGCAATCAACTGGCGGTAGAGTTCGATAAAAGGTGGTAATTTTGTCTTCACTGTTGACGGTCCTTGGGTTAGGATGTATCAATATTCATGCATTAATAGTGAATAAAAATACAATAACGTCGCTTGCATGTGAAGCATCAAATCTTCTGCAAACGGCATTCTGGGCAACGGGGCAAGGCCGCGACCCGATACGTGACTGTAATAAGGTATACAGCCTGATGTTGAATACGCTGATCGTTGGTGCCAGTGGTTACGCTGGCGTAGAGCTTGCCACCTACCTGAATCGCCATCCGCATATGAACATAACCGCTTTGGCGGTTTCAGCGCAAAGCCCGGATGCTGGAAAGTTATTGTCGGATTTGCATCCGCAGCTCAAAGGCATTGTCGATTTGCCGCTGCAGCCGCTGAGCGATGCCGCTGAATGGGCCGACAAAGTGGATGTGGTGTTCCTCGCCACCGCCCACGAAGTCAGCCACGATCTGGCTCCTGAATTCCTCAAAGCTGGTTGCGTGGTGTTCGATCTCTCCGGCGCGTTCCGCGTAAACGACGACGCGTTCTATACGCAATATTACGGTTTCAGCCATCAGCATCAGGATTGGCTGGACAAGGCGGTTTACGGCCTGGCCGAATGGCAGCACGACAAAATCAAAGATGCGGAGCTGGTTGCGGTGCCGGGTTGCTACCCAACCGCAGCCCAGCTTTCGCTGAAACCGCTGATCGCAGCGGGCTTGCTTAACGATGCACAGTGGCCGGTGATTAACGCCACCAGCGGCGTGAGCGGCGCTGGGCGCAAAGCCAACGTTGGCACCAGCTTCTGTGAAGTGAGCTTGCAGCCGTACGGTTTGTTTAATCATCGCCATCACCCGGAAATCGTGGCGCATCTCGGTACGCCGGTGATCTTCACGCCACATCTGGGCAGCTTCCCACGCGGGATTTTATCGACTACCACTTGCCGCCTGAAAGCGGGCGTGACGCAGCAGGATGTGGCGGATGCCTTCCATAACGCTTACCACGACAAACCGCTGGTGCGCGTCTATGACAAAGGCGTACCGGCGCTGAAAGCGGTGGTCGGTTTGCCGTTTTGCGACATCGGCTTCGCCATGCAAGGCGAGCACCTGATTGTGGTGGCTGCCGAAGATAACCTGCTGAAAGGCGCCTCATCGCAGGCGGTTCAGTGTTTAAACATTCGTTTCGGCTTCCCCGAAACGCTGTCTCTGATTTAACGAACGGATAACGCAATGAATCCATTGATCATTAAACTGGGTGGCGTGCTGCTGGATAGCGAAGAAGCGCTGGCCCGTCTGTTTGATGCCCTGCTGGCGTACCGCAATGAACATCAGCGTCCGCTGATCATTGTGCACGGCGGTGGTTGCGTGGTGGACGAGCTGATGAAGAAGCTCGCGCTGCCGGTGAAAAAGAAGAACGGTTTGCGCGTGACGCCAGCCGATCAGATTGACATTATTACCGGTGCGTTAGCCGGTACAGCCAACAAAACGCTGCTGGCGTGGGCGAAGAAATATGGCATCGGCGCGGTGGGTTTGTGCCTCGGCGATGCCGGTCTGGTCAACGTGGCGCAGTTCGATGAAGAGCTGGGACACGTTGGCAACGCGACGCCAGGCAACCCGGCGCTGGTGAACACGCTGCTGAGTGCAGGCTATATGCCGGTGATCAGCTCAATCGGTATCACCGATGGCGGCGAGTTGATGAACGTCAACGCTGACCAGGCGGCAACCGCGCTGGCTGCGACCATCGGTGCCGATTTGGTGCTGTTGTCTGATGTCAGCGGTATTCTCGACGGCAAAGGTCAGCGCATCGAAGAGATGACCGCCGCGAAAGCGGAGCAGCTGATTGCGCAGGGCATCATCACCGATGGCATGATCGTGAAAGTGAACGCGGCGCTTGATGCCGCCCGCACGCTCGGTCGCCCGGTCGATATCGCCAGCTGGCGTCATGCTGAACAACTGCCAACCCTTTTCAACGGCGTGTCGATTGGCACCCGGATTCTCGCATAATCAAGGATTAAGACATGAGCACGCAAAACATCAAAAAAATCGTTCTGGCCTACTCCGGCGGTCTGGATACTTCAGCCATCATTCCATGGTTGAAAGAGAACTATGGCGGCTGTGAAGTGGTGGCGTTCGTGGCGAACATTGGCCAGGATCCCGCCGATCTGGAAGGCGTTGAGAAGAAAGCGCTGCAGTCAGGTGCGTCTGAGTGCCACGTGGTTGACCTGCGTGAAGCGTTCATCAGCGAATACGTGTATCCGGTTCTGCAGACTGGCGCCCTGTACGAAGGCACTTATCTGCTGGGTACGTCTATGGCGCGTCCGATTATCGCTAAAGCCCAGGTTGAGCTGGCGCTGAAAGTGGGCGCAGATGCGCTGTGCCACGGCGCAACCGGTAAAGGTAACGATCAGGTGCGTTTCGAAACCACCTACACCGCGCTGGCGCCACAGCTGAAAGTGGTTGCGCCATGGCGTGAGTGGGACCTGCGTTCACGTGAAGCGCTGCTGGATTACCTGAAAGAGCGCAATATCCCGACCACCGCGTCGCTGGAAAAAATCTACAGCCGTGACGAGAACGCATGGCACATCTCTACCGAAGGCGGCGTGCTGGAAAGCCCAGCCAATGCACCGAACAAAGATTGCTGGGTGTGGACCGTTGATCCGCTGGAAGCGCCCGATCAGCCAGAAAATGTCACGGTCACCGTGGAGAAAGGTCGCGTGGTGGCGGTGAACGGCGAGACGCTTAGCCCGTTCCAGTGCCTGGAAAAACTCAACGTGCTGGGCGCCAAACACGGCGTCGGCCGTATCGACATCGTGGAAAACCGTCTGGTAGGCATCAAGTCCCGCGGCTGCTACGAAACTCCAGGCGGCACCATCATGGTTAACGCGTTGCGTGCGGTTGAACAACTGGTGCTGGATCGCGATAGCTTCAAATGGCGTGAGCAGCTGGGCCATGAAATGTCTTACGTGGTTTACGATGGTCGCTGGTTCGCGCCGCTGCGTAAATCTATCCAGGCCGCAGCTGAATCCCTGGCAGAAGAGGTGAATGGCGAAGTGGTACTGCAGCTGTATAAAGGCCAGGCCACGGCGATTCAGAAAACCTCTGCTAACAGCCTGTACTCAGAAGAGTTCGCCACCTTTGGCGAAGACGAAGTTTACGATCACCGTCACGCGGGCGGCTTTATCCGCTTGTTCTCACTCTCTTCACGCATTCGCGCGCTGAACGAGCAGAAGAAGTAATACCGCGGCAATCGACATATTTTGCAAGGGCGGCTTCGGGCCGCCTTTTCTATAACAGATTCAGGAGTAATGCAGATGGCACTTTGGGGCGGACGTTTTTCGCAGGCAGCAGACCAACGGTTCAAACAGTTCAACGACTCGCTGCGTTTTGACTATCGTCTGGCCGAGCAGGACATTACCGGCTCGATTGCCTGGTCAAAAGCGCTGGTGACGGTCAACGTGCTGACCAATGAAGAGCAGCAACAGCTGGAAAGCGCGTTGAATGAACTGCTGGCTGAGGTACGCGCCAATCCTGAGCAGATTCTGCAAAGCGATGCGGAAGATATTCACAGCTGGGTGGAAGGCAAGCTGATCGACAAAGTCGGCGCGCTGGGCAAGAAATTGCACACCGGCCGTAGCCGTAACGATCAGGTCGCGACCGATCTAAAACTGTGGTGCAAAGAGCAGGTTGCCGTGCTGCTGGAGGCGACGCGCGAGCTGCAATCGGCGCTGGTCGCCACGGCACAAGCCAATCAGGACGCGGTGATGCCGGGTTACACGCACCTGCAGCGTGCGCAACCGGTGACGTTCGCGCATTGGTGCCTGGCGTACGTTGAGATGCTGGCGCGTGACGAGAGCCGTCTGCAGGATGCACTGAAGCGTATGGATGTCAGTCCGCTGGGTTGCGGCGCGCTGGCGGGTACCGCCTACGAGATCGATCGTCAGCAGCTGGCCGGCTGGTTAGGTTTTGCCTCTGCCACGCGTAACAGCCTCGATACCGTTTCCGATCGCGATCACGTGCTCGAGCTGCTGTCAGACGCCTCGATTGGCATGGTGCATCTGTCGCGCTTTGCTGAAGACCTGATCTTCTTCAACACCGGTGAAGCGGGCTTCCTTGAGCTGTCGGATAAAGTCACTTCCGGATCGTCGTTGATGCCGCAGAAGAAAAACCCGGATGCGCTGGAGCTGATCCGTGGCAAATGTGGCCGTGTGCAAGGTGCGCTGACCGGCATGATGATGACGCTGAAAGGCCTGCCGCTGGCGTACAACAAAGATATGCAGGAAGACAAAGAAGGGCTGTTCGATGCGCTGGATACCTGGCTCGACTGCCTGCATATGTCGGTGCTGGTGCTGGACGGCATTCAGGTAAAACGTCCGCGTTGCCAGGAAGCCGCTGAGCAGGGCTACGCCAACTCGACCGAGCTGGCCGATTATCTGGTGGCAAAAGGCGTTCCGTTCCGCGAAGCCCACCACATTGTGGGTGAAACCGTGGTGGAAGCGATCAAGCAAGGCGTGGCGCTGGAAGCGCTCACTCTGGCGCAGTTGAAGCAGTTCAGCGCGGTGATTGAGGATGACGTGTATCCAATTCTGTCGCTGCAATCCTGCCTGGATAAGCGTAATGCGCAAGGTGGTGTCGCTCCTCAACAAGTCGCCTTCGCCATCAGCGAAGCGCAGAAGCGCTTGGGTTAAAAGCTATGCGCATTAGATTGCGCCGCTGCGGTATATGCATGAATGCGTAGCGGCGCGATTTATCGCGCTCTGTTGATATCCAGCAGGCGAGCGACAAGCAAAAAAAAGCGGGCACCTCTTCGGTAGCCCGCCAACCTCTAGCTTCGGAATTACATTTTGTTATAGGCACATCATCAAGGGCAGGCCACTCCCGGCCAGCACAGTGATTGGTTTTAAGCAGTTTGCAGGTTCTGCTCCAGATCATTTGATGCGCGCATTATTCCCGCTCACGCCTTGATAGGGCCAATCGTTCATTGCTATTCTATCTATCGCCACGGGCTATCGTGGTTTGGAGGATTTCAATGAATATTCGTGATCTCGAATACCTGGTTTCACTTGCGGAGCATCGCCATTTCCGGCGTGCAGCTGACGCATGTCATGTCAGCCAACCTACCTTAAGTGGACAGATTCGTAAGCTGGAAGATGAACTTGGCGTAATGCTGCTGGAGCGTACCAGCCGTAAGGTGTTGTTTACTCAGGCTGGACTGTTGCTGGTGGATCAAGCGCGAACCGTGCTGCGCGAAGTGAAAGTGCTGAAGGAGATGGCGAGCCAGCAAGGCGAAGCGATGTCTGGACCGCTGCACATTGGTTTGATTCCAACCACCGGGCCGTATCTGCTGCCGCATATCATTCCGATGCTGCACAAAACCTTCCCCAAACTCGAAATGTACCTGCATGAAGCGCAGACGCAGCAACTGCTGGCACAGCTCGACAGCGGTAAGCTGGATTGCGCCATCGTGGCGTTGGTGAAAGAGAGTGAAGCCTTTATCGAGGTGCCGCTGTTTGATGAGCCAATGACGCTGGCGGTGTATGCCGATCATCCGTGGCGCGATCGCGATCGCGTGCCGATGTCGGATCTGGCCGGAGAGAAATTGCTGATGCTGGAAGATGGGCACTGCCTGCGCGATCAGGCGATGGGTTTCTGCTTCGAAGCCGGTGCCGATGAAGATACGCATTTCCGCGCCACCAGTCTGGAAACGCTGCGCAACATGGTTGCCGCCGGTAGCGGCATTACCTTGTTACCTGCGCTGTCCGTGCCGAATGAACGCGAACGTGATGGCGTCTGCTATTTACCGTGCTACAAGCCGGTGCCGCAGCGCACCATCGCGTTGGTCTATCGTCCAGGATCGCCTCTGCGCAGCCGCTATGAGCAGTTGGCAGAAGCAATCAAAACCCACATGAAGGGTTATCTGGATACCTCGTTAAAACAGGCGGTTTAAGCCGTTTAACGCTGCCACGCGATAAGCTTCGGCCATGGTGGGATAGTTGAAGGTGGTATTCACGAAGTACTCGATCGTGTTGCCGCCGTTCTTCTGTTCCATGATGGCCTGGCCGATGTGAATGATCTCCGCAGCACGCTCGCCAAAGCAGTGAATCCCTAAAATCTCTTTGGTTTCGCGGTGGAACAGAATCTTAAGGCTGCCGACATGCATGCCAACAATCTGCGCACGCGCCAGATGTTTAAACTGCGCACGACCCACTTCATACGGCACTTTCATCGCCGTCAGCTGCTGTTCGGTTTTACCCACTGAGCTGATCTCCGGAATGGTGTAAATCCCGGTTGGAATATCTTCGATCAGGTGCGCGGTAGCTTCACCTTTGATGATCGCCTGCGCGGCAATGCGGCCCTGATCGTAAGCAGCAGAAGCCAGGCTTGGATAACCAATCACGTCGCCAACCGCGTAAATATGCGGCAGCGCAGTTTGATACATGCTGTTCACCTTCAGCAGGCCACGACCATCCGCTTCCAGTCCGACGTTTTCCAGCGCCAGTGAATCGGTGTTACCGGTTCGACCGTTTGCGTACAGCAGGCAATCGGCTTTCACTTTTTTGCCCGATTTAAGGTGAATTATCACCCCGTCATCAACGCCTTCAATCTTCTCAAACTCTTCGTTGTGACGAATCACCACGCCGCTGTTCCAGAAGTGATAGGAGAGGGAATCTGACATCTCCTGATCGAGGAATGCCAGCAGACGGTCGCGAGTGTTGATCAGGTCAACCTTGACGTTCAGGCCGCGGAAAATCGAGGCATATTCACAGCCAATTACGCCGGCGCCATAAATGATGACGTGGCCAGGTTCATGATGCAGGTTGAGGATGGAGTCGGAATCGTAAACGCGCGGATGGGTGAAATCGACATCCGCGGGATGATACGGACGAGAACCGCAGGCGATCACGAATTTCGCCGCGGTTAATCGCTCGCGGGTGCCGTCGGGTTGTTCCACTTCGATGGTGTTGGCATCAACAAATCGGGCATCGCCCTGATAAAGTTCACAGCGGTTGCGCTCGTAGAAGCCCTGACGCATCGCGGTTTGCTGACTGATCACGTTCTCGGTGTGGTTGAGAATGTCGGCGAATGAGGAGCGCAGGAGGCGAGTGTGATCGCTGTAAAGTGGGTTTTGATTGAACTCGATGATACGGCTAACAGCGTGACGCAGGGCTTTGGAAGGGATGGTTCCCCAGTGTGTACAACCGCCGCCGATGTTGTGGTAGCGTTCGATCACTGCAATACGCGCTCCCTGCTTCACCAGCCCCATCGCCGCACCTTCGCCGCCCGGACCGGAGCCAATCACAATGGCATCGTAATCGTAAGACTTTTGCATACCAGTACGTCCTATTTTTTTATCACATTTTTACAACGAGATTCTAACATCTCGCCGCGCACATCTGAATTCTAACAGCGTAAATTGCTGAAGTTTGACAAAGCGTGAGGTTCACAGGCGTTCACAAAGTTTGCACCGCTGTACGCTGAAAAGTTTGTTATAGTGCCTGCCAAATCACCTAAAAGGCCGGGAAAATGGGCGTCAGAGCGCTACAAAAAGAACGTACACGACGTTCACTGATTGAAGCTGCCTTCAGTCAGTTAAGTGCAGAAAGGAGTTTTGCCAGCCTGAGTTTGCGCGAAGTTGCACGCGAAGCGGGGATTGCGCCGACCTCATTTTATCGTCACTTCCGCGATGTCGATGAGCTGGGGCTGACCATGGTGGACGAAAGCGGCTTGATGCTGCGCCAGTTAATGCGTCAGGCGCGCCAGCGTATTGCCAAGGGTGGCAGCATTATTAAAACCTCGGTGGCAACTTTTATGGAGTTCATCGGGAACAATCCCAACGCTTTTCGGCTCTTACTACGCGAGCGCTCCGGAACCTCGGCGGCCTTTCGTGCCGCAGTCGCGCGTGAGATTCAGCACTTCATCGCCGAACTGGCCGATTATCTTGAATTAGAAAATCGCATGCCGCGCAGCTTCACCGAAGCGCAGGCCGAAGCCATGGTGACGATTGTGTTTAGCGCGGGTGCCGAAGCGCTGGACGTTGATATTGAGCAGCGCCGTAAGCTTGAGGATCGATTAGTGCTGCAGCTGCGCATGATCGCCAAAGGCGCTTATTACTGGTATCGCCGGGAGCAAGAGCGTCTGGCGGTTACCCTGGAAAAACCCGAAGAGTAATGTGATAAGGATAATGAAATGATTGAGCAAAACCCACGCGATAAAGGAACGCTTTTATTGGCTTTTATCACCGGTTTAGCGATCAACGGCTCCTTTTCGGTGCTGTTCAGCACGTTTGTTCCCTTTTCGATATTCCCGCTGATTGCTCTTGGCCTCGCGGCCTGGTGTTTGCACCAGCGTTATCTCAACCGCAATATGCCAGACGGCATGCCTTCACTGGCGGCGGCGTTCTTCCTGCTGGGTATTTTGGTTTATAGCGCGCTGGTGCGGGCTGAATATCCGGATATCGGCTCCAACTTCATCCCGACCATTCTGATGGTGGCGCTGGTGTTCTGGATTGGTATGCGTTTTCGCCGCGCGAAGAGCAAGCAGTGAAAAAACGGGAACCTTGGGGTTCCCGTTGTTGTTTAGGCCTTGCGCGTCAGCAGCACGCCGCATTCCATATGATGGGTATACGGGAACTGATCGAACAGCGCCAGACGCGTGACATCATGCGTTTCTCCCAGCACCGCGAGGTTGTCGCACAGCGTTTGCGGGTTGCAGGAGATATAAAGGATGCGCGGATAGGCCTGCACCATCTTCACAGTTTCCTCATCCAGCCCGCTACGTGGCGGATCAACAAAAATGGTTTCGCATTGATAGCTCTTCAGGTCGATGCCTTCTAAACGATTGAAGCTGCGAACGCCCGTCATCGCCTGGGTAAACTCTTCAGCGGCCATACGAATAATCTGCACGTTATCAATATGGTTGGCGGCAATGTTGTATTGCGCGGACGCGACCGACGGCTTGGCAATTTCCGTGGCCAACACGCTGCGGAAGTTACGCGCCAGCGCCAGCGAGAAGTTGCCGTTACCGCAATAGAGTTCCAGCAGATCGCCGCGCGAATCCTGCGTGACGTCCAGTGCCCACTCCAGCATCTGAATATTCATCGCCGCGTTTGGCTGGGTGAAGCTGTTTTCCACCTGACGATAAATCATCTCTTTCCCCGCGACCGGCAGGCGCTCATCCACGTAATCGCGATCGAGGCAGATTTTGGTTTTGGTGGCGCGGCCGATCAGCTGCACGTCAAAGCCTTCGGCACGCAGGCTGTCGCGCAGGGCGCTGGCGGCGGCGGTCCACTCCTCCTCCAGCTTGCGGTGATAGAGCAGCGAGATAACAATCTGGTTGCTCATCGTCGACAGGTAATCGATCTGGAACAGTTTGAAACGCAGCGCGCGGTTGTCACGGATCGCCGCGATCAGTTTTGGCATCAGCTGGTTGATCAATTCACTGGCCGCCGGGAATTGATCGACGCGGATACGTTGCTTGGTCTGTTGATCAAAGATGATGTGGTAGAGATCGTCTCCGTCGTGCCAGATGCGGAATTCGGCACGCATCCGATAGTGGCTGACCGGCGAACGGAACACCTCCACGTCGGGCGCGGCAAAGGGCACCATCATCGCCTGTAAACGGCTGACTTTTTCCGCCAGTTGCGCGTCGTATTGTTCAATCGGGAGCTGTTCGGGTGTCATCTTTAATCCTGGTAATAAGCTGGCTTGCCGGGCGATTGTAGGCATTCAACTGCTGATGTCCAGCCCTGCGGAAAACAAGATGGCTGGAAGTCTGGATTTCCGGCCTTCCTGGCCGTAGACTGCGCCTGCCGGCCTCCTTGAGTTAAAAGGGAATCCAGTGTGAATCTGGAGCTGACGCGCAGCGGTAAGGAATGTCGTGGTGATGGCAATTACAAACACTGTCCTGCCGGATGGGAAGTTTTTTCACCATTTATGATTCTCAGCCCGAAGACCTGCCGGTGTGACGTCGCAATACATACGACCATCGCGAGCTATTGGTCGTAGTCGTGCGGCATCCTGCTTCGTCTTTTGGATGCTATAACAATGAAAAAAACACACGCTTCGCTGTTTGCCTTCAGTGCAACGGCGTTGTCTCTCTGGGCGCAATTTGGCTTCGCCCAGCAGAATGATGATACGCAAATCGTTACCGCTAACCGCTTCGCGCAGCCGGTCTCGTCGGTGCTGGCTTCGACTTCTGTTGTCACCCGTGATGAGATCGATCAGTGGCAATCCAAGAACCTACTGGAAGTGTTACGCCGCTTGCCGGGCGTGGATATCGCGCAAAGCGGCGGCATTGGGCAAAGCGCTTCTATGTATGTACGTGGTTCGGAAGCGCGCCATACGCTAATTCTGGTTGACGGTGTGCCGTTCTCTAAGCCTGGCATTACCGGCGTTGCTGACTTCAACCAAATCCCTGTTTCCATCATCCAGCGCGTTGAGTTCATTCGTGGCCCGCGGTCTGCGGTTTACGGCGCAGATGCGATTGGCGGCGTGGTGAATGTCATCACGCAAAACCCGAATAATCAAAACTCGCTGACGGCTGGCTTTGGTTCAAAGGGCTATCAGGAATACAGCGGCGGCATCAATCAAAATGTCACGGACCAGACGCGCGTAACGGTGGCGGGCTCTTATCAGGCCACCAACGGCTACAACGTTCAGCCGGGCTCAACGTCTCCGACCGATCGCGATCGTGATGGCTGGCGCAATAAGGCGTTCTGGGCTGGCGTTGACCACAAGTTTAACGAGGCGTTTTCTGGCTTCTTCCGGGGTTACGGTTACGCCGCGAACTCAGATTACGATGCGGGTTATGTCGGTGGTCAGGATGAGCAACAGATCTATAATCACTCGTTTGATACCGGTCTGCGCTTTAATAAAGAGGAATACTCCTCGCAGCTGACCGCCAGTTATCAAAAGTACAAAATCTATAACTACGTTGGGTCTGACGGCCGCTATGCGGATTCCAATAGCCTGGATGACATGGAGCAGCGCAACCTGCAATGGGGCAACACCTTTGCGGTGGGGCATGGCATGGTCAGCGCCGGTCTGGATTGGCAGCAGCAGAAACTGAGTTCGATTGGACAACTCTATTCTGGCGCACCGCGTGATGAAGATGGTTACAAGCAAGACAACACCGGTGCTTACCTGACGGCTCAGCAGCAGTTTGGCAATGTTACACTTGAAGGTTCGGCGCGTGGCGATGATAACCAGGACTTTGGCCGTCATGGCACCTGGCAAACGGCTGCGGGTTGGGAGTTTGTGCCGGGTTATAAGGCATCACTCTCTTACGGCACGGGTTTCCAGGCGCCGACGTTAGGCCAGCTATATGGTCTGAAGCGTTTTGGTATCAGCTCTAATCCCGATCTCAATCCTGAAAAATCAAAACAGTGGGAAGCCGCGCTAGAAGGTTTAACCGGTCCGGTTAATTGGCGTGTTGCGGCGTATCACAATAAAGTCAGCAATCTCATTACCTATGCTTCTGATCCTGTGACTTTTGAGGGCGGCTATTACAATGAAAAAGCCGTTACGCTGAAAGGTATTGAAGCCACCGCTGATTTTGATACCCGCTTCCTTCATCACCAGATCACCTTGGGTTATCTGGATGCGCGTCGTGATTCAGATGGTGAAACGCTGGCGCGTCGTGCGCGTGAGCAGGCCAAATATCAGCTGGGTATGACGGTGTATGACTTTGATATTGATGTCATCTACCAGTACTTCGGTAAGCGCTACGATAACAACACCAGCGAATATGCCAGCGAGCAGCGTCGTTTATCGAGTTACAGCACGGTAGATCTCGCGGTCTCGTATCCGGTCACATCACAGCTCACCGTTCGTGGTAGAATTGCCAACTTGTTCGATAAAGATTATGAGACAGCGTATGGCTATCCAACTCCAGGAACGGAGTACTACCTCAGCGCCAGCTACAGCTTCTGATCTGCGTCCCACCGTGCTGGTGTTTGACTCCGGCGTGGGTGGGCTCTCCGTTTATGATGAGGTCCGGCATTTACTGCCGGATCTTCACTATCTCTACGCCTTTGATAATGAAGGGTTCCCGTACGGCGAAAAATCCGAAGACTTTATTGTCGAGCGCGTGGTGGCGGTGGTGACGGCTATCACTCAGCGTTTCCCGCTTGCGTTGGTGATCATTGCTTGTAACTCGGCCAGCACCATCTCTTTGCCGGCTCTGCGTGAACGTTTCGAATTCCCGGTTGTGGGTGTGGTGCCTGCGATAAAACCTGCTGCGCGTCTGACGCGTAACGGCGTAGTGGGATTGCTGGCCACGCGCGGCACGGTGAAACGTCCTTATACCCATGAGTTAGTGGCGCAATTTGCCCGTGACTGCAAAATCGAAATGCTCGGCTCTGCTGAGCTGGTGGAGCTGGCGGAAGCCAAGCTGCATGGCGAAGATGTTGAGCTCGCTGATGTACGCCGTGCTGTGCAACCCTGGCTACGGATGAAAGAGCCACCTGATACCGTGGTTCTCGGATGTACGCATTTCCCTTTACTACGTGATGAGCTGCAATTGGTGCTACCTGAAGGGACAAGGCTGGTGGATTCGGGCGCGGCGATTGCGCGTCGTACCGTTTGGTTATTAGAGCATGAAGCACCGCAGGCGGTTTCATCCGGTCAGAATTTAGCGTTCTGTACGCGTATAGATGATGAAGTGACGAAATTGTCACCGATTTTGCAGCGTTATGGCTTCCCGTTGCTGGAAAAATTAGCAGTTTAGTGGCGTTTCGACGAAAAAATCAGCACTCGGAAATTAATTTGAAATTAGCGCTTGTCAGCTCCGAAGAAATCCCTATACTGCGCCTCCACTGACACGGAACAACGGCTTACGAAGCGAAGTGTTCAGGAGGTGGTCTTCAAGGCAACCTTCAGAAAAGCAAAAATAAATGCTTGACTGAGAATGCGGAAAGCGTAATATACGCATCCCGCGCCGCTAGAGAAATCGCGGCATGCTCTTTAACAATTTATCAGACAATCTGTGTGGGCACTCGCAGGATTGATATCCGCGTCTCCGGACGCAAAAAAATA
>NZ_JAGXKB010000098.1:0-288 GCF_019091025.1 Pantoea sp. GbtcB22
GCATGCCGCCGTGCGCCATGATAAACAGCACTTTGATCGGCAACGGATTTTGTGGGATCTGCGCGCGCTGCTTGTTGACCTTCTCGCTCAGCGCGTTGGCTTCCTCTTCACGATGCAGCGCCTTGCCGATGGTAGCGATTTTTTCCGCGATGGCGTCGGGGCTGTTTTTGCCGGTGACATCCACCACTTTTACGCCAGCTTGTGCCACTTGCTGCAGCACCAGCGGCGGTTTTGCCCGCTCGCTGCTCAGCACCAGCGTCGGTTTCAGCGCCCGAATCCCTTCGGCAT
>NZ_JAGXKB010000929.1:0-233 GCF_019091025.1 Pantoea sp. GbtcB22
GTATCACGTGATGATATCATTTGCGTGGAGGGGGCAGTAGAAGGCTTGAGATGACGGGCTCAAGTCAAGAAAAAGTACTTGTTGGTGAAACATTCGTATATGATGGTGCCTGATATTACATGGTTTACTATTGGGTACTATGAATTACTAGAAATTCAATGAGAGTTCTCAAAGGTGTATCATTTCCAATACTTATAAAACTATCTGCATTTAGCCCTTGGCGGCACCGGCCT
>NZ_JAGXKB010000930.1:0-233 GCF_019091025.1 Pantoea sp. GbtcB22
TGATGTGCAGGAGACCGAGCTGGCGGTATCGGGGCGTCGACAGGTGCTGCAGGGCAGCTACCGCCTGAGCGTGCCGATGTCGTTTGGTATCAGCCATTTGTCGCCGTGTATTGCCGAGTTTCTCAGCCAGCATTCGGGTTTGCAGTTTCAGGTTGGACTGGCGGGTCGGCATGTGGATATGGTGGGTGAAGCATTTGATATGGCGATTGGCATCGGTACGCTGCCAGATTCGA
>NZ_JAGXKB010000931.1:0-233 GCF_019091025.1 Pantoea sp. GbtcB22
CAAGCAATCAGATCAATTGGAATGCTCCGAGATGTTTCTACGGATAAAATGCAGCACCGGGGGCTTTTCAATGCCGAATACACATTTGATTTATTTCCTGCTGGCTACCTAGACAAAGATCTAGCCTCCCCAGACACCTGTTATTACATCGCACTCCAGTCCAAGCTCAGGATATATGATCCTGATCGAGAACAGTCTGGAAGTCTGCCAGGTGTAGGAACGCCGATAACTGT
>NZ_JAGXKB010000932.1:0-233 GCF_019091025.1 Pantoea sp. GbtcB22
CCGCTTACGGCGCAATGGAAATTGTTTATCGAAAATGAAAGCGTGTTCTCGCGTGCGCACCAGCCGAATGCCGCCACGGTCAACTTTACTCTGGTTCATAATCAAGACATTAGTTCTTTAGCAACGATGGTCCATAGTTTGCGGCGCTCACGCGGTAACGCGCTTAAGATTGTGGTGCGCGAAAACAGTACCACGCTACGCTACAGAGATGAGCGTTTGCTGCTGGCCTGCGG
>NZ_JAGXKB010000933.1:0-233 GCF_019091025.1 Pantoea sp. GbtcB22
AGCTGATTGAGTTCAGGGATACCGGTACCTTGTTCACTATGCCCGCAAAGAAGCAGACCGAACATTACATCACCGGTCGTTACGGCTGGTTCAGGAGACGCACATGGCTAATTTAAATCTGAACAAACACATCTCCGGTCAGTTCAACGCGGAGCTGGTCCACATTCGCACGCAAGTGATGAACATGGGCCGCATGGTTCTGAAGCAGCTGATGGACCCCATCACCTCGCTGT
>NZ_JAGXKB010000934.1:0-233 GCF_019091025.1 Pantoea sp. GbtcB22
CTCTCCTGTGGATGTACGCGCCGCCTGTTTCTCCTCGGGCTTGATTGATCGGCCCTTTCGCATTTGACGGCTTGTTAAGCAACCCAGGGCACCATGGCATCCAATCTGCCAGCGTACGTTCTTCTCATCATTCCACCCCCCTCCTCCCCCCCTTTTCTCCACCTCGATCAAAGCTCGATCTACTTGGTCGCATTTTATCTACAATACTAACATCTACTTCGATTTAACAGCCA
>NZ_JAGXKB010000935.1:0-233 GCF_019091025.1 Pantoea sp. GbtcB22
TTATCGAAATTTGGAACGCGTGCCACCAGTTGGCCAATGATGTTGACGTATTCGCCTGGCAGGGTGTAGCCGACGGTGTCCGGAATGTTGATGGTGGATGCACCGGCATTGATCGCGGCTTCAACCATGCGGCACAAATCGTCGATTGACGTACCCCCGCCCGCTTCACAGGAGAACTCAACATCGTCGGTATAGTTGTGGGCGCGACTGATCATGTGCTCTGCGCTGCCAAC
>NZ_JAGXKB010000936.1:0-233 GCF_019091025.1 Pantoea sp. GbtcB22
GAGAAAGGCATGTTCGTGCCGGACCGTTTCGTGAAAGGCACCTGCCCGAAATGTATGTCACCGGATCAATATGGCGATAACTGCGAAGTGTGTAGCGCAACGTACAGCCCAACCGAGCTGATCGACCCGAAATCGGTGTTCTCAGGCGCGACGCCGGTGCTGCGCGATTCCGAGCACTTCTTCTTTGATCTGCACTCTTTCAGCGCGATGCTGCAGGCGTGGACGCGTTCAGG
>NZ_JAGXKB010000099.1:0-288 GCF_019091025.1 Pantoea sp. GbtcB22
ACCGGAACATCCTGTGGAGGCTGGCTGCTCCCTGCTTTTTCATCGTTCGCTTCTTCCGCGGTGTTTTTGCTTGGTCCTCGCGGTGTGATCTTCACCTCTTGCCCATACTCTTTGTTCTCTGTTCACCAGAGAAACGCACGCCTGTGTGGAGTGGCTACGTGAGGTCTTTTCTTGCGAGAGGCTTTGCTTTGCTTGACTTGCGATTTTGTGATCGTCGAGTCGAGTGCTTCCGCTAGCTTGGTGTGTACCCGTTCAGTGGGCGACATCAAGCGCTGCTAGATATATTCA
>NZ_JAGXKB010000937.1:0-233 GCF_019091025.1 Pantoea sp. GbtcB22
TCTATTATCCGTGAACTTCAATCACCCAGTCATTCCGTGAAAGTTTCTCTAGGATGCACTTCAGAAAGTGCTGCTAGCGGCACTTCCTCATTCGACCCATCACAGGCTTCAGCTTCTATTCGCTTGGCACGGGAGAATGAATTAGCTCTTGAAACCGACTTCGTACTCGTCGTTAAAGCAGATGGTCTTGATAATCCGCGAGCAATGATCGAAACACACCCAATTCATCCCGA
>NZ_JAGXKB010000938.1:0-233 GCF_019091025.1 Pantoea sp. GbtcB22
CCGAGCACGACTGTCGCACCCGACCATTAATCACCATCGTGCAGATGCCGCAGACCTGTTCGAGGCAGTTCATCTGCCAGACTGGCGGCGGGGTCTTCTCGCCCGCTTTGTTCCCCGGTTTCTTCTGGATCTCCATCAGGCACGAGATGATGTTGAGATTCGGGCGATACGGAATCTCAAACTGTTCCCAGTACTGCGGTGAATCGGGAGTGGCGCGACGGCGAATGTGAATC
>NZ_JAGXKB010000939.1:0-233 GCF_019091025.1 Pantoea sp. GbtcB22
CTGCGGCCAGCACAGAAGAAGCCCCACTCTAAGAAGAGTTTCATTCGATATTCATAGGGCAATCGGACACCCCTAGATGTTCTGTCCACACTAGACCCACAGCTCTCTCTTGATTGCCTCTTCAAGTTTAGTCCCAGTCCCGTTATTCCTGGGCGTAAGTACTGCCTAGTACCAAAATGCCCCATCACAAGCCGAACACCTGAGTGGAATTTCGCATGAGCCTCATGCAGCTA
>NZ_JAGXKB010000940.1:0-233 GCF_019091025.1 Pantoea sp. GbtcB22
ATTGTGAGCCAACTGGATGCAGAGGTACTGATTGTCACGAGGGTCATTGTGAAGGCGATGACTGTCAAGATCATGGATGTACTGGTGAAGACTGCGACGAAAGATCGGGAAGATGCATCGAACTCAACTGTCTGGCCTGGGGATGTATTGGTCTTGACTGCCCTCTATCTGGTTCTGGAAAGTTCACCTGCATTGGCCCCAATTGCCGTGTTGTTAGCTGCACCGGGCCTGAC
>NZ_JAGXKB010000941.1:0-232 GCF_019091025.1 Pantoea sp. GbtcB22
GTTTGAGATACGTCGTGGAGACACCTTTCACCTGTCACCAAGCAAGTGGCGTCCCCTAGGGGATTCGAACCCCTGTTGCCGCCGTGAAAGGGCGGAGTCCTAACCGCTAGACGAAGGGGACACGATGTGTCACGACTTCGCAGCCGTCTTGCTCATTACTTTCTATCAGACAATCTGTGTGAGCACTTCGCGGGAAGGTATCTTCAGGTAAGGAGGTGATCCAACCGCAGGT
>NZ_JAGXKB010000942.1:0-232 GCF_019091025.1 Pantoea sp. GbtcB22
GGCCTGAATGCCGGTTTCATGGGTCCGGAAGGCGTGGCCACCCCTTCTCTGTCTAACATCGCTGGCGATGCGTCTGAAGGCCTGTCCGTGACCCTGCCGAAACGTTATGACCAGCTGCCAGAGAACAAGGCGATTGTTGATGCGATTAAAGCCAACACCGCGACTAACCGCAAAGATCCAACCGGACCGTTCGTCTGGACCACCTACGCGGCGATTCAGTCGCTGGTGGCCG
>NZ_JAGXKB010000943.1:0-232 GCF_019091025.1 Pantoea sp. GbtcB22
TTTTTCACTTCCGGCGACGGAAATATCGCGGTTTTCATATTCCACGATGGGAAAGCGTGACAATATCGCGTTCCCGTGATGTCCCTGGGGATAAACCGCGTTGCGGCCATAGGCAAAATCGTTCCACATGGTATCGGCCAGAAATTCGTAATGGGAGGTTTGCGGCCAGTTTTCAATGTGCAGCGAATGGATGGCGTGGGTACCCATTACCTCTTGCAGGAAGACGATATCC
>NZ_JAGXKB010000944.1:0-232 GCF_019091025.1 Pantoea sp. GbtcB22
AAAAGATAAAAACAGACGACGAGGAAAATTATCATGAACGTTAAAACTACTATCGCGGCTTTAAGTGTTCTCTCTGCCCTGTCATTTGGTGCTTTTGCAGCAGATTCTATTAATGCCGAACAGGCAGGGAATCTGCAACCTGCGGGCACCATCAGCGTCAGCGGCGTGGGCGGTTCTCCAATGGATATCCGTCAGCAGTTAAACCATAAAGCCGACCAGCAAGGTGCTAAAG
>NZ_JAGXKB010000945.1:0-232 GCF_019091025.1 Pantoea sp. GbtcB22
TATCCGTGGCGGATTATTGCCTTCCGGCACGCGCATGTTTGAATCCGATTATTTACTGGGGGTTCATGGCCTGTATCGCGTGGGTGCTTTACGTTACCGGCTGGAGGATCAGGGGGAATTTCTTGTTAACAGATTGGAAACTGCGGCTCCCCCATTTACTGAAATCGCAGCACTTGTACGTGCAAGCCGCGCGCTGGAATGCGATCCGGATAACCGTGCTGTTCTGGGACAT
>NZ_JAGXKB010000946.1:0-232 GCF_019091025.1 Pantoea sp. GbtcB22
CGTCAAATCAAAGACGTGGATGAAAGTCATATTGATTAGTCGGGATAGCATCAACCATCTTTCAATACAGTCACTTAGCCAAGGCGCGAACGGGTTCGTGTCATCTTACGATCCCATTCAAACACTGATCGCCGCCATTGGCTGCGTTTCTAATAATGTGTATTATCTACCGGGCGACATTCTGGACAAACGTCAGCGTTATGCAAATGAGCAAGATATGCTTTCTCGCCTG
>NZ_JAGXKB010000100.1:0-287 GCF_019091025.1 Pantoea sp. GbtcB22
ATGCAGGCCTCAAAGTTGCTCGGTTTTTCGGCGTTCTACCGTTTCCGGCGACACCTGTGGCCAGCGTTAGCGCCGGTATTGACCACGTTGACTCTGTTCTCGTTCAGCAGCGCCATCATGGCGGTCTCTGCGCTTGGCTTTATCAGCGTCGGCGTACGTGCGCCGACGCCAGAACTGGGTTTGATGATGACCGAACTGCTGCCGTTTGCCTGGGAAGCACCCTGGCTGCTAATGCAGCCGGTAATCGCGCTGTTTCTGCTGTTGATCAGCCTGAATCTGTTAATGAA
>NZ_JAGXKB010000947.1:0-232 GCF_019091025.1 Pantoea sp. GbtcB22
GCAGACAATGGCTAACGCCAGATTACCTGGGAAAAATGAGGGTAAAAAATAGAAAGCGGCAGTGGTAATCGTGCAACCGAAGAAACCAAACCAGCGCATCTGAAAAATCCAGCCAATACGACCGCCAATAATGCCCCAAAGCACATTGGTTATTGGTTGAACCAGGAGAAATACGCCCCAGATAGGCGCCCACTCTTTAGTAGAAAATCCTAATTCACGGGTGAAATAGATC
>NZ_JAGXKB010000948.1:0-232 GCF_019091025.1 Pantoea sp. GbtcB22
AATGATACTGGCCGGCAGCTTACGACGACGGTCAATACGGACGAAGAGGTTGTCTTTCGGGTCAAACTCGAAATCGGGCCATGAACCGCGGTAAGGGATGATACGTGCGTTATACAGCACTTTACCGGAAGAGAGCGTTTTACCCTTATCGCTGTCGAAGAACACGCCAGGACTACGGTGCAGCTGAGGAACGATAACACGCTCTGTACCATTGTTAACAAAGGTACCATCG
>NZ_JAGXKB010000949.1:0-232 GCF_019091025.1 Pantoea sp. GbtcB22
GTGCCCACCAGCGAGGTGGCGGCGGCGAGCTGCTGGCGGGCATTGAAATTCGGCGCGGCGACGCAGCGCCCATCGGGATAATCTTCACCGTTATCAAAGCTCCAGCCCTGTCGGCGAATGCGTGCCAGCTCGGTACGCAGCGCGTCGGCATTGCGCAGCGTGGTTGGCGTCACCGCCACAAAGCGCAGGCCGCTGATGATGCGGTCCTGCTCTTCAGGGTGCTGCCAGGGGA
>NZ_JAGXKB010000950.1:0-232 GCF_019091025.1 Pantoea sp. GbtcB22
GCTGCCATTTCATTGCTTATTTTACACATCAAAGGTAATAATAAGTCTATGGGAACAACCGCCTCTTTAAAAAATACCAAGGAAGATTAGGAAGATAATGAAAATTAAATCAGTAGCACACATTGTCATTTGGGCCACAATAGGAGCCATCATCGGATATCTTATCACGTCTCGTTATATCACCCACATGCAACACCCACACCGGACGTTGCAATCAGAGGTTGACAACGTG
>NZ_JAGXKB010000951.1:0-232 GCF_019091025.1 Pantoea sp. GbtcB22
CATCAAGAAACGGATGAGGCACTTATTGCTGGTGCCGCAGGTGTCGGTTGTGCATTGGGTGCTGACATTGTCAAAATAAAAATACCGGAAAAAGGGAAACAGAGTGTTGTCGAAGGATTACGACTCATCACCAGCGCCGCAGGTAACACGCGTGTTATTTGTTCTGGGGGGGCACGACAAGATGAACAAACATTTATTTCAATGATTCGCGAATATATGCAAACGCCTATTG
>NZ_JAGXKB010000952.1:0-232 GCF_019091025.1 Pantoea sp. GbtcB22
TAGAGCCCCCGCTATTTCAGAATGAATTCGAATTAGACTTCATAAGAATATTGGGAAAGATGTTGGATGTGATGTTGAACTTACATGTAGCCAGATGCACCCGTGACAAGGATATTCTGAATAGACATCGCAATGTACAACAATAATACAAAAATATTATTCTTCAAAAATAAGTTAGAGTCCGGAGAATATTATGCGATTCAGAAAAGTTATAGTACCAGGCTATGTAGCC
>NZ_JAGXKB010000953.1:0-232 GCF_019091025.1 Pantoea sp. GbtcB22
GCTTGCTCCGCTGCCTGAATGTGGAGATGCAAATGAGTGAAGCCAAAAATTTACAGGTCGGCGGCCTGTGGAAATATCACTCCGCGCTGGTGCAGCTGCTCGGTCTCTGCCCGCTGCTGGCGGTGACCTCAACCGCGACCAACGCTCTCGGTTTAGGCCAGCCGACCACGCTGGTGCTGACCATCACCAACAGCGCAATTTCCGCCTCGCGTCCTTGGGTGCCGGCCGAAAT
>NZ_JAGXKB010000954.1:0-232 GCF_019091025.1 Pantoea sp. GbtcB22
ATACTAAGATAGAAGCTAAGAAGCTTAGTAGTTAGTATATAGATCTATTTATAGTACTAGAAAGGGTACTATTAGTATATAAACTTAACTGAGGGATTAGAAATTATATCTAGTTATTTCTATTATCTATTAAGAGAAATACTATAATAATAACCCTTTTAATTATAAAATATAAGAACTAGGCCCTATTTATATTAATAATAATACTTGTAAATATTAATTATCTAAAATT
>NZ_JAGXKB010000101.1:0-286 GCF_019091025.1 Pantoea sp. GbtcB22
CCACTTCATTGCCCTGTGTAATGGCAATCGCCGGGCCATGCCCCACATCAATCATGTCGATTTGCCAGTCATCACGCTGTGCAGTGCTGGGCCAGAGGATGATTGCGAGTATCAGGCTAAAACACGGCATCACACTGCGATAAATCAGCTTGCTGCGCCAGAGAACTCATCCTCCCCACAGCAGCACGACAGCAGGTAACGTATCGCTCCATGCCCACCAGCCAGCGGGTCACCACTGCAGCAGGAGCATGACCTGGCTTATGGAAAGATCCGCCAGAGACCATAA
>NZ_JAGXKB010000955.1:0-232 GCF_019091025.1 Pantoea sp. GbtcB22
GAGCGTCAACGCTTCTCGCAATCAACTTCGCGTCGGTCTGATCTTGTTAACCGACGCTTCAATGGTCTGTATCAGCTTCCCGGCTTCGGGACCGCCGCCCTGAGCGAGATCGGCTCTGCCGCCTCCTTTTCCGCCAAGCTCCCGGCACGCCTCCGAAAGAAGTTGACCGACATTGTGCGAAAGCGATTCCGATCTGGCAAACACAAGCCGGGCGGTGCCCGCCTGCTTTGTG
>NZ_JAGXKB010000956.1:0-232 GCF_019091025.1 Pantoea sp. GbtcB22
TCGTCTAACAATATTCACAGCTCTTCAATACATCGATGAAACGAGCAAGTTCTCCGGAAGAGAAGAAATTTTTGCCCAGGATCTCCCCCGAGAGACAGATGAACAGGATCTTCAGGCCAGGAATCCGATTAACTCACCTAGGGATATAAGCTCATGGCAATTGCATAGGCAACAGAAACCTGAACCAATTGTAAGCTGAAACAGCCCTGCTCCCAGAATTTCTTTCTTGGCC
>NZ_JAGXKB010000957.1:0-232 GCF_019091025.1 Pantoea sp. GbtcB22
CTGGCGCGGACGCTGGCACACCGGTTTGGCGCCACGCCGATTGTGCTAGCAAGCCTGGTGCGCGCGGGCGTGCCGCAGGGCGTGATGCTGCAACAGGCACTGCGCGCGATGGGCCACGAATCTTACCATTACGGCATTAGCATGATCCGCGATCGCGGTATTGATCAGGCCGCGGTGGAGATCATCGAAGCGCGGCACGGCACCGCAGGCATTGTGTTCGTTGCTGGCTGGA
>NZ_JAGXKB010000958.1:0-232 GCF_019091025.1 Pantoea sp. GbtcB22
CAAACTGAGTTCAATTGCCGCCAGCCTGACCGACCGATGTCTGAAAACTGCGTCGAAACCGGGGAGGAGATTCAAGTTCAGTCGACGCAGCACATGATGCATGAAATTCACCTATCATTGATGTTATTGCACTTATTTCATCGAACACTAGCCATTATGCTGGGCAGCATCAATCTGATTAAATAAGAAATAATGCATGGAGATGACTAATCCGCCAGCCAATCCTGATGAC
>NZ_JAGXKB010000959.1:0-232 GCF_019091025.1 Pantoea sp. GbtcB22
GCGCATGGGGCCGTGTTCAGCAGACCGATGGTAGCGCCACGCTGAGCAAGAAGAAGCCAGTTGATGTGCAGCTGCTGACCGGTACCAGCTAGGACTGCGGGCGTAAACTCGGTTATATGCAGGCATTCGTCTCTTACGGCCTGCGTAACAACGATCAGGGCCGCGATTTCCGCGATTCTATTCAGAATCTCCTGGCGAAATAAGCTTTCTCATTCTCTACCGCGCCTCTAGC
>NZ_JAGXKB010000960.1:0-232 GCF_019091025.1 Pantoea sp. GbtcB22
CAGCACAATCAGAATCAGCGTGAAGGCAAATCCGGCCAGCGCGATCAAGCTGCCGACCATGCTCAGCAAGCGCAGCGGCGTGGTGGTCAGGCTAGTGACCAGATCATACATCAGGTTAATCAGCCGCATAAAGCTGTACTTTGAATCGACAAATTCGCGCTCGGCGTGCGCCACCAGCAGCTCAATGGTGCGGCGCGCAAAGGTGTTGGCGAGAATGAGAATAAACGTGCTG
>NZ_JAGXKB010000961.1:0-232 GCF_019091025.1 Pantoea sp. GbtcB22
GAATTCACATCTACCAGGGCAAACATCAGCGGCCTATGATTTTAATCACGTGTTTAACGATGCCGAAGACTTCGAACTCATCGGCGTCAGGAAAGGCGATCACCGCATGCGCGGTATTCATCGGTTTGAGATGGAGGTAAGGCTGTAACATCAGCTGTTTCACGGTGCACTCGCCGGAAAGCGAAGCCACCACAATGGCACCGTGTTTGGGTTTGAGCGAGCTGTCCACCAC
>NZ_JAGXKB010000962.1:0-232 GCF_019091025.1 Pantoea sp. GbtcB22
GGGGATTTCGGCCAGTGCGGCTGGTGGCGGTCCTTTTTGGACCGAGAATTTTGATACTGGCGGACCAACATGGACATTCAATGTAGTGACCGGAGCAGAAGGTGCCGGTCCAAATTTTTTTGTGTGTAACAGTAACGAGGCAGGCGTTACACCTCCCGGATGTGGTTTTGCAGGGGGCGGTGATTTGTCGTTGCATGTTACCTGTGTATTTTTTCCCGGTGGAGGCGCTGCA
>NZ_JAGXKB010000963.1:0-232 GCF_019091025.1 Pantoea sp. GbtcB22
ATCTCTGATAGCCCTGGGCATTTGGTTCCAGGAGATGCTTAGCTCTCTTGAATTGGATCTTAGTTGACCGGGCAACGAAATGTTTTGTGTCATCTGCCATGTCCCCTAAGATATGAACATTGAGTGATAAGATGTGCTGGTATGTTTTTGCTTTACCTTTTAGATTAGATTCGAGGGGGACCGGACATTGGTACAGATCTACAAATTCATCAAGAAACATGCTTGCATCCCT
>NZ_JAGXKB010000102.1:0-286 GCF_019091025.1 Pantoea sp. GbtcB22
GCCGCTCCACAGCAGGTGCCCGTTGTTGAAGCTGACGCCAAAGTCGCGTACGTAATGCTCTATGGTCAGCGCATCATTCAATCCCCTCGACTGCTCAAAGCCGCTCACCACAATCATGCCATAGATCACCAGCGTGAACAGGCCCCACGGAACCACCATGCCGTCCACGCCAAAGCGCAGCACGCGCGGCAGCTGCACATGTTTGACGCCGTCGCCTTTGCCGGTGACGGTGGCGAAGTTTTTACCGCGGAGCCACCAGCGCTGCAGCACAAAGGCGGTCAGCGTG
>NZ_JAGXKB010000964.1:0-231 GCF_019091025.1 Pantoea sp. GbtcB22
GATTTATATGCCGTTGCGGGCACATAAAAACAAAAGGCGCGAAATTATACGTAAATTTCGCGCCTTCCGCAAGAGCTAAAAAGTGAACAGAAGGGTTAACCTTTCTCCACCTGAGCGAAGTCGGGTTCCACTGGCGTTGCACGGCCAAAGATGGAAACGGACACTTTCAGGCGGCTCTTCTCGTAGTCCACTTCTTCGGCCACTCCGTTGGAGTCGGCAAACGGGCCGTCG
>NZ_JAGXKB010000965.1:0-231 GCF_019091025.1 Pantoea sp. GbtcB22
AAGAGGCGGTTCCGGTATTTTTGCTGACGATAAGAAGAAAGCATCAGAAGCCGGAAAAAAAGGCGGAGAAAAAAGCGGTGGTAGCTTCAAAGATGACCCCGCTAAAGCACCAGAAGCAGGTAAGAAAGGCGGCAAGAAGTAGCCAACCATGTTTTAAATAGCACGTAGCACCTTGGAAAACCGCCAGGGCACGGACGCCCTAAGCATTATCCACTTCTGCAGTCGCACCTC
>NZ_JAGXKB010000966.1:0-231 GCF_019091025.1 Pantoea sp. GbtcB22
ACAGGATTCGATTGCTAATCGGGTTTTGCTGCAGTCGGTTATGGAACTGGACCACGTCACGGTGCACGATTTATACGCCCACTATCCGGATTTTTTTATTGATATTCACTATGGGCAGCAGCTGCTGCGCGACCATCAAATCGTTGTATTCCAACATCCACTTTATATCTACAGCTGCCCGGCGCTCCTGAAGGAGTGGCTGGATCGTGTGCTGTCGCGCGGCTTTGCCAG
>NZ_JAGXKB010000967.1:0-231 GCF_019091025.1 Pantoea sp. GbtcB22
CGTGCAAAATACCCGGACCTGGAAATCATCGGCGGCAACGTTGCCACCGGCGCAGGCGCATTGGCGTTGGCGCAGGCCGGCGTGTGCGCGGTGAAAGTGGGGATCGGTCCTGGCTCAATCTGTACCACGCGTATCGTCACTGGTGTTGGCGTGCCACAGGTCACCGCGGTTTCTGATGCGGTTGCCGCGCTGGAAGGCACCGGCATTCCGGTTATCGCTGATGGCGGCATC
>NZ_JAGXKB010000968.1:0-231 GCF_019091025.1 Pantoea sp. GbtcB22
CTGGCGGGCGCCAATCCCACCTCGATCAACACCGTAGTGATTTTCGCCGCCTTCCTCGGTGTGGCGGCGCAGCAACTGCTGAAAGATGACAAGGTAAAAGGCGAGCGCGTGCTGGTGGCCATCGATACCCTGCAATCCTGGGTCATGTAGCTGGTGCGTTTGATCATGAAGCTGTCGCCGTACGGTGGGCTGGCGCTGATGACCAAAGTAGTAGCCGGTTCCAACCTGCAG
>NZ_JAGXKB010000969.1:0-231 GCF_019091025.1 Pantoea sp. GbtcB22
GCTGCAGCGCCCACCGCAACGATTTCGCTGTTGCGCAGATTCAGCGATTCCGGCAGCCAGCGCCCGATTAAACTGCCGCTCAGCGCCGATAGCTGCACCATCGGCCCCTCTTTACCTATCGCCGCGCCGCTGCCGATGCTGGCCATCGATGACAGCGCACGGGACAGCGAGGGTTTGGTTGGTACCGCATCGGGCCGCGCGTTGGTCACCTCCAGATAATCGGTCTGCACC
>NZ_JAGXKB010000970.1:0-231 GCF_019091025.1 Pantoea sp. GbtcB22
TCTATGTGTTACGTTATAACATAACACATAGGAGCGAATTAAATTATGTCTACACCACGAGACGTTATCATTGTAGGGGCTGGCCCAGCAGGAGTTGGAATAGCTGCGACGCTTCGCCAAATTGGTGTGCAGGATGTACTGATCATAGACAGATATGAGATTGGTGCATCTTTTATACGCTGGCCGGCAGAGACGCGATTCATTCCTCCCTCCTTTTACTCGAATCCATTT
>NZ_JAGXKB010000971.1:0-231 GCF_019091025.1 Pantoea sp. GbtcB22
GCCCTGTAGGACGTGAGGAAGGATCTTTCTGCCAAAGTTTTCATAGGTCATTGTCGTATCCATCCCCCGACAGTCACAGACCCCTTCGTCGACGGGGTAAACCACCAGCCGGGGAACCATCTCCTCATTGCAGGACATCATGCGTTTACCCATGGAATAATAATTCGCATAAATTGATGGAGATAAATAGGATCTTAACGGGGTACTGCTGATGTTTAATCTTGGAGCAGG
>NZ_JAGXKB010000972.1:0-231 GCF_019091025.1 Pantoea sp. GbtcB22
TGCTGGATGACGAAAGGCAGAATTCCGCCATAGCGCAGCTAGCGCAGCTCTTGCTGGGAGTCTATCACTGCCTCAAGGCCGATCGCAGCAATCTGCCTGCCGTCGCGGCTGGTGTTCAGCACTAGCAACGTTCTACCCGGTTCGATCGCCTCCAGTCCAATGATGTCCTGCACTTCGCTGCCTTCCATCTCCGGCAGTTTTTCTGCCTCGCCGGCGATGAATTGGAGGGGG
>NZ_JAGXKB010000973.1:0-231 GCF_019091025.1 Pantoea sp. GbtcB22
CCTATCAACTGCTGACGCCGCGCGAAGTCAGCCATCTTGATAATGCACAACAGCGCGCTGAAGCCCTCAGCGCGCTGTCTGAACTGAAGAAGCTTGGTGTTAACAGCATGATGCTGACCGGCGGCAATCCACGCGCGGCTGCGGTCATTGCCGCTAAGCTCAACATCGATTATCGCGCAGGGTTACTGCCCGCCCATAAAAGTGGCGGGGGGGGGGCGTTAGGGACACCGC
>NZ_JAGXKB010000103.1:0-286 GCF_019091025.1 Pantoea sp. GbtcB22
ATTTTCGCACTCGGGTAGTAGTTTTCTATCTGTTTATCGGTCAAATAATCTTGCACAACTCCAAGAGTAAAGGCCTTGTCTGTCGACACTCTACTATTGCTGGGAATATCCTTTATCACCAGCGCTGTATTGTTTTCTATATACTCGTCACTTACTGTGAACAACTGTTCATCTCTTGGAGGTGTACCGGGGTCATCCATAACTGTGTCAACTTCACCGGCCGTCAACGCATTGAAAGCCTCATCTCGATTTGAGTAACGATAAACATTTATTTTTAATCCTAACT
>NZ_JAGXKB010000974.1:0-231 GCF_019091025.1 Pantoea sp. GbtcB22
TAATCGTAGGGTGCGCATTAATGCGCACTTGGTCACCTTACATGGCGTCCCTACGAGAATGCGGGGCAATCGGTCAGGAAATGAATATCGAAATCGTTCACTTCGCGTGCCAGCTTTAGCAGCGCATGTGCAGCACGGTCGGTGGCAATCGCACCGCGCTCAGCATCCGCCGCTGCGGCGTTGCCGGTAGCACCACACAGATGCAGATCCTGCGCCATCCAGCCAAAACCA
>NZ_JAGXKB010000975.1:0-231 GCF_019091025.1 Pantoea sp. GbtcB22
GCTCAAGCTCAGCAATGCGCTTGCTCACTGCCGAAACAGCCATATGCTTGCGACGCGCTGCACGGGTGAGATTCTGCTCCTCCGCCACCGCGACAAACAACGAGAGTGAGACCAGATCGTACCGCATAGGCATCCTTTAATCTGTGAGGGTTTGCTGGATGACGAAAGGCAGAACTCCGCCATAGCGCAGATAGCGCAGCTCTTGCTGGGAGTCTATCACTGCCTCAAGGC
>NZ_JAGXKB010000976.1:0-231 GCF_019091025.1 Pantoea sp. GbtcB22
GTTCGAGGCTGCGGACCAGCCCGCCGGTGATGGCGCCTTTGCCGGTCCACCCATCAACGAACACAATGCCTGCGGTGCCGTGGCGCGCTTCGATGATCTCCAGCGCGGCCTGATCAATACCGCGAACGCGGATGATGCTAATGCCGTAATGGTAAGATTCGTGGCCCATCGCGCACAGCGCCTGTTGCAGCATCACGCCGAGCGGCACGCCCGCGCGCACCAGGCTTGCTA
>NZ_JAGXKB010000977.1:0-231 GCF_019091025.1 Pantoea sp. GbtcB22
CCAGGTGAACGTGGACCTGCAGAAGATAGTGACGGAGCAGGGAGAAGATTACTGGGAGATTAACCCGAAAGGACAAGTGCCGGCGCTGCAGTTTGACGATGGCAGCATCCTGTCCGAAGGCGTGGCGATTGTGCAATATCTGGCGGATCTCAAGCCGGTTCGCCATCTGCTGGCACCGACCGGCAGCCTGACGCGCTATCACACGCTGGAGGGGGTGGGGTTTGTCAGCAG
>NZ_JAGXKB010000978.1:0-231 GCF_019091025.1 Pantoea sp. GbtcB22
GGCTGCACAAACTGCTACGAGGGGAAAGCGGTGGTGCCTACTTGTCGACTATCGCTCAAGGGATGGTGTTTCCCACTCTGCCCAGTGGCGGGTGGTCGATTACGGTAGAGGCCCACTATTACGTGTTGCTTCCCTTCCTCCTCTGGTCATTAAGACAATCAAAGTGGTTTCTTATTGTGATCATAGGATGCGCGATCGGAATGCGTGTCTTGATCTATCACTACAGCGGAG
>NZ_JAGXKB010000979.1:0-231 GCF_019091025.1 Pantoea sp. GbtcB22
ATCGCCCTCTTCTTCTTCGTCAGCTCCTTCCGCTGCGCCTGCTGCCCCGATGGTCGATACACTGATCGGCCGGGTTGGCAGCATGACCAAAGGGAATTCGATTATGCTCCCCGTGTGCGGACGAGATGTTAAGTTCACGCTAGAAACCGTGTCAGCCGGTCAGGTAGAAAAGTACCCCAGCGACTGGGGCGGCAATGAGCGTGTGCAGGCGTTTCTGACGGAAGAGGCCCT
>NZ_JAGXKB010000980.1:0-231 GCF_019091025.1 Pantoea sp. GbtcB22
TGTCTGGCATTTACCTATGCATGATGAAGCCAAAATTGGCCATCAATATTAATAAATGGGCTGATGGTTCTAGTATCGCACAGAGATACCCCAAACGGAACTTACCGAATCTGCTTCTTATCTCTCTAAAAAACAATGCGTTAATCGTGGCGCTTTGTACATTTACTCCACTTCTTGCCATTTAAAACTCACAGTATTCTTGATTAATACGTATGCTACCGCCCTTGGCTT
>NZ_JAGXKB010000981.1:0-231 GCF_019091025.1 Pantoea sp. GbtcB22
TCTCAGTTCGGAATAGCTTTGGGAAGGATAACGTGCCTACTCCGTGCATGTGAGTGAGAATGGATACTGAAAGGTGAATTTTGAATCCAAATGTTCAAATAGGCGGGCAAAGGATTTCTGGAATTCTCGGGTGGCTTACATCAGACACGTCTATAGTTTTCGGGTGACACTATCTGTACGTTAATCACTGGAATGGGTTTGTGGCTAGCATTCTCGGCCTCGCTGCAACGC
>NZ_JAGXKB010000982.1:0-231 GCF_019091025.1 Pantoea sp. GbtcB22
TCGGAATGCCTGGACAAAATCTGCTCCTCCACACGGCGGCTGCTTATAAGTCCTGGTATACATGCCCAGGAGAAGCAGGGGTAGCATGAAGTAGATTATTGCTGTGATGAGGAAAGCCAACCAGTATCCGACATATTTTTCGGAATAGGTGCAAGGGAGCATGTAGAAAGCACCGACATTGATAAACCCGTAGAAGATGAGCATTGTTCTGGTACTAGTCAGTTCCGGATC
>NZ_JAGXKB010000983.1:0-231 GCF_019091025.1 Pantoea sp. GbtcB22
TACAACGCCAACGTTACCGCTTTCACCGATGGTGCTTCGCGAGACTCGATCGTGAGCCATGCAGAGACCCTGGCCTCAAATTTAGCTGCCAATCGCAATGTAGGTGGCTTTCTTTCATCCTTCTCAAGAAGAACTAACATCGAATGATACTGACATTTGTTGTTTGATAGCTACGAAGCTGCCCGGACCGTCCAATTATTTTCGTCTGTCATTCGCTTGGTGGTTTGGTCG
>NZ_JAGXKB010000104.1:0-285 GCF_019091025.1 Pantoea sp. GbtcB22
TGAGAGCGAGCAGAACGTCGTGCTAGAAGAATACCGTAAGCACGTTGCCGAGCGTGCTGCCCAGGGCATCGTACCTAAGCCGTTAGATGCTTCCCAAATGGCCGCGCTGGTTGAACTGCTGGAAAACCCGCCAGCGGGTGAAGAAGAATTCCTGACCGACCTGTTGGTCAACCGTGTCCCACCAGGTGTTGATGATGCGGCGTACGTAAAAGCCGGTTTCCTGGCAGCTGTCAGTAAGGGCGAAGCCCACTCTCCTCTGGTTACTCGCGAAAAAGCCGTTGGGCT
>NZ_JAGXKB010000984.1:0-231 GCF_019091025.1 Pantoea sp. GbtcB22
TCGGATACGATTATATTGGACCAGGCAATCCGATATACTCGGGAGACGACGAAACTCTTGAATCAACTGATAAAATTGCAAAAGAGCACGACGTGCAATATAGTCTCATCGCGGAGAATAGTAAAACGCAAGAAGAACTCAGAGAACTTACAGACAAAGCAGATACAGAAGGTATCGAAAAATTTTGGAACAACTCGCATATTGGAGAACAATTATTGCACGGAAACATCC
>NZ_JAGXKB010000985.1:0-231 GCF_019091025.1 Pantoea sp. GbtcB22
TCATTATGGGCTCGGTCTCAGACCGCTCGAATCCGCTCGTGTTTTTGCCCGCCGGATTGATCCTTGCCGCAGCGGTAATGTTGGAGATGGGGTTCGTGCCGTGGGCCACCTCCAGCATCATGGTGATGTTTGTAGTGCTGTTCCTGTGCGGCTGGTTCCAGGGCATGGGCTGGCAGTCGTGCGTGCGAACCAAGGTGCGCTGGTGGTCGAAGAAAGAGCGGGGGGGGATTG
>NZ_JAGXKB010000986.1:0-231 GCF_019091025.1 Pantoea sp. GbtcB22
TCTCATGAATGCAAGCCAATTCAGGGACGCCTACAGCCTACTTGGGACAGCCATTCGCGATAGCCATAGCGTCAATCTCCACGCCGAGCCCAGCGAGCGTCTTCAGCCAAAGGACAGAATAGCTCAAAGACGGATTTGGTGGTTACTCTTCATGCTCGATATTAAATGCTCCCAGCAGCTTGGAAAGCCGGTCGCTGTACAGACTGCTACGATAACGTGTGCTTTACCGTC
>NZ_JAGXKB010000987.1:0-231 GCF_019091025.1 Pantoea sp. GbtcB22
TTCTTCTGTAGATTTAGGCCCCTTACCTACAACCGGACCGATCCATCCGGAAAGAACATAACCTACGGTACCTGTATGTGCTAAAGCTACCTGGTCATTACCGATAATTTTCCGCATGTAGGGCTGAGCAAAAGCCGGAAAAATCGCCATCAGCAATCCCATGGTCAGTGAGCCGGTATAGTTACGCTGAACCCCTTCGTACCCCGCCACAGAAAGAATTATTGCAACCAT
>NZ_JAGXKB010000988.1:0-231 GCF_019091025.1 Pantoea sp. GbtcB22
ATTTTATTGACGCATCAATTTGTCAACAGTTGCAAGGGACGTCAATACAGTGTGGGGTTATTTACATAGACTGTGACTAAGTGCAAGCAACGATAAAAAACACCCTTCTCACCCTAAGCCAAAATTAAAAAAGGTGATAAAGCGCTCAATGCCGCGTGATTTACTGGCTATGTAGTCAAATAGCAGTGATTATCACCGCTAAAAAACACACTAAACTTATTGGTAAATGTT
>NZ_JAGXKB010000989.1:0-231 GCF_019091025.1 Pantoea sp. GbtcB22
ATGTTCCTGCCGTTCCGGTTGTACATCCGCCGCATGCTGAAAGCGATCGAAGCCTTCAGCCAGCGTAAACAACATCCCTCAATGCGTCAGATTATGGGTTGGGTCGGGCAGAACTGGGCGCTGGTGCTGGCAGGGATGTTGTTGGTGGTGACCACCACCGTAATGTACTACATGATCACCGCCTTTCACCCGACGTTCGGCAAAACCGTGCTGATGATGAGTGACCAACAG
>NZ_JAGXKB010000990.1:0-231 GCF_019091025.1 Pantoea sp. GbtcB22
TGTGGCATTAACACCTTCTTAAGGGGTCAGGTTGAGATTGAGATATGTCTCAAACGCTGCCCTGTTTTGGCGCGTAAGACTGATGCTAACAGTCAATACCTTCTAAAGGTTGGACTTAAAATATTGATGAAACTGGTCTTATTAAAATTTTAACCGCATCCGCTTTTCTCCTCTCTTCCTTATCCCGAAACGTCTTCCCTGATGTGACTTAATTTCCACAATAGATTGTCG
>NZ_JAGXKB010000991.1:0-231 GCF_019091025.1 Pantoea sp. GbtcB22
GTGCCCGATCCGGCACCCAACTCCAAACGGGTAAAAGTGCTGCAGCTGATTAATGCGTACCGCTCCCGCGGCCATCAGCATGCATACCTCGATCCGCTTGGCCTGTGGAAACAGGGCACGGTAGCCGACCTCGATCCGGCTTATCACGATCTGACCCACGCCGATTTTCAGGAAAGCTTTACCGTAGGCTCTTTTGCTACCGGCACAGAGACCATGAAGCTGGCGGATCTG
>NZ_JAGXKB010000992.1:0-231 GCF_019091025.1 Pantoea sp. GbtcB22
ACCCTCTACCGGTGCCACCACCGCTTTTAGCGAACTCGAGCAGCAATCGCCACAGGCAGAACGTCAGGCGCTGCAAGGTGACAGCAGCACGTTGACGCGCGAGCATCTGGAAAAAGCCAAACAGACCGCGAAACAAGCTGACACGCAGTGGCTGTGAAACAGCGGCTACGATTTCAAAATGAAAGAGAACCAGCAGGCCGGAATAGCGGTGCTTCCAGGCTTTAGCATGTT
>NZ_JAGXKB010000105.1:0-284 GCF_019091025.1 Pantoea sp. GbtcB22
CATATTGTCTCTTAATGCCCATTCTTGGCGTGCAGTAGTCATAATTCTCGCCCTATAAAAAACTACCTTCGGCTCCCCGGCAGACCGGGTTGTCAGCCCGACTGTGCTAACCGGCACACCCGACGAGCTTCGCCGGACCGCTTGGCGTTTCGGGCCGTCGGCTAGGATCTAATGGCAACGTCAGAATCAAACCCTGCAACGAACTTACGACAGTGCGTTCACTTGCCATAGACTAACATGGTCGCTAAAGAACGGAGCGGTATACAGCTGCCGTCCGGAAGTCG
>NZ_JAGXKB010000993.1:0-231 GCF_019091025.1 Pantoea sp. GbtcB22
CTATTGACACGTGCGGGCGAAGCCAGCTTTGAATTAGGCTGCCAGCTGTGGCCGCTGGCGCAGCTTTGGTTGACCTTGTGCGGGCACGGCAGCAATGGCGGCGCTGGTTATGTGGTGGCGCGACTGGCGCAGGCAGCAGGATTGAACGGGGAGGTGCTGGCGTGCGCCGGCAGCAAAGGCCTGCCAGGAGGGGCGCAGCAGGCGCAAGACCGATGGCTGGCGGAGGGGGGG
>NZ_JAGXKB010000994.1:0-231 GCF_019091025.1 Pantoea sp. GbtcB22
CTGGCCGCGCCGACCAGACTAACGGTCTTCACAGGGGACCTCCGATCGTCATAGGAAAGCCGTTGGCATGGCGGTACTCAAGGATGGCTTTGAGGTTGTCCAACTCGATTTTGTGCCCGGCGTAAAAGAAGGGCCACATGTCGCCAACCCAGATTTTCCGCCCGGGCGGAGCGTTTTCGGGAAATGGATTTTGGTCGTAGAAGGGGTGCCGGCAGTTGGTCCAAAGCACAA
>NZ_JAGXKB010000995.1:0-231 GCF_019091025.1 Pantoea sp. GbtcB22
GTCGGTCATGCCGCAATCACGCAAGAAAACGCCCTCTCGTTCCCACCAGCAGCAGATCGCCCGGGCCCTGCACCAGGCCTGCGGGTGCGGCTACCAAGAAGCCCTGCGCCGTGTCACCGAGGCAGCCCGCCAGCGGCTGCTGCCGCCGGTACTGGACCAGGCGGGCCGGGCCGCAGCCCTCGAGCTGCTCCTCTCCCCGGACCGCCAGCGCGGCCCGCAGGCCCGGCCGAT
>NZ_JAGXKB010000996.1:0-231 GCF_019091025.1 Pantoea sp. GbtcB22
GGTCCACTCTCGATTTTTCTCTCGAAATATATTTACGGACTGCGCTGGGCGTCGTGTGTGTTTTATGGCGTCGGGCGACTGCCTTACCTGCGGTTTCTGATTCTTTCGTTTGCGAGCTGTTTCATGTGGGTCTTTATGCTCGCAGGCGCGGGCTACTTCTTCAGTGGCGCGGTAATGAGTTTCATCGGCGACTTCCAGCGACTCGGGAAAGTGCTACTCATAATCGTGCTG
>NZ_JAGXKB010000997.1:0-231 GCF_019091025.1 Pantoea sp. GbtcB22
CGGAGGTCGTCATTGACCTCAAAGACTTCAGTGCCGTAGATAAGGCTTGGATATTGGTCGGGGTATCTGGAACCATAGGGAATGTATCCAGTGGAGTAGTTGTGAGGTAGTTCTCGAAGATCAATCTCGTACTGAAGAGCAACCTGGACTGCATAGCGAGCGAAAGTGGCAGACCCCGTAGTGACTCGTTTGGGATTGACGCCAGCGATACCAGCGATCAAGAAATATGTT
>NZ_JAGXKB010000998.1:0-231 GCF_019091025.1 Pantoea sp. GbtcB22
GGGACCGTCAGCGCCTACTCGATTGACCGCAGCAGCGGTCAGCTGACCCTGCTCAACACCGTCGCCTCCGGCGGGGCCGGTCCAACCTATCTGAGCCTTGATCACCCAGGCCGTCATTTCCTGGTGGCAAACTACGCCGGCGGATCGATTGCCGCGTTTCCAGTCCTGGCCGACGGCCGGCTTGGGCCCGCAAGCGACGTCAAAAAAAGCAAGGGCACCGTCGGACCCAAG
>NZ_JAGXKB010000999.1:0-231 GCF_019091025.1 Pantoea sp. GbtcB22
CGGGGAAAACGACCAAGATCAAATATTCGATGAAAAAGATGGAACCTGCCAAACCCCCGTTTGGACGGCTCCGGCTGGGAGGTGGCGAAGCCGAGTCGCTCATGTCGGTAGCCGCAGGAGATACAGGCGCCATTTATATTAATGACCGGTTCATGGGTTATGTGGATCAACTGAACAATGCCGGCGGTGGGCTGCTGCTCAATCCAGGCACCTATGATCTGCATGTAAGCT
>NZ_JAGXKB010001000.1:0-231 GCF_019091025.1 Pantoea sp. GbtcB22
TCCGCGGACGCGGTCTTATCGGCAGATCCGGGATCCCTGCGCGGTGTGGTTCAGACCGGGGGCACGAGTTCCAACCAACCGCTACCGAATGTCCACGTCGCGCTCTTCGAGGCGACAACGGGAGAGCCTACACTGCTGGGCCAGGCGACTACAAATACTTCGGGCCGATTTAGCATTGGTTACACGAGGAACACGTCACAGAGCATCTTCTTTGTGACCGCAGATGTTGGC
>NZ_JAGXKB010001001.1:0-230 GCF_019091025.1 Pantoea sp. GbtcB22
CAACCACCGGCCAGCGGCGCGGAGCCGGAGATCGCGCCTTTGGCGTGGAAAACCGGGACCAGCTACGGCTATCGCGATGCATGGACGATTGGCACCACGTCGCGCTATCTGATTGGCGTGTGGGTTGGGCGGCCGGATGCCACGCCGGTCGCCGGGCAATTTGGTTTTGCCGCGGCGGTGCCGGTGATGAATCAGGTCAATAATGTGCTGGCGGGACACATGCCGGTGAG
>NZ_JAGXKB010000106.1:0-283 GCF_019091025.1 Pantoea sp. GbtcB22
CAGTTCCAGCGTGGTATGGCGGCTTGTCAGACGCTGTTCTCGATGGTTGACAGTGAGCAGGAAGTGGATAACGGCAAGCGTGAAATGGATCGTGCTAAGGGTGATGAGGAATTCCGCAACGTGACTTTTACCTATCCAGGCCGTGAAATTCCTGCGCTGCGTGATATCAACCTGTCTCTGCCTGCCGGTAAAACCGTTGCACTGGTCGGCCGATCTGGCTCTGGTAAATCCACTATGGCCAGCTTGCTGACGCGCTTCTACGACATTGATAGCGGTGAAATTC
>NZ_JAGXKB010001002.1:0-230 GCF_019091025.1 Pantoea sp. GbtcB22
AACAGCAGCACTTTTTCGGTGATTGTGGTTTTACCGGCGTCCGGATGCGAGATGATCGCAAAGATACGGCGGCGCGCCACTTCTTCTAAAAAGGAGGCATTAGACATTGAGTGAATTCTTCTTCCAGGGCAACACGCGGGCAGCGCGCTGCGAATAAATCGTTTCGAGGTCATTCCGCAGGGTAACGCGGCCAAGGGCGACGCAGTGGCGTCGGCTCACAGCACGAGGTG
>NZ_JAGXKB010001003.1:0-230 GCF_019091025.1 Pantoea sp. GbtcB22
CAGGACATCGAAACGCTGGCGCAGCGTAATCTGTTCCTGCCACTGGGCATGACCAGCAGCAGCTTCAAGCCGCAGAGCCTGCGCGGCTATCCGTGGCGTGCGCTCGGCCATGCCGGCGGTCAGCCTAAGCTAATTCCTCGCGGGCAAATCACGCCGGACTGGGCGTTTAACAACAATATGGTGGCGGCCCCCAGCCTCTACAGCAACGCGCGCGATTTGATTCACTATCT
>NZ_JAGXKB010001004.1:0-230 GCF_019091025.1 Pantoea sp. GbtcB22
TGAAACGCCTGCTGGCGCAGCCGGGCGGTGCGCTAGCGGGCGGCGAGCAGCAGTCATTGGCGCTGGCGCGTTGCCTGTGCGGCCAGCCGCAGCTGGTGCGGCTGGATGAGCCAACGGAAGGGATTCAACCGAATATCTGCGAGGAGATTATCGAGACGTTGCGGCGGCTGCGGCATGAGATGGATATTTCAATCATTCTGGTGGAGCAGGATATCGAGTTTCTTTACGCT
>NZ_JAGXKB010001005.1:0-230 GCF_019091025.1 Pantoea sp. GbtcB22
AACTGTTTCAGCAGTCGGTTGACAACTTGCACCTGCATGCCTGAGCCCAACGCAATACGACGTTTGCGCGTCCCCTTGATAATTTCTGGCTTCTCACGCTCTTTACGCGTCATCGAATTGATGATGGCTTCCATGCGGTCCAGCACTTTGTCATCCATCTGCGATTTCACGTTGTCAGGCAGTTGCCCCATGCCCGGCAGTTTGCCCATCAGGCCCGCCATGCCGCCCAT
>NZ_JAGXKB010001006.1:0-230 GCF_019091025.1 Pantoea sp. GbtcB22
ACTGCAAGTTAATCAGGCGCAAAAACCGCATAAAACCGTGAGCTACCGCGATAGCGAAACTGGAGAAAGCTACCAGCTGGATGATGGTGCGGTCGTGATCTCGGCGATTACCTCTTGTACTAATACCTCAAACCCTAGCGTGCTGATGGGTGCCGGTTTACTGGCGAAGTAAGCCGTTGAACGCGGTCTGATGCGCAAGCCCTGGGTTAAGGCCTCACTGGCACCCGGTT
>NZ_JAGXKB010001007.1:0-230 GCF_019091025.1 Pantoea sp. GbtcB22
GCTCTCCAGCTGCATCTGCGCCTGCGCTAAGGTGGCGCGTGACTCGCTGCCCGCCGCGTATTTGTTTTCAATCACCGTCAGATAGCGTTGATAGGCCGCGATACTGCGCTGATAGGGCGCGATTTTCTCGTCGATGATGCGCAGCTGGAAATAGTCCTGCGCCAGTTCGGTCTGCGCGCTCAAGGTGCTATTCGCCAGCTCGGCCTTGCTGGCTTCCGCGCTGGCGTGGT
>NZ_JAGXKB010001008.1:0-230 GCF_019091025.1 Pantoea sp. GbtcB22
AGACCCTCTGCCTCCTGGATCGGGCGTCACCCTGCGGGCCGCGCTGCCATGCTGCGCACCAGGCCAGAAATCTGTCCTGGCCCGGGCCCTGCGGGTGGCGGATGCTGACGCAGACATAAAAGGCCGGGCGCAACCGATCTGACCCGTACTGACCCTGCAGCCGGCTGAGCCGGCGCGTGAACCGCGCCCTGAAAGACGGGCGCTCTGTTGTGCAACGCCGTTTCGCTGCC
>NZ_JAGXKB010001009.1:0-230 GCF_019091025.1 Pantoea sp. GbtcB22
GCCGACATAGAACAGATAGCCGAGCATTTCTACCCGGTCGCGCTGCTGACCATCGCCGAGCAACGTGGCGACGTTCACGCCTAAATGCTGTCCCAGCAGATCGTGCAGCGCCGCTTCGATGCCAGTAACCACGTGAATGGTGGTACGCAAATCAAAGGTTTGGTTGCCGCGTCCGCTGGAGTCGCGGTCGGCAAAGGTGCTGGGCACCAGGTTAAGGATGTTGTTGTATT
>NZ_JAGXKB010001010.1:0-230 GCF_019091025.1 Pantoea sp. GbtcB22
TGAACTCAACAAGCTGCTCAAACTGGCTGAACCCACCAGCAATGCGCGCTTTGTGGCGTCTGAAACGCTGTACGCACCTGACCAAATGCCGGGTCAGAAAGATCGCTTTATCGGCGGAGGGCTGGATTATCCCTATGTGGAAGGCTTGCGGCTTGATGAAGCGATGCATCCGCTGTCGCTGCTGAGTACCGGCGTGTATGGCAAAGCGCTGCCGCCGCACAATGGCGCAC
>NZ_JAGXKB010001011.1:0-230 GCF_019091025.1 Pantoea sp. GbtcB22
GGATGTGGGATAAGATGCGCCACCGTTGGGTGACGCAGAAATCGTGTCAGGCGTGATGTGCTTTTGAAAAGAGGTCGCCATAAATGGCGACCTACGAGCGCAGAGTTCAATGTTGTGCGGCGCGCGGCCAGATCCCCGCCAGAATCATTTGCGGGTAGCTTGGTTTGCGTTGCTTCTCTTGCGCTTTGTTGCGCTCTTCAATTTGTGCTGCTGTCACATGCACAATCCCG
>NZ_JAGXKB010000107.1:0-282 GCF_019091025.1 Pantoea sp. GbtcB22
TGAATCAGCAGGCATAACTCTTCATTGGCGCGCGCCATATAATTTTCCACGCGCCCCCAACGTGCCGCTCGCGCCACGCCTGCGCCGACGCCGCGCGTGCCGTAAGGCGGATAGCGCGTCGCCTTCACCAGCGCCTGTGCCTGCCCAGCGGTATCGATCATCGGCACCAGCAAGGTGCGCGCACCGATATCCAGCACCTGCTTGATCAGTGCGGACTGGAATGCGATTGGCCGTATCACCGGCTGGCTGCGATAAGGCGCACCGGCCTGCAATTGATGATAG
>NZ_JAGXKB010001012.1:0-230 GCF_019091025.1 Pantoea sp. GbtcB22
TTTTGTCACCCGCGCTGGGCCATCGGGGCGCTACTATAGGGAGAACGCTGAAAAGGGTCAAGCGCTATTTTCTCCTTTTGTTCTATTCGCTTAAGCACTGAGCGTATTGCCGTTGGCCTGCTCATCATGGCGATTCTGTCATCAAATCATTCCCTCTGTGTCACAAAAATGTCACCGCACTGTCGCAGACTTGTCCGCGGAAACATTTGGTTATATCTATGGAAAAGGAT
>NZ_JAGXKB010001013.1:0-230 GCF_019091025.1 Pantoea sp. GbtcB22
CGGCACGATCCATCAGCAAACGTACCGGCGTTGGCGGCAGGAAGCGGGTGAGCTGCAGGCTTTTCGGCGCGTGCGCTTCAACCACATAGATCATCTCGACCAGCAGCGTCCCGACCGGCAGCGCCTTGTTCTTCAGCAGCGTCAGCGCACAGCTACCGGTATCGCCCGAAAGAATCAGGTCGAGGCCCTTGTGGATCAACGGATGTTCCCAGGTGATAAACTGGGTATCT
>NZ_JAGXKB010001014.1:0-230 GCF_019091025.1 Pantoea sp. GbtcB22
TGGTAAAGGTGTGCAGCCCGGGGGAGAGCGCCGCGTCGGGGCGGAAGGTCCACCTGCCGTCCCCGGCGACGAGGGTGGAGCCAATCACCACGCCGTCGGCGTAGACGGTAATCAGCCCGCCGGGGACGTTGCCGCTGCCGGTGAGTTCTGGCTGCGCAGCGTCGGTAACGCCGCCGTGACCCAGCGCGCCGGTGTACATGCCGGTCACGTCGGTGGCGTGGGCCATCAGC
>NZ_JAGXKB010001015.1:0-230 GCF_019091025.1 Pantoea sp. GbtcB22
AGAAGATGTACACCACGTTCAGCCTTTACTGCTCGGCGTTCTTAAAACTGATTGAGCGTCAAGTCATTCATCTGATCATTCGCCCCCATCCGCTGCTGAGTCAATGGATAGGTGGAGCCAACCCAACGGCACAAACTCTTTATCAGCAGTTACAGCGCCCATCGCAGCAACACACCAATCTGGAGTGGGATCTCGGGCATGATTACACGCTGACTTTTGCGCGTTCCGAT
>NZ_JAGXKB010001016.1:0-230 GCF_019091025.1 Pantoea sp. GbtcB22
TAGGGTAAACCGACGGGGCGTCCGCCTTGCGTGGTGCCGAGATAGCGTCCATCACCGTGTGTCGGTAAAAACCAGAAGACATTAATTTTATCGTTCGCGGAATCGGCCATTATGCTTTTACTATATAACTTTATTAAAAAATGATCATTTTGAACTGCTTATTTGGTTATATACCTGTTAGCAGAAAGCGTGCCAGGTTGTTAACGTGCGCGAATTCCGTATTTCAGGCG
>NZ_JAGXKB010001017.1:0-230 GCF_019091025.1 Pantoea sp. GbtcB22
ACGCTGGCTGAACGGGAAGCTCAGATCGGTTTCCGGCGGCTGCTCGCTGCTCGGCTCCACCCCTTTCATGAAGTAAACGTAAAGCGCGTGCATATTGGCATCGGAGATTTTGGCGTAATCCGGATACGGCATCGCTGGATAGAGACGGGACCCGTTCGGCAACACGCCTTTGCGCACTGAGTCGGAGAACTGCTGCTCGCTGTAGTTGCCGATGCCGTGCTCTTTGTCCG
>NZ_JAGXKB010001018.1:0-230 GCF_019091025.1 Pantoea sp. GbtcB22
GGCAGGCTGTGTTGTCTCCGGAACCAATACCGGGGTATTCGGCACCCTTAATTTTGGTACCCAATCTGGCGTGGCCGCAAGCAGCGTCAGCGCCAGCTATGTGCAACGCACCACCATCACGCTCGCCTGCACGCCAGGCACCGCCGTGAGTATGAGCATCACCGGCGGCAGTCCTTACACCTCCACGCGCAATCTCAAACACACCAGTAACACCAATACCGTGGCGTACT
>NZ_JAGXKB010001019.1:0-230 GCF_019091025.1 Pantoea sp. GbtcB22
GCCTTCGTATCAGTTAATTTACGGCGTTCTGGCCGTCATCCCCATTCTGTTCCTTTGGGTTTACTGGTCGTGGTGTATTGTCTTGTTAGGCGCGGAAATCACCGTCACGCTGGATGACTATCGCCAGCTAAAACAGCAAGAACGCGAAAAAGAACGTGAGGAAACATGATTGCTTTGATTCAGCGCGTCAGCCGCGCCAGTGTCAGCGTTGGCGTCGCGACAGCGGGCGA
>NZ_JAGXKB010001020.1:0-230 GCF_019091025.1 Pantoea sp. GbtcB22
TCCCACGCCTTTGCAGTATAACTATCATTGCCCGGCGAACAGGTCCTGCTGGGTACATTGATTATTCATGCTTAATATTGGGCGCAAGTTGCTGCCTGAACAGGAGAGAAACATGAGTACAACGCTCCACAGCGTGGCGCTGAACACGCTGTTCATTGAAGCCCGCACCCACAGCTATTGGCAGGACAAACCGGTATCTCGTGAGGTGCTGGAGCAGCTCTATCATCTGA
>NZ_JAGXKB010001021.1:0-230 GCF_019091025.1 Pantoea sp. GbtcB22
AACGTGTTAATGCCAATGATAAATCCGGCGTAAAAATCAAAGGAGCCGTAATCCATGGTCACCAGCACGCCAGCTAATCCCGCCATCGCCGCACCAATCACAACCACCAGCGAGATAACGCGATCGGTATTGATGCCGAGAATGGAAGCCATGCGCCGATCCTGGTGCACTGCACGGCAAATACGCCCGAGTTTGGTGTACTGGATAATCCAGGTCAGCAGCGCCATGTC
>NZ_JAGXKB010000012.1:0-102356 GCF_019091025.1 Pantoea sp. GbtcB22
CCTGTGGTCTGGCCTTCTCTTCCTCTTCTTTCCTGTCTTTCTGCTGTCTGCCTGATTTCTCTGCTGCCGTTTTCTTACCGGGATCATAAACACCTGAAGGTCACGAACCATGGCCCCCTCCGGCTCCCCGGCAAGCCGGGTCGTCGAGCCCTACTGCGCTAACCGGCAAGCCGGTAAGCTCCGCCGGACCGCAGAGGGACGCGTTCCGGGCCTGACGGCTAGGGTCTGATGGCGGACAGCAACCCCTGCAGCGGGCGGTCGCCCGCGCGTTCACTGGCCACAAAAGGACGTGGCCGCTGAGGCCCGGACCGGCAGAGCCGTCCGGGGTGTGTTCATGCCGTTTTCGCGCGCGGTGGCGCTGTTCCGGTCATTCCAGGCGCGGAGGGCTTTTCGTAGCACCGTCATTCGTCAGCTGCAAGGGTGAAATGCACGCCTGCGGCGCCCCTGCATCTGCCGCCTGCCGTTGCTCCTTTGCCCTTCGCCGCGACTGGATCGACCGAAACATGATTACCCACCTCAGCAGGAGAAATGCCATGAACACACACAACGTCAACGTCAACACCGCCACGCCAGAATCTCCCAAAACATGGGTGAAAAGCCCGTCATTTCTCTGGCTAGGGCGCCGGGACGGCCTGCTGATTACGCTGGCAAAAGCCGAGGGCGACCTGATGACATATCTCGCGCTCAGCCGTGCGGGAGTGAGTCGGCTGGACGATGAAGCACTCAGCATCAGCGTGACAGCGGCGGCAGACGCCGTGCGTGATCTCGAAGATATGGGGGCGGTCAGTGCTGCGGACGTGTATCAGATGATTTACTCCGCTGAAGCGCTGAGCCTGGCCGCTTTCCCGGAGTTCTGGCTGGAAACACACCCGGAACCGTTACCCGCGCTGGAAGATTACTGTCGGGTATCACAGGAAAACCGTACGCGTTATATAGCCCGGATGGCTGAACGCTGAGCCTGAGAAAAAAGCCGGGAAGGCGGCAGAGACGCACTGAAAAATGACAACAGGAGAAAGCACGATGAAAAAACAGTATACCGGCGCCGCGCAGGCGGCTCAGTCAGAGATCCCGGGCCTGACGCCGGGGCTGGCAGAAAGCCTGGCGGCCCTGACGGCGCTGGGAAAGCACCGTCTCAGCGCCAGCGAGGAGCACGAGCACCTGTGGTTCACGCTGCACGATATGGCGCAGCAGATTGCGGACACCGTGCAGGACAGCGCGCTGCCGCTGTCTTCGTTCCGGGCGTGGATTGTGGCGAGCCATATCGTGCACGCGCAGTTTGGCAGCCGGGGCGAGGTGGTGTGGGGCAATGCATGCAGCCGCCTGAAAGACTGGCCGATGAACGGCAGGACGGGCGGACAACAGGCGTAAAAAAAGCGGGGCTACCATCCCCGCTTTCCTCACGGTCGGGCGTATTAGCGCCGCCAGACCTTATCAAAACCAGTAACTCAGGAGAGCTTTATGATTTCTGACAGCGATATCCTCGCACAGGCGCGCGCCTTTGTATACGGGCTGAAGGGCGGAAAGGGCGTACACGTGCCCGCGATGACGTTCAGGCAGTGGCCACGCTTTATGCGGCTCGTGAACCAGCTGCAGGCCGTTACCCCGGAATAACCCGCAGGGGCCACCTCCGGCAGGTGGCCATCTCAACCCTTTAACCAAAACAGAGGTACAGGTGATGAACATGTCACAGACAACGAAGCGCGCGCTGGTTCCCGGTCAGGTCGTTTATTCGGTGCTTTATAATCGCGGACGCGGCGTCATTGTTGCCATCCAGGGCGAGCAGAAACCGGACTCAGTAGGGGCCATTTCGGGCGTCATTTCGTATGGCGGAAACGCCACGTTTAATATTGCCTTCGAGAACGGTGACATTACGCGGGGACTGCCTGAAAGCATTCTTTACGGCAGACAGTGGCAGATATTTGACGAAATTAAAACGCCGGATGAGACGGCGGAAATACTGAAAAATGCAGAGGAAGAAGAGCGCCGCCGTAAACAGGAAAGTGAAGATGAAATCCGGCAGTTTAAAGCAGAGTGCGCGCGGCTGATATCAGACCCGAAATATGCGCACCTGTCGCAGGAAAAAAAAGGAGCCGTGCAGGTCACCGGGAATTTACGCCGCGAGCTTAAAGCAGCCTGGCCGGGCGTTAAATTTTCGGTGCGTAAACGCGGCTATGACAGCGTCAGCGTAAACTGGACCGATGGCCCCACCGAAGAGCAGGTTAAAACGATTACGGGAAAATATCGTGACAGTTATTTTGACGGGATGCAGGATATGTCAGTTTCCTGTTCATCGCCGTTTAACGAAGTTTACGGAGGCGTGGGCTACGTATTCGTTGACCGGGAATATTCGGACACCATGAAAAAACAGGCTATCGGGATCCTTAAAGTTAAATATGATCATCTGATTGGTGAAGAAGATATTACACTTGCCCGTTATAATGCGGGAGAACTTTATAACGTCCGCCCGGACTACTTTGGTCATGGGGGCGGTGTGCAGGGTGAAATAAATAAAATTTTGTCAGTTACCACTGAGTAGTCAATCGGGAGCCTTCGGGCTCCTTTTTTAACCCTTCCTGCCATGCTCTCTTATTCTTAATCGTAAGTGCATGCGAATCATCGTTTTTTGCTGAAGGTGAAGATCTTTATTCCTTCATAGCCCGCCCCGCGCCGCTGAAAAAAACGCTCATGTCTGAAATGCCAAATCATCAGGAAAAGTCGGTGCTTATTATTGCATTCAGGTAATGAATGAGTATTTAAATCGTTCTGACCCACATCGGCTATATCATTACGGAAAGGCGACGCGCGGGATTTTACCTGCCTTGATGCCTTTGTAATGACCGTCGATGAGCATAGCGTAATTGTAACGGTTCTGGATGGTAACCGGGATATTTTTCATCCCCGCGTTGTACATGCCGACCGCCAGCCAGTTTGTGCCGTACTGATTGAAATTACGGCGCAGCAGCATCGCGCCGATGTAAATATTCAGGCACGGATCGGACATCAGCTTATCCCGGTTAAGGCCGGGGTACTCTTTTTGCAATCCCCGCATGGTAACGGAATTAATCTGCATAAGGCCGTAATCACTGCTTCCGGGTTTTCCGGTACTGGTCACATTAGTGTTAACGGCCCGGGGGTTGTAGCGTGATTCCTGCCATGCTATCGCGCGCAGATAATCGGGATCGATGGAATACCATTGTCCTGCATTAATAAAGCAGTCTGCGCGCGCGCTGGCGTTTAAAATGCCTGTTGCCAGCAGGGCCGCGGCGCATATAAATAAGCGCATTGCCGCTCCTGATTTGAAAAGTTCGGGGGTGCCGGTACATCCAATAATATCATAAGAAAGTGTTTTTTACACACCACTCGCAAAATTATTTATGCAATAATAATGCATTAAAAACATAGACTTAGATTAAAATTGTAGAAAATTTAGCCTTGCGCTTGGTTGCCGTGGTGCCTCCTTGAAGCAACAGATTGGGGGCTTAAGGGTTGCCTTGAGGCAAATGTATATTATTCATATACATATGAAAGTTAAATTTCATAAAAGGCCACAAAGCAACTGTGCAACTGCCACTAAAATGCCGCAAGGTTGCCGTGTGGCAACCAAAAGTGATAGTATTATTTCAACTGTTAATCTTCGCTCTGACTCATCCGATGAGCTAGCCAGAAGGTATAATATTTTTAAAAAGGTGGGAAGAATATGTCTGAGGATACAAGTTCCAAACGCAACCGAGTTTATCTGACCGTTCCGTTTTCATTACTTGAAAAGGTCGATGCGCATGTGGAAAAAATGCTCGAAGATGGTGAATCACGTGAATCAGCAAATCGCTCTGCATTCGTTATGGAAATGTTCAAACTTGGCCTCAGAGTTCATGAGAATAAAATCAACAAAGACGAATCGACCAAGACTCTGGATCAAAAGCTTGAATTGATTGCAAAGAATGCACTAATGAATGGATTTATCATCGACGCCATGTTCGGGATAATGAAGGAGACAGTAGACACATCTAAGGTCATAAAAAATGAAATGCTTCTTGAACCAGAGTGGCCGAAAGAGATGAAGGAAAGAGTTGCGGGGAAATTATTAGAGTATTTTAAGTAATGTTATTAAGGGCCGGTAAACGGCCCTGCTGTTTTACCTGAGATCAATCTGCTTTCTTCTTCTTAGCCTCTCTTTCTTCTTTCCTGCGCAGCTTCTCTTCTTCTTCCTTCTGAGCTGCGCGGATATATCGACGCAATGTCAGCGCATTAATACCGTACTGGGTATACACCTGCACACGCGTGTGGCCACCTTTCAGAACGGCGTTAACCGCCTGATCTCTGTCGCGCTTCGAAAGGGGGTTCCGATTGTCATATTTGACGCGCTTTTTCTTTGTTTCTGGTGCGTTCTTTTTTTCCTTCCAGGCCTTTTTAACAACCCCAATGCTCACCCCGAGAATATCTGCGGTCGCCTGCAGCGTTTTACCCTGCATCCGCAACCTGACGACGCTTTCATACACTTCCGGCGGAATGACACGGTAATCCTCGCTGTGGCCCACATATTTAATAAGCGTGTCAGTGGTAATACTGAATTCACGAAGAATATCCTTTCTCATCGTTCCTTCTGCGAGTTTTTTCTTAATAACCTCCACATCTTTTTTACTGAGCTTCCTGTCTCTCTTTTCTTCAAAGAGCACAAGTCCATCACGAAAAGCGATTTTCTTGACCGCATTGTAAACGGCTGCCCGACTTATTCCGCAGGCCGATTCTATATCATTAAGCGTTTTTTTCGGCTCACCGTGATACATATCTGACACCATCTGCCACTGCAACCACCGGTATTCCATCGCGGACATACCCCGGCGGATTTTTATCAGCTTGTACACGTAAGCTTCAGAGCATTTCATCTCTGCACATATTTCCTTTACGCGCCTCCCCTGCAGAAGTAGCTGCAGGACTTTTTCGGCATCAGGGGAATCCGAGCGTTTTTTCCGTCCTTTTCGGGCAGGAATTTCCTGGCTGATTTCCGTCCCTTCCGGTAATGAAACGGTTTGCGCTTCTTCTCGTTTATTTATTATCGCGGTCGGCGTTCCGCCGGTCAGCTCAACGGGGCTGCCGGCCTGCACAATATTATTTTCAACGGCCTCTTCCGGCGCATCCTGTGCGGTCAGCACTGCAGATTTTTCAATTCCGGCTTTCACTCTTCCCGCCTGCCATAAATTCACGCCCGGCCGGGGAAGGGGCGCCAGAAATTCCTGGCTCAGCAGTATCCATATTTCCGGATCGGCCCGGTCATCGTCACTGCGTATGTGCGCGCGGGCGCGCTCAGAGAAGGCTCTCGCCAGGCGTCCGGGAATGCGACGACTCATGTATATGAGGAAGGGGATAGTCACGACGCGGCAGGCATACCATCTCCGGCCCATGGCCTCGACTTCAAACCATCCGGGGTCCCGGGCGTAGTGAAAAAGGGCTTCCTGAGTCAGCTTCCATAAGGCTTCCTCATCATTTGTCCTAAAAAATGCCGCAGCTATCCCTGCCGGACTGGCCATATGAAGCATCAATTCTGCTGGCAGCGTCATTCAATTCTCTACTTTATTCAGTCAGTTATCTGTAATCACAAGCGGATTCGTTCTTTACGATAAAATAAATAGATCAGTAAGATCAATAACTTATATTGAAGTTGGGGATCTGTGAGCGTAAAAAAGCGTCAGCCAGTTAAGAAACCGTAAGTTTCTGTAGCTTTCTGCTTAATCCGTAAAGGAGGTGTAACAGGAAAACTGAAAATTTGACTTACTGCCTTATCGGCAGCTGAACGAGATAATTTAACCGACTGATCATTATAACCCTAACTAAGGAAATTACCTATGAAGGGCGCATTAACTACGTGCTTTAAATACTGCCGCAAGGCAGGGGCGGTAGCGTGGCAGAAACTGAATCGTCTCACGCTGCTTTCTTCCATCGCGATCCTGTCCGTTCCGGCCTTCCAGGCACACGCTGAAGACCTGTTCTCAGGCGGTAAAACGACCATCTCGGATACGTTCGGGAGTGGATCCACAGTGGTGTGGATTCTTTATATAATTGAGATACTTGCGGCCGTATTCACTTACGTGAAGACAAAGAACCTGGCCATGTTCGGGGGCATTGCTGCTGTGATGGTGTTTATTAACGTTGCCTTCGGCATCATTCCAACTTAAGCCGAGCTTATGGAAAAACGTAACCGGTTTCAATATGCGGCTACGTTTTCCGAGCAAAGGCGTCTCGTGGGGCTTCCACCTGATGAGTTCTGTGTCTACGTGCCGCTGGCACTGCTGGCCATTTTTCTCAACATGTGGATTTTCGGCCCCACGCTCTTAGCCGCCGTGATTGGAATACGTCACCTCAAGAAAGGCCGCGGATCTCAGTATCTTCTCAACCTCGCGTACTGGTGCCTGCCCACCTCAGTGATGCGCTTCTTTATCGGCATCCTGCCTGAAAGCTATAAACGGCACTGGGTCGCCTGACCCCCTACCGGAGACATCATGGAATACAAGCTGCGCTCTGCGGGCAACCGCAATATGGCCGTGGCCATTATGGTGCTGCTCGTTATCACCATTCTTGCGCTGGTCCTCTGCTGGCGCATTTACAGCGATAACCGGGCGCTGATGAATCAGCTCGTCAGCAACCGGCAGACCATTGTGGTGCCCTACGGCGCCGACACGCCGTTCAGCTTCACGGGAGAGCGCGGCGACGCCCGCTACCTGCGCCTGATGGCGCTGGCGTGGCTGAACCTTCGCCTCAACATCACCGACAGCAACGCGGATGCGAGCCATGAAATGCTGCTCGCCGCCGCCTGCGACGGCGCGGATAAAGCCCTGAAGGGCGTGCTGGCCGACGAGGCTTCGCGCGTAAAGGGCAACAGCGGCGGGTCGGTGTTCTATCCCAAAGATTTTGGCGTCTGGCCTGATAAAGGCATCGTTGATATCAGCGGCGACCTGCAGCTCAACTACGGCCTGCACGACGCCCGTCCTGTTAAAAAGCACTATCGCATCCGCACGGACACCCGCAATAACCGTCTCTGCTGGAGCGCGTTCCTGGAGGTTCCCGATGCGTAAACACCTGCTTATCAGCGCCGTGGCGCTGCTGACGGCGCTTAATGCCCGAGCTGAACAGCTGACCCTCAATCCCGGCGCCCGCGTGAATGCGGCGGTGAGCAACAACAACCCGAACTATCTGCGCGTCAGCGACGACCGCATTCTCAGCGTGCAGGCCGCGCAGGGCGTGATTAGCGCCAAATCGCCCACGCCGGAAGGGGCAATTGTGTTTTCCACCGTCACCGATAAGCCCTTCACGCTTTTCGTGCAGACGGCGTCGGGCTTTGCCTTTTCCCTCCAGGCCACCCCCGGCAGGCGGGCAGGGCTGAGCCTCACGGTGGATAACCGTGAGGTGCAGGGCACGGAAGAAGCACGGGCGTTTGAGCAGAAGCAGGACACTTATAGCGCGCTCATCAGCGGCCTGGTGGGTCGCTTCATTAATAACCGCAAGCCCGAAGGCTACGTGTTCAGCAAAAACACCGACGTGCCGGTGAGCGGAGCGGTCAGCAGCGCGTTTGCCCTGCGTCCGGTAACAGCCTGGCAGGGCGACCGTGTGCGTATCGTACGCACGGAGCTGACCAGCCTGTCGTCGCAGCGCCTGCGCCTGAGCGAGCGCTACTTCTGGAGTCCGGGCGTCATGGCGGTGGCGTTCCATCCGCAGCTGGACGCGCTGGAGCCGGGCGCGAAGGTCTCCGTCATCACGGTGTTCCGCACGAAGGGGGGTGCCGATGAACATTAACCGTCTCATCCAGAGTAAGCAGCGCCGCCTGATGGCCTACATCGCCGGTGCGGTGCTGCTGGTTATCGGCGGCCTGTATCTGGCCAACCGGAGCGCGTCCGGGCACGGGTCAAAAAAGGCGGACAAGGCGGACGTGGCCGCCGCCGAGCCCAACCTGACCGGCGGGTCCGTCACCAACTCGTTTGACGGCGCGGGTCAGGGCTCGCTGCTGGTCAGCGCGCAGAACCGCGAAAAGGAGGCGCGCGAGCAACTGGCCGGGATGCAGAAGGACTTCAAATCCCTGAAGGACCAGATGTCTGACGTGATGAGCAACAACCAGTCGCTGCAGAAGACCGTGGGCGAGCTGATGGACAAGCTGAAGGAGCAGCAGAATCCGCCTAAGCAGGGCGCATCTGCACAGACTGGCGGCAATCCGCCACCGCGTGCCGAATACGCTTTTTCACCTCCGGCGCCGCAGCCGGGGCAGATTGACAGCGCCACCTTCGACTATTCGCAGTTTGAGCCAAAGGCAAAGGACACCTCGTTCTGGGTCCCCACCGGCACCTTCTCCGACGCCATCGTCATTGAGGGCGCGGACGCCAACGCCTCGGTGCGCGGCGAAAACAACCTGGTTCCGATGCAGTTCAAGCTCAAAGGGCAGGCGCACCTGCCGGGTAATAACAGGCTGGTGCACCTCGACAACTGCTTCGTGACGGCGGCGGCCTACGGCGATATTTCCAGCGAGCGCGCCATCGTCCAGCTGCAGCGGCTCTCCTGCATCATTGACGGCAAGCATATCGATCAGGCCGTGAAGGGGCACGTCGCCTTCTATGGTAAGAACGGCATCAAGGGCGTGCCGGTCATGCGCAACGGCAAAATCCTCGGGCTGGCGTTTACCGCAGGCGCCCTGGGCGGGCTCGGTCAGAGCGCATCGCAGGTAGGCCAGACGGTCACCGGTATCGGCGCCACCAGTTCCATCAGCGGCGGTGAAGTGGCGCGCGGCGCCATTGGCGGCGGCGTAGGTAAGGCGGCCGACAAGCTGGCTGACTACTACATCGAACGCGCCGAGCAGTATCACCCCATCATCCCGATTGGCGCGGCCAACCGCGTGGAAGTGGTGTTTATCGAGGGCTTCCGCGCGAAGTTCATCGAGGACGAGGAGGCAGCGAAGCTCGCGAAAGAGCAGAAGCGGTCGGGCGGCGAATCGCAGGATACGCAGACACAGGCGCGTGGCAACAGCGGTCTGCCACCTGACCTGGTCGGGCGCCTGGGGGATGCCACCCGTCTGAACGTTAACGACTTTGTGGCGCCGGTCAGCGGCAACGGCGGACAACAGCGGGCGACGCCGCAGGGCGTGGCGCAATGACGGCGGGCAAGATGCGTATGGCGCACGCCGAGCACTGTGGCTGGATGGTGTTTACCGAACGCAACGTGACCTGCTTCGGCCGTGAAGCGGACGGACGCGTTGCCGGGCTGCAGGCGATGGGCTTTGGCGTCAAAAAGCTCTACTGCAAGCCCGGTCTTATCCCTGACGACGGCTACGTGGCGCTCTTTGGTGAGACGCTGCGCCGCCTGCTGGAGGTCTCCCCTGGCGACACCTTTGCGCTGGGGCTGCTGTCCCGCCTCGGGACCAGCGGCAAAAACGGCGACCTCTTTATCGACTTTACCGAAGTGACTGACCTCAACGGAGACCACCATGAATAATCCCTTTGACGAATGCGACACGTCACCTGAACAGGGCGCTCAGCCTGCAAATTACATGGTAGCCGGACAGACCGGCGCCGGGAAAAGCACGCTGATGATGAATCTGTACAAACCGTTTATGACTCCCCCTGAAGACGGAGAACCTCATGAATAAAGTCCGCTTCCTCACCCCCTTTGCGCTGGCCGCGCTGCTCTGCGGCTGCGCGGGCATGAACAGCGAGTTTGAGTTTGATAAGCCGGCAAAAGATACCGGCGTCTGGATGTCGCAGGCGGACGATATGTCAGCAGGCAGCAGCGGCAACGCGCCCGCAGCGACCGGTGCCAGCATGACAGGCGCGGGCATCCGCCTCGACGACTACCGCCTGATTGATACCGGCAACATCCGGCTGGACCCGCAGGGTGAAGCGCCGGGCAGCGGTCAGAACTGGCGCGAAGGGATCCCGGTGCGCGTGGCGTCAGCCGGTTCGGTGCGTCCCTTCACGCGAGATAACGGCGTGCTGCGGCCTGCGGGTAACCAGACGGCTTACTGCAGCGCGGCGCACTGCTTCCCGGAACCGTCCGCCGCGTTCCGCCGTCCCGACGGCGTGGCGCGCATCTGGATTGCGCCTTACGTTTCCCCGGACAACAGCGTCCACATGGGGGAGGTGATTTACAGCGTTTCCGGTCACGGCGACTGGAACGGCATTCTGATGTGAGGTGCGCATGAAACTACCTAAAGGCCTGCGCTTTGACCCGCTGAACGTGGTGGAGACGGTGGCGGGGATCCTCGGCGAGCGTGACACCACCGGCGAGACGCGGGAGAAGCTGCAGGAAATGGACTTCCCGCACATCCGGGACCTGCTTCCCTATAAGGACTACGACAGCGAGAGTCGGATCTGGGTTAATAAAACGTCCGTGGGGTTTGTGGTGGAGTCGCAGCCGCTTATCGGCGCCAACGAAAAGCTCGCCGACAGCCTGGAGTATTTGCTGCGCGACGTGGCCCCCCGGGATATCCCGCTGCAGGTGATGCTGGTCTCCAGCCGCGCGGTCAAAGAGCAGGTTCAGCACGGACTGAAAAACTTTGCCTGGCAGGGGCACCGCGCGGCCGAGTGTAACGACGTGACCGCGCGCTTCTACCTGAACGGCGCGCGCTACACCTACGGCAACGGTCTTGACCACCCGCTGACCCTGCGCGATTACCGCCTGTTTTTCATCTGGGCGACGCCAGTCAAAAACGTGACCGACACGGACCTTATCCGCGTGCGCGACGTCCGGCGTAACCTGCTGAACGCGCTCAACGCGGCGGATATCTGGTCCTCCGCCGTTGGCGTGACCGAATTCAGCAGCGTCCTGCGCGAGTTTCTTAACCACGACCCGGCGCGGCTTGAGCGCTACGACAGCACCTACGACCCGTCGGCGGACCTCAGTACGCAGTTTGTGGATCGCACCACATCCTGGCGGGTGAAGCCCTCTCACATCCGCATTGAGGGCAGCGATCGTCAGAGCCGTCCGTTTGCCGCACGCATGGTGAACCTGAACCTCGACACCAACCCGCAGGAGCACTATCTGTGGCAGAACGGCAACATCATTCAGGATCTGATGTCGCCGACCAACGGCATTCCGTGCCCCTTCATCTTTACCATGGTACTCACCACCGAGGACCAGATGAAAAGTCAGGGCGAGGCTAACGCGAAGTTTCTCGCGCTGGACTCGCGCGTCAACACCAGCTACGCCAAGTACATTCCGTCCACCAAGCGCCAGCACGCGGAGTGGAGCGACGCCCGCACCCGGCTGCTGGCGAATCAGACGTCGCTGACCAGCTACTTCTGCGGCCTGACGCTGTTCTGCCCTGATGATGACGACCTGACGTCGCGCTACACCGAAAAGGCGCGCAACGCCTGCGCCGCACAGGGGCTGCGCTTCGTGCGGGCGGACTTTATGCAGCTGCGCAACCTGCTGGCAACCGTGCCCTTTGCGATGACGGACAAAAAGCTGCGCGGCGACTGCCGCAAGACCGGCGCCATTCAGCGCTCGGAAACGTTCCACGCGGTAAACCTGATGCCGGTCATCGGCGATAACAAGCTGTGCGTCTCGGGGATCCTCATTCCGAGCTACCGCAATCAGGTCGCGTTTATCGACGTGTTCGATGAGAGCCTGCCGAACACCAACTTTAACTGGTTTATGTCAGGCACCTCGGGGGCGGGTAAGTCGGTGCTGGCCAACTCCATCGCGCGCTCGGTGCTCGACAAGGGCGGCACGGTGGCGGTGCAGGACATCGGGGACTCCTACAAGGCGGCCTGCAGCAGCCTGGGCGGCACCTACATTAACGGCGAGTCGCTGCGGTTCAACCCGTTTGCCAACGTCACGAATATCACCCTCGCCGCCGAGCGCATCCGCGACCAGCTGTGCATTCTGGCCAGCCCCAACGGCCTGCTGGACGAGGTGCACGAGTCGCTGATCCTGGAAGCCATCACCGAGTCGTGGCCGCAATACCAGCAGGATATGCGCATCGACCACGTCATTGACTACCTGAAGGCGCGGCAGGCGGAAATCACCCGCGAGCACTCGTCGCTGATTGGCGGACGTATTGATGAAATCACCACGCTGCTCAGCAAGTACAGCACGCGCGGCATCTACGGCAAGTTCTTCAACTCGTCCGAGCCGACGCTCAGGCCGGACCTGCAGTTTGTGGTCACCGAGCTGGGCGACCTGCGCAAGCAGCAGGATCTGCTCTCGGCCATCCTGTTCACCATCATGATCTGGAACGAGAACATGATGTACACCACGCCAAGGAGCCAGCGGAAGATGAACATCATTGATGAGGGCTGGAAGCTGCTCGGCGGCTCCAGCAAAAAAATCAAAGACTTCATCGAGGAGGGCTACCGTACTGCCCGCCGCCACAACGGCTCTTACGGCACGGTCACCCAGGCCATACGTGATAAGAACCTGTCTACGGCGGCGCTTGCGGCCTACGACAACAGCTCATTTAAGTTCACGTGCATGCAGGACGCCAAGTCGTTCACCACCTTCCAGAAGGAGGAGCCGCACGCGTTCAGCGAGCTGGAGTGGGAGCTGATACGCAAGTTCCCGCCGGCGAAACAGGCACGCTACAGCTCGTTCCTGCTGAGCGTCGGCGAATACTCCAGCTTCCACCGGCTCATTCTCGATCCGCTCAGCGATTCGCTGTTCTCCTCTAAGGGGGATGACTTCACGTACCGCGAGCAGCGGCTGCGGGAGGGGGCCGACATCAAGGACGTTCTGTTTGAAATGGCCGAGAACGATGCACACAAGCGCGACATCATTCACATGCTGCGGGAGATGCAACTTTGAACAGTAAACACCTTATCGCGGGCTGCGCACTGTCGGTGGCCCTGAGCACTGGCGCCTGCGCGGCGGCCTGGTTCCTCTGGCTTAAGCCGCCAGAGCTGGTCACCTTCGATATGAAGGGCACGACCAATACCCTTATCCGGCAGGCGGCAAAGCTTGACCTGACGGAGGATCAGCGTCACGCGCTGCTGTCCCGCTTTGACCGCTGCGTGACCACCGCCACCGGTGAATATGCCAGCGAGCACGGGGCCGCCATTCTGGTGAGCCCCGCCGTCGTCACCGGCCTGCCGGACGCCACCCCGGAGATTCAGGCACGCCTGGCGGAGCTGATGAAGGCCGGCTCACAGCAGTAACCCTGTCCGATCACCCGATACGGGAGCTTCCCGATGAAACACACACTCAGTCCGGAAATGCTGGCCTGGCGGCAGGCGCATATCCGCTGCGCCGCCCTGAAGCTGCGCTACCGCCGCCCTGAAGCTGCGCTACCGCCGCCTGTGCAGCCGCACGGATACGCCGTCCACGTTGCTGGCCGACACGCTCCGGCAGACAGAGTCCGCGCAGGCGGCCTGCCGCCGGCTCAGAAAACCGCAGACATCCTGAAGGAGCGGATATGTACTTCATTCCTCACCCCCGTCAGCGCCGGGCCGCGCTGCTCCTGCTCAGTCTCTCACTGACGCAGGCGGCAGGGGCCGCTGAGCTCGGCACCTTCGGCGACACCTGGGACATCCGCGAGCACAACCTTATTACCGTGCTGAAGCGGAACCTTGAGCAGCACTTTGCCGGTAAGTCACAGGCGGAGATTGAGCAGGAGATGCAGAAGAAGGTGGAGGACGAGGCGATGCGGCCGCCGCCGGTTGAAGGCATCACCACCGCGCGGGAGACGCGCAGCCGCCTCTTCGACCCGTCCTTTACGGTGCAGCGCGACATCGCCGACCAGAACGGCGTGGTGTTCGCCCACAAAGGCCAGAAGGTCAACCCCTTCGACGTTATTCCGGTGTTTGACGAGACCCTCTACTTCATTGACGCCGACGACGACCGTCAGATTGCCTGGGTAAAGCAGCAGGTCCCGCAGACCACCACCTCGCGCGTCATCCTGGTGAACGGCAACGTGCGCGACAGCGCAGAGGCGCTGGGCAGCCGCGTCTACTTCGACCAGACCGGCAGCATCACGAAGAAATTCGGCATCACCCAGGTTCCTGCGGAAGTGAAGCAGGCGCCCGGTCAGAAACGCTTCCTTATTACTGAATTCGGTCTTCCCGACCGCTAACGGAGTCAGACATGAAAAAGTTAATCCTTGCGACCGCGCTAACCTTTGCCCTTGCAGGCCACGCTCTGGCGGATGCAGAGACCTTCACCGACGCCCAGAAGGCGCAGATTGGTCAGGTGGCCGCCGATTACCTGCGCGCGCATCCGGAAATCCTGATTGAAATGAGCCAGAAGCTGCAGGCGCAGGCGCAGAACAAACAGATGGCGTCGGCAGCGGGTGCGGCGCTGGAGAATAAGGATGCGCTGCTGAACGACCCCACCTCTCCGGTGGTGCACCCGAAAGGCGACGTCGCGGTGATTCAGTTCTTTGACTATCAGTGCATCTACTGCGCCAAAGTCGCCCCGACCGTGGAGCAGTTCATCAGCAACAATCCGGACGTGCGCTTCATTTATAAGGAATGGCCCATCTTCGGCAGCCGCTGGCCGGCATCCATTCAGGCGGCAAAGGTCGGGCTCTCACTGTACAAAACGGGCGGGGCAGAAGTGTATCACCGCTATCACGCCGCGCTGTACGCCACCGGGCATAACGAGGGCAAGCTGCTGGACGCGGACATCCGCAGCGCCGCTGTGAAGGCCGGCATCACCTCCACGCCGAAGGCGCAGGTTGAGGCGATGGGCGAGGTGCTGGAGGCCAACAACGCGCTGGCCAAGCGCCTCGGCATTCAGGGCACGCCCGCCTTCTTTATTATGCCGGTCAGCGGCGCCACGGCGGATAACGTCAGCGTCATCCCGGGTGCGACGAGTCTGGATGCGCTGCAGGCCGCCGTAGAGAAGGCGCGCGGCGGCGTGAAGAAAGGGGGCTGACATGGTCTGGCGAACGGTGCTCCTCCTGCTTTCAGTGTGGCTCTGCGCGCCCGCGTCAGCGGCAGAAAGCAGCAGCGGTAATACGGCGCTCACCTGCGAGGGCCGCTGGGTGAACCCCATCACCGACGTGTGCTGGGAGTGTATTTTCCCGATGAGCGTAGGCAGCGTGCAGGTCTCGGCTGGCACGCTGCCCGATACCGATAATCCCGCGTCGCCCATTCAGTTCTGTCCGGTCCCGCCGCCCATTTTTGAGCGCATGGGCGTGGCGGTGGGGTACTGGGAGCCGTTTGCGATGACGGACGTGACCCGCTCGCCGGGCTGCATGGTGAACATGGGCGGCTTCAACATCAACATCCCGAACACCGGCACGGGCGTGGGCACCAAAACGGCGAACGAACACCCCGGCACCTTCTATCACGTCCACTGGTACAAGTACCCGCTGATCTCCTGGCTCAGCATTATCACCTCCGACATGTGCCTGCAGGGCGGGGAATACGACATCGGCTACCTGTCAGAGCTGGACCCGACCTGGCAGAACGACAACCTGGCGCTGTTCCTGAATCCCGAGGTGATGCTGTTTGCCAACCCGATTGCGCAGATGGCCTGCGCGGCGGACGCGGTGGCCTCCGGAGTGAGCCGCCCGATTGATGCGCTGTTCTGGTGCGCCGGTTCGCACGGCTCAATGTACCCCTTCACGGGCAACATCGTGAACGAGTCCAGCGGGCTGAACAGCTCGGTGCTGCTCTCCGAGCGCATGGACTTCAAGCTGCACCGCGAGGGGCTCATCCTCGATACCGTGCCGTACGACGTGGCGGTCTGCTACGAGTATCCGTCCGTCATTCTGCCGAAAAGCCGCTACCGCTATCAGATGGTGAACACCATCCCGGACGTGGCGTCCTGCCATCCGCTGGGGCGCAACGTAATGCTGTGGCAGACGGGTAAAGAAATGCCGACCAGTAAAAAGAACTACGGCTACCTCATCTGGAAAAAGCGCAACTGCGTGATGTAAGAGAGGCACACATGAATCGACTCAACGCGGCGCTGCTGGTCAGCGCCTGCCTGGTCAGCAACCTGCCGGCGCTGGCCGATGACGGCACGCAGGTCAGCAGCACGGAAAACGAAACGGCGTATTTCCTGTCGTCTTCGCTTCCGGATAAAGAGCTCGCGCTTCTGATGAAGGCGGCGGAGGCAAAGAACATCCCCGTCTACTTCCGGGGGCTTATCAACGACAACATGGATCAGACCGCAAAGTACATGCTGAACCTGATCACGACCTACAAGGTGCGCGGCATCCAGATTGACCCGGTGCGCTTTGAGCGCTACGGCGTGAAGCAGGTCCCGGCGCTGGTGAGGAAGTGCGGAGAACGCCTCGACATCGTGTACGGCAACGTGGCGCTGAACCAGGCGCTGGACATGATTGACCAGCGCGGCGACTGCGGCACCGCTGAAAAAGAGAGATGACGACGATGTTTTTACTTAACCACACCTGGCGCACTCGCTTTGACAAAGCGGCTGCGTTTTTTACGCCGTCCACTTTTTTTCTGCTCAGAACGCTGGTCGTGCATCCGGCCATATTCGCGGTGCTGCTCCTCTTACTGATGTGTAAAGGAAACATTGGTGAAGGATTGCTCAACGGTGCCGAGGGTCTGGTGCGGGATGCGCCAGCCGGACAGATATGGGCATGCGAACGTATCAGTTTACAAGGCAGCGTGCCGTCAGTTGATGAAGCCGCAGGAGTTGAATGCCGCAGGCAGAGCGTTCCCCGCGCCGTCTGGGTGGATGAGGCGAATCGTTCGCTGGTGACGCTCTATAAAACGGGTGTTCTGTTATCGCTGCTTGCCTCTTTACTGACGTGGCTTATCCGGCGGCAGGCTTCTGCACGCTGAGGCATTCGGACCGGCCCGCTGCGGCGGGCACTCTTTCCTTCTCTCCGGACATTCTGATGAAAAAACCAATACGCTCCCTGCTGCAGGGGTTGCTGCTGGCCTGCCTCTCTGCCGGCGCGCTGGCCGCATCGATGGACGCCTCCAATCAGGAGGGCGTCAGCGCCGGTAAGTCGGCCAACGGCACGACCAGCGCCGACCCCAACAGTTATTTTGAGAACTACACGTCGGACGCGCCGCAGCGCGACCTGTACAGCGACCCGACGCAGACGTCGACCAACATTGATGTGAAGGGCCAGACGGAGCTTACGGAATCGGATCTCGGGCAAACCGCCCGCGAGTCCTACGTCAACAACCCGGCCGACAAGCTCAGCTACGACTCCGACATGATGAAGCGCAGCGACGAGATACGGAACAGCGCCGACGCCATTACCGGCGTCAACGGCAGCCAGTGCGTGGCGCAGGAGCTCAGCAAGACCACGTACACCACGCACGCCTGCGAGCTGGCTTCCAGCCTGTCACAGTCCTGCACCCGCAAGGCCACGATCGTCACCACCGGCTCGCGCGAAACCTATAACACTCAGCTGGTGCTGGATGCCCGTAACGTGGCTGGTCAGAAAGGCGACAGCTACTGGATGATTTACAACTTTGTGGTGCCGGAGGACGGCACCATCAGCAGCGGCACGTGGGAGCTGTTGTACCCCAAAGCGCCTGACTGGCACGGCGACCGCCTGGGCTATTCCATCCGGGCCTTCGGTCAGCAGTTCAAGGTCAAAATCAACAACAGCGGCGCCATGAACATCTCACCTCAGCAGGTTACGAAGGGACAAGTTATCACTTTAGAACTGCACTACGACACTGATGGCCATTACGATTCCGCTCGCGATGGCATCATGCGCAACATTGCCAACGGCACGAACGTTTTTCGCATGACGTTTCCCCTGCAGGCGGTACGCGACACCGTGCAGGCGGGTATTCAATGGACCAACAGCTGCCCGGCGGACATGGGCGACGCCGTGAAAATGAGCGAGGTCTGCAGCGACCCGGGCGGGACCCGCTCGGTCACCGTGGGCGGGCAGGCCTACAGCGTTTACAGCGACTGCTGGGGCTATACCACCCAGTGGAATCTGTACGAAGACGACACCAACACCTGTCAGGCCTACATCGATGACCCGAACTGCAGCGAGGGCACGCGCACCTGTACGCAGAAAATCGGCAACTACTGCGTCTACAGCAAGCTCACCTACCAGTGTGCGCACACCGTGAAGAGTACCGGCTACATCTGCGGCTCAGAGTTCTACTGCTCGGACGGCAGCTGCGCCGCCATGCAGAACGGAGAGAACCAGAACTTTGAGGAGGCCGTCTCCCAGCTGGCGGCGCTGGCCGCCTACGGGCAGGACGTGAACGGCATTGACCCCAATCAGGTCACGGCGTTTACCGGTAAAGGCATGTCATGCCGCCAGAGCGCGGCGGGTTTCAGCAACTGTTGCAAGAGCGGTGGCTGGGGGCAGGATGCAGGGCTCGCACAGTGCAACACCGAGGAGAAAGAGATCGGCACCGGCAAGGAGAAAAAGCTGGTCGTGAAGGTCGGCTCGTACTGCTCGCGCAAGGTACTCGGCGTCTGCCTGCAGAAGAAAGAGGGCTACTGCGTGTTTGACAGCAAGCTTGCCCGCATCGTGCAGGAGCAGGGCCGCCGCGACCAGCTGGGCATCAGCTTCGGCTCCGCGAGCGACCCCGACTGCCGGGGCATCAAAATCGCCGAGCTGCAGGGCATCAAGTTCGACCACATCGACTTCAGCGACTTTTACGACGACCTCAACAGCAACGTAAAGCTGCCTGATGAAGACGCCCTGCAGGACCGCATCCAGTCCGACATCCAGAACAGCCTGAAGTCAGGAGACCAGCCGTGAGAAAAATCATCTGCCTGTCGCTGCTACTGGCAGCGCTGCCGCTGCACGCGGCGGAAGATAAAAAGCCAGACGGCTATAACTACGACCCGGCCGTGGGCTGGTACTGGTACAACGAGCCGGTAAAAAAGGATGAAGAGGAGCCGACTGCGGCACCTCCACCGCCCCCGCAGGAGACGCCCACGCAGAAGATGAAGCGCCTGCAGGCGTTCCGCGACAACCTCATGAACGAGGCGATGCTGCACCCCTCTTCTGAGAACATCCGGCGCTACAAAATCGTACAGGACTGGATGGTGAATCAGGCGAGCATGTTCGCCTCGCGCTGGGAAAAGGTGCTGCTGGACAACCCCGAGCTCGATTACAGCCTGAAGCACCCGTTCTACAACGGCACCGCCAACATCCAGTACACCGAGCAGCGCCAGAAGCAGCAGGCGGCCATCCGCTACGTGAACCAGCGCTACGGCGTGTTCTTCTTTTATCGCGGCAACGAGCCGCTCGATAACCGGCTCGGCGGGGTGGTGAAGGAGTTCAGCGAGCAGTACGGCCTTACCGTTATTCCCGTCACCGTGGACGGGCGCGCCAGCCCGGACCTGCCGGATACCCGCCAGAATGCCGGGCAGGCGGAGAAAATGAAAATTGAGCACTTCCCGGCCATTTACCTGGTGGAGCCGCGCACGAAGAAATATCAGCCGCTGGCCTATGGCTTTATCACCCAGGACGATCTGGCGCGCCGCATGCTCAACATCGTTACTGACTTCCAGCCCGAGGATTAACCCATGATTGCAAAACTGTTTGCCGCACTGCTGTTACTGGCTCCCCTGCTGGCCCCGGCCAGCACCCTTGATGACATTGCCCGCCTGGAACAGGCCAAATCGGGCGAGGACGCAGCCGTGCAGCCGCAGCCGCAACCTCAGGCCCCGACGCAGAAGGAAAGCGCCGCTCAGCCGGAAAGCCCGCAGCCCGCCACGCCGGGAAAATCCGTGTGGTTTCAGCTGAGCGACGGCAGGCGCGTCGACGTCGGTCACTGGCAGATTGTGCACTTCGTCCGCTCCGACTGCCCGTACTGCCACCGCTTCAACCCGATCCTGAAGTCAGTGTCAGAGCAGACCGGCATCGGCGTGTTCGTTTACAGCTTTGACGGCAAGGGCGATGCGGTGTTTCCAAAGGTCATGCCGGTCAACGACGGCATCCTGAAGGACTTCTTTGCGGAGCTGCCGCAGGCGACGCCGACAGACTTCATCATCAACACGCAGTCGCTGGTCACCATCCCGCTGTCGCAGGGAGAAATGAGTGAGGAGGCGCTGAAACAGCGCCTTGAGGAGTCCTTTGCGCTGGCCGTGCGTCTGGGGGTGCTGTGATGAAAGACAGAGCGGTTTTATTCAGCACGACGTCCACCTTCAGGGTTATGCATGGCCCCTGCAGTGACGCCGTCGTCAGTAGTCTGCTGAGCGTGTTTTCAGGCATTACCGGTATTGAGGTGGCCTGCTATCGCGCGGGTCGTTCCGTCACCGAGCTGTTGGTTCATCGGGAAAAACACACCTCATTTTGTCTGACCATCTGGCAGGGCGCGCTGAGCGTCCCACCGGTCAGCGAAGATGACCTGCGGCTTTCTCATAAGGAAATAAGCCTTCCGGACACCGCAGACGTGCTCATCCTTATCACCACGCTGGTCAGGCGTGCCGGGCTGGTGCCGGCGCTGATACAGGACCCGGACTCATCTGTCGTGATGGAGTTTATCCGCCATGACTGATTTCAGAACCGACTTTATGAGGAACGACGCCATGCGCCGCATCTTTTCTGCTGCTCTCAGCTTTGGTCTGCTGCTGTCCCCTGCGGGCGCTTATGCTGACGTGCAGAACGACATCAACAAATTCTTCAACGACATGGGCGGCGGCGGGGGCAACTACACGCAGGCCGCCGCGTGGCAGGGCCAGTCGGCGGGCTACCTGACCGGGGGCAACCTGTTTATCCGCACCCCGGTGCGCAACATCCAGCTGATTTCGGTGACGCTCCCCGACATCAAGTCGGGCTGCGGCGGCATCGATGCTTATCTGGGCTCGTTCAGCTTTATCAACAGCGACAGCATCAAGATCATGGGCAAGCAGATACTGAGCAACGCGGCCGGGTACGCCTTTGACCTCGGGCTTGAGACCATCTGCCCGCAGTGTAAGGCGGTGAAGGACTACCTGCAGAAGCTCGCGGCCGATACCAACAACATGAACATCTCCACCTGTCAGGCGGCGCAGTCTATCGTCGGCGGCTTATGGCCCAAAACGCAGGCGGCCAGCGCGCAGATCTGTCAGGACCTCGGCACCAAGCACGACGTGTTCTCTGACTGGGCGGCATCGCGTCAGGGCTGCGGCGTAGGTGGCGAGACCAGCAGCGTGTTCGACAAGGCGACCGACGATGAGAAGAAGCGCATTCCGCGCAACCGTAACCTCACGTGGGACACGTTCACGAAGCTCAACCAGTTCTTCAGCAACGATCGCGCGCTCAAGGAATTCATTATGTCGATGGTGGGTACGGTGATTTACGACGGCAGCGGCAACCCGACCTTCCTGCAGCCGCGCGGCGGCAGCGAGTCGATGTTCAATACGCTGCTGAACGGCGGCACGGAGAAAATTTACCGCTGCAACGACAACGACACCTGCCTGTCGCCCACGATTGCCGAGCTCACGCTCAGCGAGGACGAGGGCATGACGGGGCGGGTGCGGGACATCCTCAACGATATCTTTGATAAAAGCCGCAGCGATACCGCGCTGACGGACACCGAAAGAGCACTTATCAGCAGCACGCGCGTGCGCATCCTGCGCTACACCATCGACTCCGCGTCGGTGGGCATGGATCAGAGCGTGGTGAGTAGCCTGGCGGAGTACATCGCGGCAGACATGGTGATGTCCTACATCAACGGGCTGATTGACGTGGCCGCCAGCGGCGCAGCGGGCACGCTTGATACGGAAGAAGAGAATAAGCACTTCCGGGAGAATCTGCGGCAGGTACGTAACGAGCTGAGCCAGCGCGTATCGCGCATTCAGGTGCAGCAGAACGGGCTGGCCGAGTACGACCGAAGCCTGTCAGAGACGCGCCAGCAGCTTTCCTCTTCTGTCTCCGACAGCGTGCTGTCCAACTATCAGTTTGGAGGTAACTAATGGCACTTGATATCTGGGTGGTCAGCGCCGGCGGCATGATCACGATGGGGCTGAACGCCGTGGCCACCATGATGGAGAACGGCGGCTGGCGCACCACGGTGTGGGTAGCTGAAATGCTGGGCATCGTGTTCTGCATCTTTACCTATCTGCGGACGCACGACCTGCGGACCATGTTCGGGTGGGGTCTCACGTTCGCGCTGGTGACGGCCGTTCTGCTGACGCCCCGGGTCACGGTGGTGGTGAACGACCTGACCGCACCGGACACCATAGGGCGGGTGGATAACGTGCCGGTGGGGCTGGCGCTGCCGCTCTATCTGATTACCGGGACGGGGTACACGATGACCACCGCGTACGAGGATATTTTCCACTTCCCGGACGAGCGCGCCTATACCAAAACGGGCATGCTGTTCGCCAGCAAGCTGATGCAGGACAGCTTCACCATCGAGAGCCGCGACCCGGTGCTGGCGTACAACCTGGTGGAGTACACCAAGAACTGCGTGGTGCCGGACATCATGCTGAACCACAAGTACAGCACGCAGGACGTGATGGAGTCAGAGGACGTGCAGTCGGTGATTTTCAACAACCCCAGCCCGCTGCGCGGCGTGTACTGGCGGGATGCGTCGGGCACCACCTTCATGTTCTGCCGTGACGCGGCGCCGAAGCTGAAAACGCTGATGACCGCGCAGAGCAATAACACGGGCACCACCTTTATGAGCCACGCCGCGCGCATGCTGCCGGGGAATACCTCCCCGCAGACGGTGTACGCCGACCAGCTGGCCGGCTCGTACAGCTACTTCTTTGACAGTAGCAAATCAGCCCAGAGCATTATGCTGCAGAACATCGCGGTGGCTGGCCTGCGTCGCGGTCTGAACAGCTACGTGAAGGGCATGAACGATACCGCATCCATGGTCGACATCGCCTCCGAGCAGTCACTGATGAAGCTGCGCCTGTCGCACGCGGTGAGCTACACCATTGCAACAGAGGTGCTGCCGCAGCTGCACACGGTGCTGATGCTGTTCTGTATCTGCATCTTCCCGGTGATGATTCTGGCGCTGTACGTGCGTGAGATAGCCTGGTCCGTCATCAAGAGCTACCTGAACTTTATGGGCAGCCTGATGCTGTGGCCCATCATGTTTGCCATCTTCAACTTTGCGGTGAACTACAGCACGCAGAACAGCTTTCAGGCGACCGGCCCGACGCTGTCCAATATGAACCGCCTGATGGAAACCAGCTCCACGACGGCGGGTATCGCAGGCTGGCTGATGCTTTCCATCCCGTTCCTGGCGTTCCGCCTGTTCACCGGGCTGGGTCAGGGCTTTGCCAGCCTCAGCTCCAGTCTGGGCAGCGCGCTCAGCAGCGCGTCCGCCGCAGACTCAGCCGCCGTGGCCTCGGGCAACCTCAGCGCCGGTAACGTGCAGGTGGATAACGTCAACGGCTTTAAAACCAACCTTAATCGCGACCTGCGCGAAGGCATGAGCACCCTGCAGCTGGCTAACGGCGCAAGCCGCACTTTTACGCCTGAAGGCCAGACGGTGTTTAACTCGTCAGAAGCGACCAGCCGCATCGGGGTGGAGCTGAACATGGACAGGAATCTGGCCAGCGCCGCACAGCGTTCTGTGCGCGACAGTCAGGCGCAGACCGAGTCGGCCATGCAGGGTTATAACCATTCCGTTCAGGAAACCGGCTCGCAGCTTAAACAGTTCCATGAGCAGTTTGGTAACAGCGATTCGAAAACGCTGTCAGCCTCAACCGGTCTCAGTGTAACGGATGCAGAGCGCGTCAACAGGATGCAGAACGTAGCACAGGACTATGCCACCCGTAATCATGTAAGCCTCGATCAGGCTTATTCGGAACTGGAAAGTAAGTCTCGTGATCTCGCTGTTAATGGTGGGGCAAGAGTTCAGGCAGGTGTTGATAGTAGTAAACATCTGTTTGGCAAAGGCGCTGAGCTTGTAACAGGTTTCTCTGGGAAGGCAGATGCACATGCTGGAGTTGAGACAACAGGAAGAACTGGTTCAACCTCACAAACGACGGAAGGCGGCAGGAATGGTAAAGATGATTCACACACATTTTCAGCTCGTGAATCTCAGGACTTCAGTCAGGGTATGGACGTGCTACGTAATTACAACACTTCATACAATGGCCAGCATGTGGATAACAATGCTTCCGGCCTGATGAATCAGATCTCGTCTGGCATCACTACGTCTGACAGCAAATATGAGCAGTATACGGCCAGCCAGTCGCATACTCATGAGCTTCAGAAAATGGCTTCTCAGACGGAAACGCTTAGCGCAGGCGCGCGTGACAATTACACTCAGCAGTTCGTGCAGTGGACGCTGCAGCGTTCTCCAGAAAATGCAGAAACCATTCTCAGCAATACGTCGGATGAAAGTGTGCAGAGGCAGCGTGACGGACTGGTGCAGGAGTTTTTCGCCGAGAAACTACAGGGACGTATCGACGGAAATTATGAGCACAATGCGGGCAGAACAGGTGAAGGCATGTATGCCCCTGCGAATACTGCAGCGGCAGGATTTGGAGGTGCTTATGACCGAGCAAACCATGATATTGATAGCGGGGTTGAGAGAAACAATATACGTACAACTGGGAACAATGAATTCGAGGCACAGAATAAAATTGTTACAGAGAGGAGTGATTACGCTCAGTCTGAGATTAAATCGGGTGAATCAATGGCACGCTCGGGCATGAATGATAGGCAAAGTGGTTACGAAGATACGGCTCAGGATTATCAACGTAATAAAGAATTGGCAGATAAATCACAAGCTAATTGGCTACCCAAAGAGGCAAGTGATATGCTGAATAAAAATGAGCGAACCAAAGAATATCTCGATGACAAAATCAAAAAAGAGAAATGACTATAATCCAGATTGCGAGAGGTGACATGATGAGTATTACATACGATAAAATAAGAGCGGAGATTAAAGGGATATCCCAAGAGATAGCTAATTCTAAAGAAATAGTGCCAAGTCCTTTGGACAACATCAGATCTGGGTTGTTACCGGCGGCAATCTATTTTTCTTTTTTCATCGCATGTGCGTTCACAGATGCGTACATCAAAAATGTATGGCAGGCGGTCGGTTTAGTGTCTTTTTTCTTCTGGATTTTTATAATTGTTTTTATAAGTGGTTATGCGCAAGTGTTTTCTATGCTTCCAAAGGATGCAGCTAATAGGTATGAAATAGTTCGCGTATATCGAAAGAAAGTTAAGGTTTATTATTTCATTTGGGTGTCTGCAGTTATTCTTGGTGGTTTGATTTCAATTCTATCAATTTTTAATATTCTGGCTCTTGCTGCAATTACGTTGCTATCCACTGTCTTTCTTGCTCTTTTTTTCAATCTCGATATCTCTCGCTATCAGCTTTCAGGTCTAATTGGCGCCCTCAGTGCAGCAAAAGAAAGCATTAATAGATAGCTGTTATTTTATAGCCCTCTTGCAATAAGAGGGCGTCGTATAATTGACGAGGCTATGATGTTAATCCATTTAACCCCTTCCTATTTTTTGAAATACTCGAATATTTCTGTTGACCTAATTGATGTCGAGATTCCCGAATTAGGTTTGCATTTGCGTTCTCACCAAGAAATTACAGTCAGGTTTCCTTCTCCTAACAAACAACTTCATTACGTCTGCCGAAAGAAAGGACGTAAAGCCATATATGGAATATTGCTTGAAACAGACCGACCCGTAACGGACTTCACACTCATCACGCGCTGGGCGGTGCAGGGAAACGTCTCTGTTCATCGGGTACATATGCATATTTCCGGTGAAGGGGAAGCCGCCACGGACGCAATTCAGCTATGGAGCGCATTCTCACGCACGCCTTTTGATAACAGGATCCCCGCAGCGGCCCGCAACTGGACGCCGGCCAGCTGTCAGCCCCGCCTGACGGTATCCGCGTCCGACAGACCGTCCGAGCGTGAACCTGAAATCTGGCGGCGTGCTGACCCGGGCGGCATCGTTCGCGAACAGACGGAGTTCTTCACCATGGCCGCTGTAGAGCCTGAACGTCTGGTAACACAATGGTGGGGGAATGACCGGCTGCCGCCACCTGATGATGCCTTTTCCTGCACCGTTCGCGACGTGCCCGGCACCCTGCGGGTGCTGTATCCCCGGGTCGGCGTCACGGTCTGCCCGCTGAGCGAGCAGGCGGAGCTGATCAAAAGCGACCTGCAGCGTGAGGGAATGATGGAGGCCTGGAAAGGGATTATGGAGCCGGTACTGAACGACGTCAGGCGCGCCAGCCCGGTATTTTTCACCAACACATCTAACCTGATGGACAGCATCCGGCGTCATTCCGGCAGCTATCAGGCTCTGTCAGAAGCTGATAAACGCTTCGTCAGCGCACAGATTAACCAGCCGCTTTTTCAGGCCTCTGACTGCTGAGACCGCCCGCCGCACGCCCTGACGCACCCTGCGTCTGGCGGAGGAGGCGGAACATCACGCCAGCCCATCCGGGCACGTACGCACCACGACTGACCCCCTGAGAGAAAACTATGCCTGCCAACGTTATCCGCGTCACTCACGTGACCTGCGGCGACCCGAACGCGCCGGTCGCCTTTTTTGCCGCCGATGCGGCAAGCCTCGTCCGCTTTGAAACCACCCCGGGGCAGGATCCCGCCCGGGTTTATTCCGTAATTTTTCGTCTCTGGGAGGGGGCGATTAACCCGGATTACGATCCGCTCACAGGCTGCGGCACTTTCCTGACGCTTGACCGGGATCCAGACATTGCCAGTTATGAGTTCAGTGAAAGCGCATCGGATGGCCCGGAGGTCCGCGTTTTTAAATCAGTCACACAGCAGGGCTGGAACTTTCTCCCTGAAGACGTGCTGCGCACTGCAAAAGCACGGGCGCTGGCGGCTCCGGGTTCGGAGCAGCTTCGCCAGCTGGCCATCATGGAGGGCGACCTGATGGTCATGGCCGCCTTACAGCGCCTGCATCAGGGGGAGAAATGTTTTCTCAGTCGCCAGATGTACGCCACCGCCGCGCACTACGTAGATTTTATGCACGATAACCTGCACGGCCTGACGCCGGCAGCCGACTCGCTGGCACGACGCGTCTTCAGCGCCGCGTGCGATATCAGCGCACCTTACTGGCACCTGAGCCTCGATGAAATGGCTTACATCTACCGGGAGGCCGTCTGATGAGTCTTAACGCGCGCGACTTTACCCAGGGCGGCCAGGTCATGAAGTACATGATCGGCATGTTCCTGCAGATCATGAACATTGCCTCCTACTGGGTGCTGCTGCTTTCCGTCGTGGTGTTCTTTGCCTGGATGCTGCTGCGTCTCACCCTGCAGGAATTCGTGCATGGCGGGGCGTACTGGATGATCCGCTGGTGCATTATGCCTTTTAAACACCTTACGGGCCGCACCCCCGGCGGGAGCTGGACCTTTCACTTTGAGCGCGCTAACGGCGAGATAGTCGCCTTTAAGCACACCGCGCAGCAGGTGATGGACGACCCCTATTTCGTGCAGATGGGCATGCATGTAAAGGACGTGGCGTTCTACGGCTGGGGCATTGCCGCCTTCAGCTTTATCGGCGCCATCACCGCCATCACCTGGTACCTCGGACGCAAGGGTGAAAAACAGCGCGAGAGTGAAATCACCGGCGGCCGCGTGCTGGCAGACGGTCCGAAGGAAGTTAACCGGCTGCTGAAAAAGGCGGGCATGATGTCCCCGCTCAGCATCTGCGGACTGCATATTCTGAAAGACTCGGAAATGCAGAACTTCGGCTTTCACGGCACCGTCGGGTCGGGCAAGAGTACCGCTATAAACGACCTGCTCACGCAGCTACGCGCACGCGGTGACCGCGTCATCATCTATGACAAGGGTAACAACTTCATCCCCACCTTTTACCGTCAGGACAAGGACAAAATCCTTAACCCGTTCGATCAGCGCTGTCCGTTCTGGGACCTGTGGGATGAGTGCCGGACCGTCGGGGACTTCGAAAACTTTGCCACCTCGCTGCTCCCCGACAGCAGCGGCAGCAGCGACCCGTTCTGGGTGCTGTCGGCCCGCTCGCTGTTCGTGGCCACAGCCCGGCGCATGGCGCGGGAGAAAAACCGCAGCATCGGCGAGCTGCTGAAAAAGCTGATGTCCATCAGCCTGGCGGACCTGCGCCAGTTCCTCGAAGGTACGGATGCCGCCAATCTGGTGGACGGCAGCATCGAGAAAACCGCGATGACCATCCGCACCATCCTCACTACGTACGTGCGATCGCTCCGCTATCTGCAGGGCCTTGATGAGGACGGAAAGCGTCCGTTTAACATCCGCGACTGGCTGCACACCGAGGACGCGAGCGGTGATAACCCGTGGATTTTCATCTCCAGCGATGGCCAGAACCATAACGCGCTAAAACCGCTGCTGAGCGCATGGCTCTATATGACCATGTCAGGCGTTCTCGGGCTCAGGGCCGACCGCAACCGTCGCATCTGGATCTACCTGGATGAGGCCCCGTCGCTGCACAAGCTGCCTATTCTGCCGGAGTTCTGCGCCGAGGGTCGTAAGTTTGGCGGCTGCACGGTGCTGGGACTTCAGAACTTCCCGCAGATGGAGGAAACGTACGGTACCAACGCCGCCAAATCCATCTGGGACCTGCTGAACACGCGCATCTTCTACCGTGCGCCCAGCGGCTCTATCGCCGAATGGGTTCAGAAAGAAATCGGTGAAAAGCGGCATAAGAAGTTCAAGGACCAGTACAGCTACGGCGTGGACATCATCCGAGATGGGGTGCAGTTCTCCAAAGATGAGATCAACGAGTATCTGGTGAGCTATTCCGACGTGCAGAGCCTGAATGACCTGGAGTGTTACATCACCCTGCCGGGGGAATGGCCGGTGGTGCGCATGAAGCTGCCCTGGAAGCCGTACCGTGAAATCGCCGAGGGTCGCATTCAGCGCGAGGTGCAGGACGTGTTCGACCCGGACATCGAGGCCGCGCTCTCAGGTGAAACCAGCGATGACCAGACCGGCCAGATTGTCGGCCGTCTGTTCGGGGATGCGTCAGCAAAAGAGGACAGCAAAACCAGCGGAGCCGCCCCCGCAGATGCTCAGGGCGGTGAGTCTACAGCCGCTGAGACTGCACCTGCAGACGCCTCATCAGCAGCACAGGAAACCCGGACCGGTACAGCGGCGCAGCAGGCCGGTGGCCGCGTCGCTGCTCTGCCAGCGCCAACTGCAGATGCCGTACCCGCCGCTTCAGCAGGCCCATCTCCCTCTACTGCTTCCGCCCCGGATGAAACCGGACAGCGTGAAACAGAGAAGTCCCTTCAGCCTCTGGACGTTGTTAAACACCACGATTTAGACCCTGACGACCGATTCTGAGGTGACATATGCTATCCGTTTCCACAGTCAAAAGCGCCGGTAAAGCCGGCGCCTACTATACCGCTGAGGACAACTATTACTTTCTCGGCGAGCAGTCTACAGAGTGGTATGGCACGGGCGCGGAGAATCTGGGCCTTGAGGGCCCGGTCAACCGCGACACCTTCGTGCAGGTGCTGGAAGGCCAGCTGCCGGACGGGACCGACCTCCGCCGCATGCAGGGCGACGTTAATAAACATCGCCCGGGCTACGACCTGACCTTTTCCGCACCCAAAAGCGTGTCCGTACTGGCGCTGGTCACCGGCGATAAGTTTCTGGTGGAGTCTCACCGCGAGGCGGTGCGCCGCACCCTGGACGACGTTGAGAAGCTGGCCACTACCCGCACCATGACCGACGGCATCTCCGAAATGGAGAAGACCGGCAACATCGTCGCCGCCGTCTTTATGCACGACACCAGCCGTAACCTGGAGCCGCAGGTGCACTCACACGCGGTGCTGGCCAACGCAACCCTGTCCGAGGCGGGCTGGAAAACCTTATCCACGGACATCAGCGGGCGTCAGGGGTTTACCGACGTAGTCTGGAAGGAGCAGGTCAGCCTGGGGGCGCTGTTCCGTGCCCACTTACGCGGCATCATCGAGCCCGAGGGCTATCCCATTACCGAAACCGGCCCGCGCGGCGAGTGGGACATTACCGGCGTGCCGGTGAAGCCGTTCTCCTCGCGCCGCGAAGAAATTCTGGCCGCCGTGGGTCCGGACGCGACCGCAAAGCAGAAAAGCATGGCCGCGCTGGACACGCGCAAGGTCAAGGAGTTCGGGGGCATGGAGGGCGTGCGCGAGCACTGGCAGACCGTGCTGGCGGATACCGGCTTTGACGCAGAGGCCTTCAGAAGCGAGGTGGAAGCACGTCGCGAACGTCTGGCAGAGTCGCGCGAACGGGGTGACATCACCCCGCCGCCCCCGGCAGAGATTGATGCGGCCGTGCGTGAGGCCATCGAACGGCTGTCCTCCCGGAGCGTACGTGTCACCTACGACGACGTGCTGACCAGCACGCTGAATCACGTGCCGGTGGAGGCCGGGGTTTACGGGCGGGTACGCAGCGCGGTGGACAACGCCATCGGTCGCGGCCAGCTGATAGCCGTTGACAAGAATCAGACGCTGTTCACCACCGCTGCCCACGTGCGGGACGAAGCGCGTCTGTCACAGCTGGCCGCCGGGCTGGCGGAAAAACGGGGCGGGTTGACCGCACCGGCGGGTGACAAAGGCGTGCTGGCGCAGGTGGCCGACGCCGACAGGGCCGTATCCCTTATCGACGTGCGCGGCGGCACACAGTTTATCAGCGACTTCAGCCGCAGCGTGGTGGACATGGCGCGCGACAGCGAACGACCGCTGGTCGTGGTGGCCGCCGACGGCGCCGCGCGTAAGCGCCAGCAGCAGGATTTTGGCGACAGGCCCGGCGTGACGCTCATGACGGCGCAGGAGATGGCCGGGGCGGAGCTGCCGGCGCGGGCGCTGGTGCTGGTCGCCGAGTCCGAGCGCTTCAACACCTCCGGACTGCACGACGTGCTGAAAACGGCCGCGCAGCATGATGCCACTACGCTTGTGACCGATACGCACGCCCGGCGGGCGGCCGGCTTTGCTTCGGAGATACTGGCCGCCGCCGGCGTGAAGCAGTTCACCGCCTCGCCGAAGAGTGAAAACGTGCGCGTGACCATGGTGCAGAAGGATACCGTCGAGGACCGGCTCGGCGTGGCGGCACGCTACTACGCGCAGGAGAAGGCGCAGGGCCGCCCTGTCTCGCTGCAGGCCGGCAACGCCCGTACGCGCGACCAGCTCACGGGCATGACGCGCGAGGTGCTCACCGACGAGGGCCAGCTCGGCCGCGTGCTGGGCGAGGTCACGGCGCGGGTGCCGGTGTGGCTGGACGCCACTAACCGCAACGACCGCAGCGTTTACCGCGCGGGCATGGTGCTTGAGCACCATGAGAATGACGGAAACAAAGCGTCATTCACCATCACCGGCGTCAGTGAGCGCCACAATCTGCTGACCCTGTCGGACGAGAAGGGCGACACCCGGGGCGTGAACATCAGCAGCATCGACAGCCACTGGCGGCTGTACAGGGAGAAAAAGCTGGAGCTGCGTGAGGGCGAACAGCTGCGCGCCACCGCAGACCTCCGCGCCCGCGCGGGCAGCGGCGAGCGGCTGACGGTCACCGGGGTGAAGGAGGGGCGCTGGCTGTTCAGGGACGTCATCACTATGGAAAACGCGAAGGGGGAAACGGTCAAAGTCGACCGCCACGCGCCGCTTTATGCGGATTACGCCTACGCGGAGTCATTCGGCGCCACGCGGCGCACGCAGGGCAGCGTGGTGGCGGTGCTGGCGGGTAAGGAGGTCAACGACGCCACCGTTAACATGCTGCGCCGCAGCGGCTCAGACGTGATGGCCTTCACGCCGCTGGACGAGGCGACCATCGGGCGCCGCCTGGAGGAGAACCGGCCGGTAGTAAGCGTCACGCAGGGCATTAAATCGCTGTCGGGTGAAAGCGACCTGACGGACGCGCTGCGGGCGCTGGAGGCCCGCAAGATGACGCAGCCCGAGCGCGCCACGCGTCTGGCCATCGAGAAAGCCACCGGTACCGGCGTAACGTTTGCCGGCGTCCGGGTCATGGCCGACGTTATCAGCGACAACAGCCGCATTAGCCCTCTGCGTGCGGAGCAGGAGCTGCTTCGCCTGGCGGAAAGGGGAGAAATCCGGGAGCTGACCGGTGAGCAGGGCGCGGCTGGCCTCTTTATCTCACGGGAAAACTTCGACAACGAGGTGACGGTGCTGCGCCATATGGCGGAGGGAAAAAACAGCGTGAAGCCGCTGCTGTCGGCGGGCCTGAGCGCGGAAAACGCGGCGGGCCTGACCGGTGGCCAGCGCGAGGCGGGCAATCTCATCCTGACCACGCGCGATCGCTTTGTGGCCATACAGGGCTACGCCGGCGTGGGGAAAACCACGCAGTTCCGCACGGTATCTGCCTCGCTCGGTGCGCTGGAGGACGGGCCCGATATCCGGGGGCTGGCGCCCACGCACCGCGCCGTTAGCGAGCTTTCCGGAGCGGGTATTCCCGCGCAGACCATCGCCAGCTTCCTCAGCGAAAGCAGCCAGTGGCAGGCGGCCGGTCAGGCGCGCGACTTCAGCAACACGGTATTTGTCATCGATGAATCCTCCATGAACGGCAACGCCCAGATGGCCGCCCTGATGAACGTTATCGCAGGCGGCGGGGGCCGCGCGGTGGTGAGCGGGGACCGTGACCAGCTCAAGTCGCTGGAGTCGGGCGCCCCGTTCTCGCTGGCGCTCGACCGCAGCGCGGCGGATGCGGCGGTTATGAAGGAAATCGTGCGTCAGATACCCGCGCTGAAGCCCGCCGTGGAGGCGGTCATCGCCGGTAACGTGCGCGAGGCGGTGCGCGTGTCGGCGGACATCAGCCCGCAGGCCGTGCCCCGCAGCAAGGGGGCTTATGTGCCGGAGAGCAGCGTCATGGACGGTGGCCGCCTGGCGCAGGAAGCGGCTGGCCCTGATGCCGCGCCGGGTGAGGCGGACAAACCGGACCTCATCGGGATGATCGCGGATGACTACGCCGGGCGGACGCCGGAGGCGCGTGACAACACGCTGATTGTGGCGGAGCTGAACGACGACAGGGTGGGCATCAACCGGGCGGTGCATGAAAAGCTCAAAGCGCAGGGGGATTTGCGTGACGGTGTCACCGTGCCGCTGCTGTCACGCGTGAATAACAGCAACGCGGACCTGGGACGGCAGGCCTTCTGGGCCGCGCAGGAGGGTAACGTGGTGCGCCGGGGCGAGTCTTACTGGCGCGCTGGCGAAACCGATAAGGACAGCGGCGTGGTTCACCTGAAGGGACTGGACGGCGTGCCGGACCGGTGGATGAGTCCGGCGGAGCTGCGCAAGGAGGAAGTGGCGTTGTTTGAAGAGGTGCAGCGGGAATTCAGTCAGGGCGACAAGGTACGCCTCACGGCGACCGACCGGGACCGCAACCTGCGGGCAAGCGACATGGCGGTGGTGTCGGACATCACGGAAGACGGCCGCGTCACGCTCGATACCGGTGACCGGCAGCTGAGCTTCACGCCAGGCGAACGCTACGGCGACCGGCACATGGACTACGGCTACGCCGTGACAACGTACAGCTCGCAGGGCGCATCCGTTAAGTACCTGATTGGCCTGTTTGGCGAGGAGGGGGCGCGCAAGATGATGGCGGCCCTGGACAGCACCTACGTGCAGCTTTCGAGGGCGAAGGAGCACGTCCAGACCTACTTTGACAACCTTGAGGGATGGACCTCCCGGGTTGAGGGCCGGAGCGGACGCCGGGAAACCGTGCATGACGTTGTGATGCGCGGTGAGGACGTGCGCGCGGGCCGCGAGGTGCAGCAGTGGGACAAAAGCCTGCCGGTGCACGAAACGCGGCTCGGTGACCGGACCGATCAGCAGCTCACCGCCGACGCCCGCTTTCTTGCGGGTAAAACGCCGGAGCTGCTGTGGCCGGTGCTCAACGGCCACGGGCGCCAGCGCGGCAACTGGCACGTGCCCGTTTCGCCTGCGTCGGGCGAGATCAGCTTTGCCGGCGCCCACTATGAGGGTGCCGCTGACGGCGAGCGCATCGTACTGCAGCGGGGTGAAAAGCACGGAAAGGTGCTGGAAGCCGCGGATTTAGCGGAGGCGCTGGCGCTGATGAAGGAGAACCCGGAGAGCCCGGTGGTGCTGTCTGCTGACCACAGTGAACGTTCGGGCAGCGAAGGTGCAGCGCACCGTCGCGACGCGGCTGCCGGCGGCGAGGAGCTGGACCGCCGCGAGGCGGAGGTGCTGGAGAAGGCGCTGAAGGACGCGCTGGGCCAGGAAGAGAAAGAGCCGGACGTCCCCTTGCGCGAAGAGTCTGGCAACACGCCCGAAGAGCGGGATGCGGATCGCGAGGCCGCGCTGCAGGCTGCGCTGGAAGAGCTACAGAACGAAGAGGCACCGGACTACCGCGACTATGACCTGTCGCCTGAACGGGAGGACCGCGCGGCAATGATGAATGATGAAGTAAACGTGGTGCGCCATGAGCGCAGCGAACCCGAGCCGGAGTTTGGCCATAAACCTGAAAAGACACTGGAGTAACCATGACGACACTGCTTATTACCGCCACCGTGGCGGTTTCCCTGCTGATGCTGCTGGTCTGGCTGCCGGAAATGCGCGAGGCGGGACCGCTGCTGCGGCGCTGGAGCCGGGGCGGGGACGGCCCGGGCATTCCGGGTATTGGCCAGGCGGTGGACAACGCCGTGGGCGTATTTGCCCGCGTGCACAGCCTGCCGGAGGAGGACGCGGCGCGCGTGCGCGACATGAAGGTACGCCCCGCTATGATGCCGGTAACGCTGCTGCTGCATCCGCAGCTGGTGCAGCGTGAGGACGGCCGCTTCGTGCGGGGGCGTAACCTGACCACCGTCATCGTGGGCCTGGTGGTTATTGCGCTGATTTTCCCGCCGGTCACGGGTATCGCACTACACAACATCAGCCTGTGGATCTTTCCGCTGCTGAACGTGGCGGCTTTCGTGGCCGGCGTGCAGCTGGTGAAGCAGGCCTACTCGGACATGAGCCTGCTGAACGTGGTGACCACCGGTAAACCTGACTGACACCCTGCCGGCTGCCGCCCTGCGGTTGGCCGGTCCCTCGCGTCCAGGATTAGAAATCCGGCACGCTCACGGCCCTCTGAGGTAAACCCCATGAAAAAAATCCTGCTGCTTCTTAGCGGCCTCACCCTCCTTTCCCCCGGCATTCAGGCCGAGGCCGTCCGGGTCGCCTTCTCCCCGGACGGCGGGGCTGAAGCGCTGGTGCTGAGCGTCATTGATTCTGCCCGCGATGAAATCCGCCTGGCGGGCTACAGCTTCACCTCTCCTGACGTGGCCCGGTCGCTCATCAGGGCAAAAGCGCGCGGTGTGGATGTCCTCGTGGTGCTTGATGAAAGGGCAAATCAGAACCGGAAAAGCCAGGCGGCCATCAGTCTTCTCGCGGGTGGTGACATTCCGGTGCGGCTGAACGGCCGGTTTTCCGCCCTGCATGACAAGTTCATTGTGGCGGACCGCCAGACGGTTGAAACCGGCAGCTTTAACTACACCCGGGCTGCTGCGCGCATGAACAGTGAAAACGCGATGGTCATCAGCAGTGCACCGGACATTGCCGGTCAGTATCTGCAGCACTGGAATGCGAGGTGGTCAGAAGGCACCGATTACACGCTCCCGTACTGATCCTTTTCTGAAAAACAGACCTGACCGCGCGCCAACGCGGAAGGCCGAAAATAAAGTTAAGTCGCTGATTCCAGGGAACTGTAGTATGCTCCACAAAATTCTGTCTGAATTTTTGTGGAGGAGCAGAGATGTCACGAGCAGACAACGCGGGATCTTCAACCTCGAAAAGGCTCTACCGGAAAGGTATTTCACTCTCCGGCGCGGAAAAGCAGCGGGAATTTACTGCGCGGAAACGTGAAACGCATAAGTCACTCAATGTGTTTATTCATAACGCTCATAAAGAGGGACTGGATCAGTTATGTGCGGAGCGGGGCATGACTCAGGCCGAAATGGTTGAATCACTCATCGAGCAAGAGTTAGGCAAAGAAGCAGACCCGGGTTTCAAGGTTATTGAATGACATCATTGCCAGTTATGAGCATGAGTGTTAAATTGCTGACCGTAACGAATTCTGGTGGGCCACGCCGAAAGGTGGCAAGAGACTGGTGCTGACGGATCACTGAAGGCCAGAAAAAAGAAAACCCCGATAATCTCTGAGTTTGGCGACCTGGAAGATTAACGGGGCTCACATATTCTGCATAGAAGCTGTTGCTCTATGCGGGGAGTATAGTTACATGCCCAGAAAACTGCAATACCTTCTGTGCTCACTCCTTCTGTGCAACGTAAGCGCAGGATGGCGTGGCTGAACAGATATATGAAAACACCTCATTTTATCGGCAGGTAAAAAATCCCAATCCGGAGTTTGTCCCGGTTAAGGGAAAGAAAACGCTGCCGTTCTGCGAAAAAATCCGCCAGAAGGCAGCTGGCTTCACGCAGCGCGTGGAGTTTCAGACCCTGATTGCCATGTCGATCGCACGTGGAGAGCGCAGGCGCAGACCTCCCACGCTGCGTATCCGTGCACTTGAGGCTTCGCTTCAGGCAATGTGCTGGTATTTCAATCCGCTGGCCAACCGTGTCGGGTCTTCACTGACTACCATGAGTGTCCGGTGCGGACTTGCTACCGAGAAAAAGCGGCTGTCCATAACGCGCTTCACGGGCGCCTGCCGTACACTTGAGCAGCTTAAGCTCATCACCTACAACACCGAGTACGATAAAGAAATCGGGTGTAATATTCCGACTGACATCACGTTTACGCCGCTGATGTGGCAGATGCTGGACGTCTCAGAGGAAGCTGTCGCGGCCGCGCGCCGCAGTCGCATCGAGTGGGAAAACCGGCAGCGTGAGAAGAAGGGCCTGCCGCGTGCAGACGCCGGCGAACTCATCAGCGCAGCATGGGCCTTCGTGCGTGAACGTTTCCGGGAATACCAGAAATCACGTCGAGAGCATGGCATCAAGCGTCACCGTGCGCGTAAGGATGCCCCGCGCACGCGTAAAGACATTGAGGCGCTGGTGCGTACTCAGCTGAATAAAGAGATTGTCAAAGGCCGCTTCTTTGGCGGTCTTGACGCGGTCCGTGCAGAGATAGAACGGCGCGTCACTGAGCGTATGAAGCTGTCGCGTGGGCGGTATACACGACTGGATGACGACCTGCTGATTACGACCTGAAGAGGCTGAAGCAACGTTCTGAATTCGGGGTGCTCATGCGCCGGTTTAACCCTGCGCGAAGCACGACCACTGCCCTGTTTAAAACCCTTTTTTCAGTCATCCGGCATGCTCCGGAGGCTCAGTCGCGTCTGTTGTCAGCTGATTCTGTTTACCAGACGGTTTCAGCAAATGGCAAGGCATCTGAAGGCATGATTTAGCTCACAAAATTTGCGGGCCAGCTCACATAAATTTGGGGTTTTACAGTTATCCACATTAACTGCGAGAGACCAGTAAAGATAACTTCTGACCGGGATGTTTTTTAACTGCTATCCGGGTTTTTAATTAACCGCGATGATCCTTTTAAAAACCCGATCTCCTTTCTTTTAAACATCCGTTATTACTTACTTTTAAATATAAAACCTGTTCAGCACTGTCCTGTGGACAGTAGAAATGGACGCCCTTGCAGCGGACTTACGTCCGCGCCGGTTCGCAAATGCCGCAGGCGGCAAAGGTAGCTCCCTCCTGCGGAGGGCAGTAGTTACAACAATCTATTGAAAGCCGGCTGCGCCGGTGATACCTGGTGCGAAATCCACCTGAAAAGCGCCGCCGCCCCGGCCCTCCGGGCCGGAACAGAGTCGCTATAAGATGGATGCTGTAACTATAAGGATTTCATTGCTGGAGTGTTCGAGGCCTGCGTTAGCTTTCTTTCGTCTGCGACCGTCTGACTTATTCGCGCCTGAAAGGCCGCTGCTTAAACGGCGTCTGTCAGGGCGTGGGGGGGATTATGCCTTATTTGAGCCTGTAACCGGCTCTGCCGGGCTGACGGCGCCCATTGATATCAGAAGCTGCCCTCTACGATTTCTGGCGCCTCCATGCCGCTCTCGCGGCATTCAGGGGCAGGCTGCGCGCTGCTCGCCAGCCTTTAACCTTTAAGAGGGAGTTTTAGGAAAATTTATCTCTGTCTGAGCTGCAAAGGTGCGATGAGAATTTAGCTCAAATCCTGATGAATAGGTCGTTCATAAAAGCTACTTACTTTACCCGGTGTATATATCAACACCGGGCATTTATTAGTTCAACTGCCACCTTGAATTAAGAGTCAAAGCATTCCGTACTTCTTATCACGTGTTTCAAAGGCGTGTCGTCCACCTTCCAGTACATCACAGATGGCTTTACGCATGCTGTTCTCTTGGCCGTGCTCTCCGTGCTCCAGTGCGCCACTGCGGTAGCTTATAATCTCATCCTCATTTCTGGCCACGATCACCTGCTCGGCATCACAGTTTACAACCAAGTTTGCATTGTGGGTCACAATGATGACCTGACGATACTGTTTGATTTTACGGAAAAGTGGAACAAGTTGGCGCATAATAAAGTCATTATCGAGGTCATCTTCCGGCTGGTCAAAAACGAATGGCGAGCCGAAAGTATCGGTTGCTAGCTTAAGGCAAACATAGAATGTCCCGCGCTGTCCGGCCGACAATTTATCTACGGTTTTCCCTTTATACTCAAACTCGGCTCTGACCATTAGATAGCTTCTGATGTGATCTGGAGCATAAAGATATCGCAGTAACGCGTAGGGCCCTTGGCTGTTGAAGTACTCAGATTTCCAAAGGAATGCCTCAAGCGTGATCTTTTTACCTTGTTCCTCAGGAAGCTCAATAATTGCGTCTCCTCGCACGAGCGCTATGAAGTCATTAATGCTCCGGACCCCTAATAGATGAGCCAGCTTTTCCGTGCCAGATTGCTCTCCTGCTGTACGGAACCTTCCCCGGTTTAACCGCTCAAGAATACCGTCGTAAAACACCGTCAAGTCAAAGTAAGGCTGCCCATAAATGCGAATATCGGTCAGAATTTCCTTTATTAAAGCCCTTTGAGCTGGATCAAAATGCGGTTTTTCAGCCAGTGCAGCAAAGCAGTTATCTATTGCTGTTTCCTGCTCTAAGAGCTGGCGTACATACGTTTCAGTTAATATTTGTCGCTGGCGGACATCATTATTGTACTGTGTGATACGATGCTTTATTTCGGCATCTCTTAGATTTGCCTGCTGAATTTCCCGCTGATAGCCTTGAATTTTATCGAGAACGCCTGAAATATCCTGTTCTATACCTTGCTCTCTGAATTCTCGGGTTATCAGAAGGTTATCCTCGTCTATCTGCGTTAGCTGCGCCTTCAGTGCCGCCGTATAAGCGGCAACCTTAGCCTTGACTTCTGACAGATCTAATGGCGGCACAGGCACCGCGCCGGAAGGCACCGAGTTCATCCCGTTTAAGAAGGTATTCAGAGTTCTTTCCGCATTTTCTGCTTCTCTCATAAAAGCATTTCCAGCGTTCAAACCCTGCGTTAGTGAGGTAGTACGTAAGCTGTTGGCCCGAAACCGCTCGATTAGAGCTTTGTTCTTTTCACTTGTAAGCGTGGTGATTTTACCTTGTGCAACTCTGATAACGGCAGCCTGGTACTCCTCCGTATTAATGTAATGGTGTTGTTCATCCCGGGCTGAGTAATAATCGCGAAAGGTCCGGTAGGCATTTAGGTTATCGTCAAGCCCTGCGCGTAGTTCTTCAGGCACTTCACTGTCGGCGAGGCGCAGCATTTTTTTTATTTCATCGCTAATGAGGCCGGGCTGCTGACACAGGGTTTTGATAACACCTTGTGAAACGTGAAGATAGTCATAATTTTCGGTGCGGGCATCGAACCGAATCTTTTCTCCATCTGCTTTATCCAGCACAACTGCAAGGTGCTGGACATTAACCGCGCGTTCCTCCCCACCGCGCGTGGCCGTGCCTGCAAATAGTGAGCGCAGTGCGTCAAGCAGCAGGCTCTTTCCGGTACCTCGACCGCCTATTATGGCTACCATGTCTCTATTTAGTGGAATATTTATCTTTCTGAACTTAATTGATTGCCCGTTAAAAATGGTTCCTTCAACCTCAATATTACTGAAGTAGACTTTCGGGATAATCCTTTCCGGCCAGTCATCACCCATCTGCAGTCGGCCTTCAGGCTCCAACATCGCCTGTCGGAGCCCCTCAAACGTAGGTTTTGCCTTTACCCAGGTGTAGGCCCTTCCTATTTGTTCTGTCCGGTGAGCGTCTGAACAAAGAAATACCGGCTTAAGCGACGCTCCCGGATAACGCGAGGTCGTAAGGAAATACTCCCTGTCAGGTAAGCCTCCAAAAATGATGTTCCCCTGCCGGTCTATTTCAGTGGCTATAGCTGCCGAACGTCCGTTTGCACCCGGGCGATAACCGCCATAACCATTTGGGCAAACTGCAACGATGTAATCAAGAAAGGGTCTCATCGCAGAAGAAAGATGATCGAGCAGCTTGTTTAGGTCCACAACGATAGTATCGACATCATGTCCACTTTCACGCACGCTGCTTTCACAGGCATAAACTGCTTTGCCACTTCCATCTGTCAGTTTCAGAGGAAGTCTGGACAGGGTGTCATTTATTCTTTCTGTGCTGAGCTTGTCAGAAAACAGGACGTGTACGTTGATAAACGTCCCTTCCTTATTCTGCTGGTCTAGACGAAATTCAACGTTGCCCAAAACAGTAATATTCAGGCCCTGACGGGCAACTTCATGCCTGATGATTTCAAGTTCATTCTGACGAAAGTAAAAATAGTTGGTAAGACCGATCAAAGTCAGCTGTTGCTCGCCGATTTTTCTCACAAACGATTCTGTGTCACCGCTGCCAGAGTACATGTTGGCCAGCCAGGTCATCGGGCTATGCAGGTGCAAATCCCATTTGTTCCATTCCGATCCTTTCATTCAGAGAAACTCCATGGCATTAAGATTATTCTTAATGCCATGATAAGAAGAGTTACGCAAAAGTGCTATAAAATTGAGCAGCTCTTGAAATTCTGACCATCGGATTTGCATGCCTTCCAGTGATTAGATCGCAGCGAATTTCTGTAAAGGGGTTTGAGGTCCAACGGAACGAAAACTTACGTTAAGAGTACAATCACCTGTTTTTCTTAGATTTTCATCTATGCCATCGGTTCGATGAAAAAATTGATACCTTATTTTAAACCGGACTGATGCTCTGTGGAGTGAAAAATCACGTTACTGAATTTCCAGAAAGCCAGCTATCACGACAGGCATCAGATTTATTTCCTGCACTGGAACCTGTCCTATGACCATCACCAGCTAAGCCTCGCCAGCCTGATGACGGTATTCCGTTGGTGAGCAGCTGAATTTATCTCTGAATGCACGAGAAAAATAAGCCATATCATTGAACCCCAACTTCCATGCAATCTGGCTGATGGGTATATCTGAATAGAGCGGGGACTGCAAAGCCAGCGAAGCTTTATTCAGCCTCTGAGTCAGGACATACCGGCCAAAGGTGGTCCCATCACTTTTCAGGAGCATGCTCAGATAACGCGGTGAAATACGGAATGATTCAGCAATGCTTGATACTGACAGCGTAGTATCCGAAAGCTGCTGATCTATCATAATTTTAATCTGAAGCAGCAGTCCTGCGGATGAACGGGACGATCTTTTTGCTCTGCATTCATCTGAGACGATTACTGTAAGGAGCTCAAGGAGCTGTCTGTAAAGGACGCTGGTGTGACGGGATGCAATATCTTCTGGCTGCGCCATCAGGTTATTCAGAAGTACGTAAAGAAAAGGCGTCAGGGAATGTTTTTTGCCAAAGGAATACGCAACAAGGTGTTCTGTCTTTCCCAGCCTCTGTCTCAGATGCTCTATGGGTATCTGCACCACATGCTGACGCGTTTCACCATGAAGGTGCAGTTCGTAAGGAAAGCGGGTGTCATAAAGCCCGAATTCACCCTGACCAAGACCGGCATGGCTCCCCGTCTGAATCACGGACATTTTACCCTGACTGATGAAACTCAGCAGCATGGCATTATCAGGATGATTATCAGCCCCTTTTCGGCGTCTTATGACGTCCTGGGCACTACAGCTGACCTCTGAAAGCCGCAGGTCTCCCCAGTTCCTTGATCTGATAACGCCGTGCCTGTCGTTTCCTGAAAAAGTACTTTCCAGCGGAACAAACGTATGGCTGATGGCATGCTGCCAGTATTCACTCCGCTCAGCATACAAAACATCAGCAGTGTTATAGGTATTCATGTCAGCAACCTCCGCCCTGGTTGGACATGTAATGCAAACTTCAGACCAGTTCCTTTTCAGACAAGCATCCTTTCCTTCCTGTTATAACAACGCGCCCGGAAGGGAGGATATATCTGTGTCTGCTGAATTATTTTTACCAGGAGACAGAACATGATGAACAAACCGGTTACCGTTGCCTGCGTTCAGGCCGCCCCCGTTTTTATGGATCTTGAAGGCACCATCGACAAAACAATCGCCCTCATCTCTGAAGCCGCACAGAAAGGTTCGGAACTCATTGCTTTTCCGGAGACCTGGATACCCGGTTATCCGTGGTTTTTATGGCTTAACTCGCCCGCCACGAATATGCCCCTGGTTTATCAGTACCATCAGAACTCTCTGGTGCTGGACAGTGCCCAGGCGAAGCGAATTGCGGATGCGGCGCAGCAGAATAATATCGTTGTCGTTCTGGGCTTCAGCGAGCGCGATCACGGGAGTCTCTATATCTCACAGTGGCTGATTGGCAGCGACGGGGAAACCATTGGCATCCGGCGCAAGCTTAAGGCCACACACGTGGAGCGTACGCTGTTCGGCGAAAGCGACGGTTCCTCTCTGACTACCTGGGAGACACCTCTGGGGAACGTCGGAGCCCTCTGCTGCTGGGAGCATCTGCAGCCGCTGTCCCGTTATGCGATGTATTCCCAGCATGAGGAGATCCATATTGCCGCCTGGCCCAGCTTCAGTCTTTATACCAGCGCAACGGCCGCACTGGGTCCTGACGTCAACACGGCGGCTTCACGCCTGTATGCCGCAGAAGGACAGTGCTTCGTGATAGCCCCGTGTGCCGTGGTTTCTGATGAGATGATTGATTTCCTTTGTCCTGATGATGACCGGAGAGCGTTACTCAGTGCCGGGGGGGGGCATGCCCGTATTTATGGCCCCGACGGAAGAGAACTCGTCGCACCTCTCGGAGAAAATGAAGAAGGACTGCTTATCGCTGAGCTCGACCCTGCAGCGATCACCTTTGCCAAACTGGCGGCTGACCCGGTAGGCCACTATTCCCGCCCTGATGTGACCCGCCTCCTTTTTAATCCCTCAGCCAACAAGACTGTGATTAAACGGCATTCGCCTCCTGAGCTAATTGCCGAACAGGATGCTGCTGAAGAAGAGGAGGAGTAGAAATGGAATCTGCCATTCCTGAGCATCTGCGTACCCTGCGCAGATGTTCCTCCGCCATGTCAGAGGAACATAAGCCGCCTTTTCCGGCCTGGACCGCCCGATTCTCCCCCCTGACCGACCGGGTAGTCATGGCGTACTTCGGTATTCAGGGGAGAAACTGTCCGGATATTTCTGCCCTGAATGAAGTCACTGCGCGTTTTTCGTCAGCGGATGGCCCCGGCCACTGGGACATAGCGTCATGCAAAGACCAAGCGGGTTTTTATAACCTGATGGCCATCGCCTACTGGTCATCCGCAGAGCAGTTTGAGCGCTGGAAACAGAGCTGCCTGTTCCACCTATGGTGGAATTCACCAGAAAGGGAGAACGGGGAGTATGGTTTCTTTCTGGAAATTGTCAGCCCGCAGCCTGAAAGCTTTGAGACCATATTTTCAGACAAAGCATCCCCGGAAGGCGTAGCCCGGCTGGCAGAAGGCATGAGCGGTGAAATTCATGAGCATGGTTACTGGGGGAGTGCCCGCGATCGCCTGCCTGCGGCCCAGAACACCCCCCTCCGGGGAACCGGTAAATCCCGTTCGCTGACAGCAAGTGGAAAACGGATTTTGCTGTCAGGAAGTAACAACCTCTGCCTCATTCGCTCCGGGCAGGACTGGTCGGCCACGCAACAGGAAGAAAGACAAAAATACCTAACAGAAGTAGAGCCGGTACTGCACCAGGGAATGGATTTCCTGAGAGACCAGGGCCATGCCATAGGCTGCCTGAGCTGCCGGTATATGCAGGTGTTAGATCCTTCATCACATGCGCTGACGGAAAAAACGTTTGGTCTGGCACATTTTGCCGATATGGCCGCCCTTGAGCTCTGGGCCAAAAGCCATCCGACACACGTGGCAATATTTGGCGGGTTCATGCGTTACGTGAAAGAGCTGAACTTTAATATCGCGCTCCGCCTGTGGCATGAAATTGTCGTTGTACCTGCAGAATCACAGTATTTTGAATATGTTAACTGTCACCCGGGGACTGGCCTGTTACGGCAGGACTGCGGAGGATCATTATGAATACGTTTTTTTGCCGTACCAGTATTTCTCTTGCAGCAGCATTAAGCATGCCTGCTGATGCCCTTGAGTTTTCTCCCGGAGATTACGAGATGATGCCGGCGAATAAAACATTCGCGCTGGCCTATTTTCAGTATGCGCACAGCGATGAATACTATTCTCAGGGCAATAAAGCAGCGGGTGATTACAGATTACGTTCTGAGGCCACACTGCTGCGCTTTATTCATGGATTTCGGCCTGCGGAAAACTTCAGTATTGAGCCACAGATTATCATTCCGTTTGTCAGGGCGGACGCGATGGGAGATGCCAGCCCACTCGGCAGCGCGTCAGGGATGGGCGATATCATTGTGGGTATGCCTTTAAAGTTCAGAATGGACAACGAAGGCGGTGACATTCTTTCCCTGGCACCTTTTATTTATGCTCCCACCGGAGCCTACAACAATGAAAAAGCTGTGAATGTAGGGGAAAATCGCTGGCGCTATCTGATGCAGGGCGTCTGGATCCATCATTTCTCAGACGCCTGGGCATTCACTACGGGTGCGGATGTCTCCTGGACGACAGCAAATAACCGGTACGGCGCGGATAACAACAGACTCAGTCAAAGTCCGCGGTACGAATATCAGGCGTATCTGAGTTACAACCTGACGCCTGCCACGCAGCTTGGATTTGGCGGCGGATGGATAACCGGGGCCAAAAGCCGGATTGACGGAATTTCCCAGGATGACCGGCTGGACAGCACGTATGTCCGTATCTCTGCCTCGCATTTCATTACACCTGCCGTTCAGGTTCAGTTCTCAGGTGGTCGTGATATTGCTGTAGAGCAGGGATTCCGGCAGGATACAAATATCAGTCTGAGATTGGGTTACCTTTTCTGAAATTCCTGGCCGGGGGGGTGCCTCTGGCCAGATATTTTCGATCTGTGTCGTTAGTTCTGTAAAATAACCTATTATCTTAAATAAAAAATCAACGGACACTTCCTGATCTATTGCTATTCTTTCAATATGTTGCTGCCAAATAAGTTGGGACGTCCTCGTTGTCTTGATTGAAAAATTTACCACGGTTAGCGCTACCCGTGGTCATAAAACATTGGCATCATCCGCGTGTCGAAGATCCGGTCATTTCTTCTGCAAGAATTTTATAAACAGTAGAACGGGCAATACTGAGTTGCCGGGCGATATATGTTGTGCCGGTACCTTTCCGGTGTAATTCCAGCACACCATCTCTGTCCACAGTGCGTCTTCGGCCAAATCTTGTGCCTTTCAGCTTTGCTTCCTTCCGACCTTCGTTTGTGCGTTCCAGTATTCTCCTGCGTTCAGCCTGTGCCACGGCCGACAGAATCGTCACCACCATTTGTCCCATATCACCATCGGTACTGATCCCGTCATGAATAAACCGCACAACAACGCCTTGGCTGTCAAACTCCTATATCATTTGGATCATGTGGGCAGTATCGCGGCCAAGTCGGTCGAGTTTCTCCACAAGAATGACATTACCATCCTCCACCTTCACACGCAGCAGATCCAGCCCCTCACTGTAGGCAGAGCTGCCGGATGCCTTGTCGGTAAAGATGCGGTTGGCTTTCACTCCTGCATTTTTAAGTGCCTTGACCTGAATATCAAGGGACTGCTGACTTGTTGATACCCGTGCGTAACTTCATAATTATATTGATGATGAAGATTATCGTCGGCGGATCATAACGCAGCTCAACCGGGGAAAAGGCCGCCATGCTGTGGCGCGGGCGATCTGCTACGGGCAGCGCGGTGAGATCAGAAAGCGCTATCGTGAAGGGCTGGAAGATCAACTGGGTGCACTGGGCCTGGTCACTAACGCAGTGGTACTGTGGAACACGCTTTACATGCAGGAAGCACTGAGCTGGATGCGCAGTTATGGAGAATAAACCGGGGTTGAAGATATCGCCCGGTTATCCCCACGGATACATGGACATATCAGTATGCTGGGGCATTATACGTTCACGCTACCCGAGGATATTTTAAAAGGAGAACTGAGAGCGTTAAATTACAATATAAACAATGAATTATCTTCTTAGCGTACGTTTTCGTTCCATTGGCCCTCAAACCCCGTAAAGATGAAATGACAAAAATCGCCGCGCAGATGTAGAGTCATTAATTATTTATTATATTTTGGATAAAATTTGATAAGCATTCTCATCGGGCTCATAGCTGACCCGTGTCTGATATGTGTTAGTAAAATCCGAATGAAATTTTAAGGAGACTGATATGGCGAAGCCTGGATTGCTGATTATTCCGGCCATTATGAGTGCTTTTATTATGGCGGGTTGCGATTCGCCGAAGGACGCAAGTAAAGCGAATTTTAAGCGCGCTATTGACCAGAAGCTCAGCGAAAAATGCATTACCTTCCGCCCCGCTGGGATTTTCATCTCTGGGAAATATCCTTTGACCGTAGAGGACGCTCAGGCTAACCAGTTTGTCAGCCAGTCCCAGGCCGACAAAAGAAACGGTGAAAACCAGGGCCCCCTGAACGCGCTGGTCGAGGCTGGCGTTCTTGAGGTCAGACAGGATAACGTAAAGCAGGGATTCGGGAATGGTACCGTGCCGGCTCATATTTACACGCTGACTGATAAAGGAAAAAGCAGTCGTCTCTCAGAAGACAGCCCGTTCCTTTGCATCGGTAAATATAAGGTCGATGAAGTCACAGGCTATACCGAACCCGGTAATGCCGGCGGCACAACGATTTCCAAAGTTGATTACACATTCAGTCCGACTGACGTCCCCGACTGGGCAAAAGCAGAAGCCGTGCGCAGTGCCTATCCCTCGATTGAGCAGTCACTCAGCGATAAGCAAAACGGGCGGGCTGTGCTGGTACTGAAAAACGATGGATGGGCAGCTGAAGCCGTTTCAGGCTCAAACCGCTGGTAATTCCTCACAGACCTGTCTTATATCCACAAGGGTATTCTGCAATGAATACCCCGCATGATTCAGAGTGTTTGCTGGCTAACCTGCTGCCGTAGCCGCCTTACGCTGTCGTTAATATTTCATCCCGGTTGCGCTTATATACGTGCGGTACGTGCCGATAATCAGTATGTGCCTCACCAGGGTACATATAACCGAAACTGCGACTGATTGTGCTTATGGCTCCCTCCGGGAGCCATTTTTTTATCCAGGAAAGTTTGCCCCTGAGAACCGGTTTATCATGAGCAATACGGTGGGCTTCTGGCAGACAGATAAATCCCCACTACACTGTTTGCAAAAATTCAGCATACAAGAGCACATATGAAATACCTGGCATCAGGGGTTATATTGATGGCGTTGAGTCACACAGCTGCAGCTGTTCCACCCTCTCAGTTCTGGCCATCCTGCGATATTAGCGTGCAACAGGGTATCAGGGCTGATAACGGCATCAGCGACGGTGACCCGCTTTTGTCGCATGTTTCGCTGCGCGTCAACGTGATTCAGGCCGATGCCGGTACCGCGCGTAAAGCAGGAAAACTTTCAGAATCGCAGACGGAAATGATCTGGCATCATGCCGACCGCATCCGCGCGGATGCCACGCGCTACGCAAGTGAGCAGGGCTTCCTCAGCGCTGCAGAGCGCGCCAGTCTAGACAGAGAGCTCGATGAGGTCGCCGGACGGCTTTGTGCCCGCATCCTTCAGCCCGTAAGAGGGTAAAGTCCGTCCAACATTTTATTTTCTTAACTTCAGTACCCCACAACCCGGGAGAAGCAGATGAAAATTGATGTAGGTCTTAATGACAATCTTTATGACGAAGCCTGCAGGCTGACCGGGATGTGTTGTCTGACGATGGCCAGAGACGGGGAAGAGATTAACCGGGCTCAGCTGACGGTTGAGCTGATGCGCCTGCTGGGAACCTGCATCGAGCAGGTGGGACAGTGCCCTTCCCCCCTGCTTTTTGCTATTGAGGAGCTGAATGCAGGGCCGGATGCAGACGCCGGAGATGACGGATCCTGAGGTTGCTCTCAACTTATCTCTGCAACTGAACTTCTGGCAGCCTGCCGTCTTCTTAGTCAGGCTTCATTTACGTTGCGCCTCCCGATATCTTAAAATGCGTTTCTGACGTGCTTCCGCTTCACGGAAGCACTGCATTAACGGGAACTTCATGGATAAAGGTAATCTTAACGTCAGTCATCTTGCCTGGTGCGGGCTTGTTGCCCTGAATACGGCCCGCCTTGACGGGCAGGTAAACTCCCCCGCACAGGATAATCTTTTCCTGACCCGCTGGCTGGCCACGGCGGAGAAGCAGCGGCGCTTTCCGAAGGAGCTGGCCAGTGATATCAGCTGGCTGCTGCGTGAGGGTCGTGAAAAAGGGCTGCGTGCCGACCTGCCCGGCAAGCTGGACTACCTCTGGCGCGCCGGGAACGGCAACCTGAAGACTCAGAACGACCTGTTCCGTCTGCAGCATGCGCTGCACGCGGTGAAGCTGACCGGGTGGATTTACATGGTGCTGGCAGACAGCGAATGGAGCGGGCGCCGGCAGCTGCGCCTCAGTCCGGCCGTTTCAGGTATCTACCTTAACCGTAACGGGCTGGATTCCGGCTTTGACGAGCACGGTCAGCAGCGCATTGCCCTCCCCGCCCGTATAACCGGCGACCTGCCCGCGCTGGACGCGCTGCTTAGCCGTTCTGGCTGGCGTTGCGTGAAGGCAGAAAGCGAAGATGTGCTTTATCACCTTCTCGCTGAAGGCTTTACCGGAGCCTGAGCCCGCTCAGTGTGTACGACTGAACTCTGTGCAAAAACCTTACAGACCGGCTTTTCCCTTAAGTCTGGCGGCGGCAATGATTGCTTTCAGCGCGTCGGTTTCCATCGGTGGCCTTGTCCGGTGAACCATGGCGTGGCAGTTCGGGCAGAGCGGGACCATATCATTTACCGGGTCGGGCCGGTAATTCTCACTCACCGTATGCAGCGGGACCCGGTGATGCACGTGGATAAAGTTGCGCCCGGCTTCGCCGTAAAACTCCTCAAAGCTGAAGCCGCATCCCTGACACCGGTAGCCGTGGTGCCGCAGGCAGGCTTTTCTGGCCGCAGGATCACGTTCGTAAGCATTAACAAGGATCTGCGCCTTTGCGCCTTCGCTGTATATGGTTGATGCAGGCAGCTCCTCCGGCAGATATTGCGCTTCTCTGCAAGCGTACCAAACCCCCTTCATCCTGAACGAGATAGCGCAGCTGCAGGTGGTGGCTGAATTTTTTTATCCGGGATATGTCCTCTGAATATTCAGACAGGCTGTGGCCCATGACGAACGTGTACAGGTCGTAACCTTGCCTCACATACTCCAGATGCTCCAGCGCCTGCACGTATCCGGGCTGGCGGCGTTGTTTACCGTCACGCGTGATGAACTCCCATGAGTCACGCAGGATAACCTCGTGCTCCTCACCTGCTTCCGTGTCCCAGGCACCGAAGATGACTTTCATGTCATTATGATCGATGAAGGACCAGCTCCACGTCCAGTTTGCGCAGGTCGCGCCCTTCGATAAGATAAACTGTTTTCTGTTCATAGCATTTTCATGAGTACGCTGATGCGGGCTACCTTATCAGGAGCAGTAAATGAATTTCTATCAAAAGCTCAGCCAGCGGGCCGTCAGGGCGGAGACTGCTGAAGAGTGGGGCCAGGCAGCCTCAGAGTGGCAAACTCTCCTGACGCAGCCTGCCGCCTATCCCTGGCGTGTGTGGATCCGGGACAGGATACGCTACTGCAGAGCGCGCGCATCTGCGTTGCCCCGCCGGCACTGAGTCCGGAAGCTGATATAAACAACCGATACGGCTGACGTGCCGGTCAGAACGGAGCATATTAATGGCCTTTCAGAGCCCGGCCCAGAATTACAGAGAGACGCGCCTGAACCTGGGGGACCTCGTCAGCCTCTCCGCTTATTCCACTTACCTGATGCGCAGCGACTGTGACATCCCTGACGCCGGCATCGTGAAAGGTTCAGTGCTGGCCATCGATCGCGCGCTGACGCCGGCGCATGGCCAGCTCATTGTTGCCGAGGTTGACGGTGAGCTGACGCTGCGTCGCCTGCTGCTGACACCTGTCCCCGCCCTTCAGGCGCTGGACTCGGATGAAACCGTCACGCTCATAGACGTGAGCCAGCCGCTGCCGTCTGGGGCGTGGTCGCCTACGCCCTCACCGACGTGGCCGGGCTGGGATTCAGCGGACCGGCGGGGGAGTGACCATGTTTGCCCTTGCAGATGCCAACAATTTTTACGCTTCCTGCGAAACCGTGTTCCGGCCCGACCTGCGCGGCCGACCCATCGTCGTGGTATCTAATAACGACGGCTGCGTCATCGCGCGTTCGGCTGAGGCGAAGCGGATGGGGATTAAAATGGCCGCCCCGCTGTTTCAGAACGATCGCTTCTTCCGCGAGAACGGCGTGCACGTGTTCAGCTCCAATTACGAGCTGTAGTAAGTTAAGTGGAATGCAACATTGAGTGAGTAAACTTTGAGCAGCGATATTGCTGTCAGAGGAGAACACGATGCTGATCCCACCGAATGAACAAAGCCTATTGCTGGCAGAGCGCTGGCTGAAACTGTTATCCGATCTCGGGCGGGCGCAGGGCACACTCACCGCCTACCGTAGCGCCCTTCATCATTACTTTTCGTTCTGCAGCGAGAACGGAATTGAACCTGAAAAAGCCCGGTTTGAAGACCTCGCCGCCTACATCCGCCCTCAGCTGCCTGGCATGCCTTACCCTGCGGCCAGTGCCACGCTCCAGCTGCGCCTGTCTGCTATCCGTCTCTGGTATGACTTTCTTGTTTATCAGGATATATGCAGTCTCAATCCGCTACCCCGCGCGGGTTTACCGGGTGCCATTTATACCGGGCGGGGGCTTGTCCCGCGTATCACCCGCTTACCTGTAATACCTGACAATGAACAATGGCTGAGATTTCTTAAACATGTTTCAGCTGCTTCCCTGCGGGACCGGCTGATGCTCGCACTGGCCTATTTTGGTGCACTCCGCCGTGCAGAGGTGACAGCCCTGACGCTTGAGGATATCGACCCTGCTCATCGCCTGATCCGTATCCGCCCGGAAACAACGAAAAGCCGGCGTGAAAGGGTTGTGTGCTATGGTCCGGACATTACGCCGGTACTGGCAAACCTTTTCCGGCAGCTGAAGCGGGCTGGCCGGACACAGGGGGCGTTGTTCCGTTCATTTTCTGATCGTAATTACGGCACTCCTCTTTCTGTGTGGAGCTGGAGTAAAACCGTGCGCAGATGGGCTCTGGATACGGGGCTTCCACAGATTACAACCCACACCTTTCGCCATCTTCGCCTGACCCATCTGGCTCGGGCCGGCTGGAAGCTGCATGAGCTGGCGACTTATGCTGGACACAGAGATCCGCGCACCACACAGATTTATATCCATCTGTCAGGGTCCGATCTGTCTGGCCGGATAACCGCAGCCGTAGCTGAAACCGACAGGAAAATCGCTGGCCTTATTTTTCAGGCGGGGGCTTACTGATGAGTGGAAAAAAAAACACAGTCACTTATATACCTTTCAAACGCACAGATTATCAGCTGAGCGATGCGCTGAGTCCTGAGGAAAAAGACGCGATACGTACAGGCTACCGGCGGTCTGCTGCGCTCGATCGGCCAGATTCCCTGCCATATTTGCTGCTGCCTCTGCAGGACATTGCCTCACGAAGCAGTATCAGTGTCAGACTTGCCAGAATTACCCTCCTTGCCGTTCTTGCAGAAACGCACCGGTCGGGTCAGCCCTGCTGGCAGTGGACGCAGGAAAGATGGTTAACGCTCTGTGAGCAACACTGTTCCGGCAGGCCCCTGCTTGCTGCTTTTGCCTTTCATCTCGGTCCGTTTTCTTCTCCGCTCAGCCTGCCAGTGCATGGCGCACCGTCGTTGTACGCCAGTGCTATATATGGCCGGAGTATTGTCAGTCATGAAATTAACCGGCTGACAGACGTTCTGATCTCAATGGGATATGCCGGGCAGAATCAGAAGCACAATATGTCCGGTATGCTGGGTGTACTGATGCTGATGAACAACGACCCGCGTCTTGAAACTTTTACGACAGACCTCCTGTGGCGGGGGCAGAACTGCCACGACCGGGGAATCGCAAGAGCTACGGGGAAAATATCCTGTGCGCTTGCTGCTATGGGAATTATAGAGAGCCCCCTGAGAATGCGTAACTATCAGGAATGGCATGAAAAGCCAACACAAGGTATCGCACCTGACTGGGCGCGGTGGTGCCGGATGTGGCGGGAAACGTCGGTACTCCGCCCCCGCTCCAGAGAAACTCAGTACAGTTTTATTCTCCGCTGTGGCCTGTGGCTTGCCCGGGAAAAGCCGGAAATATGCGAGCCCTCTGACTGGACAATGGAAACCTGCGCCAGCTTTATTGCAATGGTCGGCAGACTGAAAGTAGACGAGCTGTCACTGGATACAAAGAAAGGGGGCAGACAATCAAAACGCTCAGGAGAACCCCTGATGCCGCATTCCCGCAGCCGGTTTGTTTATGCCATTCGCCGTTTTATGCTTGATTATGAAAGCTGGGGATGGGGGCGATTAAAGTTCAGTCCGGCCCGCCATCTGTCCACGCCTGATACACCGCTGTTTCGTCAGGGCGTGAGCCCCCGCGTTATTGATGATCCGGTCTGGCTCAGACTGGTCTGGGCGAGTCTGAACCTGCGTCAGGAAGATTTGCTGAGCGAAATTCATTATCCCCTGTCTATGCTTCAGGCTATGGCGGTTATCTGGACGCATGCCGGGCTGCGACAGAACGAGCTGTTGCGCCTGACAATGAACTGCGTTACCCCACAGGTGGATGACATTCTGCAGGAAAACAGCAGCCCTGTCCCGGCCGGTACTCTGTGCTATCTCAGCGTACCAGCCGGCAAAACGTCTAAAGCTTTTGTTAAGCCAGTCTCGTCTGTTGTGAAAAAATATGTCGATATCTGGCTCAGTGAGCGTCCTCAGGAGCAGGCAGCATTTACGGATGAACGCACCGGTGAAAAAGTTCGTTATCTGTTTCAGAACCGGGGTAAACCGGTGGGAAGAAACATAATAAATCTCACTGTCATTCCGCTTCTCTGCGCCAGAGCGGGTATGTCTGTGGAAGATTCACGCGGTCCCATTACCAGCCACCGCGGCCGTGCTTCTGCCGTTACAGCACTGGCCAGTGTTGCCGGGGGGATGTCTTTACATGAGCTGATGCAGTGGTCCGGCCATTCATCCCCACAGTCAACCCTGCATTATATTCGTATACGTCCGACTCAGCTGGCCGCTTCGTTCGTCAAAGCCGACAGGGTCTCTCATATGATAAGCGTGCTGATTGACCACGATCCGGAAGCCGCCAGTCTGACCGGACCCGCGACGTACTATGATCTGGGTGACTCATACTGCACGAACCCTTTCTGGAGCAGCTGTCAGCACCGGATGGCCTGCATCGGCTGCGATTTTAACCTGCTTAAAGACAGCGCGCGCGGGCTGATAATGGAGAGTAAAGCATCCATCCGGCGTTACCTCGAAGAGGTTCCGCTCACTCCCGATGAGAGATCCATACTGGAGCAGGATGCTGAAAAGGTTGAGCGGGTTCTTACAAGACTGGATCCACAATCCTGACGGATCAGATGCTTACAATGTCCGGCCTGAGGGTGTCAGCGCAGAGTCAGTACAGACGACCGAACGTCGTATCTGATATAAATCTGATTATAGCGGGCGTGATGCCGTAACTGATGGAGCCGCAGATGAGAAAACAGAAGCGATGTATGGGGTATGTGGCTGTTGTGGTCGATGACTACGATCGTGCAATTGAGTATTACACCGATAAGCTGGGCTTTACCCTGATTGAGGACACGCCGCAGCCGGGTAAGCGCTGGGTCGTGGTGACGCCGGACCCTGACAGCGACTGTGCTATTCTTCTTGCCCGCGCGTCGAACGATCGGCAGGAAGGCTTTATCGGCAATCAGTGCGGCGGACGGGTTTTTCTGTTCCTGCAGACCGACAACTTCTGGCGCGACTACAATGCTATGAAGGCAAAAGGCGTCCACTTCTGTCAGGAGCCGCGGGAGGAAGAATACGGAATGGTTGTCGTGTTTGAGGACATCTATGGCAATCGCTGGGACCTTTACCAGAACAGACAGACCTGAAACTCTGTCACGACAGTGCCCCGGATTTACGAGAAGCATTACAGGCGTAAACCCTGTCGGGTCAGGCCCGCAGAGAGCGCTTCTGAACAATATACTGAACTGTCTGACCTCAGTGCAGCGGTCGCTGCACTGAGGTCTCGCCTGGATTAAAGGCCGTACGGTCCGGGTTAACCACACAGCGTCATGATATAAAATCCGGCCGCCGTCATGGCCAGCGAACCCAGCACGTGTATCAGCACCGAGGCGGCTGCCCAGGCATAGCTGCCTGACTGCAGCAGGGCAAAAACCTCAGCTGAAAATGTGGAGAAGGTCGTCATTCCTCCACACAGCCCGGTGGTAATGAGCAGCCGCCAGGCCGGATCGAGGCCGGGATGGCGCAGAAAATACGCCAGGGCCGCCCCGATGATAAATCCACCCAGCAGGTTGACCAGCAGCGTCCCCGGCGGCAGGTCCGGAAAAAGCGCATTCAGGCGCGCGCCCAGCTGCCAGCGGATAACACACCCTAAAGCACCGCCGGTGATGACGGCAAAAAGCTGATTCACGTTCACTCCTTTTTTTTAATATTCAGAACATCACGGGACACGACCTGGGCGGCCGCATCCATCTGATATACGACCGGCACGCCGGTCGGGATGTGCAGCTGTGCCACGCTGTCGTAAGGCATGCCGTCCAGGAAGGCGGTCAGGGCGCGCAGCGTGTTGCCGTGCGCCACAACCAGAACGGAACTTCCGCAGCGTAACTGCGGTACCACAGCATGCTGCCAGTACGGCATGACGCGGCGCAGCGTCATTTCCAGGCTTTCCGTTGCAGGCAGGTCGGCCAGCGCAACGCGGCGGTAGCGCAGATCCCGACGCAGCTGCGCCGGAGCCTCCGCGTCCGCGGGCGGAATGCCGCTGAAGCTTTTGCGCCAGAGCCGGACAGTCTCTTCCCCCATTATCCGGGCAGCGTCGTCCTTGTTCAGCCCCTGCAGCGCCCCGTAGTGGCGCTCATTCAGTCGCCAGCTCTTTTCCACGGGCGTCCAGCTGCGGTCAAGACGGTCCAGCACCCGCCAGACCGTGTGAACGCAGCGTGTCATCACCGAGGTGAAGACACGGTCGGGCATCAGGCCCGCTGCCCGCAACGCGTCACCGGCCCGGTCGGCCTCCTGCAGCCCCCTGACCGTCAGCGGCACGTCTGTCCATCCGGTAAAACGGTTTTCCCGGTTCCACTGGCTTTCGCCGTGACGCAAAAGGATCAGCGTTGCAGAGGCCACAGGCATTCCTTCTGTGCCGGACGGGGACCGTCCGGCGGATGTGCTACGTGCGGCGCACAAACGCATGAAGCCCCGCGTAGTGCGCATCGTCACCCAGCGCCTGCTCAATGCGCATCAGCTGGTTGTACTTTTCCACGCGTTCGCCGCGGCACGGCGCGCCGGTTTTCAGGTGTCCCGCGCGCAGGGCCACCGTCAGGTCGGCAAGGAACGTGTCCGTGGTTTCCCCGCTGCGGTGGGACATGAACGCGCCCCAGCCGTGCCGCTGGCAGAGCGCCACGGCGTCCAGCGTTTCGCTGAGCGAGCCTATCTGATTGAGTTTAATCAGTGCGGCGCTGGCGAGGTTTTCGTCAATGCCGCGCTGGATATACTTCACGTTGGTGACAAACAGGTCGTCACCAACCAGTTCGGCCCTGCCCGCAAGCTGCCGGTGCAAATGCTTCCAGCCCGCCCAGTCGTCCTCGGCCAGGCCGTCTTCCAGCAGGATGACGGGAAACTGGTCCATCAGCTCGCCGTAGTATGCCGTCATTTCCGCCGCGCTCAGCGCGCTGCCCTCGGTGCGCAGATGATATTTGCCGTCTGCGAAAAACTCACTTGAGGCAGGGTCCATGCAGATGCTGATGTCTTCTCCGGGCCGGTATCCGGCTTTCTCAATGGCCTGTACGATAAACGCCAGCGGGTCGCGGTTTGACGACACGGCGGGCGCAAAACCGCCTTCGTCGCCCACTGCCGCCGACAGGTTGTTGTCCAGCAGGATCTGGCGCAGCGCCTGGTAGACCTCGCTGCCCTGACGTACGGCCTCGCGCAGCGTGGGTGCGCCGTGCGGGGCTATCATGAACTCCTGAAAGTCCGCGCCCTGACCGCGGGCGTGCACGCCGCCGTTGATAATGTTCATGCACGGCACGGGCAGCAGGTTCGCCTGCAGGCCACCCAGGTAGCGCCACAGCGGCTCGTGGGAGGCCTGTGCCGCCAGCCGGGCCACCGCCAGCGACACGCCCAGAATGGCATTGGCACCCAGGCGACTCTTGTTCTCCGTGCCGTCCAGCGCCAGCATGATGTTGTCCAGCTGACGCTGTTCGCGCACGTCGCTGCCGCGCACGGCCTGGCAGATTTCCGTATTAACCGCCCTGACGGCATCCAGCACGCCTTTACCGCCAAAACGGTGTGCGTCACCGTCGCGGCGCTCTGCGGCCTCGCGCGAGCCGGTACTGGCCCCGGAAGGCACCGAGGCGCGCGCCATCATCCCGTCCGTAGTCCGGGCTTCAACTTCAACGGTGGGGTTGCCGCGCGAGTCAAGAATTTCACGGGCGGTTACGTTATCCAGTGTAAAGCGCATGGTGTTTCTCCCGGTTCAGTCAGTCAGGTGAGTGATAAGCACATCCACCGTAAGGTGGTTGATGTAGTCCGCCGAGCGGGAGGTGAGCATTCCCATAAAGCGGTTTCGGTGCCCGGCAAGCACGAGGTCCACGCCCAGCTCCGCGATGCACTTCTCCACGTCCTCAACGCGGCGCATGGTCACCAGCTCCCGCGTGTCTACCGTCTCAGGCACGGAGGCCGCCAGCTCACTCATAAACGCTTTGCCTTTCAGCACCTCCTCCGACACGACGTCGTCCATCAGGCTGTCAGACACGTAGTTCATCTCCCGGTAGTCGTCGCTGATGTGCGCCAGGGTGATTTTCATGCCGAGCGGCTGCGCCAGCGCGACCGCCCGTTTCAGCAGAAGAGTGCCGTCGTTTTTATCGTTCACAAGTATCAGTGCGTGGGTGTAGCAGGTCATAATGAACCTCCGTTCTGGTTAAGGCGGGACTCAAGCCACGGCAGAAGCTGCTTTTTGCGGCTGAGCATGCCCGGTACGGAGCAGGAGGCGACGTTAACGCTCTCCCGCCCGGCGAAGTAAAGCGTTGAGAACCCGGTACGAATGTCGGTCAGCATCAGCACCGCCAGGCCAGCTCCCGACTGGTCTGCCAGATACGCCAGTGCTGCGAGCAGGTCGTTCATCACGGGGGCAACCTGTGACGGTGAGCTGACCTCAATCTGGGCTATGCGCACGTCGGTGCCGGCAATGACGAAGGCCTTGAGGTCCCTGTCCAGCAGCTGCTGTGCGCTGAGGCCGCTGACGTCTGTTTTTGCGGTGAGGAGGTCACGGGCGAAGGCTCTGCGGTTTACGCCAGACAGTGCGCCCAGTTCGGTCGCCGAACGGATATCGTCTTCGGTGGTGGTCGGCGAGCGAAGATTCACGGTATCACTCAGGAGTGCGCCCAGCAGAAGCACGGCGAGCGTCGGGGGCAGCATGCGGCGCGCTTCTGCGTCCATCAGCAGCCAGAGCAGCGTGGCGCTGCTGCCAACCGGGCGAATATGTACCTCCGGCGGCAGTTGCGTTATCAGCCCGCCCAGCCGGTGGTGGTCAGTGATGCCCACGACGTTGCTCCGGAGCAGGTCGTCAGGCCCCTGTGCCGGTTCGGTGAAATCGACCAGCCAGACCCGTTCATCCTTTAGCGGAAAAGCGAGCAGCGGCGGCAGCGTGAGGCCGGCGGCGTCAAAGATAAAGCGGGTTTCCCGGTTAGCCTCGCCGAGACGCCATGCGCGGGCATCCATTCCGCGCCCGGTCAGCCAGTGTGCGGTGACGACGGTCGTGCAGATGGCGTCGCTGTCAGGATTAATGTGGCCAAAAACGTGTATCACAGGTCTCTCCCCATAGAGGGAAGTACGCAGGCCGGGAGGAAAGTAAGGACGGCCTGACGCACCTCCTGAAAATCAAGAGTCACATCAGGCGTCATCAGCTCCTGAACGGAGCGGTTGGGAAGGGTGGAACGCCATCACCCTGTACTGTGAGTATAGAGCCGGTTGCAAAACCTGTCAGTATTATTCCGGCGGCGCTCTCAGCCCGCCAGCGCAGTGCGTGCCTCGCGGAGCACCTGGCGGATGTTTTCCGGCACTGCCGGGCTTGTGCAAAGCGACAGCGGGCTGGGGTGAGGCATAGTCAGCACCGTGACGCCGGGGCGAAGGCAGCTGACCGTCCCGCGGGCCTGCGCCGCTACGGCACCGGCCAGCACCACCACGCGCAGCGCGGGCAGATACGCCAGCACGCCCTCAAGCCAGGCGCAGCCGCTGCGGATGTCCGCCGCTGAGGGCCGTTTCTGCGGCCCGTCACTGACCCAGGGCACCGTATTCCACAGCACGCTGTCCCGGCGCGCAATACCGGCCTCCGCCAGAAACCGCCCCAGATTCTGCTGGGCCGGCCCCGGGTTATCTCGCGAAACGAACCGGGGTGACGGGCTGCTGCGCGCCGGCGACTGCAGCAGGACAAGCAGTCCGGCCCCGGTCCCGCCGTCGGCCGGATCAAACCACGGCAGTTCCACGCCGGCCTGACGCTGCCCGCTGACCCAGCGATTCAGCGCGGCTACGTGCGGCGCGGTAATCGCCGCGAGGCGCTCCTCGCGCAGAAAGGGGTCCAGCAGCGACGTGCAGGTTTCACTCACGACTTCCGGTCCAGGCCTGCCAGGCAGGGGGAAACAAAGAGTTTCCCGCTCCATGCCCCGCGCACCGTCTTCACAGCGACAAGCAGCCACATGGCGGCCAGCATGACGACAAGAAGCGCGCCGAAGCCTTTAAAGAACGCCAGGTCAACGAGGGTGGACAGCTTCAGCGTGGCGACGGTGTACACGCCCAGCGGGAAGGTAAAGCCCCACCATCCCAGGTTGAACGGAATGCCTTCACGAAAGTATCGCACGGTTATCAGCGTGGCCAGCAGCATCCACCACAGGCCGCAGCCCCAGAAGAGAATGCCGGCAACGAACCCCACGCCCTGCGCGATGTGAGCGATTTCCGGCATGCCCGCCGCGGCAAACACCCCGGGCGCATCGCCGCCGATGACCAGCATACCGAGCGAACCGGTGCCAATCGGCCCCAGGGCCAGCCAGCTTGAGGCTGCCATGCTTTCGTGCGGCAGCTTGTGCAGGGCCATACGCAGCAGCAGGATGGCAAGGATGCTCAGCGCCACCGGTACGGAGTAAGCCCACAGCACGTAGCTGGTAATAATGATGCCGAGCTGCGCGTGGGTGTCGGCAATGTGCGGCGCCAGCAGGCCGCCGCTGACCGCTGCGACCTCGGCAGCCACAACCGGCAGTAACCAGACGGCCGTCATCTGGTCAATGCTGTGCTGCTGCCGGGTAAACATCATGTAAGGAATACACACGCCGCACAGCAGCGACATCGCCACGTCCAGCCACCACAGGGCGTGCGCCACCGGAATGACGTCTGCGCCCCACCGGGGAAGACCGAACGCCAGCAGGCCGTTGATGATGGTCGCCATGCCCATCGGGATGGTGCCGAAGAACATGGACACGGTTGAATGGCCGAAGATGCGCTTTGCCTCACCGAAGTACATGACCCAGCGGGCCAGATACATCACGGCAAAAACGCTGAACAGCAGGATGTTAAACATCCACAGCCCTTCCGCGACGAGGCGCAATCCCGGAACCGGCCAGGGGAACTGCGCCAGAGACAGCGACAGGATACCGGTTCCCATGGTGGCGGCGAACCAGTTTGGCGTGAACTGACGTATGGCCTCTTTCGGGCTGCTCAGCGCGCTCAGCGGGCGTGCTCCGTTATGCAGGGTAAATATTTTATCGTTCATGCCGGGATCTCCTGTGTAAACAGAAACAGTATAGGCATGCAGACGTAAATCTTTAAAACAGGTTATTCAGCTAAAATAAATCTGTAAAAGTGGTTTATCCTCCCTCACCCTGCGAAAGACTGTTACTGCACCGGAGTGAGGGAGGGACTGAATCAGGCCTTCGGCGGGCTTTTAATCGTGGCCGTGACGCGGTTCTGTTTCAGGTCAACCACCGAAATACTGAGGTCTTTATTCAGCACCCACGCGCGGGCACTGTCTTTACTGAAAACGATGGCCTGACGGGGCGCATCCAGTCCGGTAACAGTGGCGACCACCTTACCGGCGGCGGTATCAATAACGGAGAGGCTGTTGTCACCCAGGTTGCCGCTGTAAACATAGCGGTTATCCGGTGTCAGGGCGGCACCGTAAGGGTCCTGCCCCACGGGAATGGTTGCCGTAATGGCGCGCTTCTGCGTGTCAACCACTGCGATGGTGTTGCTCCCGCTGTTAGCCGCGTAAAGCGTGCGGCCGTCGGCGCTGACAGAAATGGCGCGCAGCTTGCTGAAGCCGGTTATCTCGCCGCGAATCTCACCCGTTACGGCGTCAACGAGGGTGATTTTATCGCCCTTAAAGTTGGTGACGTAGACGGTTTTGCCGTCCGGGCTGATTTTGATGCCCTGACGGGGCTGAGCAAAACCCGTCACAACCGAAACGGGCCGGTTGTGGGTCAGGTCATACACCGAGAGTGTGCTGGCGGCTTCGTTATTCACATACAGACGCTGACCGTCACGGCTGATGGCTGTACCGAATGCCCCGGCCCCCAGCGGCAGCGTGGTCTCCACGTCAAGCGTCCCGGTGCTGATTTTTCTGACCACGCCGAGGCTGCTGTCTGAAAGATATACAGCCTTCCCGTCGGGGGAGAAAAGCGCATTGCGGGGCGTGACGTATCCCTTCAGCACCTTTCTGACTTTGCCGTTAACCAGGTCGTAAACCACCACGTCAGGGCGCTCACTGTAGGAGGCCACCGCCGTTTTTTCATCGGGACTGACAGCAAGAGAATTGTTGTGGATATCGCCGTCAAACGTCCAGCGCGCCTCTGCGGCACCGGCGAGGGTGCTGATGAGAAGAAGCGCCACCGCGGTCAGTCCCGGGATCCTGTATTTTTTTATCATCATTTTTCCTGCATAGGGGGTGGTAAGGGATAAGACTCATTGCCCGCTTAAGGGCTTCAGAAGAAGCGTGGCAGATAACCCCCTCTCAGGGAAATCGATTTTCCGGCTATGTCTTACCAGTTCACTTCTTTATGCTCTGAGCGGAGGTAAACTGCAGCAATTTAAGGCTGAATAAGTGGGGCTCTGGATTTCAGTCCATGAGGAATAGTTGCTCATTTTTTTTGTTTAAATTGCATTCCACATAAACGGCGACATGTCGGCGCGCATGATGGCCATCCTGGGGGAGATGGTGGCCGGACAGGAAGTGTATTCCATTGACGAAAGCTTTCTGGACGTTACCGGAATCGGCAGCCTGATACCGCTGGAGACGTTCGGGCAACAGATGCGTGCGCGCATCAGGCAGGAAACAGGGCTGATCATCGGCGTGGGCTTCGGGCCGACCAAGACCTTGGCGAAGCTCGCCAACCACGCGGCCAAGAAGTGGACGAAGACCAACGGCGTGGTGGACCTGTCCGACCGGAGCCGGCAGCGGAAGCTGCTGCAGCTCACCGACGTCAGCGACGTCTGGGGTATCGGGCGTCGCATCAGCGTGCGCATGAACCAGCTGGGCATCATCACGGCCCTGCAGCTGGCCGACAGCAATGTCAGCATGATACGGAAGAACTTTGACGTTATCACCGAGCGCACCGTGCGAGAGCTGAACGGCGAGTCCTGCCTGGCGCTCGAAGATGCGCCGCCGCCGAAGCAGCAGATAGTGAACTCGCGTTCCTTCGGTCAGCGCGTCACGCATCTGGAGGACATGCAGCAGGCGTTGGTACTCTACGCCACGCGCGCGGCAGAAAAGCTCAGGGAGCAGGATTCGCGCTGCCGCCACATCAGCGTCTCAATTGCCACGGGCCGGCATGGAGATGAACCGCAGTACTCGAACACGGCATCGTGCATCTGCGACTATCCGACGAATGATACGCGGGACATCATTGACTCAGCCCTGCGGGGACTGGGCACCATCTGGCGGGACGGCTACCGGTACGCAAAGGCCGGCGTTATGCTGGGTGATTTTTACCAGTCGGGCGTGGCACAGTTTGACATGTTCAGCGAGCAGCTGCCGCGCGCCAACGCCGACGCCCTGATGGCGGCGCTGGACAGTATTAATCGCTCAGGCCGGGGAAAAGTGTGGTTTGCGGGCCAGGGGGCGCAGGACAGCAGCTGGCATATGAAGCGCGAGATGCTCTCGCCCAGATACACTACAAGATTTTTCGATATTCCAGTATGCAAGTAACGGCGGAAGATTAATGGCTCGTGGAAATTAATTTTACGTTAAAAATTAACCCCGAGAAGCATTTTAAGATACTTTGAGATCTAGTATGAATATTAACCACTGGGTTATAGTTTAAAAGAAATTGGTGTGTAAATTTTTCTAAAGAGAAGTGACTGCAATGGGCTTTTTTTGTTTATAAAAATTAATGTTAACTTGTTCAGCTCTATTGACTTAAGTTTTCATATCAATTTCTTAACATTAGGTGAGCTGCTGGATTGCTATAAAACACCTGATATTAAATAAGGTTAAACTGCGACGATTTACTAAGGTTAGCAGTTTTATTACCTGTCTATTTTTGCGTGTGTGGGTTTATATTCTTTGAAATATTATTTCACGGGATTATATATAGTTATATTGATTTGAGTGGGATTTCAAATGGTTGTTACCGCTAATGACTTTTGGTACGTTGATGATTCTTTACAAACATAAATTTAACAAACACAACATCAACGTATTAATCAATAAAGGTAAAGGACTATGCGTAATTCAGAAATTATCCAGTTCACATTCTCCGAAGCAGAGAAGCTTAAAACTCACGATTTGCTGAGTGAGATTACCATTAATCCCTATCAAAACTATGACGCCTTCATGATGGCTGTAGCTGACATTGTCAGAAATGGAGAGGTGCCTGAGCGTTTCCTAGTTCATTGTGAAAGAAAGAGAAAAGAAGACGAATATGAATCACCTTACACCGTATTCGATAACTGCCCTATTGATGCTGAACTACCGTGGCTGGGCTTTGTTAACCCGGTTGAAGAGAAGAGAAGACTCAAACAGACTTTCGTCGCAGAAGGAATGTTGGGGTTGAGCGCCATCCTTCTGAATCAGAGTCCTATCGGTTATATGAATGTGAATGATGGCGATGTTTTTCAGGATATCCACCCTAAGCAGGAACTGCAAAATAGCCAGTCTCAAAAAGCACTTAATGAGATTTATTTCCATAAGGATCTGGCAAATCACTTTGTGAGACCTGACTGGGTTAATATCCTCGGATTGAGAAATAATATTGAAAACGAAATTTATACCTGCTTTGCCCGCAACGTAGATATCCTTTCCAAGTTGTCAGATGACACCAAAAGTGTATTGAGAGAGAACCTCTTCTACACCCCATTTGACGACCTTTCCACTCATAAAAGCCATGTTCAACTAGGCGAAGCAGATATCCATCCCGTGCTTGGTGGTGTAACGCCGACTGATATTCGCTATTTCGAAAACCGAACTAAAGGCATCAATGAAACGGCTGAAGCGGCCATTGCAAAACTTAAGCAGGCCATTCACGATGTGAAGGTTCCTGTTTTTGTATCCCCTGGTTTATTTATGGGTGCGGCTAACAATGACTGTCTGCATAATAAGGAAATTCGTAACATCAGCAATCAGGAAGCTCTCAAAAGTCGCTGGTTAATGAAAACCGTCAATGTCCGTAACCTCAACGAGCACGCAAAGCATTTCGTTCAGGGCAAAAAGAATATCGTAGCGGGATAATATGCAAACACCCATCAGCACCATCTGTAAAATCGCGTTAAGTCATCCAGAGCGCATCGCATTAGTGTATGGCGACGCCACCTTGTCTTATGGTGAACTTGTTCAGTCTGCGGCTGACCTGGCCGTTAAACTTAAAGGCTTGGGCGTTAAACCTGGCTCTTACATTGCGCTGCTTACTGAAAAAAATCCACACTGGTACATCGCAATGCTTGCCGTGCAGTTTTGCGATGCGGCTTATATTCCATTAGATGTGTCCTATCCAGCAGAGCGTGTTGCCTATTGTATTGAGAATGCAGGTGCAACTCTTGTGCTCACTGACAGCGAGCGTAAGCCGTCTGTGACTGGAAAAAGCTTCCTGGTGAAAGATCTTCTGGATGGAAAGCAGGGTATCGGTAGCACTGAGCTCATTCTCAATGCCACTGAAAGAGAGGCTAACGAACTACCTGCCTATGTTATTTTTACCAGTGGTAGTACTGGTAAACCTAAAGGAGTGGTTGTTTCGCAGCGGGCTCTGGCTTTCCATATGAACTGGATGAATGGCGAATTCAGATGGACTGCTGATGATGTGTTCATACAGAAATCCTCTGTTAGTTTCGACGCCTCGGTCTGGGAGTACTTTGCACCTCTCATGAGCGGGGCATCTTGTGTTATTAGTGATGCCGATCCCTCAAAGATATTGGAGAATCTGAGGCGTCACAAAGTCAGCGTTGCTCAGTTCGTCCCTACAGTGCTTCGATACATCAAAGACACCGGGCAGGCTTCAGCGCTCAATGGCTTGAGACTTCTTTTTAGTGGCGGAGAGGCCATATCAAAGGAACTTGCTGACACTCTCATCTCTGAGACTCATTCTGAGCTCGTCAACCTTTATGGACCAACTGAAACGACTATCCAGTGTTGTTTCTACCGCTATTCTATCGCGGATACTATTGATGGTGATTACCTGCCAATCGGTCAAGTATTGCCCGGCGTTACATATGAAATAGCGGATATAGGATGCAACGGCTCTGCCAGAGAAGGTGAGCTGATTATTTCCGGGCCGAATGTGGCATCGGGATATATTAACAATGATTCAGCAACCAGAGAAAAATTTGAGGTCAGCCCGGAAGGTATTGCACTCAGCTACAGAACAGGTGATATCGTACGTATTGCAGATAACGGAATGCTCTATTTTATCGGCCGGAACGATCATCAGATAAAGCTTCGTGGGCTTCGTATTGAAAAAGATGAAATTGCTAAAACTGCTCTGGCTTTCTCAGATGCTGTCAGAGCTGTACATATCGGTGTTATAAATTCGGACACCCTTTATATGTGGCTCGAATCTGATACCGTAATCAGTGACAGTGCGCTGCGTGACTACATGTGCAGTTATCTACCGTCGTGGATGATCCCTTCCCGTTTCATTACTCTCAAAGAATTTCCTTCACTTCCGAACGGAAAGCTTGATGTTAATAGTCTTATGGACATACGCGGTAACGTCTGTGCCCATAACAACTCCCCGATTAATGCAGGACTTGAAAAGTTCAGACAGGAGTGGGTTAGTATCACTGGTACAGCCCTTGAAGCCGATGCAGAATTAATCTCTCAGGGCATAAGTTCAATGCACTGTATCCGTGCTGCGAAGATGATCCTGGATACTTATCAGGTTAAAATTTCTTCTTCAGAGATCCTCAGTAAAGGTAGCCTCAGCACGCTCTATGAGACAGTATGTTCAGCTTCCAAAGCAGGACCTGAAGATGAGCTTTGTGAAAACTTTACGGACATACCGCTTTCAGAAGAGCAGCAGGGCATACTTTTTTCAGCTTTGAATGATAGCGATCCGCTCGACTGGGATTTGCATTATCACGTTGTTTTTAAAGATGCATCTAAGGATGATATCTCCGCTGCGCTTCAGGTCATGTCACAACGACATCCCGTCTTGAGGGCAAGTCTTAAAGAAAGCAACCAAACCTTTTATCAGCACATTTCTCCTTCTGGCGTTCTAGCCCCAATTACGCATGAAAATGAACAGCCTAAAAGTGTTGGTATTGAGGCGATTGAAGTCACAGATGATGCTCTCTGGAAAATCTATTCGCTTAAAAAGCCGGATGAGTATTTATTTATTTTCCATCACATCATATTTGATGGGTTTTCTGCAGATGTTTTCTTTAACGAGCTAAGCGCAATTCTGTCAGGAGAAAGTTATCCTGTACAGAGCGATACTGCTTTCCTCAAATACTGCTCATTATCTGCTGCAGGAACGTCTAACGAATTGCTCTCATGGTGGGAAAATGCGCTTTCAGCTGTCGACCAGGAGTCTCGTATCGCCCCTGAATTTCGGAGCGGGGCGAGGCTTACCAGTCAAGGTGATTCCATCTCTATTGAGCTGCCTGCAGCGTCACACAATGCTATAGACCGTATCAGCCGACAGGTGAATATGACGCCTTTCACCCTTCTGCTGACTGCAACATGCCTGACCCTTTCTGAATTCATTCAAAAAGACGCATTTTGTATTGGTGTTCCGGTTTACAACCGAAGTCCGGCGCAAACTCAAAGTCTGGGGAATTTTGTCAAAACTTTGCCTGTTCCGTTCAGCTATTCGGGTGACGTCAAAAAGCTGTTGAAAAATGTCAGCGAGACTTTTACAGCCTGTCTTGCACATTCTGATATCTCAGTTCAGACACTCATTCACAGTAAGGTTAAATCCAGAGGCACTGGTAGCCGGCCTTTGTGGCAGAACAATTTCGTGTTCAATGAAAGCGGGGCTGACCTTCCTAATCTGGAATGGAGTTACTCTCATCGGGAGTCCCCTAAAGCGGATACATCGTTTGTTATCACACGCAATGCCAGAAAAACAACTCTCCGGCTTGAATACTGTACTGACGTTGTTTCTGCTTCTACAGCTGACGCAATGATAGGTGCCTGGTCCAGAGCGCTTGCCACGCTTCTGAAAGGAGAGCTCAGTGGCAAACAGCATCCCCTGCACAATGATGAAAAATCCAATGATTCAAGTGAGGGGGCTGTCGCTGATCCTGCTTATCTCGCAGAAGTGCTTACTTTGTTTAAGCGTTATCTGGGCGAGTTTGTTGGTGAAGAGGATGACTTTTTCCTTTCTGGTGGCCATTCGCTACTGGCTATCAGGATACTTAATGAACTTGGAAAGCGTTATGACACCCACCTGCCGTCATATCTTATTTTTGAAGGTCGTACCGCTAATAATATTGCCGTATCGCTGAAAGAGATCACCGAACCTGGTGCGGCTCACCGGGTTTCAGGGGTAGCGCGCTTAACTCATAAACCTGAAGGGCAAAATATCTGGTTTATCCATCCGGCAGGCGGGGCATTGTGGTGTTATAAGGATTTGGCTGAAAAAGTCCTTGCTGGCAACCTCAGCTCTTATGGTATTGAATGCGTTCCCGAGGCTTCAACAGGCAAGTTTGTGAACAACCTGAATGCCATGGCTGAGCGGTATTGCCTTGATATCCTTGACAGAGATCAGTCTGAGTATTACACCGTTGTCGGATACAGCTTTGGCGGAAATGTTGCTTACGAAATTTGCCGTCTTCTGTCCCAAAAATTCGGTAAGCGCTGCAGACTTGTACTGCTCGACAGCCATATCTGTGCAGTTAAGCCGTTCAGCAGAGACGATTTCGCGCTGAGCTATGCCACAAAATTCACAGAAGGCAAGCCGCACCTGCTGGATAAGGAAAAGCTCTATCTGTCAGATGGTTCGGTTGATTTCGCCTATATCAAAACAATCGGAGTGGGTACCGGACACATAACGGCAGATACCCCGCTTACGGATATCGAATCAGGTTTGCGTATGTGGCTTGCAAACAATGAAGCCGTGCACTCCCATGATCCTGTAGGAGTGTTTAAAGGTGAGTGCCTGTTTATCAGGGCAAACCGCAATCCATCTGATTCAACACTTGGCTGGGAGAAGCACCTGACGGATGTGAAGAAGATTGAAATCGACGCAGGCCATTTCGATATTTATAAACCACCTGCCACGCAGATGGTGGCTGAGCATATTGTTGAATTCGTTAACGGGGAATTTACAGCGTGAAGCGAATCTATAGATATCTTTCTGACGTCATCATCTATGTGAGTTTTTTCTCATGGTTTCCATTCGTCGCCATTCATCTGAATAAGGTATGGGGGGGCACCCTGACGGGTGCTCTGCTTTCACTGGTGGCGGTTCTCAGCGTCCTCATCAGTCTCAACGTGGCACGGCTTGCTGATCACTATTCCAAGAAAAAGGTGCTCGACGCAATTTATATTAGCTACGTACTGGCTTCTGCGTTGTTCATACTGTCTTTCTGGTATGACTCGCCAGTTCTCTATCTGGTAGCCTTTAGTCTTCTTTCATGGGCGTTCACTATTTACTTCTCTGTGAGTAAGGCAATTGTCAGTGACATCTTTCCATCTGAAGAATGGAAGAGCGTTTTTTCAACGCTACATGTAATCTTCAACGTTGCGTTTGTGGCCGGGCCAGTGCTGGGAGGGCTTCTTGCGGAGCATGGAGTCTGGCACGCCTGGATTACTATGGCTGCAACATTAATTAATCTGATAGCCCATCAAATTCTGACCGAAGACATAACACCGCCTCCGCAGAAAAAGCTTAACGCTTTTCAGCAATTTTACAGTCTTTCTAAGGATTATCGTCTATCGCTTTTTCTGCTGGGCAGCGTACTTGCAGCGCAGGCCTTTATGCAGCTGGAACTTCTGCTTCCGGTAACTATTGAAGAGCGTCTGAAGCATATTTCAGTTTCACTGCTGCACTTTAACGTTGATGCCGTTTCCCTTTTTACACTTTGCATGGTTGTTAACGGCTCTCTCATTATTTTACTGACACGCTTCTTTGCCGTGCTCTCTGACCGTTACAGCCTCAGGTTTGCGTTTACTGCCTCGGGCATATTGTATGGGATGAGCATGGTGATATTTGCATTTGCAACGACACCGGCCGGATTTCTCATTGGTGTACTTGCTCTTACTCTGGCTGAACTTCTTGTGGTCAGTGTACAGGATACTTATATCGCAACTATCAGTCCGGAGGATAAGCGGAGCAGCTATTTTGCAGCGGCAAGTATCCGCTTCTCGGTCAGTCGCATATTTGCTCCCCAGATGCTTCTGATTGCCGGGATAACTGGCTCAACAAGTGCATTTATGATTGTCGCCCTGCTTGCAGTGCTGAGCTCAGCAGTGTTTTTACTACTGTTCAGCTTTAAGCAGGGTAAGGACACTGCACAGCAGTCTCTTTAAGCCAGTTTCTCTTTCCAATACAGATGAGTGATGATAGGTTAGAAGAAGTTAATAAAAGGTTTTTACTCAGATAATGAATTATATCCTTACTGTTATGCAGATCCGTCTTGTCGCCGCGCTAGTCGTGGTGATTCTGCCTGCGCCGTAGGGAAGAAATATTTAACCCGCCGGTGCAACACTGGCGGGATTACCGCCCTGCACCGGCCTTTAAAAAGGTCAACTATGCAATTCACTGGCGCTGAACTAATCGTTCACATTCTCGAACAGCACGGCATCAATGTTGTCGCAGGTATCCCTGGCGGTGCTGCCCTTCCGTTGTATGACGCCTTCGCCCACAGTAAAATTATTCATCACGTACTGGCAAGGCATGAGCAAGGTGCTGGGTTTATCGCTCAGGGAATGGCAAGGGCTACCGGAAAACCGGGTGTTTGCCTTGCATCAAGCGGCCCGGGCGCAACGAACCTCATTACAGCCATAGCTGATGCTAAGCTGGATTCTGTACCGCTGATTTGCATTACTGCTCAGGTCTCTACCGCAATGATAGGAACGGATGCTTTTCAGGAAGTTGATACATACGGCATCTCAATTCCTGTAACGAAGCATAATTTCCTCGTGAGAGACATTGCGGATTTGCCTAACGTGATGTCTGAAGCCTTCAGGATCGCAACCAGCGGCAGGCCAGGGCCTGTCTGGATTGATGTGCCGAAAGATGTGCAATTAGCGCAGATAGTGCTGCCTGAACCCTATACACCGGCCCCTTGTTCCCCTCCCCCTAAAATTCAGGAATCTGTCATTACTGAAGCTCTGGAGATGCTGGCACAGTCAGCCTCTCCGATTATTTATTTTGGCGGCGGTATTATTACAGCAGAAGCATCTGAACAGGCCGTCCGTTTTGCCGAGCTTTCCGACGCGCCTGTAGTCACAACCCTGATGGGATTGGGCGTAATGCCAGTCAATCATCCGCTGTATTTGGGCATGCTTGGCATGCACGGCACGCGGGCAACCAATTACGTTATGAAGAAAGCCGACCTTTTGGTTGTACTGGGGGCGCGATTTGACGACAGAGCAATTGGAAAGGCGGCAGAATTCTGTCCGGATGCCCGTGTCATCCATATCGACATAGATAATGCTGAGTTAGGGAAGATCCGCCGACCTGAGGTGGAAATTCAGGGTGACGTATTGGAGTTTCTGAACGCAATGAATGTGCGAACCGCTCAAACGTCACGCACAGAATGGAATGACTACGTTGCAAATATGAAGAAAGAATTTCCTCTCCAGATGCCAGAAGTTAATGATCCTCTCAGCCATTATGGACTCATTCGCGCCTGCGCAGAAACTGTAGGGGAAAAAGTACATGTTGTAACAGATGTGGGCCAACATCAGATGTGGGTAGCGCAATCTTACCCGTTCAGCTCTCCCCGCCAGCTGCTGACCTCTGGAGGCCTTGGCACTATGGGATTTGGTCTTCCTGCAGCAATCGGAGCCGCACTGAAAAAGCCTGACTCAACAGTACTGTGTTTTTCGGGTGATGGCAGCATCATGATGAATATTCAGGAGCTGGCAACCGCGGTGGAGGAGAAGGTCAATGTCAAAGTGATACTGATGAATAATAATGCTCTGGGGTTGGTTCATCAGCAGCAGGAGTTATTTTACGGTAATAATTTGTTCGCGTCGGGGTACAGGCATGAAGTTGATTTCCTGAAAATTGCCGAAGGCTTTGGCTTCCATACTGTTGATCTGAATGCTGAGGCTGATCCATTCAGCGCGCTTGCTGATGCGGTCAAAACTCCCGGCCCGGTATTCATTCATGCACGTATTGACGTTAATGAAAAGGTATACCCGATGGTGGCCCCCGGGGCAGCAAACACTGATATGATTGGAGGTTAAAAATGCACCACGTAAACTTTGTTACGCTTCAACTTCACGTGCATAACCACCCTGGGACTATGTCTCATATTAGCGGACTGTTTTCACGACGCGCGTTCAATCTGGAAGGCATTGTTTGCGTGCCGGACTTAAACGGGCAAACAAGTACTATTTTGCTCCAGGTGCGTGACAGTGGAGATCTTGAGCAGATAATCAGGCAGCTTAATAAGCTCGAAGATGTCATTACGGTTAAAAGCGCCAGTCACCTTCAGAGTGTATTTGATATGCTGGCAGAATCGGTAGTTATGAATGAACATCCAATAAATTGAAATTAGAAGTTAATACTGCTAAGTAACAGGCTCAATGAGGTCGGTTTACACCGCTGACCTCAACGTTTATTTTTTGTAATTTCAGCTAACAACATGATTTTAGCATTGCCATGATGGATTACGGCTCAAGACTTTCACATTCAACGGTTTAAGGCTGACTGCTGAGCGCAAACTAGATGTTTTGAGGTATAAGTTTTAGCAATCTAAATCTAATTGTTAATCAAATTTCTCCGGACCATCTATTAAGGGATTCCACAGAGAGAGGCTTCGTATTTCTGTCACCAGCCCCTCGAAACAGAAGGCTGGCACTTCTTTCCGAGGATACGCTGACAGGAAAGCTTTCGGCACCATTGGCCAGAAGCCAGATGGTGCGCGTGATGCCATCTGTAAATCCCGCATGCAGCACGGGCAGGCCTCTGTCCAGTTCATAATGTGCATCGCACCATGCCAGCTGAACCGGATTGTCGCGCCCGTGCGCAAACCCCATTTCAGCATGATGAAATTTGTAATCGCCTCGCCAGACGGCTTCATCGCCCGTTGATAGCTGAAGCTCCTGTTTAGAACGCGCCCAGGCATCCAGGAACGGACGCTTACGTACAATTACTATCCACTTGTCCGAGTCATGACGAAGCGACATTTTCATCCAGGCTTTGTTTCCCTCCCTGAGAGCAACTAAAAAGGTGCAGATTTTGTCTCCGAACCCTCCATAGTCTCTTTCTATGCTGAAAATACCGCAGGCCGAAAAAACGGGATGTTCACTGATAATCAGGTCTGCGCTCACGACGGTTCCTTAACCTGTTCGGCCTGCCTGCACACGCGAATCACGGTGGCTCTCGAAACACCGGCAAGTCGCGCTGTTTCGTTAATTGATTTCGCCTGAGTGATTCTGAGGTTGCGGATCAACTCATGTTTCGCCAGGTCAGCTACCCTCCCCCGAAATCTGCCCTCCTCACGAGCTCTCACGATGCCCTCTGCCTGACGTCGTCGCCGGTCCACATAGTCTTTACGCGATATAGCGGCCAGCATGTCGAGCATCATGCCATTAATGGCCTTGAGCATGCTGTGCGTGAAGTCGTCAGTAACGGAGTTATTCAGGGCAAGGTAACTTGTGGGAAGATCGAGGCTGACGACTGACAGCTGCTTGTCAGCTATCTGCTTACGTAAAATGTTCCACCCTTCATCATCGAGCCTGGAAAGCCGGTCAACCTGTTCAATCAGAATAACGTCACCTGGCTCAGCGTCATCGAGCAGACGCAGCAGCTCGGGCCGGTTCATCGTTGTGCCAGAAACATTATCCACATACCAGCCGGCGACACGCTTGTTGTGCAACAGGGCAAAATCCCTGAGTGCTTTCTTTGCACGTGTAGCATCCTGTTCTGAGGTAGATGCCCGGAGATAGCCAAAAACGTACATCTAAACTCCAAAAGTATCATTTAGGTAGTGTTAATGATGAAGGTATCACATAGGTGGTTCCATATGCGAGATCAAAGATAAATTTGGATGGTCTCACTGGGGTATACAGGGCCGGATTTCGCTGCTTTGAGGCAAACTACGCCAGATTCAGGACAGAATTTACGTAGCGCTATTCTCTCCCTTATCAGAAGGCCAGGCGGTCGCCCAAAAAAATACTGTGCCTGGATTACGGCCGCGACGGTTGGTGTTGTTACTTTGAAGGGAAAAAAGCGGCATCTGGCCGCTGCTGTCAGGAATACCTACGCCGGCCTCATAACGGTTGCCGCTATTCTGTCGGCTATCAGAAAAGCATTGCTTCTGCTTTTCGGCGAGGGGAAGTAACTGGAGAAATATGTCCATCCGTTGGTTGGCACACCGGCAATGAACAGGTTTCGCGGGTCACCTTCACCATCACGGATGCGCCAGTCCGGGCCGATATCGAATGCATAATCAGGAGCTCTCTGAACAATCATTTCAGGTTTTGCCCTGACGGGCTGGTCTCTGAAGGCACGGCAGAATCCATCAAGAACAACACTGAAATTATTTTCAAAACAGGTCGTCGTGGCCACATATCCCGTACTGTCACTTCCTGTCAGAACAGGCGCAGGGCCCAGATCCAGCCTGATGACGCCCGCCCTTAACAAAGCCAGAAACTGCCGGCCTCTTATTGCCGGAGGCCCCACGCTTATCTGATTAAATCGCGGGGCATAATAGTTAAAGAAACGCTCCCCTGAATCAGGTGTCAGCATGCCAAATTCAACGGTTTCTCTGATAAAGCTTCTGAATAACCGGAACACCTCAAGGGAAGCCTTGTAGGGGCTGTTTTTTTCACCGATGCAGCTTTGATGCACGTCAGACCCGATGTATTTACTGATTTCATCAACATATTCAGACGGACAGGCATACTGCCTGAGAGCCCTGGACCTGAAAAGGACGGACGGGTCTGGCAAAGATTCATCCCGCGTCGGGGCAGGCCAGTCCGGTTCGTAATCCGTACCTTCCGTCATATTTACTCCGGAAATCCTTCGGGAGTGATAGTGGTATACCCCTCTCAGTTCATTAATCAGAAGAGGCAGAACGTCAGTTTCGAAATCCACCCTGCCCCTGTTTGTCCGTATGTCGCGCAGAGCGGCTTCAGTGCAGTAACGCGGTACATATCCGTACAGTCCATCAAGGCTGACATCAGGACGGCAGTGGAAAGGTAAACCATGCCTGGAGAAAAGGTATAACTCGGGTTCTTTACCTGATTTCCGGTAAGACAGGGAACCATCAGAAGACGAACAGAATTCTCCGCCCAGACCTGTGGTAAAACCCATGATCCTGTCGATTGCATCCAGTCCCATCCCCGCCAGCCCTATGCGCCTGCCAGAATATGAGGTGAACTCAACGCCGGAATCAGCAGAGGACCGATGCTGTAAACCATGCCCGGTACAGATTATCGCGTAATCATAAAGGTTGTGAGCATTGCCAGACTCCAGGCGTTCACGGCCTGACTCAGGTTGAAACCGTATCTTGTCCACTGCTGCCTTAATGTGTGTGACCGTGATATTTGATGCGGCGTTCGACCTGAGTACTCCGTAAACAAATTTCATGTAACGGCCATACAGCGATCGACGGTAATAAATCACGTCCGGATCATATGCGCCGGTAGCGATAAGCCATTGCCTGAAGCTTTTTGCACCCGTCAGCGGTTGCTCTCCGAAGGTAGGAGCACTGAAGGCATCTATCTGCAGATAATGCGTATTAAGCCAGAGATAGTCCTCAAGATCGGTATCATGAACACCGGGCCCCGGGTCCCGGGGATCGTACACATCAATGCTGAAATGAGTATCGGGCTGCATATTTCCGTTAATGATCAGTCTTTCCAGCAAGGCCATTCCCCAGGGGCCGCCGCCAATGATGGCTATTTTCATACGGAGTTACCATAGTGACCGAGCAGGTCGCCGCGCAGAGGGCTGTACAGCGCCGACATTTCCGTATACGTGTTATTCAGACATTTGTAGACGGCCTCGGCGACGGCGGGCGACTGGGCAAAACCACCGGTATTGTGACCGCCGGTGACGACAAACCTGCCCTGACGGCTCGTGGGCATGGAATCGAAAATGCCCAGGCCGGATGAAGTCCAGGGGCGGGTGCAATGATAGAATTCCAGACGGGACGGGTCGGTCATTCCGGCGCGCTGAACATGTGAAGGAAAGAGATCTTTCGCTGTTTCAAAAACGCATCGGGACAGCGTCCTGAGCTGTTCTGCGCTGATGTCCCTGTGTCCCTGCCCGAGAAATCCATGGCCACTGCTGCAGAAAATAACCGGCTCAGCCCTGTCATTCAGGCCAGGGATCAGGTTCGCTCCCTCAGCGGCGTCATTACAGGCAAAATGACGACGTGAGACTTTCACCGGCCGGGTGAGGGAGAGATGCGGATCGGGAATTTCGAGCCAGGCACCGGCCACCGAAGCAATCTGATCCTGAATTTTTTCCATGCCGTCAATTGCCTGGCTTGAGGACCCTGTGGAAACCACGTAGTTATCTGCCAGTATTTCACGATCATTAACGATCACGGAATGGATACGTCCTGCCTCATCTTTGTGAACCGCCTGCATTTCACTCTCCCAGAAAAAATCAGCGCCCGATGACTTCATTTCATTAATGAGATTCAGGGCAAGAGTCTTCACCTGCAGAGAGAATCCGGTGACTTCTGCGGCGCCATGAACAGCACCGTTGCTGACAGCGTCTGAGAGCGCAGGCACCACAGAACAGAGGTCATCCGGCGCCAGAACTTTTCTGAATGAGCCGATGCGTTTCTCGTAGGCCAGCCCCCGGGCATAGCTCTCTGGTGTCTGATAAATCCGCACCAGACTGGAGTTCAGGCTGATGTTGCAGAGCAGCTGCGGGCAGGTTGAGAAAAGATCCAGCCAGAAATCATGGCTGCGTATGTTAAATGAGACGATATCTTTATCGTAAACGGAAGCCATCCATGGAGGGACAGACTGTTGCCTCTCAATCCATCTGATGTCCTTTTCAGCAGGGGGCGGATTTCGAGTAAATAACCATCCCCCGTCCCCTATCACATTGCGGAACTGAGGATAAATATTTTCATCGTGAATAAGTGACTTTGCCAGATGGTGTCTGGACTCATTAAATGAAAATATTCTTGCATTTCCACCGGAGAAGGTCGCGCCGAAACGCTCCGAATTTGAAACCTCTGCGGGGTCCGGAGACTTGTCAAAGAATGAAACGTGATACCCTTTTTTTTGAAGATTAAAACCCGTGACCAGATTAACGATGCCGGTACCTATCAGTGCAACGCTCTGACGTTTTGATATGATCGCTACGTTATTATCAGAACCTGCATTTTTAATAATGTGTAACGTAGAATGATATTCGATGTAGTTGAACGCTTCGGCTTCGGCTTCTGCGCCATGAGATTTACAGATATATAGCTCACCGGGGAATGTTTTTTCCTTAAGTCCGAATGGCCCGGCAGTGTCAGAATCATCAATCATGATGAAGAGGCAGTCGTTTTTATTAGCCAAGATTCTGACTTTATGAAAATCTTTGCTTAAAAAAACGACTGCCCGTAAACGACCATGACTGAACTCCTGACGCCAGTAAAATTCACTTTTATGCGTGAGGTCCGGTCGATAACAGGTACTGGCATTAAGGTAATCGCGACAGTTATCGGGGGTCAGGCTGAAAGTTATCAGTACACTTTTCATATCGACTCCGTCTTCATCATCCTGGCGGAAACCATGGTGAATTCGTCCGTCCACGTGACGACATCAAGATTTTTCCGTCTGAACTCAGCCTCCATTTCCGCTATTCCGTTTTCGAGAAGCGCACCGTCGATAGCCCGCTCATGCATAATTGAGGGGATCCATCTTTCACTTAATCTCTTCAGATACTCTTCAAGAGGGACTGAAATCACTATATCCTCCGTCCATTTTCCGTCTACCTGCAACTCGCTCATGGCGTTCAGCTGACGTTCATAGCGATCTGCGAGCATGTAAAGAGGCTCTAATGACGTCCGGATGTTATTTTTCCAGCTCCCGGGTACGGGCCACGGCCACCAGTCCCGGTTCATATTACGGGCCTGAAAGAAAAGATGGCCGTCGGGCTTGAGCAGAGGGATTAGCTTTTGCATAACGCTCTGAAATTCGTCGGCATGAATGTAATGCGCCGATTGCATGAACATAATACAGTCCGCTTTACCCTGATATTCTGCCAGGACACCATCAGCATGCTCTGCGAGTTCCTGTGCTGTCATGTTGATATAATGCAGAGACCCGGGTGTATCTTCTCTTTTCATTGACAGCATTTTTCGGGAAGGTTCGACTGCGATAACTTTTATTCCGGGGCTTCTCTGAAGAATTGTTCTGCTCCAGAAACCTGTGCCGGCCCCGATGTCAAACAGGAGAAAATCATCGTCATTAATATCTGATTTATTCCTGAATATCCCGTCGCATAAGATTTTGCTGACCGTATTTACGTATTTTTCACCAAAGTTGAAATGACTGTCATAGTCACCTCCATACTCGCCGTATGGATTTTTATCACTGCGCAGAAATCCGTTTCCTGATGCTGTGTTTCCGGCTTTCATTTCTTCATGACCTCATTATCAGCGTTGTGACTTAAGCAGGGCCTGGTCAATGTCGCCCAGGATATCGTCTATATGCTCAATACCAATGCACAGCCTTATCATTTCAGGGAGCACGCCCAGTTTTATCTGTTCACTGTCGGGGACGTTTCTGTGAGTGGTCGACGCAGGGTGGCATGCAAGACTTTTGGTGTCTCCGATGTTGACCAGTCTTTTGATCAACCTGAGGCTGTCATAGAACGTTTCTGCGGCACATTTACCGCCATGAATACCAAAAGTGAGGATGCCACCGCCCCGGCCGCTCATATATTTCAGGGACATCGCGTGATGGTCAGACTCCGGTAAACCGCAGTACGAGACCCAGTCTACGCAGGGATGCTGTTCAAGGTGGAGGGCTGCGGATAACGCATTCTCACAATGTTTGTTCATCCTCAGGAACAGCGTTTCAAGCCCGTACAGAAAGTGTATCGCGCTCTGGGGAGGTAACGTTGCCCCCATATTTCTTAACATGACGGTTCTGCATCTTGCTATATACGCTTTTTCTCCGTATTGCTCACAATATCTCACGTCGTGAAAAGTCGGCTCGGGTTCGTTGAGCATGGGATATCTTGATTTATGCTCACGCCAGGGGAATTTACCGCTGTCAATAATGATTCCCCCGAGGAAGCTGCCGTGTCCGCCGATATATTTTGTCATGGAATGAATAACAATATCGGCGCCATGGCTGATGGGGCGGATCAGCGCCGGGCTGGCAACGGTATTATCAACAATCAGGGGGATGCCGTACTGGTGGGCTAAGGCTGAAACCGTTTCAATATCCACAACGTTACCCGCAGGGTTACCGATGCTTTCGCAGTATATTGCCTTAGTGTTATTTTTGATGACTCTTTCGATGTCACTGGCTGAATCCGATGCCGCAAAGGTGACAGATATATTGAAATTACCGAGGATCCCGTTCAGCAGCGTATAGGTCGCGCCGTATAAATTGGGTAGCGCCACGATATGATCGCCCGCCTGCGTGATATTCAGAATGGCATAAGTGATTGCCGCCGCGCCTGAGCTGACCGCCAGTGCGGCGGTCCCTCCTTCCAGTTCAGCCATCCTTTTTTCCAGGACGGCGGTCGTCGGATTCATCATGCGCCCGTAAATATTACCTTCCACCTTCTCATCAAATAAATCGGCCGCGTGCTGAGCGCTGTCAAACTCATAAGCCACTGTCTGATAGACAGGGACGGACGCTGAACGCGATACGTCGTCGGCCACATAACCTGCATGAACAGCGGATGTTTCTGGCTTCATTAAACCTCCTGTTAATTTATTCTCTGGCGGCGCTGAACCTGGATGACATTGTTGCCCCCAGCACGATAAATAACATTCCGGCCAGCATGGTCAGAGACAGGTTCTCCTGCCATCCCAGATAACCGAAAAGGGTGGCGAAAATAACGGACGTATAGCTCCAGGAAATGATTTTATCCGTGGGAGCCTGCGAGCACGCCACAGAGAGAAAATACTGAGCTAACGTCGTGACGATCCCCAGCGCAATGAAGTAGGGCACCTGCGATAAATCAAATGACTGCCATACCCAGGGAATAAACGTAATGGAAAATATCAGGGAGTACAGAGAGAAATAAAGCATCTGTTTAAACGGCGCTTCCGTAGACGACATCAGCCATATTGTCACGGTGGCGGCTCCCCCCATAAATCCGGCTATAATCCCTGCCAGATCGCCTTTATTCAGAGTGCTTAAGCCTATACCCGTAGTCAGTCCCACCCCAATAAATCCGATAATGATCCCATACCATACATACCGGTCTGATATTTTTTTCAGGACAATCAGGGAAATTAACGGAACAAATATTGGGGAAGTCTGCTGAAGCAGCACGGCGTTACCAAGATGAGTGTGGGCCACCGAATAAAAATAGCTGATTAAAGCAAGAAACGTAAAAAGCGCTCTGAGAACGTGCGTCTTCTTTTTTTCGGACGAAAAGTTCAGTTTACCCGACAGAGCGCCAGCAATTATCACGCACAGGAAACTGAATACGTTTCTCCAGAACACGAGTGAAAGCAAATCGGTTTTATGAGATGCCACTTTGACAAGTGTACCCGCTACGGCAAACATCAATGCGGAAATTATAATATTTATTATCGGGTGAACATGCCTCATGAACTCATCCTGTTAGTCTTCATTATGTCTGCCGCCCAGACCCACTGTTAACCCTCACATAACAATTTTTACTATGGTTATGATTATTTATCATCAGATCAATAAATTTTGGTGAAAAAGTTACCTGATGGTAAATCTGTCGCGTTATTTTTTTAATAAAGACAAAATAAACAGGTGGTTACCAAATTTGTAACGTTATGTTTATATCATGCTCCATGCTGAATAAAGTTAATGTTAATTAATCAGTATTATTAACTGCTAATTGAAATAAGTCTGGTGATATGAGTTAACGTCCTGGCGTACATACAGAGTTCAGGGCTTACAGGTCTCCGTTCAGTGAAGCAACCGCCACTGTCGCGCAGCCTCTTCACCCTCCATCATTATCGAATCATCAGGGCAGAATTATTGCACTTAACACTTAATCCTGCACAGAAGGTCAGAACATACTTTCCCGGAAAATTCCTCCATAATTTACATAATTCAGCATTCCTGACATTGCTAACTGATCAGGATCCGAAAAAAGGCGGAACCGGATCCTGCCTCTCCGGCGGGCGGTTTTTCGCCCGGGGTACTACATATAGTGGCTCACTCAGCTGCCGATGGCACAACATACGGGGTGCGTCAGAGAAAGATGCGGGAAAAAATGACGCTATGACGTTCCATATCGGCGTGCTACGCTTCCGGGAAAATCACAAATAAAGAAGAAAGCGGATCCAGCGCGCAGGGTGATGCGGTAATTGCGGACAGAAATAGTTTAGGTTGTCATCATCCCCTTAATTTTGTTAATGAATGCAAATTGACTCTCAATGAATACATTGATAAATAATTTTCTTTATCTTGACGCATGCTGTGATTTTTTACAGCCTGCTGTCTACTTCATGCATAAAGAAAAGAGGTTGAGTCATGGCGAAAATTCAGGCCAGGAATGTGGACGATGTGCTTTACCAGCGTATTGAGGCCTCCGCGATGAGGAATGAGCGCTCCATCGAGGGGGAGGTTCGTACGGCATTACGGGATTACTATCAGCCGGCTGTTGAAGTTGTACCTGCCCTAACAAAGCGTGAGAGCTGGCAGCAGCAGACAGGTCAGCGTCTGCAGTGGCTTTTTGATCGGCTCAAGGCTGACGGGCTGCTTGATAAATGGAAAAGTGATAAACCCGCTGACACTACCGATATTGTCCGGGTTGCACGGATGATTGATAATTCCCCCGGCAAGCTGATGGACTATTTAGACGGTCTGGATGACGTTTCGGCCGAACTGACGGATAAATTGAGCACCCATTTTGGGGTCAGCAGTGACTGGCTGCTAACCGGCGAAGGTTCCCCTTTCGCGGTCATTCGTCTGGGCAGCCGCGGGTTCACTGAATTTTTTCTGCCGCCTGAGGGCGGGAACTTTACCTTTGAACTCATCAGAATCCGTAAAGGCCGCCATGAAGGCACGCTTATCATCCTCCGGACATGCACGGATACAGGGCATACAGAGGTGGGCGTGGTGACCGAAGCCTTTTATCTGGGGAGCGGGATGGGAAGTGGTGGATATGGCAATCTCAAGCACTTCCTGAAGTTTCTGAAATCCCGGGGAGCACACCTGACCCTTAACACCTATGAGTTCACCCCACCCGATCCAGATTTCGACTTCTGGTCCGTCATTGGACACCATCACGCTGTCTGGTATCAGGACGCACGGCTTCGTTCAACGACCCGCTGGCTACAACAGGTATTCAATGGAGAAGATCCGGGAGGCTGGTTCAGCAGCGGTTGGGCGCCTCTTCTCAAGGAAATCGGCGATATGCCTTTTGGGCAGGATGAGAACAAATCTCAGCCTGCACATGATGTAAGAGAAGGTGATTAAAGTAATGAACATCAGTAGGCCTCAACCATCGATAGAAGGGTGTTACCCGCGTAGTGCCTCTGGTGAGGCACTGAGCTCCGGCGCGTTAACTCTGGGAATAAACGTGTTATGACCGGCCTTGTTTCTTATGGTTATGACACGCCGCCCGCGCAGCTGCCGGTGGCCATCGACTATCCTGCGGCACTGGCCCTGCGCCAGATGGCCGCGCTGGTCGACGACCTGCCGAAGTACCTGCTGGCGCCGGAGGTCAGCGCCCTGCTCCACTTTATGCCCGACCTGCGCCGCAAGATGCTGTTCACTACGCTGTGGAACACCGGCGCGCGCATCAGCGAGGCGCTGGCGCTGACGCGGGGGGACTTTCTGCTGCGCCAGCAGTACCCGTTCGTGCAGCTGGCCACGCTCAAGCAGCGCGAGGATAAGGCGGAGCACCGGGCCGGACGCCGCGCCGCCGGCGTCGTGCCCCACCGGCTGGTGCCCCTTTCCGATGCGCAGTACGTGACGCAGCTGGAGATGATGATCGCCACCCTGCGCATTCCGCTGGAGCGTAAGAGCGAGAAGACCGGGCGGGCGGAGCGGGTGCGGCTGTGGGACATCACCGACCGCACGGCGCGCACCTGGCTGAACGAGGCGGTGGAGGCGGCGGCGTCAGAGGGGGTAACGTTCTCGATACCGGTGACCCTGCACACCTTCCGGCACAGCTACGCCATGCACATGCTGTACGCCGGCACGCCGCTCAAGGCGCTGCAGAGCCTGCTCGGGCACAAGAGCGCGAAGTCGACGGAAATTTATACGCGGGTGTTCGCGCTGGATGTGGCGGCCCGGCACCGGGTGCAGTTTCAGATGCCGGGAAATGAGGCCGTGGCGCTTCTGAAAAACTTGTGAATTTTGCAATCCCGCGAGAAGACAGTTATTTGGTGTCGTTTGGGTATACCTAAATGAATGGTATCCAGATAAAAAAACGTCTTCTGAAGATGCTGGAAGGGACTATAGGATCTAAAAGGGAGCAGAGGATTAACATGGCTTCTGGAGAAAAATAGGTTTGACTATAATTCTAGGTGCACACAGTTTATACTGTTGACGTTTACCAGTGGAGGTTCATATGAACAACCAAAAAGTCCTAACCCAAAAACAAGTTGCAGCTTTTCTTCGCGACTCTAGTGAGTCTGGAAGCGTACAGCTTCGTGGCTCCAGGGATGAACGTCGCTCCCAGTTTAGGGCGCTGCGAAGTGCTGATCGAGAAAAGGAAGGCTTGAGCGTTGGCAAAAATCACTATTTCGCGCGTTGAAATCTCATTAAAGTTCGCATCAACTAGCGATACGTTTGGTTTCGATCAAGATGTTGTTGACTCATATGAGGACGACATTCTTGATCTTCAAGAATTATGGGAACAGCAGGGATACATCGAAGTATTCGATCCCATTGCCCACAGTCGTATTAAATATGGGATGGTTAAGCCTTCTATATCAGATCCCGGCGCTTCACCCGCTTATGATGACCTTTATCATTCCAGAGTCCTCCGTGATGAAAATGACCCACTCCTCATCATCACCTTTAAAGGTGAAATAATACCTCAAAAGGAATATGAGAAAGCAGTAATTCTAGCCATGATAGATCACGATTTAATGTTTATGCCTAAAGGAAGAAAAGCTCAATACCTCAAGGCACAGCAACGAAAATTCGTACGACACGTTATCGATAAAAACGAAAACTAATATTCTTTCCTAAACATACTTCTTTATTTTCACATCTCTTAGTGCAATAACAAACCCAGCATCACTTATCGCAACTCACTTAAGTAATTGTGCGGACTTTTACTCTCTGATTTGACTGGCTTATGATATTTGTTCCTTGAAGTTACCATAGCCCTGCCCTGCCCTGCCCTGCCCTGACTTGCCCTGACTTGCCCTGACTTGCCCTGACTTGCCTTGAAGATGGAAAGCCTGTGGATTGTGTGCACTTAGTGTATTCGTTGGATATCTATTGTATATTCATAAGGTATCTAACGTGCGTCTTTAGTGGTCTCGTTGAGTACGCAAAGTATTTGCATGTGTATTTCTGAAATGGTATAAATCAACTCGTTCTAAGATATGCATTGCATACTCAATGTGAACCCAAAGTGCGCAGTTTGTGGATTCAATGTGCGTCTTACAAGCATAATTAAGGTGGCAGATATGACAGTTATTGTTATGGCACACAATAAGGGCGGGGCAGGTAAGACAACCTCGGCTGTACATGTATCAGGCGAACTGAAACCTATGAAAGCCCTTGACCTAGATACTCATAAGGGGCTTTCAATCATTCACGGCCTGCGTCCAAGCGACAGACAAATTCCAATATCAATTCCTGAGACCCAACAAGAGTTAGTGCATGAAATAAGCTTGTTCAAGGATAAAGAAGATATCTTGTTTATTGACTGCGGGGGGTTTGACTCTGATATGACTCGTACGGCGGTTGCTTATGCAGATCTTATTATTGTTCCTGCAAAGGACTCTCTCACTGAGAGGATAGGCTTGATGAGTTTTGATAGGGTGCTGGGAGAAATAAGTGAAATCATAGGCCAGCATGTAGAAGCCCATCTATTCCTGTGCAAAACCAATCCGAATAAAAAACATTATCCAAAACTTGAGGCGCTACTTCCCTCATTTAAACACATTAAATTAATGAAGAGTCGCCTTTCATATCGCACTCAAGATTTTGAAGAAACAATTGAAACCGGTTTTGGCATAACTGAGTCAGTGCACGGGCGTGTCACTGCAGGCGGTAAAGAGGTGATTTCAATGGTGGAAGAAATGCTTGAGATTGTTAAAGGCAGATAAAAACAAAACACGCAATAGATACTCTAAGTGAGTCTGTTGTATACTCAATGTGCATCTATTGCATATCTATTAAATATCCATTGAGAGTATAGGGTATATACATGACTAAGAAGCTGGATTTTGCGAATCAACACGAAAAACTCGCTGGGCTAATGAGTTCTGCAAAACTAAAAACTTCAACCGCCCCAGCAGATAAAACCAGCGATGAAACGAAGCCATTCACGAAAAGCAAAGCCCGTAGCAAAAATCTCAGGGCTGTGCCTGAGACCTACTTTGAAGCCCATGCGCAACTTAAAGCCTCAAATAAGACATCGCTGGATTTTAGTGCATACATTCTGGAGGCTCTGCGTGAAAAGCTCGAGAACGATGGGGCGCTCGATAACTGATTCGTTGACTATATCACCGTTAAATTAAGTATCTATTGTAACCACATTAAATATCTAATGTATATTCATTGTGGTTACTTTGGGTTCATCTTGTGCATTCTTTATTGGGTATAGTGCAAAGCTCTGGTAGATGCCAGATCAATATCGTAGTCTGCTGCCAACTACATGACTCGCGCTACTGGAATGTCACTCCAGCGAGTCGTCCATGCTGGACTTAGCATCTCTCGCTTCATCTTCCATTCTGTGCTGACACCCTGACCCGCAAACCACAGGTTACCGAGTCCGGACTGGTTGATGCCGTCCAGCACCTTCATCAGCTGCGCACTGTTCGGACGCGGTCCGTCCTCATCAAACAGGCTCAGCTGGCTGACGCCGTTCGGAGTGAAGTCATCGAGCATGATGCCGGCTTTCATGTAGCGCCTTCCCTCCAGCCAGATACGGTCCAGGCTGCGCATGGCCACTTCAATAACGTCACGGGTGTCCTGAGTGGGCACTTTCAGGTTCTCGCCGGCGCTGTTGCCATAAAACACCTCGCCGGGGGCGTGAGGAGACGTGCGTATAAAGATGCCGACGCGGCGGCAGAACTGCCGCTCTCCGCGCAGCTTTTCGGACGCGCGCGTCGCGTACTGGCAGAGCGCCTGCTGCATGGCCACTTTCGACGTGATGCGCTCGCCAAATGACCGCGAGCAGACGATCTGCTGTTTTGCGGGCGCGAACTCTTCGAGCGGAATGCAGGATTCGCCGTTCAGCTCCCGCACAGTTCGCTCCAGCACCACGCTGAAGTTTTTCCGGATGAGGGCAGGGTGCGCGCGCGACAGCTGCAGGCCGTTTTCAATGCCCATGATGTTAAGCTTCTTAGCGATGCGTCTTCCCACGCCCCAGATTTCCTCTACGGGCTGATTCTGCAGAAGTGTGGCGGTGCGCTTCGGGTTACCCGTGGTCAGGGCCAGCACGCCTTTAAACTGCTTCCATTCTTTGCTGGCCCACTGCGCACTTTTGGCCAGCGTTTTGGTAGGGCCCATGCCCACGCCTACCGTCAGTCCTGTAGTGGCCAGTACGTGCGCGCGCAGGCGCCGCCCGAAATGCTCAAAGTCTTCGCAGCCGTCAATGCCGGTTATATCCAGGAACATTTCGTCAATCGAGTATTGCTCCACCTTCGGCGTCATTTCTTCCAGTGCTGTCATGATCCGCTGCGACATCGAGTGATAAAAGGGGTAATTGCTTGAAAATACGTGAATTTTTTCAGGGTATTCCTGAGCTTTAAGCTGAAACCATGGCATGCCCATTTTGATACCCATAGCGATTGCTCCGACCGATCTTGCGATTACGCAGCCATCATTATTGCTCAACACAACTACGGGTTTGCCGCGCAGGTCCGGGCGGAACAGCGCCTCGCAGCTGGCGTAAAACTTATTTGCGTCGGCTAATCCAAACATAGGCATGGCTACCTCCGGCGCGCACGTGTGCTGTTGAAGAACCAGGTCACCACGCCGAGCAGCTGAAGCTCCTCCGGGTAAATGGTGGAGTAAGCCGGATTCATAGGCAGCAGGGCGAGGCGGGGATGCAGCTGCAGGCGTTTGACCGTGAATTCCCCGTTAACCTCTGCAATTACGACATCGCCGTGCGATGCCTCCTCTGCCCGGTCAACCACCATAACGTCGCCGTCATAAAGCCCCAGTCCTTCCATGCTGCTGCCGCTGGCGCGCACGAAGAACGTGGAGGCGCGTCGGCGTATGCAGAGTTCGTTCAGGTCAAGTTCAGACTCCACATAATCCTGTGCCGGAGAGGGAAAGCCTGCGGCGCAGGGGTCCGCAAACAGCGGCACGCGCACGCGCGGCGTGAAGATGGGGGGCCAGAGCAGCATCAGGCCGGAGCTGTACACTGCGGGTTTCACGACTGTGACCCTTTAGTGATGACAGCCTGAACTACTGAATTCAACATGATATGACACATAAATCCTCCTCTTAACGATACTGTTTATATGTACAGTATTAATGAGCTCAGATTCTGTGACAAGTCAGTCTTTGTAATGGACCGGTCCAGTCCCACTCAGGGTAGTGAGAGATAATGAATTATTTTCGGTATTCTGACAGTGTTAAGCGCAGCGCTGGAATATAATGCATGCGCAACAGGTGTCAGGATGACGCCGTACTGGTTTCAGATGGCCCGGATTGATTCCGGGCCTTTCTGTTTCTGCTGCCTGACATCAGTACTTAACCTTCCGTTAATACTCTTATTATCACCTGTGTGAATATTGCAGGGGATCTCTCATAAACGATGGTACAGATCTTGTACCGCTGCCGTTGTCCTCTTATGCTCGGGCTATCACCTCCACGGACCCCGGGGCATTATGGATGGCTGCACCTCGCCCGGCCGCTTTCTGGCCTACCTGCTCGCTGAACATGACCTGACAGTTAAATCATTTTGCCTGAAATCCGGGCTCGCGCAGCGTGAGGTCTGGTCGCTGCTGTGTGACCGAAGGCCGGTTACGCCAGCCATCGCGGAAAAGCTCGGGCGCGTATTCTACTCGCCCGGGTTCTGGAGCATCCGGCAGGCCATGTGGCAGCTCCGGCGGGAAGGCGCGCAGTTACCCGGAGACCCTCAGTCCTGAGCACGTTGAATGTGCTAAATTTCCCTGTGCCGGTACGGACCTCTCACCCCGATTTCACCAGGGGGTTTAATAAACTGTAACCGTACCGGCACCTTCTCCCGTCAAATCAGACGCTTCCTGGAAAAAACTGACGCGTCTGACGCTATGCTTATCCCGTGTGTAACTCCCAGTACCAACACCAGTCTGTTGTATTGCAATTGCTGATATGCCAGGAACCCCCGCAGCGCCGGCCTCAGACCGGCAATGCTGACTCCTGTTACTCCGGACCCTCGCGTCCGGTTTTTTTTTGGCTCCGCGCTGCTGTCATAAGTTGTTCATAAAGTAATCAATGGTCTTTCCGGCCATGCTCCCCGTGCTCTGCGTCAAACTGTCCACAGGGTTCCCGGACTGCTGTGCACCCATATTGTGGAAAACCCCGCTTCGCTGAGTGAACGTTAAATCCCGGCGCCTCCGGCGCCGGCTGTCCACGTTGCGCGGGCGGGTTCACGATATCTCCGGTTCACAATCCCGATCTGAAAAAAGACTCTCTGACTCCTGGATCGGGCGTCACCCTGCGGGCCGCGCTGCCATGCTGCGCACCAGGCCAGAAAACTGTCCTGGCCCGGGCCCTGCGGGTGGCGGTTGCTGACGCAGACATAAAAGGCCGGGCGCAACCGATCTGACCCGTACTGACCCTGCAGCCGGCTGTGCCGGCGCGTGAACCGCGCCCTGAAAGACGGGCGCTCTGTTGTGCAACGCCGTTTCGCTGCCGCTCAGCCGACGTTGCAGCGTCATCTTGCTGATTTTCCCTCCACCTTCACCGTTTCAGTCCTTTCGCCGGGGCTGAGACAAGCACAGTCGCCGTGGCCGTCCAGGGTGAAGTGCACGCCGTGAACATTTTTTTCTGGCCACTCCGTTAGACCCGAAATAAATGCCCCCGTCGCCCCGGACGTCTGCCGTCACCCGCGCTGGTTTACGCCCTCGCGGCGAAGGATCTCAAACGGGTGAAGTGAATACCGGAGGAAAAAACCAGCCGATTTCCACAAAACGTCAACACCGCGGCTCCCGAAACTCAACGGGTGACGGGGGTAAAAACCACTGCATGAGGAGAACGAACATGGCTTCACGGGGCGTTAACAAAGTGATTCTGGTCGGCAATCTGGGACAGGACCCGGAGGTGCGCTATATGCCGAACGGCGGCGCGGTCGCAAATCTCACGCTGGCCACGTCAGAGAGCTGGCGCGACAAGCAGACCGGCGAAAACAAAGAGGTCACGGAGTGGCACCGCGTGGTGCTGTTCGGAAAGCTCGCTGAGGTGGCGGGGGAGTACCTGCGCAAGGGTTCGCAGGTCTACATCGAAGGCCAGCTGCGCACCCGCAAATGGCAGGGCACGGACGGTCAGGAAAAGTACACCACCGAGGTGGTGGTGAATACCGGCGGCACTCTGCAGATGCTGGGCGGGCGCGGAGGCAGCGCAGCTCAGGGCGGCCAGCAGTTCAGCGGTCAGCAACCCGCTGCACCGGATCCGTCAGCGAAGGGGGGCAGGGGAGGAAAAGGCGGTCGCAGTGCGGCACAGCCACCATCCCCGGCGCCGTCAACGGACAACACTCCGCCGATTGATTTTGACGACGATATTCCGTTCTGAATGACGCGGTCCCGGTGATGCGGGGCCGCTGCAGTGAGCAGCAGGGTGGCCGGTTTCCGGCCGAAAGGGTGCCCCGGCGGAGGTAGGACTCCGCCAGGGCGCGACACATCAGATATGAGGTCCGAATATGTCAGCGATACAGTCTAAAGCAAAAGGCCCGTCAGGCAAGCGCACCGCCTACTATGGCCGCCTCTCCGGCGGAAGCATGAGCTGCCGCAGCAGCGAACTTACCCGTGACGACGTCATCACGCCCGCGCGTCTGCGCGCATTCTCACCGTCGGACTTTGAAGCCTACAGCGCGCGCGGGGAAGAGTTCCGCCGGCGCCTCTGCGGCGCCGTGCTGCACGCGCTGAAGCTCAGCGACGCGTGGCGGACGGACTGCGAGAGCCGGGGCGAGTGGGGCGGGGTGTTCCCGGTTCACCTGCGCCTGACGCACCGCACCTGTAAGCACGTGACGCTGGATATTCTCAGTCCCGGCGCGGAGTCACCGTTCTGGCACGGTCTGATATGGATTATGCCGGACCACACGGGCCTGTACGTGCTCAATTCAGAACGGTTTGACCCGGTGGCCATACGCGCGCTGCTGGCCCGGACGGAGGAGATGATCGCGGCCGGCGTTCGCCCGGCAGAGATTGCGGCCCGGCTGGGCCGCAGGGGGATGCACTGATGGCCGTTCTGCTTAGCAGTCTTGTCTGTCACAGTCCCCGTCCGCTGTGTCCCCATGCTCGCAAGGCGCACCGGCGGGCGCAGGCGCAGGAGCGGCTGGTCAGTGAGGCCGAGACCGACCTGGCCGGACAGACCGCGACGACATATCGCCTGTGGTATCGCCGCTGGCGCACGCGGTCAGTGGCCACGGCCGACCTGCTTAACATGACGTGGGCGTGGCGCCGGCGGGCTGCCGACGCTGACTTTACGACACACTGACATTAAGGGGAGATTATGGCTTATTATCAGTGGGTTGAAAGGGAAATGCGTGGACAGAATGGGGCGCGATCAACAGAAAAGGAAAGCGCATGATGGAGAAAAATAAAGACAGCGCGGTTACCCGTGAGGAGTGCGCGTCGGTGATGGGGGCCTGTTGTCACATTGCGCTCAGTAATGGAGCGGAGGCCTTTTTTATGAACGGCTGGCTTATCAGCGATGAGCGGGATGAAGGCCGTGAAGGCCGGGTGCTTGAGCTCGCGCGCCGGGTCGCTGGCGCTTCAGGGCAGGTGCTGAACTGTTATGTGCTGCCCGTACCGCAGGCGGGGACATGGAACTGGGACGAAGTCACCGGCGATATCGTTCTGCAGGCGCGCCGCTGCGCGCCGACGCAGGCCGATACCCCGGTTCATTTAACGGCCCGTTCAGGCGGGATGATGCTAAAGCTGGCTCGTTTGTATAAAACGCTGTCCGGGCGGAGCTGATACAGGCATCCGTACAGACTGGCATCAGTAGCTAACCACTATAGAGAGCAATGCTTTCTATAGTGGTTTCGTGACCTCCGCCCGGCTGCGTTGAAGCAAAGAGGCCTGCTATCCCACCTTTTCGATCAGTTCAGCACCCTGATTTTTAGGGCTGCCTACCTTGTCTGTGACCGGATGCCATTTGAAATCGCTTTCCGGCAGCGCAGCTTTCCAGGCAATCTGCTCGGCGCGCTCAGGTGTGGTGTCTTCACTCAGCCACTCTCTGACGGATGACGCCTCCAGTACCAGCGGTCGGCGGTCATGAATATCAACCATTCCTTTATTGCTGGCCGACGTCACAATCACGAAGCCTTCATGGCCGTGTATGTCATCGTAGGGGGCTTTACCAATAGCCGCGAAAAACAGCGGCTTATGGTGTCTCTCATAGATAAAATAAGGCTGTTTTTTATCTCCGCTTCGCTGCCACTCATACCAGCCGTCGGCAAACACTACGGCGCGTCCGTGGTTCCATAAAGGCTTGAACATTCTGCCCGATGACGCGGTTTCACCGCGTGCGTTGATGAGCGGCTGTTTATCCCACCACTCCGGTCCGTAACCCCAGTAAACCGGGTCGAGCTTCAGTTCTCCGCCCCGTTCACTGAGCAGCAGCACATTGGTTCCCGGCGCGACGTTGTAACGTCCTATAGGTTCCGGGTCGTGTACATAGTCGCTGCCGGCTACGCCGAGCGCGTCAAAGTACACATCCCGGCTCTGATACTGCGCAAATCGTCCGCACATAGTTTTGTCCTCCTCTTCAGAGGATAGCGGTTTATGCGTTGCCGGGTTTCCGCTGCTGGCCTGAAAACGATATCTCTGGCACATGGCCCCCTCCGGCTCCCCGGCAGGCCGGGTCGTCGAGCCCTACTGCGCTAAGCGGCAGGCCGCCAAGCTCCGCCGGATCGCAGAAGAATGCGTTCCGGGCCTGACGGCTAAGGTCTGATGGCTGAAGTCCACCCCTGCAGCGGGCATTGCCCGCGCATTCACCGCACCGGCATGACGCCGCCGGTGCTCTGTTGTCCGGATGGCCATCGCTGCCGCGCCGTCCTTCCGGGGCTGTGACATGTTCACTTTTACCCGTGCTCCTGTGCCTTCGTGAGTTATCCGTACCGTCGCTGTGCATGAGACCACAATCGCTCGCTCATGCTGACAAGGCTGTAACAAGCGCCTGCGGCGGCCCTGTCAGCGCTCCCGATGGTGGTCTTTTGCTTTTTGCGACGGCGAATACTCACAAAAGCATCATTTAACCCACAGGAGATAAATAACATGTCACAACTCAACGTCCAGGGCGCGACAACGAAGCCTACAAATGCATCTTTGACTGACACCGACACCACGGGCCAGTCATATCAGGCCACCTATTCCCCGGATGACAACAAGCTGCGCCTTTATGCAGCGCTGCGTCTTGATGAGGAAATGTATCAGCGCGTCAGCAGGGCGGGCTTTAAGTGGGCGCCAAAACAGGGGCTGTTCGTGGCACCCATGTGGACGCCGGGTCGTGAAGACCTGCTAATCGAGCTGGCCGGTGTGATTGAAGATGAAGACCAGTCGCTGTTTGACCGCCAGGAAGCGCGTGCCGGTCGGTTTGAAGAGTACAGCGAGAAGCGTGCGGAAGAGTCCGGGCAGGCGCTGGCCGCCGTGGACAGCCTGGCGTCAGCCATACCGCTGGGGCAGCCGATTCTGGTCGGGCATCACAGTGAACGCCGCGCCCGTAAGCACGCGCAGAAGATTGAAAACGGCATGCGCCGCGCGGTCAACCTTTTCGAAACCTCAGAATACTGGGAACGCCGCGCTGAGGCTTCGCTGCGCCACGCGGCGTACAAGGAGCGCCCGGACGTGCGCTGGCGCCGTATCAAAAAGATTGAGGCTGACCTGCGCAAGTCGGAGCGCGAGATTAAGAGCGCGGAGAAATTTATTAAGCTCTGGTCGTCGGAGAACCTCAACGGTGCAATGGCCATGACGATTGCCAACGTCGATCACCTTTACTGCTGCTTTACGCTGGAGAAGTATCCGCGCCCGCAGGATAAAAGCCAGTACGAGGGCAGCGTCAGCATCTGGTCAGCCCTGCGGGATGAAATCATCACGGCGGAGCAGGCCCGCGACATCTGCATTCCCTGCCATCAGCGCACTATCGCGCGCCATAACCGCTGGGCCGCCCACTACCGTAACCGCCTGACCTATGAGCGCGCCATGCTCAACGAACACGGCGGCGTGCTGGCCGGTGACGTCGAGATGGTGCCGGGCGGCCAGGTGAAAAGTCGCGGCGAGTGGCTGACCATCATCCGCGTGAACCGCAGCGGAGGAAAAATCAGCTCGCTGGTGACGAATGAATATTCCTTTATGGGCCGTAAAAATGCCCTGACCACGCTCACGCCTGACCGCATTACCGAATACAAGGCGCCATCGGCCGAAGAGGCAAAAGCGGCGAAGGCGGCCGCAAAGCGTCCGCCGATCGTCAACTATCCGGGTGAGGGCTTCGTCAGCATGACAAAGGAAGAGTGGAGTAAGAAGCACGCCGACTTTAAGCAGGTAAAAGGCATGGCGGCCGGTGAGAACCACCTCGCCTACCGTCTGCGCCGCGTGATGTCGACGGGCTACACCCTGTCGCCGGTTTACATCACCGACATGAAAACGGTCGAAATCCCGCGCTGATCCTGTTCCCCCGGGGAGGCCCGGGGGACTGATAAAGAGGCCTATCCATGAAATCAGATCTGAAAGCGCGCATTGCGCAGATGCAGCAGAAACTCAGCCAGAGCTACACCGTTCAGACCGTGCACGCTGATACGCAGCTGTTCGTCACGCCGGACGACGTCTGTCAGAAAATGGTGGCGCTGGCCGGGATACGTGCCGGTGACCGGGTGCTGGAGCCCAGCGCGGGAACGGGCGCCATACTGCGGGCTATACAGGCCGGCGCGCCTGGCGTTAACTGCGACTGCGTCGAGCTTAACGCGGGGCTTGCCGCTCAGCTGCAGGCGAACTTTCCGGACGTAACCGTGATTTGCGGTGACTTTCTGTCCTGTAAACCCGGCGGCCGTTATCAGCGGATCATCATGAATCCCCCTTTCCGCCAGGGAACTGACCTGAAGCACATCAGCCGCGCCCTTTCCCTGCTGGCACCCGGCGGGCGCCTGGTGGCGCTCTGTACCGCCGGGCCCCGGCAGCACCGGGCGCTGGTCCCCAGGGCCACGCATTACGAGGAATTACCGCGCGGCACGTTCAGCTATACGGACGTTGCAAGCCTGCTGATTTGCATCGATGCATAACCTTACCGGGGCAGGGATGCCCTGAAAGCTGAAGGGCAGGGGAGTAGCTGACTACTGCAGCGGCTTCGCCGCTGCGGTGGCCCGTCTGCCGGTTCAATGCGTAGCGCAGGCCGTGCTGAATACTTTGTTAAAGGAGCGGGAAATTTCAGAAATCCGCATGATATATGCAAAAAAACAGTGTTCAGTTCAGGTTTTACCTCGTTTCCTCCGGTTTCAGTCAGTTTTATGCAATGGCCGGAGGCGGACTGATACTGAAGATGGCCCCCTTCGGCTCCCCGGCAGGCCGGGTCGTCGAGCCCTACTGCGCTAACCGGCAAGCCGGTAAGCTCCGCCGGAACGCGAAAGGCCGCGCTCCGTGCCTGACGGCTAGGGTCTGATGGCGGACAGCAGCCCCTGCAGCGGGCGTGCGCCCTCGCGCTCACTGGCCACAAAAAGCCGTGGCCGCTGGGGACCGGACCGGCGAACGGCGCGCCGTCCGGGGCTGCGTCATGTTCACCTCCTGTTGTGTTGTTTTTATTCTCCGCGCTCCTCCGCCGTGCAGAAACCTGCCACACGGGCGGCCTCACGCAAGGGTCGCTGGCTAAACGGCGGCACCCGGTCCCTCCGGGCTGCGGCTTTGCCGTTTCCCCCTGCGTGATGCCTTTACCCCGCGTGCCTGTTCTGCCCTCACGGCGAAGGAACTCAGAGAAACATCACTTAACCCTGAAGAGGAGAGCAACATGTCACAGCAGAACGTCAACACCCCGGCTCAGAAATCTAAAGAATCATCTCTTTTAAAACCAAAGGCCCCGCGTCGCAGCGCAAAAGCGAAGGCTGACAAGGCCGCAGCGGCGGTTGAGCAGGCGCTGGAGAAAGTGGAAATTGAAATGATCCCGCTTTCACGTCTGACGGTTTCCCCCCTGAACGTGCGCCGCCGGGTTTACGTCCAGTCGCGCATCGATTCGCTGGCCGCGACCATTCAGAACGTAGGGCTGCTGCATAACCTGATTGCGCACGATATGCCGGACGGCATGCTGGGCGTGGCCTGCGGCGGTCGGCGTCTGACCGCGCTGCAGCAGCTGCTCGCGCAGGGCTTTTACCAGCCCGATCAGCCGATCCCCGTTAAGCGGGTGTCAGAGGAGCTGGCCCGGGCAGCCTCGATGGTCGAAAACGGCGAGCGTGAAGATATGCATCCCGCCGAGCAGATTGCCGGATTCCAGGCGCTGTCAGCTGAGGGCAAAACGCCCGCGCAGATTGGTGACCTCATGGGCTACAGCTCGCGTCACGTACAGCGCTGCCTGAAGCTCTCCGGCCTCGCGCCCGCCATTCTTGACGAACTGGCTGCTGACAACATCACGATCGAGCAGTGCCAGGCGCTCACGCTCGCTGACTCACATGAACGCCAGATGGAGGTATGGGATCAGGCTTCCAGCTATTACAACCCGTCAGCCGACACCATTCGTAACCTGATCACCTCTTCAGAAACCGAAATCAGCCGCTCCCATAAGTTTGCCTTTGTGGGCAAAGATGCTTACCTGGCCGCAGGCGGCATCATCCGCACCGACCTGTTCAGCGGGGATGACGAGGGGTACATCGATACCGCCCTGGTGGAGAGCCTCGCGCTGGAGAAACTGCAGAAGACTGCGGAAGCCGTGCAGCAGGAGGAGGGATTTGCCTGGACGGAAGTGAGAATAGACGGCCGGATGCACGGCTGGGACAGCAAAATTAAGCGCAGCTATGTCGTGCCTGAGGAGCGCTGCCCGGACTACACCCCGGAAGAAGATGCACAGGTGAGCGAGCTGCGCGCACAGTGGCGGCTTACCGACGACGAAGCGCTGAAGCCGCCGCTGAAAGCGCAGATTGCCGGGATTGAAAACGCAGCGGATAAACGCCGCTGGGCGGCGCTGGACAAGGACAAAACGGGCGCGGTCGTCTGTTATGAGTTCGGCACGTGCGTTATTCAGCGCGGTGTGCAGCGCGTGGCTGACCTGCCGAAGAAAACCACGCCCGCCAGCAAGGATGATATGCAGGCGCTGTCAGAGGGGTATTCGGCGGCGCTGGTCCGCGCCATGTCCTGCGAGCGGTCGCTGGCGGTGCAGGCCGCGCTCAGCACAAAGCCGGATATTTCGGTCGCCATGCTGACCTGGACCTTGTGCCGCGCCACCTTCAGTCACGGTAGCTATGACAGTACGCCCATGAAAATCAGCCTCACGGATAACAGCGCCGCGCTGGTTTCCGACTCAGCGGCAAAAGAGGAGGGGAAGGCGTGGCAGTTTATGCAGCAGCAGAAGGCTGACTGGCAGGCGCGGCTGCCGGAGAACTGGGCGCAGGACTTCCGCTGGCTGCTGGCGTGGAGCACGGACGACGTGCACGGGCTGCTGGGATTCTGCAGCGCCACGGCGGTGTGCTGCTTCCAGGATCGCGTCTACGGGCGCAGCCAGACCAGTAATCTCGATGCGCTGGAGTCCGCGATGGCGTTTGACCTGGCCGACTGGTGGCAGCCGACCGCAGAAGGGTTCTTCAAGCGCATGAGTAAAGAGCAGATTGCCGGGGCGCTCGCGGAAGCAGGCAAAACGGGCAACGCGAAGGACGCAGAGAAGATGAAGAAGGGTGACGCCGCCGACTTCGCGGAGTCCTGCCTTGAGGGGACGCGCTGGGTGCCGCAGTGGATGAAACCGCTGCAGCCCGGTGGGGCGGTAAACGGCAGCGCAGACGCGTACGACAGCGAAAGCTGAAAGCGGCAGGCCGCCCGGAGGGCGGTCATTCACCCGGAGAAAATACCATGAACATTATCCCCCGATCTCTGTCCCTCGTTCCTGCCTGTCCGTACACTCGCGCAGTCAGCCTGGCGATTGCCGACGTTGAAAAGCGATTGCAGGGCCGCGCGCAGCGCGGTGCCCATCCGTATGCCAGCGCGTTTCTGCGTCATTACTGCGACACCCGCACGGTGACATCCGACCATCTGCGCCGCATCGTGCCGGAATACTCCCCGCGCGACCGCTTTTCGCCCGCAGCGGTGGAATACATGGCCGCGCTGGATATGCTGATTGCTTCACGGGGTGAGCGTTGCCCGTCACCGCTGCCGCAGGACACCGCGCCCAGATTGTTTCCTGTGACAGCGCTGAGACAGCGCGAACGCCTTGATAAACGCACCGCACACCGGGCTAACCGGGAAGTCAGTCAGGAAGGCAAAGTGGAGGCGAAGAAGCTCAGGCGCTATCAGCAGCGTCTGGCACAGGCGAAAATCGATCTGACGTTTCAGACGCCGCTGACGGTTGGCACATGGTATGCGCGGCAGCAGGAACAGGCGTTCTTTGAATCAGACATTTTTCACATGGTAACAGCATGGCTGCCAAAGTTTACTTCCTGCCGCTGTCTGGATCCTGCCTGGTACTGGGAGGAGCCGCTCTGGCGGCTCATGCTGGACATTCAGGCCGAAGTAAAAGTCGCGACGGAGGCGGCGCTGGATGCTGACAGGCAGGCGCTGCCGAACCGGCTGGTGCTGAAAAGCTGAAGGTAACAGCCCCGTGTGCTTTCACCGCGCGGGGCAATCTGTTGAAACAGCACAATCCTGTGCGCTGCATCGGGACAAAGATCGTTAAGCCCGTAAATCCTTAAACCGGAGTGAGGTATCTGACATGAGTTTCTGGCTTCTGGCCGCCGTGCTGAATGGCATCTGGATAACCCTCTTTTATTTTGTCTTACCGCATGCGCTCACCGGAACCGAATATTCGATGGGTATCATCATTTGTCTGCTCCTGGCGAGGGTCATGGCATCAAAAGCCAGTGAGCCCGCAGGCGACAGGCTGTTTATCGTTTTGCTGAAAGGGCTTATACCGATTTCAGGACTGGGCCTGCTCGCGTGGGGCACCTTACTGTCCCGCAGCGGTGAGGGGGTAACCGGGGCGGCAGAGAGCGCTGATGCCGTGAACAGTACATTTGGCGGCGGACTGGCATACGCGCTTATGGCGCTGGGCATTATGCTGCTGGTCACGGGCTACAGAATACTGCGACGTTAACCCAGGCGGCCCTGCGGGCCGGGTAAACCCGGTGCTGACGCACCGGCTCTCTCCCTTCGCCTGCGCTTTCTCATGTGGTCTGGCCTTCTCTCACTCTTCTTTCCTGTCTTCCTGCTGCTGTGATTCTGCTTCTGCCATTTCTTCCTTCCGTAGTTCTCCTGATTCATCTCCCTGATAAGGTCACGAACCATGGCCCCCTTCGGCTCCCCGGCAAGCCGGGTCGTCGAGCCCTACTGCGCTAACCGGCACAGCCGGTAAGCTCCGCCGGACCGCAGAGGGACGCGTTCCGGGCCTGACGGCTAGGGTCTGATGGCGGACAGCAACCCCTGCAGCGGGCGGTCGCCCGCGCGTTCACTGGCCACAAAAGGACGTGGCCGCTGAGGCCCGGCCCGGCTGAGCCGTCCGGGGTGTGTTCATGCCGTTTTCGCGCGCGGGGGCGTGTTCCGGCCATTCCAGGCGCGGAGGGCTTTTCGTAGCACCGTCATTCGTCAGCTGCAAGGGTGAAATGCACGCCTGCGGCGCCCTTGCATCTGCCGCCTGCCGTTGCTCCTTTGCCCTTCGCCGCGACTGGATCGACCGAAACATGACAACCACCTCAGCAGGAGAAATGCCATGAACACACACAACGTCAACGTCAACACCGCCACGCCAGAATCTCCCAAAACATGGGTGAAGGGCAAAAGCCAGTCGGCTGACAGCCTGGTTTTTGTGCGCGTGGAAACGGGCAAACTGTTCGGTGAAGCGATAGCGCTGAATGACGGCAGCATCGTTTCAGTGAGCACGTTTGAGACGCTGGAAGAGTTACAGATGCAGTACTGGGACATGGCGCTGATGACGGAAGACGAGGCCGATGCGATGTACTGCACCCGCCTGTTCAGGCCCTGGACAGAGATCAGCGAAACGCGCTGGAACGATCAGCTGCACGTGATGCCGCCGCTGGACTGGCGATCATCCCCGGCAGGCGAGACGTTTAAATCCAGCGAGATGTATTCAGGTCAGGTGACGCACATTTTTGCGCACATTCGCGGACGTTATTTCGAGTGCAGGGATTATGCCTGGAAGGCGCATGCGGATCTGGTGCTGGGTGCCGTGCTGGCAATGGCGGCAGAAAATACGCATTAAAAAAGCAGGCCTGAGCCTGCTCCCTTAACGGTCGGTCGTGAAGCCACACGTACCGGCCTGCATCAAAACATGAAAGAGGTTAACCCTATGTCTGATACACGCATCCTCCCATACGCTGACGCGCCTGTAAACCCTGCTGCGCTGACGCCGGAAGCCCTGACAGCAGCACAGTTTATGGATTTGTACGAGTACATCTGCGCTGCCGGAACGTTTGCCGGATTCAGTGCCGTCCCCTGGGAAGAACTGGGCATGTGTGAAGTGCTGGATGAACCCACCGACGAGCCGGAAGGGTTACGTCTTTATCTGCGTGACAGATGGCCCGTGGCCGTTCTGGAGTTCGATACAGGCTACAGGGTGATACCCGGTGCAATCACTAACCGCTGGCTGCAGAGCTGAAGAAAGCCCGTGCGATTAACAGTACTGGCTGAATTTTGTCCGCTGGCGTGGTGCAGAGCTGGTCAGCGGGATATACTGACAGCAGGGTGCAGAAAGGCTGTGACCCTGCCCGAGAGGGAGAACTGACGGATGTCGGCAACCGATATGAACGAACTTAACAGTAACCGGATTAACGCGGAGATCGCCAAACTGATGGCGGAGACGCAGAAGCTGAACGCGGAGGCGGGCAAGCTGAACCGCGAAACGTTCTGGTATCCCGTGGCGGTTTCAACCGGGATGATTGGCGCTGTCGCGACGATCACCGTGCTGATTATGAAAGGGCTGGGCTACACCTGACAGCGGAGTATGGCCGGACACCGCAGCCCCGAAAGGGGCTTTTTTTATCTCACGTTCAGAACCGGGTTTGGCTCTCATCCAGCCCGTGAAAAGCGGGCGGCCCTGCGGGCCGGATAAAACCCGGTGCTGACGCACCGGCTCTCTCCCTTCGCCTGCGCTTTCTCCTGTGGTCTGGCCTTCTCTTCCTCTTCTTTCCTGTCTTTCTGCTGTCTGCCTGATTTCTCTGCTGCCGTTTTCTTACCGGGATCATGAACACCTGAAGGTCACGAACCATGGCCCCCTCCGGCTCCCCGGCAAGCCGGGTCGTCGAGCCCTACTGCGCTAACCGGCAAGCCGGTAAGCTCCGCCGGACCGCAGAGGGACGCGTTCCGGGCCTGACGGCTAGGGTCTGATGGCGGACAGCAACCCCTGCAGCGGGCAGTCGCCCGCGCATTCACTGGCCACAAAAGGACGTGGCCGCTGAGGCCCGGACCGGCAGAGCCGTCCGGGGTGTGTTCATGCCGTTTTCGCGCGCGGTGGCGCTGTTCCGGTCATTCCAGGCGCGGAGGGCTTTTCGTAGCACCGTCATTCGTCAGCTGCAAGGGTGAAATGAACGCCTGCGGCGCCCCTGCATCTGCCGCCTGCCGTTGCTCCTTTGCCCTTCGCCGCGACTGGATCGACCGAAACATGACAACCCACCTCAGCAGGAGAAATGCCATGAACACACACAACGTCAACGTCAACACCGCCACGCCAGAATCTCCCAAAACATGGGTTAAAACCCCGTCCGCGTGCTGGCTCGTCCGCAAGGAGGCCCTGCTTGTGTCTCTGGCCAGAATTGAGGGCGAACTGATGATGTATCACGCACTGAACCGGGCGGGCGTTGAAGTCAGCTCACCGGAGCTGGATTTTTGTCCGTGGGATGCGGCTGACATTGTGAAATCACTGGCAGATATGGGCGCAATTAACTCATCCCGCGTGTATGACATGGTGAACGCGGTGAAGAAACTGGCTGTCATGCTCGATGGCAGCGCCTGGGACAGAGACGAACTACTGCTGCCCGATGACGTGGCGGGCTGTATGGCAGACGCGGAAGCGGCCCGCACCGAATTACTCGCCCGCTGGGCTGAAGAGGAAAAGCCGTTCAGCGTTGACGTGCATGGTGAAACCGAATACCCGGAGGATGACCCGGCTTATGGCACCTTCTGGCGTGCGGGGAGTATTCACCTCGGACGTGCCTGGACGGTAGCAGAGGCGATGGAGCTGGCCGCCGCAGCATGGCTTAAGGATGAGTGGGAGGCGCGCGATTCTGAAAAATGCTGGTTCGACAGTGAATTCGGCCGCGACATGGGCCCGGTGAGTTTCCTGCCGCGCACCATCGTAATCCGTGACGACCAGCAAAGGAAAGTGCTGACGGCCGACGCCATCAATCTGCAGTGGAACGCACACGTCACCAGCCCGGCAGAAATCAGCCGCCTGGCGTCGGAAAAGGAAGCGCTGCTGCGCGATGCCGCACAGGAAAGCGCATGGGATAACTTTGAAACGGCGAAGCAGCTGCGGATCAGCGCTGAGGCCATCACGGCCGGAATAGCAGATGACGCCTGGCAGGGGCACCCCGATGTGATGGCCGCCGTAAAGGCTTTCGTACGCCCGGTGCGTAAAACATGGTCACACCGCCTCAGCGTGAAGGGGCTGCCGGAGTTCATGGCGGAGGACATGGCGTTTCTGGTGTCGCTGAGCGACAGAGAAACCGGGTGCCGCAGCCATGAGCGGTATGAGCTGATGTACGGCGTGGGGCTGAGCATAGCGAACCACGTCAGCGGGGCGGTCAGCGACTGGTCTGCTCCTAAGCCAAAATTACCGGCACCGGTGGTATCGGCCTGGCTGCTGACGGGGGAAATACTGCGCGATCAGTTCGGTGATGAGGGTGAGCGCACCTGGGCGGCGGTGAAAGCGTCGCTGAAAGCTCACCTTGAGGTCAGCCTGGCTGAGCACTGAGCAAGAGAAAAAAGGCAGGGTAACCCTGCCATTTCCCGCCCCTGAATTCTGCGACGAACACGGGGCCTCACAGAAACACCGATCCACTTGCAGGAGATCAATATGTCTACAGGACACATTCTGTCACCGGATACACAACCAGTAAACCCCGCCATCAGCGGGACAGATGAACCCGTCACCATGAGCGTTATTGAAGAGATTGCCGCGACGGCAGAGGGAACAGAGCGCCCCGCGCTTATCTGGGGCAACACGGACAGGGCGACCACGGCGGCGGAAGCGCTGTGGGTATTTGCCCGCAGGACCGGTCTCGATGGGCGGGGTGATGATGCCTTCACGGCGGTTCAGGACCTGATCGCAAACCTGATGCACCTGTGTGAACAGGAAGGCATTACCGGAGAAGGCGTGACGTTTGCATCGCTGGTCAGCCTCGCGGAGATGCACTTTCAGGCTGAGCTGGAGGAGTGACTGTCGTGTGATTAGGGGGCCTGCGGGTCCCTAGTGCAATCTGCCAGGGCCGCAAAAGACGGGCGGCCCTGCGGGCCGGGTAAACCCGGTGCTGCCGCACCGGCTCTCTCCCTTCGCCTGCGCTTTCGCCTGTGGTCTGGCCTTCTCTTCCTCTTCTTTCCTGTCTTTCTGCTGTCTGCCTGATTTCTCTGCTGCCGTTTTCTTACCGGGATCATAAACACCTGAAGGTCACGAACCATGGCCCCCTCCGGCTCCCCGGCAAGCCGGGTCGTCGAGCCCTACTGCGCTAACCG
>NZ_JAGXKB010000108.1:0-282 GCF_019091025.1 Pantoea sp. GbtcB22
AGAAGGCAGACGGTGGAAAACGAAACAACAACCCGGCGGCATAACTAAAAACAAAGAAAAATTATTTAGTAACAACACCCATTAATCACCCATTCCTGATCCGGCCCTCGGGGCCGGGCGGCGGGGGCTGGTCAGTGGGGGCAACCCAGTTTCAGGTACGGCGCAGGTCTGGGCTGAGAGGGGCGCAGGATTTCAGGTTCCGCTCGGTACTGGTTGTTAACAGGAATATCATTGTGTGTTGTAACTAATCTTTTATTGCCCATCGTTTGCCGGTGGAAGCTA
>NZ_JAGXKB010001022.1:0-230 GCF_019091025.1 Pantoea sp. GbtcB22
GTGGACGAACTGAAGGCGAAAGACATCGGTAAAGGCGCTGGCGTACGTGAGAGTATGCAGGAAGCACCCTTTCCCGGACGCATTCCGGTATTTGTGGGAGACGACCTGACAGATGAAAAAGGATTCCTCGAGGTAAATGCCATGCAGGGGATCTCTGGCAAAGTCGGTGAAGGGGCCAGCCATGCACGCTATCGCCTCAACAGGGTTGTGGCTGTATGGCACTGGCTTGG
>NZ_JAGXKB010001023.1:0-230 GCF_019091025.1 Pantoea sp. GbtcB22
GCGCCGGTGCGGCGCGGCAGGACAGGAATGCCTTCCGGCAGAGGTCGTCCCAGCTCGAGGAATTGCCCAGCGGGGAGCTGCACGGCCCGGGGAAGCTTGCGGTCGAGCGAAGCCAGCTGCGGTGGCGGCGAATTACAGTCCAGCGGGGTGAGCGAAAATGCGCGCTCGTACAGGAGCGTCCCTCCTTGGTCCGAGCGCGTTCTCAGACTGCCTGCCCACCCCGAACCCGT
>NZ_JAGXKB010001024.1:0-230 GCF_019091025.1 Pantoea sp. GbtcB22
GCGGCCAGCACCGAGACGGTGCTGCTGTGGAGCTTCTTGCTGGGTGCCGTCAGTGTCCTCGCGGGCTACTGCGTGGTCGCGTTCACGTCGATCGACACGCTGGCGATCTGGGAGTACGGGTCCTTCGAATCCTTCGAGAACGTCGGACGGCTGATTCTCATCTGCCTCGCGCTCTTCTCGTCGTTCATCGCGATCGGGATCGTCGTCTCGACGCTGTTCGGCCGTCAGTC
>NZ_JAGXKB010001025.1:0-230 GCF_019091025.1 Pantoea sp. GbtcB22
ATGAGGGTTAGCTCTCGCACTAGCTCTAGTTTACCGGTTGTTTTGGCGGCGGCAGTTCAACGCCGGCCATTGCTTGTTGTACGAGGTCAACTATTTGGTGATGATAGGACCTATGTTACAGTTAGTGGTTTTTTATGTTTCATTTGTTGATTCGAGATATTGCAGTCTTGTGAGAGGATATGATTCCTGCCCACTGGATATTGAATGGAACAAAATAACTATGGGATTAT
>NZ_JAGXKB010001026.1:0-230 GCF_019091025.1 Pantoea sp. GbtcB22
TATACATCAAAGAAGGGAGTTAAAACGCAGAGAAATGAGAAAACGCTCGTGTGATTGAACAAGAAGAAATTCGTTTGCAAAAATTCGGCCCACTCGGACAAGGGAGGAGAACAGCATGAGTTCTTCTCGCCACGTCGAGGGTTAGAAGGGCAGCACTCAGTTTAAAAAAAGAACCATGTGGTAAGTCCAGCCAGCTGGTTGATTCGAGAGGGGCCTTTAAGGTGTCTTGT
>NZ_JAGXKB010001027.1:0-230 GCF_019091025.1 Pantoea sp. GbtcB22
GCTCTCAACGACCGCGGTCAGGTCGTTGGCCAATCGTTTGTCGCCGGGGACTTGACCGCCCACCCGTTTCTTTGGCCTGGACAGGACGGCAAGATACAAGATTTAGGCACGCTTGGTGGGACTTATGGAACAGCACTCGCCATCAATGAAGCAGGAGAAACAGTGGGTTACGCCGCGATTGCAAAGGACCAGGCAGAGTTCGCGTCTCTTTGGAGGCGGGGCACAATTGC
>NZ_JAGXKB010001028.1:0-230 GCF_019091025.1 Pantoea sp. GbtcB22
CGGGGTCATGTTCTCCACCTGCCCGCCCGATGGGGTGACGAAGGCATTCATGTTGAGCTTTGTCCCGTCCCCGAGTGTGCCCACCAGGTCCGGCGGCAGGTCGCTGTTGCTTCTGGCCTGCGTCTGGGTCTCCTGCTGCTGCGTACCGTTGCGCTTCTCTCCTCTCGCGAGCGTCGCCGCTTCTTCATTCTCAATAAACTTCACCCGGAACCCCTCAATGAAGACCACCT
>NZ_JAGXKB010001029.1:0-230 GCF_019091025.1 Pantoea sp. GbtcB22
TGGATAAATTGGTCTTTGTGAACTACAACCTCCGGCTGCGTCTGGATCGTTCTACCAAAGTTGCAGATCCCTATGATTATGATCCAGTTACCAGTTTCATGGATCTTTCTTTGTACCGGCGGAATTCAGCAATTGAAGATTGGATGCAGCAAGCAAGGTCCAATGGAGACCCAGCTTTTGACAAAGACTCAGATTTCAGTGACACTCCATTGCCGAGCATGATGTTCACT
>NZ_JAGXKB010000109.1:0-281 GCF_019091025.1 Pantoea sp. GbtcB22
GCACACAACATTGATTGGCGAATATCAAACACATTGATTGCGGTGCGGGTTAAAAACAAGGTCAAAGTCACAGCGGGTAACTTTACTGCACCCGCCACCATGGTATTGAATGTTCGTTGAGGAGACACGGAATGCAGATTATAAAAATAATGCTCTGTCCTCTGATCATTGCATTTGCGTTGCATAGCACGTTGTCTAATGCCAATGCAGGCGTCAACTTTTCAGGAAAGCTGTTTAACGTCCCGTGTAAAATTGACAATAATAAAGATATCGATGTCAAC
>NZ_JAGXKB010001030.1:0-230 GCF_019091025.1 Pantoea sp. GbtcB22
TGCTCGAGGAGGCCGCCGCGCATCTCACCGTCACTGCCGCCGCGGCGCAAGGACGCCGCTGCGGTGAGGGGCGTGCCGGGGTTAGGGGGGAGGATGAGGAGGTGACGAGGTGGAGCAGCATGGCGATTGGCGAGCGGCGAGGAGGAGGGCGGGGCGGCTTCCGTTCCGTTGCGGATGAAGGGGATAAGAGTGGGTCCTGGGCTGGTGCTCTAGGATTCGTGCGCGAGAAT
>NZ_JAGXKB010001031.1:0-230 GCF_019091025.1 Pantoea sp. GbtcB22
TAGTCAGCCTCCACCGGCGCCCCAATCATGCGACGCAGGTTTGATTTTTTTCCCCCTTGTCGCGCTGCGTTCGCGCCGCCACGTTCCCACCTTCCTCGTTGACGAGAACGGTGGCGAAGAACCGGTTGGGGAGTTGTTGCCTCGCTTCTCTTCCCCACTCCGATTGACGCCGCGAGCTTACTTTTCCAAGTCTCCCCGCAGCGGAACTCTGCGACGCAAAGGCGCCCGGG
>NZ_JAGXKB010001032.1:0-230 GCF_019091025.1 Pantoea sp. GbtcB22
CTGGCTTCCTTACTTCACCTGGCTAAGGGGTGTTACCCACGGATTGGCCGCAGGTACTGCCGCTGGCAGCGATACCACGGCGCGTTTCGCATCGGCTGGCGTGGCGTAGGCGCCGCTCACCAACACATACCAAGGTTCGCCGTTTCGCGCGGTTTTATACACGTGATAACCGCTCAGGCTCTGCTTTCTCGCCCAGGCGTTCAGGCTCTCTTCTTCCGACCCACCGCCCA
>NZ_JAGXKB010001033.1:0-230 GCF_019091025.1 Pantoea sp. GbtcB22
TGGTGGCGAAAAAGCCACACTGAATGCCAATGGCAAAAATGACTTCGCCGGTAAAGGAGGCGCGTCGGCCAACATCACCTTTACGTGCACCATCACCGTCACCGTCAATCAGGTGTAGTCGAACGGCAACCTGCGCGTGGTGGGTGAGTAACAGTTCGAAATTAACCAGCGCACCGAATTTATCCGGATCTCGGGCGTGGTTAACCCACGCACCATCAGCACCAGCACCG
>NZ_JAGXKB010001034.1:0-230 GCF_019091025.1 Pantoea sp. GbtcB22
GAGGTTCTGTGAAATACGCTGCGCGGTGACCTCGGTTGAGATGCCGACAATCGACCACCACTGAATAAACCCCCACAAAATATAGAGATAAAACAGGCTGGTGATGCGACTGGTAAACACCTGTTTCCAGGGCCGATTTAAAATACCGTTAGTGGCTAATAAGCCCGAAACAAAGAAAAACACGGTCATACCAAGCGGCGATAATACAGTATTAAACTGCACCCATATTT
>NZ_JAGXKB010001035.1:0-230 GCF_019091025.1 Pantoea sp. GbtcB22
AAAGCGACTGGCAAGGGCGGTGAGGGCGGTAATCGCATTACCTTGCTGCGTAATGTTAACGACAAATGGGAGCAACATCGCTTTATCGCCAACCTGACGGCGCCGTTTGGTATGCAGCTGGTGGGCAACACGCGGTATGTGGCGAACGCCGATAGCCTGGTGAAATACCCGTATGAAACCGGGCAACCCGAGAGCCGCACCCCCCCGGTGGAAGTGACCGAACTGCCGGG
>NZ_JAGXKB010001036.1:0-230 GCF_019091025.1 Pantoea sp. GbtcB22
GAATGGAAGGCCAGCAGGGCGAAGAGTACGACCAGGCGCTGTCACGTCTGGCGGAGCTGGAAGATAACGGCTGGAAAGTGCGGTTATGTCTGATGGATACACAGCGTGCCCTCAACTTCCTGGTGCGCAAAGCGCGTCTGCGGGGCAACCAGCTGGAGCAGGCGCGTGAAATCCTGCGCGATATTGAATCGCTGTTGCCTCATAACGAATAGGTGTTCCAGAAGGTCAAT
>NZ_JAGXKB010001037.1:0-230 GCF_019091025.1 Pantoea sp. GbtcB22
AATCTCTACTTAATCTGAGGGTAGGTTAGTACATATTTGCTATGACAAAACTGACTGCCAGTAGTCACTAGTAGTCACTACCTAATACTATTCAGAGTGAAATGATAAATTATGGATAGACATAGTATGTCTACCTTTTCTATATTTGATTCCAGTTCTCCCAAAAATTAAAAATCGATGCTTCATCCATTAATGCATCCATCAGATCCCCTTCGCCAACTCCGAATCCC
>NZ_JAGXKB010001038.1:0-230 GCF_019091025.1 Pantoea sp. GbtcB22
TATGCGGGTTTATTTTGAAAAACCTCGACCCACCGTCGGCTGGAAGGGGTTAATCAACGATCCTTACATGAACATCTCGTTTGATATGGAAGCTGGCCTGCATATCGCGCGTCAACTGCTGCTTAATCTCGTTGAGATGGGTTTACCGCAGGCGACCGAAGCGCTGGAGCCGAATAGCCCGCAATATCTTGGCGAACTGTTTAGCTGGTCAGCGATTGGTGCGCGTACCA
>NZ_JAGXKB010001039.1:0-230 GCF_019091025.1 Pantoea sp. GbtcB22
GCGCTGCGGTGAGAACCGCCCGCAGGCTTGATGGGATTATGGAAAAAGCCTGGACGCCGGATTGTAAGCCAGTTAATCTGCCTGGCATGTACAAATTTACTGACAGAGAACCGGCATGGCAAAAGACCGCGCGTTATCCCTTGAAGCTTTACGTGTGATGGATGCAATTGACCGTCGTGGCAGCTTTGCCGCTGCGGCCGATGAACTGGGACGCGTCCCTTCCGCGCTGA
>NZ_JAGXKB010001040.1:0-230 GCF_019091025.1 Pantoea sp. GbtcB22
AATGATCATCGACGGGCATTATAAAGGGATCAAGGACGGAAAGATGCCCCGCGTGCCCGTGGGCTGATGCCCGTTATCTATTTCTCCTGTAGGCGAGAGAGCAGTTATCCACTTCTGCGCGCCGGTTAATCCTCAGGCAACATTGTACGTCACCCCGCAGAATTGCCCGTGTCGGTTCAATACCCGAAGTGGGCGACCCGGGTCGCGATATAAAATTTCAAAATTCTCTA
>NZ_JAGXKB010001041.1:0-230 GCF_019091025.1 Pantoea sp. GbtcB22
GGCTGGTGTGCGCGAGTTGATGAGATGTGTTCTACGTAGGGGTCCCTTGCCTGCCTTATATCGTCCGGCATGGCTTGGGTTACAAATCGGTTTCCATATGAGAATCCTACCCGAACTAGAGTACACAGAATCTACGACGATATACTTCCTTCCCTGATTTCCGCAGTTGTCGCTTATCCAGCATCCGAGTCAATCTCTTTCTATGACGTCTTCCTTGACCTCCACGCATG
>NZ_JAGXKB010001042.1:0-230 GCF_019091025.1 Pantoea sp. GbtcB22
GGGGGCATCCCGATCTCGGCCCAAACTTTCCTCCGGATTCTTAGTCAACACGTGCTATGCCCGCTCTTGGCAGATGAAGCTCGTATTGGTTCTGCTCTGCATCGTAATTGGGCCGCGAAATCTTCAATCGATTCGGATGACCCCGTCGGAGAAGAGTCAGCCCGCTTGCGATAGTAGTACTCTCCGCCACAGTTCACTGAAACACAAGCCCCGCGGTTGCTGCTGCCTGT
>NZ_JAGXKB010001043.1:0-230 GCF_019091025.1 Pantoea sp. GbtcB22
ATTTGCTCTGATTTGGTGAAACCCCTATGGTTGTCTAATTTGGTAAAACTCCATCCGACCAGGTCATTATTTACTACGCTTTATTTTACAAGACGTCTTATACAAATAATCAAATTGCGATGGTTTTATGTATAGAACTGTCTCTTATACTCACTAATATTTAAGACAATTCTTAGACATGAAATGACTTATGTAGTCATCTTAAAAGCTACGGTTTATAATAATGAACC
>NZ_JAGXKB010001044.1:0-230 GCF_019091025.1 Pantoea sp. GbtcB22
ATGATTTCTCCTCAAGATGTCCTCGTTCGATAGTATTAACTCAAAGGCTTGGCGACGATCCTGGATGTGTCATCCACATTTTATGAGATGCGAAACTTGCAGGAGTAGGATTCTTAAAAATACACACAGACCAGTCGCACAAGGCCATTTTCCACAATTGTCACACGGTTAAGCAGTAACAGATTATTCAGACACACTGTATCTGATAAAGCCCTCGGCAATGCGACAAC
>NZ_JAGXKB010001045.1:0-230 GCF_019091025.1 Pantoea sp. GbtcB22
GCCACCGCTCCCGCCTGATCTAGGGCCCACGGCGCGGAACCGGAGAACGCGCCGATCCGGCGTATCATGGCGGCATGAACGCGGTGGCGAAACAGCCGTTCGACATCGATGTCGTCATGTCCCGCATTGCCGAGGCGGTGCGGCCGTATCCCAGGGCCGCCATGTTCGAGCTCGCCGACCGCGGCTTTGCCACGCCGTTCCAGCAACTCGTCGCCTGCGTGATCTCCATT
>NZ_JAGXKB010001046.1:0-229 GCF_019091025.1 Pantoea sp. GbtcB22
CCAGCGGCGAGAAGAACAGGCTCAGCAGAAACAGAATCGCCACCACAATCGCCGTCAGGCTGGTGCGGCCACCGGCGCTGACGCCGGCAGCAGATTCCACATAGCTGGTGGTGGTTGAAGTACCAAGCAGCGAGCCGGACAGCGCGGCGGCGCTATCTGCGATCAACGCACGGCCCATTTTCGGCACGTTGCCCTGCTCATCTGCCAGGCCGGCGCGCTTGGTCACACC
>NZ_JAGXKB010001047.1:0-229 GCF_019091025.1 Pantoea sp. GbtcB22
GGCGACCTCGGCCTGTTATGCATTACCGCCGAGATGCCGCCGATTTCGGTGGGCGAAGCCACCGAAGTCTATCTGGAAGCGATGATCAATCTGCTGCGCTGGCAGCCAGCGGGTTGAGTACGCCGTGAGAAAAATGCAGCGACGGTTCAACATCGGCCGCAAGCCAGGTTGGACCGTCGGGATCCGCGAAGGTCGCGCGCGCCGTAAGCGGTAATGACGCACGAATCGC
>NZ_JAGXKB010001048.1:0-229 GCF_019091025.1 Pantoea sp. GbtcB22
CATTGTTCAGCTGCAGGCGATTGGCCTGAATCGGCAGCGTGGTATCGGGCGCTTGATTGGCGAGATTGATTCCACCGTCGCGCACTTCGATGCTGTTGAAGTGCAGTGGATCGCTGAACTGAACCAGCGCCAGGCCAAGACCAACGCGTTTCGCCACCAACACGGCGGGCTGACCATCATGACCAAAGCTGAAGTCAGCGAGAATGATATGCGAAGGGGAGGAGAAGTC
>NZ_JAGXKB010000110.1:0-281 GCF_019091025.1 Pantoea sp. GbtcB22
CACCTTGGTCATTATATAAAGTTCTGAGTTCAACTCTCAACGAAAGCAAATTTCTTTTTTTTTCGGCAATTTTTTTCTATTTTTATATTTACTCTCAATTTTTTGTCAAACTTTCCCATTTACAAATTTACACTACTGAATAATCCTGTAAATGTTCTCCGTAAAGATGCTAGAAACCTTTCTATGAAACAGATATTTTGTGCCTAATCCTAGTATTACTGATTGAAGACTCATTTTGGAGCCTCCTTATTAGTCCTCACAATATGCGCTAAATAAAAGAT
>NZ_JAGXKB010001049.1:0-229 GCF_019091025.1 Pantoea sp. GbtcB22
GAGCGTGCCAAACATCACCGGATAGTCGCGCTGAATAGTGGCGTCATAGCCGAGCAGGCCCAAACCATTGAGTGAGGACATCACCTCTATCAACACCGAGCTGGTGAAAAACATGCTGATAAAGGTGGCGGGGGAACCGGCGATCACCAGCAGCATGGCGTTGCGGAACACGTGGCCGTACAGCACGCGCTTCTCATCCCGCCCTTTGGCGCGCGCGGTGGCCACATAT
>NZ_JAGXKB010001050.1:0-229 GCF_019091025.1 Pantoea sp. GbtcB22
GTGAAGAGGAAAAGCACGGCGATCACCGCTGCGGCGATTGCGGGGATCCACCAGAATGTTGCCCAGTTTTGTGCCGTGCCCTGTCCGGCAACCAGGCGGTTATACAGCGCGCCCGAGATCTGCGAACCCAGCAGCATGCCAATACCGTAGGTGAACATCTCCACCATGCTCTGCGCCTGCCCTTTCACTTTCTCGCCGGCGATGCGGTCGGTGTAGATAAAGCCCACCA
>NZ_JAGXKB010001051.1:0-229 GCF_019091025.1 Pantoea sp. GbtcB22
TTAGTGATAAATCGTACTCTGGCTTTGCGGCGCCGCGCGCGGTTAATTCAGGTATCTGCAGAGGAACCAATGCCATGAATTTAAGCACGCTTCGCCAGGATATTCCGGCTGGTTTGGTGGTGTTTCTGGTCGCGCTGCCGCTCTGTCTTGGCATCGCGCAGGCGAGTGGGTTGCCGCCCTTTGCGGGTCTGCTCACCGGCGTGATTGGTGGGTTGCTGGTGACTGCGCT
>NZ_JAGXKB010001052.1:0-229 GCF_019091025.1 Pantoea sp. GbtcB22
CGCTGGTTTGATAGATGGTCATCTGACCGTTTTTATCCGGTGACAGGAACATGTGGCTGGCACGCGCGGCACGAATCGCATCGACCGCAATTTGCACGTTGCCGTCGGTGCCGTTTTTGAAACCGACCGGACAGGAGAGCGCTGCCGCCATTTCACGATGAATCTGGCTTTCGGTGGGACGCGCGCCAATCTCGCCCCAGCTGATCAGGTCGCCAATAAACTGGCCGAT
>NZ_JAGXKB010001053.1:0-229 GCF_019091025.1 Pantoea sp. GbtcB22
TGACGGCCCGGAATGGTTAGACGTTGCGGCGCACGATGCACGTGGAGAGAGCGGTGCAGGACTGAGAGTCTTTCTGTGGCGTTACGGACGAGATGTACGCAGACAGCGTGGTTCATTCCGGCCGCTCACAGAAGTGTTTTTACTGTATGTCCATCATGCAGTTGATGCCGCAGCGCAGGACTTAAGGATCATCAGCCGGCCATTTCCGGAAGCGATTGATGCCCTTTAC
>NZ_JAGXKB010001054.1:0-229 GCF_019091025.1 Pantoea sp. GbtcB22
TGCAGCGCATTGCCGTTCTCGTGCCAGCTTTTGATGCGATTGACCACAAAGCGCGCTCCATCCAGCTCGTTGAATGCGCAGTAGAGTGAGATCTTTTCGCCATCGCTGCCGTCGGTCCACAGCTCTTTACCGGGGCGGCCATTGTTGTTGGCGATCAGAGTGTTCGCCGCTTTCAGAATATTGTTGGTCGAGCGATAGTTCTGCTCCAGGCCAATGGTATCCGATGCGG
>NZ_JAGXKB010001055.1:0-229 GCF_019091025.1 Pantoea sp. GbtcB22
AGGTGGTCTTGCTGACCTCCTGCGCACCGCGCGGGCTGCCGTTGACGCCGGTAATGGCGGCGGCGCTGTTCCGTATCTCGTCGCTGGGCTTCATCATGTCGGAGTCGTAGCTGAGCTTGTCGGCCGGGTTGTTGACGTAGGACTCGCGGGCGGTTTGCCCGGGATCCGATTCCGTAAGCTCCGTCTGGCCCTCCACATCAATGTAGGTCGACGTCTGCGTCGGGTCGCT
>NZ_JAGXKB010001056.1:0-229 GCF_019091025.1 Pantoea sp. GbtcB22
CTGAATCGTACGCATTAAGTTGCGATCCACTTTCATTAAACGCACCACGCCGGCAGTGATCAGATACCCCACGCCCGGAATCACCGTGAACAGCAGCATGATGCCGTTAATCGCGTTGGGGCCCTGCTGTTTTGCGCCGGCATCGTAGCCATAAATGGACAGCAGGAAACCGACCATCGCCCCCGCAACCGCCAGCCCCACTTTGAGGAAGAACAGGTTGCCGGAGAAG
>NZ_JAGXKB010001057.1:0-229 GCF_019091025.1 Pantoea sp. GbtcB22
AATCTAGCGTCAAACTGAATACGGAAAACAGCAGCGCCGAGTATCGCAGCGGCGGCGGCATTATCCTCAGCCCGTACGGCAAGTTTGTGATTGCGGCTACTCGCGGTTCGGATAACAGCTTGGTGGTGTTCCGCATTGAGCAGGATGGTTCACTGGGATCGCCGGTGCGCTATAACGCGGATGGCATTGAACCGCGCGCTTTCGCCTTTGGTGCCAGCGGCAAATACCT
>NZ_JAGXKB010001058.1:0-229 GCF_019091025.1 Pantoea sp. GbtcB22
TTTTATTGGCGCCACCTTGGCGCCATCACGTCGGCGCAATGTGTTAGGCACGCTGCTTGGCGTGGTGCTGCTGAGCTTTATCGGCAACGGCTTGCTGCTGGTCGGCTGGAATTTTTACTGGCAACAGGTCGCCACCGGCGGTTTAATTTTCATTGTGCTGGCCGTCGCGGCTCTGCGCGCGCGTCGTCACAGCTGAGAGAGGTCAAAGATGAGCCGGGCACCGTTTTTA
>NZ_JAGXKB010000111.1:0-280 GCF_019091025.1 Pantoea sp. GbtcB22
GCATCTCGGCCTGCCGGTGTTCAACAACGTACGCGAAGCAGTAGAAGCCACCGGGGCAACCGCCACCGTGATCTACGTTCCAGCGCCGTTCTGCAAAGAGGGTATCCTGGAAGCGATCGATGCGGGCATTAAACTGATCATCACCATCTCCGAAGGTATCCCAACGCTGGATATGCTGACCGTGAAAGTGAAGCTGGATGATGCTGGCGTGCGCATGATCGGCCCGAACTGCCCAGGCGTGATCACGCCAGGCCAATGTAAGATCGGTATCATGCCAGGC
>NZ_JAGXKB010001059.1:0-229 GCF_019091025.1 Pantoea sp. GbtcB22
CTTGAAACCTTTGGGATCGTATCCGATGAACATGAGGCGGTTCTCCGCATCGCGCACCGCGGTCAACACGCGGCCAAACTTGCTGCGTGCCAGCGGGAAGCCAATGCCGAGGCTGACCAGCAGCAGCAGCACCGTGGCGACAAACAGTCCAATACGCGTGGCGGTAGCGGTGACGTTAAAGCCGAGCAATGTGGTGAAGCCGTTAAAGCCGTTATTACCGCCGAAGCCG
>NZ_JAGXKB010001060.1:0-229 GCF_019091025.1 Pantoea sp. GbtcB22
AAAGCGGGCCAGGCTAGTTTCAACCACGTCGTCACCTTCAACAAGGATGAGTACGTTGGCCTGCCAAAAGAGCATCCGGAAAGTTACCTCAGTTTCATGTACCGTAACTTTTTCGATCATGTTGATATTCAACAGCAAAATATCAACCTTCTGAATGGTAATGCCGAAGATATTGACGCAGAATGCCGTCAATACGAAGAGAAGATCCGCGCTTACGGCAAAATTAACC
>NZ_JAGXKB010001061.1:0-229 GCF_019091025.1 Pantoea sp. GbtcB22
TTCCCACCGAGTTCAATGATGTAGAGGTACTTCTCTTCCCAGTTTGCGCAACGATTGAAGTTACGCACTAGTCTCTCTTTATCTGGCAAATTCGCCATGAATCACTCCTGAAGTCTGCTCAACCGCCCAGCAGACGATGTATACGGGTCAAACCTGCGGCCAGAGGATCCGCTTCTTCTTCGGTGTTGTTCAGCGCGTAGGAGGCACGACACATAGCCGGCACCGCATA
>NZ_JAGXKB010001062.1:0-229 GCF_019091025.1 Pantoea sp. GbtcB22
CCAGATGGACGCGATCGTTCGCGGTGAGTGGGATAAGGGCGCTCTACACGCGTCCGTCGCGGTCTTCGGTATCCAGGCGCTGAATATTGGAACTGGCAGTGTTGATTGCCGCGGTCACATTCGCCAGTGCGCCCTGATGATTGAACATGTCGACTTTAATCCCTGCGACAAATTCCTGGTCGGCCAGTTTATCCCACTCAACCGGCATGAACTTTTCAGGCTCTTTTTG
>NZ_JAGXKB010001063.1:0-229 GCF_019091025.1 Pantoea sp. GbtcB22
ACGTAATCGGATTTACGGGCAGCTACGCAGAGGCCGGTGATGTCGACTAACAATCGCTCTGCAGTCTGCCGAAAGACTTGGTCATGGTGCTTGCCTACAAGTTGGGCAAAAGCGCGTTCGGAAATGGACCGCATCGATACCACTATGCAGAAAGAAAAAGCTTATACCGGGCTTTTAACAATGTAGGGTCGGGCCGCTTTTCCCTGGCGGAAGGAACATCAATAGGCTT
>NZ_JAGXKB010001064.1:0-229 GCF_019091025.1 Pantoea sp. GbtcB22
TAGAACAACATGCATTTTCGTCCAGAAAGGTAAGCCCCCATACAATTGAAAGCTTTTAATGCTAGTGAGCTGACTTTTTGAAATTTCAGCGTCGTATTTGTGACCGGTGCAGGAGGCACGGTAGGTCGTGCCACGATCCTTCAATTCGCTCGCGACGGCGTCCCGAAGGTTGCCGGACTGGATATCGTGCCCGAGGCTCTCGCTGAAAGTGAGAAAATCATGAATCTGG
>NZ_JAGXKB010001065.1:0-229 GCF_019091025.1 Pantoea sp. GbtcB22
TACGATCAGGTCAGCATTAGGCTGATGCTGATCATTGTGGTGGTGTCGCTGCTGGATACGCTGTCCGGCTGTCTGCGTCGCCGCGTAGTGGAAGGAGACGTATCATGATCGCCTTAGCGCCGAATGTCGCCAAACTTAAGCAGGAGCATGCCACCCTGTTTGCTGCGCAAAATCGCTATCTGCGGCGCGTTGCGCTGTTGGCGCTGGCCATCGCGCTCTATTACCTACT
>NZ_JAGXKB010001066.1:0-229 GCF_019091025.1 Pantoea sp. GbtcB22
AAGGTTGGCGATGACGGTAAATGGAGTCAAGCGTTTGTCAATTAGCTTAGTCTTCCTAACCCCGCTTGCCCCCCGACTGGCCGCGCGGCGGTCTGCCTGCCGCAGGCGCTGCCACCTGAGTGGCGCCACACACATCTGCGGAATGGGGAGAAGTCGGATCGAAGGCATGTGGTTCTGTGTGCCAAGGAGTTGTCAATTAGGTTTGTCGTCCTAAAAGCGCTGGGAGTAC
>NZ_JAGXKB010000112.1:0-279 GCF_019091025.1 Pantoea sp. GbtcB22
TTGATTACTGTACAACTCGATCAGATTCTCACTCACCTGCACGGCCTTCTTGTTTGGCTCAAAGACCTTAGTGTAACCATAAGCCATGACACTCCCGCTGCAAACATTCTGATAACCCGCTGGCAAAAAGTTGATCACCTTCCCAAAACAGAAATTCCGCTGCGGCGCCAGGTGCTTTGTTCGCAATGTTACCCTTAACATGATACCCGTAACATTGCTCAGCAGGATGGTTACTGGGGTGCACCTTGTTGATTCTCATGTCCTCTGGGATAACCAAAA
>NZ_JAGXKB010001067.1:0-229 GCF_019091025.1 Pantoea sp. GbtcB22
CAGCATCTTTAGATGAGCTGTCTCCTCGGAACATGCGCCATTAATATTAGCTAAGCACAACAAAAGATTGTTATGAGTCTCATTGAGTAATCGTTCCATTCTCTACAGATGGTTACGAAGTACTGAGGAATGGATTATATGGAATCTATCTTTCATCAAGGCTACCTCATGTCTACCCTTTATGGGAGTGATCGTTCAGGCTATCTTACGTGTGGCGGACATGTCGAGG
>NZ_JAGXKB010001068.1:0-229 GCF_019091025.1 Pantoea sp. GbtcB22
GCTCCGTTGGGGGCGGAGGGCGGGCCCGGAAAGCGGCTCCCACGTGGAGCACGAAGCCCCTCCCGGGGCCCTGCCCGGCGGCGTGGCGATCTTTGGTGGACGCGCCAGCGTAATCGGCGTGTTAGCCGCCGCGCTGGTGCTGGTCACCCTCACAACCTGCATGTTGGAGCTGGGATTGAACAGCGTCGCGCAAATCGGCGTGGTGGGCATTCTCTTGCTTATTGTATTG
>NZ_JAGXKB010001069.1:0-229 GCF_019091025.1 Pantoea sp. GbtcB22
GAGTCATTCAACGAGTTGTACTAGGTGCCAGAAGACGAAGGGTCGCTGATTAATCCGTCCCTGCTTCAAGGGGTTGCCTGGGGCAAAGCCTCACAACCCGGCAAACTAACAGTAGCATAGTTTGTTCAAGTTAGTACAACAGCAAAGGTAGGCAGGACCATACTTTACCCAGCAAATATTCCATATCTTGATGATTAGGCATATGCATCAGGAGTTGATTGGAACCAAC
>NZ_JAGXKB010001070.1:0-229 GCF_019091025.1 Pantoea sp. GbtcB22
ACTTGTGTGTTAGTTCCGCCCTCGCCGATCGGTTCACTGAAGACCCGGTTTGGTTGAACCGAACCGGACGGTTGCCAAACTCTACCCCTGTCCCCGTACTGCGGACGACAGGAGGAGATGGTTAGCACCGCCCGAGTTCGTCGTTCTCTCCCTCACCGCGATGTAAGCCCATCGCGCTGCGGGAGTAGACCGAGCCCAACCGGAAGGAAGAGTTGGACCGCACGCGCCC
>NZ_JAGXKB010001071.1:0-229 GCF_019091025.1 Pantoea sp. GbtcB22
GTATATTGATATCGATCAGGTTTATTCCGCTTTTCTGCCATACAACCATTTCCGCCCTTTCACCCATATCGCCACCCCGCCACCCATCACCAATAGCAGCACGCAGAAAGCGGTAAAGCCCGGCGCCCAATTGCCGCCCGGAATGCCGCCGAGGTTGACGCCGAATTAGCCGGTAAGGAACGTGGCCGGTAAAAAAATCGTCGCCATCAACGACATGGTATAAGTGAGG
>NZ_JAGXKB010001072.1:0-229 GCF_019091025.1 Pantoea sp. GbtcB22
CTTTAAAGGAGCAGTGATGAGCCAGTTCTTTTCCCTCGAAGGCAAGCGTGTGCTGTTGACCGGTTCGGCGCGCGGCATAGGATATCTGCTGACGCGCGGCCTGGCGGAAGCCGGTGCTGACGAGATCGTCAACGCCACCACGCACGAAGGCGCAGAGAAGGGCGCGGCGCAGGTGCCTGAGTTGGGCTTTCGAGCGCACGCCAATGCGTTTGATGTCACGCAATCGGCC
>NZ_JAGXKB010001073.1:0-229 GCF_019091025.1 Pantoea sp. GbtcB22
ATATCAGAATTATTAGAGTTAAGATCCAATCTTATAGCCATTGAATTACCAGATGGTTCATTGAGGAATGTTCCCGCTGGAACAACCGTTCAGGAAGTTGCCAACACACTTGGTAGCTCAGCCTCTAAGAGCGCCATCGCGGCAGAGCTCGGTGGGTTGCGCGCTGATCTAAGTACACCTATCACTTCGCCTGCGCTTTTGAATATCACCTCACAGTTTGATGAAGAAG
>NZ_JAGXKB010001074.1:0-229 GCF_019091025.1 Pantoea sp. GbtcB22
ATCGACAACACCGATATCGAGTTTCTGCAGATCTATACCAATACCGTTCCCGGCGGCTATTATCGTAGTCCGGGAGCCGTAGCCACCGCTTTCGCGGTCGATTGTCACACGGACATTCTCGCTCAGGAACTCGGAATGGATCCCGCCGAGTTTCGCTTGAAAAATTTTCTCGGCGAAGGCGAAGCCGATGCGGTCGGCCATGAATTGCACCATGTACGCTTTCAGGAAG
>NZ_JAGXKB010001075.1:0-229 GCF_019091025.1 Pantoea sp. GbtcB22
TAACGCCCGCGCAACGGTGCTCGACACCGTTGCCAAGATCAATATCACACTCGGCCGACACGACGAGGCGCTGGAACAGGCCGAGCGCGCCTTTGCCATGGCCAAGGACAAAGGACGGGTCTGGATTCAGGCCAGCATTCTCACCACGGTGGCCACTGCCCACCGAGAACTGGCGCATTTCGACCGATCGATTCGGCTCGGCACGAAGGCGCTCGCCCTGGCCCGCGAG
>NZ_JAGXKB010000113.1:0-279 GCF_019091025.1 Pantoea sp. GbtcB22
TTTTTACTATTGTACCCGCTATTTCATGTTATAATTGTTTCGCTAGTGCACGATACAGCCGCATTGAACCACAAGAAGCACTTCGTTTAACGAGTAATACGGAGGTTATAATGGACAGAAATAAAGACGTCATCCAGACACATCCGTTGGTAGGATGGGACATCAGCACCGTAGACAGTTATGACGCCATGATGATTCGCCTGCACTCGCTCACCTCGCAGGGGCAGAAAGAAGAAGAAGCTGACGTGGGTCCGACCTACTGGCTGACTACCGACGTAG
>NZ_JAGXKB010001076.1:0-229 GCF_019091025.1 Pantoea sp. GbtcB22
CTGCCGGATGCCCCGTCTTCGGGTTTCGCCTAGCTGTCGAGTGACATGAGTACTCCGTACGTTGCTGTGGGCGGTTCTCGGGCCTGCCCAGGGGGACGGGAGAAGACCTTGTTCCGGGCCGGATCAGGCCGAACCCGTGCACCGTGTCCTGGGAGCCAACCCACTTCTGCTCTTTCGTACCGAGGCGGAGGGACCACGTTGCCGGTCGGCGACCGTGTGCTGGGGTGGT
>NZ_JAGXKB010001077.1:0-229 GCF_019091025.1 Pantoea sp. GbtcB22
GATCATGCGGTCCGCGGCCTTCGGCTTCATCGCCCTCATCCTGCTGATTGCTTCCGGATGGTCTTGGTTCGCAGGACCGTGCGAGGTCTACACGTTCTCGCCCGCGAGCAAGACCCCGGCCCGCTGCCTGATGAACAAGTGACCGTCCATCACCTGCTTCCGGTTGCAGGTCAGGCGTTGCCTGACCTGCGTCGGTCGGCCCGATCCAGCCTCGATTGATGACTCGGAG
>NZ_JAGXKB010001078.1:0-229 GCF_019091025.1 Pantoea sp. GbtcB22
ACAACTATCGCCATCACGGCGTACAACACCAGCATGTCCTGATAGTTATTATCATATTCCGCATTGCTCTCGGCCAGCAGCTGCACGTTGTGCTCGCTCCATTGCTTGTACGCAACTTCCAGATCGTCCTGTGCCTGCTGTGCGGCAAGGTTGCTATAGGCGGAGTAATCATTGGCTTTCAAGAACACTGCCGACAGCTTCTGTAATTCTGGGAAGGCAGCAAATTTAG
>NZ_JAGXKB010001079.1:0-229 GCF_019091025.1 Pantoea sp. GbtcB22
CTTGGCGTAGAAGGTCTCCTGCTTCTTCTGGTCCTCGCGCTCGTCCTTGGTGGTGATGCTGGTGCCCTTGTTCAGGAACGCGAGCTGCCGGAGCCGGTCGGCCAGGGTGGTGTAGTGGAACTCGAGGACGGTGAAGATCTCGGGATCGGGCTTGAACCGGATGGTCGTGCCCGTGCCCCGGGCCTTGCCGAGCACCTCGAGCTTCTTCACCGTCTTGCCGCGGACGAAG
>NZ_JAGXKB010001080.1:0-229 GCF_019091025.1 Pantoea sp. GbtcB22
CTCTTGAATGTTTTGAATCCGTAGGATTAGCTCCTCAGCAAGGCCCATGATTATCTGGCGTCGCACAATGGCGCGGGAGATCTGAGCGAGTTAGTTGGATGCATAATACACAATGGGGTTAAGGAAGTCAGTCCATCTTACCTCAAGTATCCTCAAAGCCGTATCGAATTGTGGATCTGGTTCGGTCGCACTCGTATCGAGATCACTTCCAATACCGATGAAAACTGGA
>NZ_JAGXKB010001081.1:0-229 GCF_019091025.1 Pantoea sp. GbtcB22
GCTTCGAGGAGTTGAGGTCGATCCGGTTGTCACAGGCGAATAGTAATTGGTCGACCAAAAGTTGGACTTCCCAACCTCTCCTGGATACGCTCGACGCGTCCCGCTCCAACGGAGCGGAGCGGCAGCCCGCTCCCGTCATGCGGTCTATCCCCCGGGGCTGCACGGCGGGAGCGGGCGCGGCATCACTTGCCTCGAGACTTGAGCAACATCACGTCGGCGTCAAGGGTGC
>NZ_JAGXKB010001082.1:0-228 GCF_019091025.1 Pantoea sp. GbtcB22
TTATCGATTACTGATAACGCCATGCTTGGCCGCCAGCGCACTTTTACCCGCGCGGGCGCCTGGCTGCTGGATCGCCAGCGCATTAGTCAGCATGCGCGCGACATCATCGCCCGCTTTGCGGTACGCACCCCGGATGCCGATTTCGAAGCCGGAAAACTCTCCGGCGGTAACCTGCAAAAGTTGATTCTCGGGCGCGAAGACGCCAGCAATCCCTGCTTATTAGTGGTT
>NZ_JAGXKB010001083.1:0-228 GCF_019091025.1 Pantoea sp. GbtcB22
CTAAAGATGCTGAGCAGCAACAGCCAGAAGTCACTGCGTCTTACAGCGTTCCTCCACAGGTACAGGATGTTGAGCTGCAAGAGGCGCAGTTGCGTGGAGCCTTCGCGTCGCAGCAGCAGAATCGTTACGGTGAAAGCTGGCAGGAAGCGTCTGAGCCTGATGATGTGGATGCATTGCAGCAGGCTCAACTTGCACGCCAGTTCGCCGATCAGCAGCAGCAACGCTATA
>NZ_JAGXKB010001084.1:0-228 GCF_019091025.1 Pantoea sp. GbtcB22
TAGTAAATGGGGTTTTAAAAATCAGTGACTTATCAGCCACTGTTCGATGGTGTCGTGTGCCAGGCTAATCGGGCCCGGCTCTCGGGAAATCTTGCTCTGCAAACTGGCTCCGTGCCACAGCAAGTAGCAGCGCTGCGCCAGCTGCTGCGGCGTTTGCCCAAACGGCAGCGGCTGCTCCGCCGCCATCTCAGTCAAACAGCGCGTGGAGGCAGCGATAATGGCGTTGGC
>NZ_JAGXKB010001085.1:0-228 GCF_019091025.1 Pantoea sp. GbtcB22
GATTCGCTGGTATGAAGATGGCGCACTGAACCCCGCCGCGAACCGCCTCGATCGCCATCTCGCCACGCGTGGCGACCACCCCGCCATCATCTGGGAAGGTGACGACGCCAGCGAAAGCAAAACCATTACCTTCCGCGAACTGCATGCAGACGACTGCCGCTTTGCCAATGTGCTCGGCAGCCTGGGCGTAAAGAAAGGCGACGTGGTGGCGATCTACATGCCGATGGT
>NZ_JAGXKB010000114.1:0-279 GCF_019091025.1 Pantoea sp. GbtcB22
CTCCTACTCGCAAGGAGCATAGTCCGATTCCAAGACCGCATGAGCCAGATCCTCGCGCACTATCCCTTGGACCCATCCGAGGCATGAACCCAGAGCCCAAAATCTACATCCCAGTTCGCTACATACTCTTCGCTGAAATCATTCTCCTATGCCTCCTAATCCTCCTCCGGCTCCTGATCCTCCCCCGGTCAGAAAAAGGCCCAGAAGAAGCCTCCTGCTAGCCAAGTTGTGCAAAGCTGAAGAAATAAAGAAAAGAGCCGGTGACAGGCAAGAAGATAG
>NZ_JAGXKB010001086.1:0-228 GCF_019091025.1 Pantoea sp. GbtcB22
GCGCGGTGGTGTATAACCAAAACCGTCAGCAGGGCCGCGTACGCCTGTTTGAAAGCGGTTTACGCTTTGTTCCTGTTACACAGGCCGATCTGGGTATCCGCCAGGATCTTATGCTGGCCGGCGTTTTAAGCGGCAATCGCTATGAAGTGCATTGGGATCTGGCGCGTCAGACGGTTGGCTTCTATGATTTGAAAGGCGATTTAGCATCGCTGCTGGATTTGACCGGTA
>NZ_JAGXKB010001087.1:0-228 GCF_019091025.1 Pantoea sp. GbtcB22
CACTTCGGTCAGTTCCAGCCTGCCGGGATGATCGTAATTGCTACCGTCTTCCAGTTTTACCGTTCCTGGCACCACATCGCTGCTCTGCTGGAGAGAAGCCTGCTGACGCATCAGTTTCAGCAGTTGCACGCTGGATTGCGTGAGATCGACATAGATCGGATCGAGCCCGCGAATGGTCGCCAGCGCCGTGGTTTGCGCCGGGGTCACCAACCCGCCCGGCGTCACTCA
>NZ_JAGXKB010001088.1:0-228 GCF_019091025.1 Pantoea sp. GbtcB22
GCCGATCACCTGCTGGCCCCAACCCGCATCTATGTGAAAAACATCCTTAGCCTGATCGAACAGGTTGATGTGCATGCGACTTCGCATCTGACCGGCGGCGGCTTCTGGGAAAACATCGCGCGCGTGCTGCCAGACAACACCCAGGCGGTGCTGGAAGAGAGCAGCTGGCAGTGGCCGTCTGTGTTCAGCTGGATGCAGCAGGCGGGCAACGTTAGCCGTCACGATATG
>NZ_JAGXKB010001089.1:0-228 GCF_019091025.1 Pantoea sp. GbtcB22
AGAAAGGTTGCGCTTCAGAGGCGCTGGTGCTGCCTGCCGTTGGGTAGCGCACATGACCAATCCCGATGTTGCCCTGCAGTCGCTGCATATGGCGCGCTTCGAACACATCGCTGACCAGGCCGATGGCTTTACGCAAACGGAAGCAGTTAATAGCATCGATGGTACAAATGCCGGCGGCATCCTGCCCGGGGTGCTGGAGCACCGTTGACGCGTCATAGATTGGCTGGT
>NZ_JAGXKB010001090.1:0-228 GCF_019091025.1 Pantoea sp. GbtcB22
GGACGCTACGTTCTTGCACCACTGATGCCAGGATTCAAATCGGTTTACCCCGATATTGATATTGAGCTGATCAGTACCGATCGTAACGTTGATCATCGGTTAGACGGAGTCGACGTCAGTATCCGCATCGAGGCACAACTGAACGAACAGCTGTTTGCCCTGAAAATTGCATCTTTACCTTTTATCTTCTGCGCAGCCCCGGCATATCTGGAGCGTGTGGGCATACCA
>NZ_JAGXKB010001091.1:0-228 GCF_019091025.1 Pantoea sp. GbtcB22
CGGTACGGTTACAGTTTATTAAACCCCCTGGTGAAATCCGGGTGAGAGGTACGTACCGGCACAGGGAAATTTAGCACATTCAACGTGCTCAGGACTGAGGGTCTCCGGGAAACTGCGCGCCTTCCCGCCGGAGCTGCCACATGGCCTGCCGGATGCTCCAGAACCCGGGCCAGTAGAATACGCGCCCGAGCTTTTCCGCGATGGCTGGCGTAACCGGCCTTCGGTCAC
>NZ_JAGXKB010001092.1:0-228 GCF_019091025.1 Pantoea sp. GbtcB22
TCTGGAAAAGAAGAGATGGCAGGTTCAATAAGCACCGGCTGTTTGAGGACATCAGAAATACGTCGCGCCGCAGCGCTTGCATCATTCAGGTAATTCGCAAGATGCATCAATGGTTCGAGGGCTTTAACAACTTGAGTCCCCACCATCATTGCTAATAACCATTCAGCCCAACTTACCTGGCCCATAATTATTAAGCCGGTACCGGATAAAATAAAAATCACCGCAGTG
>NZ_JAGXKB010001093.1:0-228 GCF_019091025.1 Pantoea sp. GbtcB22
AGCTGACCGATGACCTGCTGAACGAATACGCCAAAGGCAACGTGCGCGTGCAGCAGGCGGCACAGTACGGCAAAGCGATACAGTTCCTGCAGGCCAAAAGCTTTGGTAGCGCCAAACGGGTGATCGCCCCGCTGCTGGCGAAGCAGCCGGATAACGTCTGGTTCCTTGATATCATGAACGACATCGACATCGGCCTGAATCAGCCGCAGCAGGCGATCGCCATGCTGA
>NZ_JAGXKB010001094.1:0-228 GCF_019091025.1 Pantoea sp. GbtcB22
GTCTCTTAAGCGAGTACGCCGGTGTTGCCGAAATCACCGCCCGTCAGGAACTTCCCGGTGGCGATGTCCATCCCGCCTGGCGCATCCGCTATGGCGAGGTGGATGTGTTCGTCAAATGTAACACCCGCGATATGCTCACCTAGTTCAGCTGGGAAGCCGATCAACTCGACCTGCTGGCGCGCACGCAAACCGTTCGCGTCCCGAAAGTGGATGGCGATGGCAATGATC
>NZ_JAGXKB010001095.1:0-228 GCF_019091025.1 Pantoea sp. GbtcB22
TGTGCTGTTGCAGGCGGTTCAGGCGCAGGCGCGCCAGCGTCTCGGCGTGGAGATCAAACTGCGCTATGGCGATTCTGGCACCTACACCGACGTGCGCAACACCGGCCACTTCGGCTCAATTGCTAACTGGAATACCGAAACCGACGGCATCGATATCGAAAACCACTATCGCCCAGTAAAAGTTGGCGGGCCGATTAACTACATCCGCGTCAACAGCCCGCAAATCAA
>NZ_JAGXKB010000115.1:0-279 GCF_019091025.1 Pantoea sp. GbtcB22
GATCTGTTGTTCACTCATATCCTCCACTGCTCCAATCAAGCTACTACCTGCATTGTTCACAATGACCCAATGTTGTGTCTGATCTGGCTGAAGGTGATTCTCTTCTACAGAAAATAGACCTTCCAAAATCTGTTGCGTCTCAGGTCTCGAAACGTCCAGTTGAAGCCATTGGCCGCCAAGCTCTTCAAACTCTGGGCACCGCATCGAAGCAGTCTTGACATCACGAGCGGTCCCTATCACACGGTGTCCCAAGCGCAATGCCGAGAGTGCCATCTCGAG
>NZ_JAGXKB010001096.1:0-228 GCF_019091025.1 Pantoea sp. GbtcB22
AATCATCATCTTATGGCACTTAAAAAATTGGGTGGAAGTCTGGCACTCACTCCTATCAGCGAACTGCGTGTCGGCTACGGATTAACCCGTCTAGATCACTTTTCAACGTTAACGCGCAAAGGACTGGGTATTGTCGGTAATTCACTTGCAGGTAGCGGTGTTATGTTTGCTACGTTACGGCTTATAGCGCTAACTCTGAGCGGTGCAACGAAAGACGAAACGCAGCCG
>NZ_JAGXKB010001097.1:0-228 GCF_019091025.1 Pantoea sp. GbtcB22
ACATTAATGGCGGCCGGAACGGCGTGGTGGAGAGCACCTCGCTGAATACCATTCAGGATGAGGTGAAACCGGAAATTTACTATTACCGCGTGTTTATCCGCACCGATAACGACTACGAGCAGAATAAAGCCGGTAAGCGCTTCTCCATCAGTCCCGTCATGGTCTCTACCGTGGATATCAAGACCGGTGAGAAGACGGTGATGGATTATCTGATTAAGCCGTGTAACA
>NZ_JAGXKB010001098.1:0-228 GCF_019091025.1 Pantoea sp. GbtcB22
GATGAATATGATGATTTTTTTGCGTATTGTTATGTTGGGTGATGAGATTTATCCGAAGGGGGTATTCAATTCATTCCCGTGTTCTGCACAAAGCTATCCACAGAAAAGGTGAATAAGATCGCCGGTAAATGGGGGCATCTGTTTATAACTTGGCTAATCTCTGTGGGTTTTCCTGTTTTTATTCCGCCTGCGGCCCGCTATCCAGTGGTTTACCGCCTGTAACGAGTG
>NZ_JAGXKB010001099.1:0-228 GCF_019091025.1 Pantoea sp. GbtcB22
AGGCCGTAACATCACCGGCCTGTCAGAAAAACAGCTGCATACGGTGCGCAGCCGCGTTGGCATGGAGTTCCAGCACTTCAATCTGTTATCAGCAAAAACGGTGGCGCAGAACGTCGCGCTGCCGCTGTAAATCGCCGGCATGGATAAAGCGCAACGCCAGCAGCGCGTGGCGGAACTGCTGGCGCTGGTGGGATTGGCAGACAAAGCGCAAAGCAAAAGTCAGATCGT
>NZ_JAGXKB010001100.1:0-228 GCF_019091025.1 Pantoea sp. GbtcB22
GATACCACCCAACTGTCGTCAAAAACCATGGAAGCGCGCGAGGTGCCAGGTTTGTTCTTTATCGGCGAAGTGGTGGACGTTCCCGGTTGGCTGGGCGGCTACAACTTCCAGTGGGCGTGGAGCTCGGCCTGGGCGTGCGCGCAGGCGCTTTAACTCTCGTCGCTATGATGGCGCATTTCCTTTCTCCAGCGGATGAACCTATTGATGTTAAAACTCAAATTTATTGTG
>NZ_JAGXKB010001101.1:0-228 GCF_019091025.1 Pantoea sp. GbtcB22
CACTCCTAGAATGTAACTTCAAAAGGAAAGATCTGTGTTTTCCGTCCGGAAGGGCGTGATACTAACTAGTTGGAGATCAACGTCCATTATGTACTGATAAGTAGTTGCAAGTACCTTACTTGAGTATTCTCACCATAGGATAGAGTAGTTATACTGCTAATTAGTACATAGTTAGTACCTTACAGTACTTTGTACTTTGAGTGCGATTGAAACACTTCGGTGGTGATT
>NZ_JAGXKB010001102.1:0-228 GCF_019091025.1 Pantoea sp. GbtcB22
ATCGCACGATGAACGGCAAGAGTATGATCGTGCGCCAGGCGGCGCTCGCGTTTTGCAAACATATCTGCCTCGGCAAACTAAAAGAACTCGGCAAGGACGATGACGATACGGTGCGCGCAATCGCTGATATCATGTTCGGAGCCTGGCAAGACAGGACCCTCGGCCTACTGGACACATCACCCCGCTGATAACGAGTAGATTTTGCAAGCTTTCTAGAGGCAAATTCCT
>NZ_JAGXKB010001103.1:0-228 GCF_019091025.1 Pantoea sp. GbtcB22
GACCAGTCGTAGAAGAGCGGAAAGCTTTTCCTGGCCAGATAGTTTTCAAGGCGACGCACGCTTTGCTTGACCTTGGAAGGTTTCTTCCATTTTGGGAGGCCAAGGAGAATGATCTTCATATCCGTCAAACTGTCTTTATGAATCAAACCGACCTGATACTGCTCCGGTTTCAGACGCGTCAAGTATGCTGGAGGCTGGACAATAACATTATCATTCTCCATGAGGACG
>NZ_JAGXKB010001104.1:0-228 GCF_019091025.1 Pantoea sp. GbtcB22
GCAGAAAGCCCTCGGCAACCGCCGGACCCCACGTGTGTGCCGCGATCCCCGTTCCGGCCACGCGAGCGCCGTTGGCGATGATGGCGATCGGAATCGTCGCGAGCGTGAGCGTCGTCCGGACCCAGGTCCGATTGTCGACGACGTAGCCGTAGACCAGGCCGAGCGTGATGAGCGAGACCAGCGATCGGATGCCGCTGCAAGCTTCCGCGACTTCGAGGCTGGTGTTGG
>NZ_JAGXKB010001105.1:0-228 GCF_019091025.1 Pantoea sp. GbtcB22
CCCAAGGTGGGAAATTCACTGGGTTCGGTGGTGGAATGCCTCCTCCCTCTGCGGGTGATCGTCGGTCCTCGCCATTCGGAGGTTTCGGCGGTTGGGGTGCTTTCGGTGGTGGTGGGGGAGCACCGGGGTTAGACGAGTTCCAGAAAGATCCTATGGCTAGTTTGACTAAGGGACTTGGATGGTTTGCGTCAACGGTTGGGAAAGGTGCGAAGACAGTTAACGATTCAT
>NZ_JAGXKB010000116.1:0-279 GCF_019091025.1 Pantoea sp. GbtcB22
CGCCAGTCTTTCAAAGCTAACTCACATCTGAGGCATTGAAAGTAGGAACAACGGCATCCCGAACAATAATTTCCTTGAGACTGGACACTACAGTAATTGCGCCTGGTGGGAAACTCATTGCGATAGATGCCGACCAATAAATGATAGCGACCATAACGAGAGGGCGCGCTCTTCGGAAAACCGTTCCATCGAACAAGGATAAAGGATTCGAGCGCAGAGTAAACATATGTTCGATGACCGAGGTCGCGAGAGGTTGGCGCCGAAGAATATACCACAGAT
>NZ_JAGXKB010001106.1:0-228 GCF_019091025.1 Pantoea sp. GbtcB22
TGTTTGACACGCGTTTAGGCGGACCCATTGGAGGTCGGAAGGATGGCCTGGAAGGCTGCTGCTGCTGCTCTTCCTCACTCTTACCCCACTTGTCTCCGATAGCAGAGTGTACGTTGCTGATCTTTTTCACGGGAGGTCGATTGCTAGCCTCTTCATTCATGGGTCGCTTAGGGGGCCTAGCAGGATTAGGGGCAGGTGGATTGATTCGACCATAATGCTGTGCTGGAC
>NZ_JAGXKB010001107.1:0-228 GCF_019091025.1 Pantoea sp. GbtcB22
TGTGCTCTGACAGTCACGCAGCTGAGCTGGGACTTCGCTCCTTCGCCCGGGCGGGACTCGCAGGCCTCGGCGCGGGGCGGTGCAGCGCTGGGGCCGCTTCGCGGCGGGGTTACGCCGACGGCGAGGCGAGTGCGGCGGGCATGAGGGCGCTCGCGCCGAAGCGGGCCCGGACACGGTCGGCGGCGGCTTCGAGTAGTAGTTGCTTCTCTGCGGTCGCCTCGAAGCTCA
>NZ_JAGXKB010001108.1:0-228 GCF_019091025.1 Pantoea sp. GbtcB22
GATGTTCCTTCTCAAGTCGCGTTATTGGTCGCACCGTTTAGTCATCCGCGTACGCCTCAAAGCTTGGTCTCGGATATAGTAGAATTTGGTAAGCCCGAGATGTGAATACTAGGTAGGTACCTAGCTAGCTATGCTAGAAAAGGAGCTGGAGAGAACCTGGAGTAAGGTAAGTTGTACTTGGCATCTTGCTAGTACACCTTACATAGTGAATTTCAGCAGTGTGTTTTG
>NZ_JAGXKB010001109.1:0-228 GCF_019091025.1 Pantoea sp. GbtcB22
GTGGCCCCTCCGGAAAAGAGAAGGGCACTCCGACCAAAAGCTTGTCGTGCCGCCAACAACTGATCTAGAATATACTTCAACTCCAACCCGTCGCATCGATTGTGTACGGAGAGATCCACCAAGGTCGTGATTGTATCGAGGGCCGCGGTGATATATCGATCGATGAGATCCTTCGTACCGATATGCGAGTGCCGGTAAAGAGAAGCATTGCTCATCTTACCAAGGTCG
>NZ_JAGXKB010001110.1:0-228 GCF_019091025.1 Pantoea sp. GbtcB22
GCGTTACTCTTTATACTATAACATGGAGGCAGTGGCAACGACGCATACAAAAGCATCCAGTGACCGGCTGCGGGGTCTGATGGTGAAAATAGAGCATGACCCTTCCCTTCTTGACGAGGAAGAGACTCAAAGTTTTATTCGTGGCGAACTGGGCAAGTTAATTACGCAGCACATGCCAAATATGGAGAATTTGGAAGACGAGGAAATCGCAAAAGTCACAATCGATTC
>NZ_JAGXKB010001111.1:0-228 GCF_019091025.1 Pantoea sp. GbtcB22
CATCACCATGCCCTCTCTCGTGATTATTACCATTCAATCGGCAGTCTTGAAAGCTGCCGCTAACCTCACGGCTCAGGCTCTATCGCGATGGGGAGCAGAAGCGGCACCAGGAATCGATTGGGCTCGAGCTTTTGAATTCGCCATATTTGGCTTGGTTTCTGCTCCTTTGGTTTCGCTTTGGCAACGCGCTTTGGAAGAAACTTTCCCAACTCAGAATGAGTCAGGAAG
>NZ_JAGXKB010001112.1:0-228 GCF_019091025.1 Pantoea sp. GbtcB22
CTCAAAGAGACTCAAAATTTGACAAAGCTCAAGATATCACTAAGCAGCTCTTTATAGCAGTTTCAACTAATTAAAGCATTTTTTGCTCTGGTAGGTATTTTTGACCAAGGGGAGCTATATTTTGTTATTTTCAAATTAAAAACCTGAGATGTTCATCTTGCTAAGAGCATGCAAGAATTATCCCATATTCAAGCCATATCATTCATCTCACAATAATTTAGGCTTGTT
>NZ_JAGXKB010001113.1:0-228 GCF_019091025.1 Pantoea sp. GbtcB22
GGATCGGCTTGATGCTGTAAGCCGTTTTCGACCACCAGCGGCACCACCCAAAGCACATAAGGTGAAGTGGCCAATAATTTTAATTTTTGCGTGCGGGCGTTGATGAGTGGATGAAGCAACTGATTGAGACAATTTTTCTCTTGTGGCTGTTGGAAAATAATTTCACGAAGCCGCGCACGAAAGAGCGTGCCTTCTGCCGTCAAAATGGTATCTCCATGGCGCTGAGCA
>NZ_JAGXKB010001114.1:0-228 GCF_019091025.1 Pantoea sp. GbtcB22
TGCCGGCCTGATTACCGACATCCGGCCCGCCGATCATCTGGCCGAGCGCGATGCAGATCCCGGCGGCGACGATCAGCGGGAACATGCACGAGATCCCGGTAAGCAAATGCCCTTTGACCTCCTGGCCGTACTGACGTTTGTTGTCACTCATGTTGGATCTCCTCAGGCGCGCGCCAGTGAATCCGCCACTTTTTCGGGGAATTTCACCGGTGATTTGATCACTACTTC
>NZ_JAGXKB010000013.1:0-95733 GCF_019091025.1 Pantoea sp. GbtcB22
GGCGGGAAAGATCCTTACGTGCTTCGTTGAGTGCAGCTTCAATCTGTTGCGGATTGTGCCCATCAATCCTTTCAATGACCTGCCAACCATACGCTTTATAACGAGCGGCTGTATCTACAGCAAACCAGCCATCCACATGGCCATCAATTGAAATATTGTTGTCATCCCACAAGGCGATAAGTTTTCCTAAACCTAATGTACCAGCCAGTGAGCAGGCTTCATGGGAAACACCTTCCATTAAGCATCCATCGCCGAGGAAGGCATAGGTAAAGTGATCAACGATATTGAAACTGTCACGGTTGAACTCTGCTGCAAGAGTCCTTTCTGCAATAGCCATGCCTACGGCATTAGCAATGCCCTGCCCTAAGGGTCCAGATGTAGTTTCAACACCCGGTGTGTAACCATATTCAGGGTGACCAGGCGTTTTGGAATGAAGTTTACGAAACTGTTTGAGGTCATCAATGCTTAGGTCATAGCCCGTCAAATGCAGAACTGAATAAAGCAGCATCGAGCTGTGCCCATTTGATAGCACAAAACGGTCGCGATCAATCCAGTTAGGGTCCTTGGGGTTATGCCGTAAAAAGTCGCGCCAAAGCACGGTAGCCATTTCTGCCATACCCATCGGTGCGCCTGGATGGCCCGAATTCGCTTGCTGTACAGCATCAATGCTGAGGAATCGAATAGCATTAGCCAGTTGTCTATTGTCCAATTTACACTCCTGATGATTGCTTGAAATAAGGCTGACAGTGTTAAAACACCACAAGTACACACACCTTAAAGATGTATAGTCATCTTTAGAATGCATCTCGACTCAGCCGTACACAAGAGGTAAACTGAAAAAGATGACCAGACAGGATGTTTTTGTGCCTAGCCTGTTAGTTTGATCACAGTTTAATAAGTTTCGGATGAGCGCATTAGACCGCCCACTGTTACCCTACACGCTAAGCGCATGAAATAAGGGATAAAAATGTCAGATAACGTCACTGAGAAGCAAAAAGAGGTGATTGATTTCATCCTAAATAAAATCAATGAGGATGGACTGACGTCGGGAGATAAGCTCGATACTGAAATTGCGATTTCCAAAGCGTTAAGCATTACGCGTGCGACAGTGCGTGAGGCAACACGGATCCTTATTGAACAGTCAAAAATATACCGAGTTAAAGGTTCTGGGATTTACGTTGGTTCGACTGCTTACAGTAATCATGCGGGTAAGTTTCACGCTCTATCGCCTTTTGATTACCAAGCACAAAAGAGCGGTCATAAAGGAATAAGAAAAGTAATTTCAGCCAGCATAACCAAAGTACCTAGCACAGCCATGGCGCAGGAACTCCGGATAAAATCCACTGATCAGGTGTATAAAATCCTGCGCCTTATGTCATTTGATGATATTCCCGTTTCGCTTGAATATATCCATTTCCCTGTCAACATGTTCAGCACTATGGAGTTCAATCAGCTTGAAATATCAAAGTACTCGTACATAGAGAGCCTTACCGGAAAAGGCGTCCAAAGAAGGGCACAAAATGTAAGAGCGTTTAATGTGTCAGATGAAGACCAAATCCGCTTGCTGAACGTTGCGCCTCATGACGCGCTCATGGAGTTACATGAGGTTGTATACCTGGATGATGGTACGCCTTTTGAAGTGAATATTGCTATTGTAAATACAAATATTCTTCATCTTCGTCAGATAGCTGACCGCAGAGATTGAATAAAAATCGCTGGCTGGTCACCGCAGGTGACTGCCATTCTTTATCGTCCTTAACACTCTATAACATTAACGTCACGCGGCCCCCCTCGAACTCAACGTAGTGTCACTTTCATACCTTTCGCTTTTTTATATAACATGTTAAATCTAAGATATAAATCCCTGTCTAACTCAGTTTAAGGATATCCGCTCTTTAATTACCACTGATAATTAAATTGTTAAAAGTGGCTATCAAAGGATAACAACCCTAGTTAGTTAAAAAATTGAGATGCCATCATCATTATAATATCTAAATTTTACAGATACGGAGTTTCCACTAGATGCTGACAAACCACTACTGAGAAAGGTAAGCCTGCACCTGACGTTATAAAATAAGGATTCTATTTATTTAATTGGAGTGATTACTCCAGTGATGATAATTAATGGCCGCATAATCGCTGTCATGGGCGATTATTTATTTCATCTCTCATCATGGACCATTTAATCGTTAACATCGAAATTCACTTAAAAGATGAATAGCAGAGTAAACATAAGTCTGAAGCTGTATAACAAGCCAGCATTAATCCTGATGTAAAACGCGTTATATCAGAAAGTCAGGTTTTAATTTTGATGATATCAATAATAAGGGTTCATGTCAGGCATGAACCCTTATAAGTCAGACAAATGATCGGTCAGCCGCCCTTAAAAATGGCAGGAAACTTTAGTACCTCATTCATTCCCTATCAAAACCTTGAGCTTTCCATCAAGTTTACCTGAAGTGGCTACAGCAAAAGCTTCTGCTGCATCTTCAAGTGAAAAAACTTTGGGGTATAGAATGCTACTTAGCGCCTTATTAATTTTAGGGTGAGTTATAGCCTCTGCACTTGCCCGCAAATCATCACTGGTGTACATATGGCTTGATAAGATTGCTATTTCCGAAGACATGATCTCATGCAATCCGACAGCAGAGCCCGGTTGATACTGGCCAATTATAACAATTTGCTGAGGTTTACGTTGCGCTGCAATCAGTGCTTCAAACACTGGATAATATCCAGTACATTCGAAGGCAATCGGACGTTGTCTTAGTTGCAGATCATCAACTTCTGAAACAGAAGCATAGACGCTAAAACCCATTGCCTGAAGTTGTAAGATACGCTGTGGATCCTTCTCAACAATCAAAGGTTCTGCCTGGTAAAGATATTTAATGACTAAGGCTGTCACTAAACCGATGGTACCGCCTCCCGTTACAATAACCGGAACGGAACGTAAATCAACACCCTTTAATAACGATACGGCATGATGTCCGACTGCAAAAGGTTCAATCATTGCTGCTATTCTGAGATCAGCTTGAGGGTGAAGCTTTATCAACTGCTCAGGAGCCAAGGCCATCTGCTCGCACATGGTTCCATTTAAACGGAACCCCATAACTTTACGGCTTACTCTACATATATTAGGAAGGTTATCCAGACAATTGAAACATTTCCCACAACCTACTAACGGATTGATAGCGACAGTGTCACCAACGCTATAGTTTTTCACGTCCCCTTTAACAGCGGTGATCACACCTACCGCCTCATGCCCCTGGATGAATCCTGTTGGAGGCTTAAGCGAAGGGTGGTGTCCAAGATAAAAATGCATATCTGAACCGCATATGCCGCTATATTTGACGTCAACCAGGACTTCACCTTCAGAAAGCTCCGGCGCACCTATTTCACCGACTGTAATCTCTTTAACACCCGTGATTTCAACGTATTTCATTATTATCTCCAGCAGTGGAAGGCGACTCAGTTACACATCTGAAAGTTGAGTTGACGATTTTGCTGCCTCTCTTTCGCTAAGTTCATGAAGCAAATCTTCAAGTTTTGAGTCACCTAAATAATTCTTAATCTCAATCACTGGAATATTTTTACTCATTCTTACGCGATCAGCCAGATTCTGGTGAACCACTACAAGGTCAGCTTCAGCCGGGATGCTTTCGATTGCAAAATGCTTAACGGTTATTGCATGACCTATACCTGCTTTCTGTAATTTTTTACGGAACGTTGACGCGCCCATAGCACTCGAACCAGCGCCGGCATCACAAGCGAACGCTATAAATTTTATTTCTCCATTCTTATAGTTTTGCGCAATCGCTTTTCCTTGAGAATCACGTTTAGCAGCTGCATATACCTCGCTCATACCGGCTTCTTTCGTGATTTTCATGGTGTTTTGAGAAGCGATAAAGCTTTCATCTTTTTCAATTGAGCGATCAAATTTCAAAATTATGCTGGCACCAACAAATGTAACCACTGCGGCAGCACCAATTCCACTTAGGGTTGCCATAAACTTACCTGGGGGTGTCAGAGCCATAAATGCGAAAATGGAACCAGGTGTTGCACCAGCGACAAGCCCGGCGTGCATTAATGAAAATACTTCAATCCCGACGGCTGACCCCACCATCAATGGCAAAATCATCAACGGTTTCATATAAACATATGGGAAATACATTTCATGGATACCACCAAAAATGTGAATGATGGTTGCCGCTGGTGCAGATTTTTTTGCCATCCCTTTCCCGAATAGACAAAACGCAAGCAACAGTCCAAGACCCGGACCGGGGCTGGCAAATACCATGAAGAAGATGGAACTACCGTTGATAGCCGCATCTTTCATTCCCAATTGGTAGAAAATTGCCTGATCAATGGCGTTGTTAAGGAACAGCACACGGGTCGGTTCAATCAACAGCGCCAGTGTAGGCAGATACCCTGTTTTGAGTAACCCATCAATGGCAAAGGCAATGCCATTAGTAATGGTCAGCATAAACGGGCCAATAAATTCATAGCCCAGTAATGCCAGCACCATCCCGGCTATCCCAAGCGCAAAATTCTGAACAACATTCTCCAGCCCTGCGGGGATGCGGTCTTCTAGCAGACGATCAATCTGTTTACTTACCAGACCGCCCAGTGGCCCCATGGCCATAGCACCCAGTAACATAGGCACGTTAGTACCGACTATAACGCCCATGGTGCCCACAGTTCCTATGACGGCCCCCCTTTTACCGCCGACCATGTTCCCGCCTGTATACCCCACAAGCATCGGTAACATATAGCGAATCATAGGCTCGACCAGCGATCCAAATTCTTTATTGGGGAACCACCCTGCCGGTATAAAAAGAGCAGTGATGAATCCCCAAGCCATAAAAGCACCAATATTAGGGATGACCATTGCGGTGAGAAAACCGCCAAAGCTCTGCATTCTTGCTCTTATAGATATATTTTTCATGAGGTTAATCCTGGGCGAATTATTAGGAACTGACTCTTTCTGATTTGAAAACTCTGCATTGACATTAAATCACTGGTAAAAATAATGTCATAAGTTGTCTAGTCACCTTATAGTTGATTATTCATGTTGAGTTTTCAACCACAACAATCCTGCGTCTGGGGATTGTTGCGAAAGTTGTATAGCACCTCACAATTCTGAAATTTGTTGACTCATCACTTACTGCCCCGTCCCCAAAATCAAATACAGCGATCAGTTAGTCATACCGGCTTGTGAACCTTCTAATTTTTACATTTCTCCAGCTTGCTACAAATTCAGCAGGCGTCTGGTAATTCAGCGATGAATGAGGTCTGGACTCGTTTTTAGCCCTGCAGCCAGTCATTAATAATTTTCCGGGCATGAAGACATCCCTGAACCAGCGCTCATTCAGACATCCGTCCCAAAACCGTCCGTTAAAACTCTCAATAGACCCGATCTGCGTTGGCTCAACCGTAATTACCGCGACGATCGCTCAGATTGCCGCTGATAAAGTGCGAAACTGGCGGAAAGTTGTCCGCATAGCTAACCGTGCAGGTAATCTCTTTGATCTTCTGTCGTGTTTGCTGGTAACGCCCAAGAAGGTAATCCATCAAATCGGACTCAACCTGCGCAAAAGGCCCTCCCCCAGCCCCTCACCCGCCTGACTCAAGTCGCCATTGCCTTTAAAAATCGATGAATCTTTAGATTCTGAAGCTTGGATGTTGACGTTTTGCTGTGACATGCTGTGTCTCTTGTTTGCGATTAAGTGATGCTTCTCTAAGTTTCTCGCCGTGTGGGCAAAACAGGCACTCGGATATTAAGCAAAACGTGGGGGAAAAGATAAAGCCGCAGCCAGGAGGGACCTGGTGTAGACGTTTAGCAAGGCACCCTTTGTGTGAGGCCGCCTATTTAGCAGGTTTCTGTACAGCAAAGGGGCTAAGAGAACGAAACATGAAGGCAGGTAATCAACGGGGCACTGACCCGGACGGCAGCTGTATACCGCTCCGTTCCTTAGCGACCATGTTAGTCTATGGCAAGTGAACGCACTGTCGTAAGTTCGTTGCAGGGGTTGATTCTGACGTTGCCATTAGATCCTAGCCGACGGCCCGAAACGCCAAGCGGTCCGGCGAAGCTCGTCGGCTGTGCCGGTTAGCACAGTCGGGCTGACAACCCGGTCTGCCGGGGAGCCGAAGGTAGTTTTTTATAGGACGAGAATTATGACTACTGCACGCCAAGAATGGGCATTAAGAGACAATATGCTCTGACAACTTTATAGTTGTCATTGACTCATCCATTTGATTTGGAATAATTGACTTCATTCAGCTAGCTAAATAGCTTAAATACTATAAAATCGCGACTGGACATTTATAACCATTTATTAGAGATCAAATCCTAGTGAATAACGAATTTGTTACAAAAAGAATAATAGAAATTGATGAAGAGCTGGAGTTACTGATTTACAATCCATGTAACTGTGACTTAAATCTTGAAATAAAAATCCTTGCATTTGGTGGCGGTGAACACTATGTTCGCCAATGCAACAACTGCGGCAGACAGAAAGGTGGCGCATTGAAATTCGCAGATGCTTCAAGTGAACTAAACGGAAGAATCCCGAACACATTTGACCCTACCATTGAAGAAAGATACATCGACGAATCACAAAAAAGAAGCCAAAGATTTTCACTTCTACATCGTAAAAGGTCTCATCTTTTATACGGTGTAAGCACAGCCTTACACTCACAAAACATAGAAAAATACCGCGAAGCTTATCGATCACTATCAGAAGACATTGATAATATCATTGATTTACTTGGTGTGGATAAAACACTTCTGGCGTTAAACCAACAGATCAAACGAATTAAAAAAGAAAGAAAAGAGCTCTCAGAAAATCTTGCCCCTGTGTTTTCTAGTGAAGATGACCTGAAAACATGGATGATTAACACACTGAAGAATGATTTTCATATTTATCAGGAAGTTGTTGGAACGCATGTAACGGAGGGGCTGAAAGTTAGGATTGATTACGTTATTTACCCTAAAGCTCATCTCCTTAATCATGGGTTTGAACCTGCGCCGTTCGGGATTGAAGTGAAATATTTGAATCAAGAAAAAGATTTCGCACATAAAGCCAGTCGAGGCATCTGGCAGTCCATTTCATATAACGATTGTGAGTTCTCAATTAATAACAAAAAATTCAGGTTAAAGTTTTGCCTGTTATTCTCAAATATATCATTCATCAATGAGACTGAAATACTAAAATTGAATAGTGATCATGTCGACGAAAAGTATATGAAGTGGGTTGGTATGCTTAATGTTGCAAATCATGCAAAGGTCGGGGCTCTCAAGATTACAGGCACTAAGGATAGAGTTAAAGGTTGGTCAATGCAATTTGCCGGAGGTGTGTATTTCAGCCACCAAAAAAAATAAAAATGAAAATACTTACACCCTGTCAAACCCTAACACAATCAACAAAGTCAGGGTTGGAAATTTTTAAAACCGCCCCTTACATCTTTAATGGATAATTTAAGGGCGGTACGTTTTTTAAGTAGAAAACATTTGATGTTCGCTCTTAACAGCACTTGCTCAAGTTTGTATGTGTAGATAAACTTTTACGCATGCAAAGAGCGCTTTTCTCAAGGAACCTGCGTGTATAAATAATTCATTATTGTAATAGGATATTTTAAAACCGATAACACTGGTTATCGGTTTGTGGCACGCCCTACACGTCTTTTTTGGCAAACAACTCGGGTACCCATAGACTGGGATCAACCTCTTTGAACTGCGCACGAATAAAATGCTCTTTCAGGTGATAAGGGACTGTACAGTCAAAAATAGTTTTACTGGTAGTGCCTTTAATCGTCAGGCGCGAATCGTAGAACGGCTGCTGTGACGGGTCAAGCACGTGTCCTGCAACGCCCGGTACAAAAAGGGTATCAAGATCGCCTACATAGCGTGTCTGCATTGCCCATAGCACGTCGTCGGAATCGAAAATATCAACATCTTCATCGACCAGAATGACATTCTTCAGCTCGCGATAAACCGCCAGCGCAATGAGTGCAGCCTGACGCGTCATACCGTCATCACCGGCGTTACGTTTACTGACCTGAAGTATTACCAGAAATTTTCCACCGCCTGCACTGTGCGCGTATACGTTCTTCACTAACCCGGGGAGTGCATCTTCACACTCAAGATGTATGCTCGCCTCTGTCGGAATCCCCGCCAGACTGACATGTTCTTCACCCGGCCCCACGAGCGTTTGCAGGATAGGATTGTGGCGCGTTGTTATGGCTTTGACCTTAATCACCGGCAGAGAAGGATTGGCTTCTCCTGTGTAGCCGGGGAATTCTGGCATGGCTTTGCCTGTATGCGTGTTCTGATCCTCTTCAACGCGCACTTCAGGCAGAATCTCGCCTTCGATAACGATCTCGGCGCGCGCGATAGCGCGCTGATTAACGCTCAGACATTCCACTAGCTCGACCGGCTTGCCACGCAGACCACCCGCCACGCACAGTTCGTTAAAGCCAAACGGTGTTGTGGGTGCTTCAAACTCTGCACCAATATAGATAGCAGGATCCAGTCCCATATTGATCGACACAGGCAACGGCTTGCCAGCGGCCTCTGCTTTCTGTCGGAACGCGTCAATATGGCGCCCGGGCGCAAAGAAGATAGAAAGCTCATCTTTACTCTGCACACATAGACGATGAATTGTCACATCTGCGTTATCGCGATCGTCTGGATCACTACCGAGCACCAGACCGAGGCAGAAGTAAGGGCCTGCATCTTCGACGGTGTTGGTGGGCGCTGGCAGGATCTTACGCAGGTCAAAATCCTCATCTTCCGCGCGATAAACCACTTCCTGGCAAGGTGCCTCCGTCCCCTTTACCATCACGGGGGGGGTGACATTCCTGCGCGCTTCTGCCATCTGAATACCCAGCTCTTTTACCGGAGCGCCAAGCAGCGCGCTGACACGCTCGCGGCTCGCCATCAGCCCCACCAGCACACGCGCATTGGTAAAGCCCTTGATAGCATTGAAGGTCATCGCCGGTCCGACCCGGGTCGGACGCATGACTGTACCGCCCGCCCCGACATAGCGATAGACGCCAGCCAGTTCGGCTTTAGGGTCTACCTCACGGTTGGTTTCAACATAGTGTCCGGGCAGGTTTTTAAGCAATTCTATGGCAGAACGGAGGTCATTAACCGGTGGTACCTCCCAGCCCTGAGGATGCGGTTCACCGGGTTTAACCAAGCGATAACTACCAGGTTTTTTTTGCGACATTACGGTTTCTCCTCAAACCTTTTCTACATAAGATTTCAGCTGGAATAGCACTTCGCCCCAGTATGTGTTGCAAAACGGCAGGTGGACATCGTCTGGTATCCATTCGCCGTGGGATAACTCCACCAGCGTGCGTCCATCGTTCAGGTCGGAGAGGGCAAAGGTCAGGGTCTTGCCTGCATGGCTGTCTGATTCGAGAAGCGAGGTCTGTACGATACGCACATCAGCCTCCAGTATTTCTGTACGCCAGCTGAAGTGCGTCTCTTTTTTTGGTCGGAGCGTAAGTACCTTTCCGGGAGCAATCTCGCCCTCAACTATCCCAGCATGCCAGGCGGCCATCTGCTTAGTATCAGTGAGCGCCTTATAAACCTCATGGCGCGGGGCGACGATTTTAATAGCGTGGTGAAGCGTGATCATGATTAACCTCATTTACGGAGATCTTTTCGGGCCTTAGTTAAGTGGATTTTTTCATTAACCAAAGTATAGGAAGGTTATGAAAATCGGCGTTGAGCTTTAGCAAGTTCTACAGGGAGTACCATACATAAGCGGTAAGATAATTATGAGGGCGTGATTTACCATCCGCTTCAACGCATTGATCTTTATGACTGCTATAACCGTCCACCATCGGCCTAGCGGTCAGGCACGGAATTGCATCCCCTTCCGTTAGCGTATGGGGCTGATGATCCGGTCAGTCGGGAGAGGCCAAGAGGTCCCGATTTCCCTTTTGAATGGCGTTCACGCAGAGCAACGGCAGAGAACACTATGCTTAAAGAGGCGGAAAATGTATGTACGGACGATTTACTCAGTACCTGAGCCGGGACGCTTACTTTGATAAACTCGCCGTTGCCGGCTGCGATTACGTTCACGATCCGGAACCCATCAGCGCTACAACGTTGCACTCGATACCAGTGTGCTGCTGCTTAATCTCAGCAGAGCCATTTTCCTGCAATAGCAAAGCAGCACAACCTTGAGATGAGCCATTAAGTACGATAACGCACCGGAGTTGCTCTACAGTAACTGTTGACAGCTCCAGCAGTGATTACGTTCTGCAGGATACAGTTCGCTCTGAAAAGCATCGATCTCGCCCTTATTGAAGCCATACAAATTTTGTCAGATGTATCAGGGCATTAAGCGGACATTAAAATGTCCACCTTTTAAATACTCCGGTGTCACAAGGCTTATCAATACCGCAACGGGGTCAGTGCCAGGTAGTAAATGTGGGTGTGATAACACTTGTACCGCTCAATGGCACTACGATGATGATGCCATAACAGCGGTAATGCCATATAAGCCGACACCATACGCAATGTGCGTAATCAGGCTTAATAAACGCGCTACCCATGGGCGAGGTGTAAGCGAGGCAGCGATACCAAAGCCAAATGCGGGTTGCAGAATTAAGAATGGAGCAAGTAACGTTAACAAACCAGTCAACACGCCCATGAAGAGGGAAGGTTCATAAAACCAAACCCTTCCGTTAAGCAAAAGCGGGATAACCGCAAAAAGTATCCCGGTCAGATAATGGAATAGCCAGCCAATAAGATTTTCCCCACGTATCTGTGACGCTGAAAGAATGGTGCGATGCCTGAATTTTCCTTGTGGAAGCCATAAAATCCAGCGACCTACCAATGCATAATTCAACGGTGGAATTTTTAAAATCAGTCTTTGACATAATGACCACGAATCCATGACCAGTGTTGCGCCAATGCCCGTTATGACAGTTTTGTAAAAAATGATGGTATCCAACATGCATTCCTTCTTTGTAATGACATAATGACCAGTGTGCAACTTAAAGTGAGGTTTAAGTCAATAATGAAAGAACTTGATATCCGAGAAATCGCTGACCTTACAGGAGTTACCCCATCAGCGTTGAGATATTACGAAAAGAAAGAACTAATCAAACCCATTGGCCGTAATGGCCTTAGAAGGCAGTACAACGAGAATGTGATCAATAAGCTGCAATTAATTGCGCTTGGGCAGGCTGCAGGGTTTTCTCTAGATGAAATAGCTATGATGTTTGATACAGAGAACAAACTCGCATTAGACAGAGTTCAACTTCTTCATAGAGCAAAGGTGATTGACGGCACTATCCGCAAACTCCAATTGCTAAGCCGGGGACTGAAACATGTTGCATGTTGTACGAAGAAAGAGCATTCCGAATGTGAAGAATTCCAAAAAATTGTACTTAGAGGGCTGCGGCTTTTGAGATAGATTATTTTAAAGTTCCGGACCATGACTATGTCGGCTTCTGATACAAAGCAAACATCCGTCTCATGATATTAGCCCCTCCGGCTTCCCGGCGCTGCCAGGTTGCTTGTATTACTGCGCTAACCGGCAGAGTCCATAACCGTAAGCTTTGCAGGACCGTAAAAGAATTGTTCCAAGCTCTCCAACAGTGTCCGATGGCCGGTAAGGATTCTAGCTGTACTTGCTGGTGTTAAATCCCCATTCAGCTGAGTCATCGCATCCTTGTATAAGCCAACAGGCGCGGTTTTTCGTCGTCAGGCGTTATCGCTCATTTTTTTCAGTGAGGCATCGTTACTTAAGTAAGCAGGCAACCACGGAAAGTATCTTAATGTTGATGAAATGCATAATCCTTATCGTGGGCTAAAATGAAATTTATTTTTCATTTTAAGTTCAACCGCTTCAGGAGAAATGATGAAAACGACCTGTTTGATCACTGCATTAATGATGTCAGCGGTAAGTACTTCTCTCGCCGCGCAGGTGTCCACAGATATCCTGATTAAAAATGGCTATGTCATGCCGCTTAAACCGGGCAGTGAAGATTTGCCAGACCATGATATTTTAATTCACAAAGGTCAGATTGCCGCAGTCGGTACTAATCTGTCAGTGACAGGGCGAAAAGTAATTAACGCTCACGGAAAATTCGTGTTACCCGGCTTTGTTGATACTCACTCTCACCTGTGGGTAACCACCATGCGGGGACAATTCCGCAACAATGATGGCAAGTTTTTTCCCGTCAGTAACCAGCTCGGGGCGCGCATGCAGCCTGATGATATCTACATCTCGATGTACATTGGCGCAGTGGAGTTGCTTTCAGGCGGGATCACCAGTAGCGGGGACTTCTTCGATAACATCAAAGGTCCAGCTTGGGGGGATGCCGGGCTGAAAGCGCTGAAGGACGCTGGAATTCGTGCCGTGATGTATTACGGTGGACCGGATAAATCAACGAAAAGTCCTATTGATATGGATCATTTGCTAAGCCTAGCTCAGACGCCTGATGACAGGATTAAGCTCGGCCTGGGATGGCGTCTGCCTCGTGATTTAAATGATGAACAAAACTGGGCAATGCGAGAGAAAGAGTTCAGTCTCGCGAAAAAGCATAATCTCCCTGTTCAGGTACATGTCAGCGGAGACGCTGATGCAATGTTCAATGCACTGATAAAACGTAACTTTCTTAATTCTTCGTTAACTGTAGTTCACACCACAGATGCTACAAAGCAACAACTTATGGCACTTAAAAAATCGGGTGGAAGTCTGGCACTCACACCTATCAGCGAACAGCGTGTCGGCTACGGATTAACCCGTCTAGATCACTTTTCAACGTTAACGCGCAAAGGACTGGGTATTGACGGTAATTCACTTGCAGGTAGCGGGGATATGTTTGCTACGTTACGGCTTATAGCGCTAACTCTGAGCGGAGCAACGAAAGACGAAACGCAGCCGGATGCACGCCAGCTGCTGGAGCTGGCTACCTGGCACGGCGCCGATACGCTGGGACTATCTGCCGTAACCGGTTCTCTGGAGCAGGGCAAGCGGGCAGATATACAGATTATTGATCCGGATGCGCTGAATATGAGTGGTTTTGGCGGAGGTGATCCGGCAGCGTTGATTGTCTACTCCGCACGACCTGAAAATGTCACGACGGTTATCGTCGATGGGAGCATCGTTAAACAAGACGGACGTATGCAGATTCAGGATGAAGGCTTGCTTAAAAGAAGGGCAAATGAATCCGCCAGAAGGCTACTTAGTACCTCAGAGTAACATATAAACTGATTCGTAATCTTCGCAATACAGTCATAAATATGACAGATATTCATAGAGTTACTTTAATATTTTTGCCTAAACGTAAAGGATCTGTAATGCAGAGGAAAGCAACACAGATCCTCATATCCACATCTGCGATAAAGTACTACAGCGAGTTGTTGATGACCCCCTGTTTCGAGGCGTAACTGCTGACAGGAAAAGATTTATGAGGAATGGAACATCTGCTCCCCACCTTTACGTCCCTTGTATTCCGACTGAATGAAGAACCGTTTCGCCTACTGAAAACAATTTCTTCCGAAAGATTCGGTCCCCACAACCCGGCGGAATCCCATTCTCATTCCGAGCAAAGACACACCGGAGGATCGCATGCCTGAATGGAATAAATTCGAGAGGGAGTAAACTCTCGCTAGGGTGCACACATCATTAACACCGCTCAGCTTACCTAAACTGTCTTTCATAATACGCAGACGTCTTCCGCTTACAAATGGTACATTTCTTACCTACATTTCAATCAATGCCCGCTCTGTTCCTGGGCTGTATGAGAACAGTTTAAGCTTGAGACATGAACGGAAATAAGGCTGTTGCCTGCGCTTTTACGTAAAATCTGCATCATCTTTTTGTGCAAATTTTCTAAGAAATCCTTTAAACGAGTGAGCTTCTGTCAGCAATTAGAGTCTGCTTCGGCCAGGATTTGGGTGTCCGGTGCCATCACGTAATTACCCTGCGTATCGCGCACGTGAAGGCGACTAAAAAAGCGCATGTTCTCAGTGACATGTTCCAGTGATGATTCTTCAGATTCTGGAGCCGAGGTGTTGACGTTCTGCTGTGACATGCTGTTTTTCCCGTTCAGTTTCATGTGATGTTTCTCCGAGTTCCGTAGCCGTAAGCGCAAAACCGGCGCCCGGGCATCAGGCTGAACGCAGGAGAAACGGCAAGGCCGCAGCCCGGAGGGACCGGGAGTAGCCGTTTGGTGAGCGACCCTTGCGTGAGGACGCCTGTTTGCCAGGTTTCAGCACGGCAAAGGACGTAGGGAAACGAAACAGAACAGCAGGCGATGAGCAGGATACAGCCCCGGACGGCACGACGTTTCGCCGGTCCGGTCCTCAGCGGCCACATCAGTATGTGGCCAGCGAAAGCGCTGGCGGTCAGCCAGCTGCAGATATGGACGTTGCCATCAGGCCCAAGCCGCAGGGGCGGGCCGGCTTTGCCAGTTAGCGCAGTCGGGCTGACGACCCGTCATACCGGGGATCCGAAGCTGTCGAGTCATTCGGTTGAAAAAATCAAATAAGAGTCAGAAGCTGTGCGGTCAACTCATGCCTGTACCAACCAAAATTGCTGCAAAAAAGAGGGACAGAATTGATATCAATTCTGTCCCTCATTCTGGAATGAATAATTTGTGTCATTCAGCTAATTAATTTTGCTTATTGCTACCGGACAAATGGGATCACGTATCCAAAATACTCGGATTGAGGCGTTCTGACAGCCTTCCAACGCTTGGCGTTAGCTGGCTGTTCTCGCTTATCGGCATGAGTTAAAACCAGACGTCTCTTTGCGCGAGAAACACCGACGAAAAATGCGCAACGATTCTCAGCTTCGTCACCAAAAAAAATCTCATTTTCAATTGCCATCATTACAACCGAATCAAACTCCAGGCCTTTACTTTTATGGATAGTCAGAATGCGAACAGACTGATCATTCGCAAACCGTTTCAATGCGCCCGATAAATCTGAATCTGCCCCCATCAAGTTCTCGATTTTTGCCCTGGTATCCCGAACAACCTGCTTCAGCCGTTCATGAGATTCATACTCAGGCGATAATGCTACAAGCGTTTGCATGCCAACGTGCTTCAGGAAAGCCCCTACAAAACTCCACATACCGGAAAATGGAGAATCCGTTTTCCTGGCGTCAGAGACTTTCTTACGTTGCTTTCTTATCAACTGATCGAGGTCTTTTCGTGCACTTGCCTGGACTTCTTCGTCTGCAAAAGGGACTAACTGATTCATCAGCCTTATCCAAGCCTTAGGTTCCCGTTGACCATAAAGACAAGACAGATAATCAACGACTAAACATGCGACGGGTTCAACCGTGATATCTTGTAACTGCTGTTCATTCCGGTATGGGATCCCACGTTCATGTAACTCCGACATGAGATGGTCTGCATACAAATCCAACTGCTTAGAGACCAGAATTGCAATTTCCGCTGGCGGTAGGCCCTCATTATTTATCCAGCCACTTATCAAATTAGCCAGATAACGGGCTTCAATCAGGCTGTCGTCAAACCTCCAGGCATATACCTCACCCTCATTACCTTTCAATTGTTCGTAAGGCATGACTGATGCAGGATCTAACTTGCGAATAATTTCATTTTGAACCCGCAGCAACTGGGGCTTAGACCGAAAATTACGATACATATTGAGTGGTACCGCATTGAAGTCTTTAACAAAGCTTTGAAAAATACCGTCCAGCGCACCTGCCCATGCCATAATTTTCTGCTTTGTATCACCAACAGCAGTCAGGCGAATTTTCGTCCCCTGAAACGCCAGTTTAACCAAGTCATACTGTAAGTTCGTACAGTCCTGGAATTCATCGAGAAAAATATCACTGTAAGTTTGTCGAATCGCATTTCGGGCAATCTTTGAGCTTTTCAATATCTGAATAGCGAGTGGAACGAGATCGCCGAATTCTATTTCAGTGCGAGACGGGCCATTTTTTTTCTCGACAATTGTGTACCCGGCATCGAGCGCATATTCTCCCGAAAGAACCGGTCTGAACCGGTCAATAATCCGTTTGGCAAACGCATGAAATGTATAGCTGTCGAAGCGTGAGGCCAATTCTAATCCACATCTGCGTTCTACGCGTTCCTTCAGGTTTCTGCTGGCATCGACCTTAAATGAGATGGCCAGAATTCTCTTGGGGTACCGGCATGTTCCTGTGCGCAAAAGGAAGTCTGCTCGCTGCGCGAGCATTTCAGTCTTTCCCGCGCCCGGGCCGGCAGTCAGCGCCAGGCAATGCTTACGCGCTTTTGCTGCTCGTTCAGCATTGGGTTCCAGCGTCAATCCATCGGCGGGTTGCCATTCTTCAACAGTAATCATTCTGGCAGCTCCGCGAGTCTAGCAATAACGGCTTCTGCCAGGTTGTCCAGAGATTCCGGCATGCCTTTAAGCAGTTCTGCATCTGTTAGCTGAGTCAACGCCTCAATGTGTGCTGCGGGTTTGCTGCCAAGCTTGAAGCGTTGGTGATAGGTATTAAACAGCGCTAATTCGTCATCCCTGTATTGCGTAGAATCGTAGTGACTTTTTCCGAGCACAGCTTTAATCGTTGCCTCGTCAGGCTCTTCTTTATCAACGCCATACGCATCTGGATAAGCGAATAGCATTGAAAAGTCTAAATCCATCGGGTAGGAGAAAAACACGCCTCGCTCTTCAAGCATGTCGAGATAATATTCGAAGTTACGAAATTTCTGTTTTCCATCATTCCAATGTGGAATTCCGTAATTTTCAGGCAGTTTCTTACCCGGCTGATGTAATGAAAACTGATCGTTGACGTACTTGATTCGCCCCCAGCCTGCCGCATAGCGGGCTAAATCAAAATCAAGCAGGGTAAAATAAGGAATCTTTAAGGCCGCAAGCAAACGCCAGAAATGGTTAACATGCCGTCCCCCCAACGGCGCTATCGTGATGGCTGACTCGTCAACGGGGGCACCTTTGGCCTGAAGCAAACGCGGTAACACAATCTCTTCACTGTCACCTTCGCCAAGCACTACCAGCCGCGAAAAATAGATTTCAGGAAACGCCTGCACGGCTTCCCGAACAAATTTATGTGCCTCATCAGTTGTCTCAGGCAGCTTAATACAAGTGACCCGCGTCTCTCGTGACTCATCCAGTCGAAGATAACGAATTCGCTCAGGATCAACCCGGCGCAGCATAGTGGGTGCATGCGTGGCAATCAGTGCTTGCGCATCCGGATGTTTTGTCATGGCATTAAGGGAACTCACTATGCGTCCCAGAAAATGTGGAGAAAGACTGTTTTCTGGCTCCTCTAGGGCTACTAATGTAAAGACCGGCGGGCGTAATTTGTCAGGGTCAAAGGATACATCTTCCTCAGCAAGAACAGCTCTTCCTATCGCCTGAGATGATAAAACAAGAGAAAGGTAAAGCATTGACTTTTGGCCATCGCTCAGGCGGGAGAAATCGACAAATGACCCATCGTGGCCCGGCGTAAATGAAACCGATAAATGCCGTAACAGCGATTCAATCTCTGACGCGACGAAAGTAATTTTAGGATCAGCAAAAAACTTACCTTTATGCAGTGTTGCCCATGTTGTTTTTAAACTTTCACTGAAAGCATTGACTGAGGGGTTTGCTGCAAGGCTTTCGCTTATCTGGTCAGTCAGCCCTTTAATCGTATCGCGCTCAGCATCCCAGCGGACAGCGCGGAGTAAACGCCCGAGTAGCGCGTTCGCACCATAAGTTATATGGTCCGCGGGATCGCGTCTGGCAGGCAGATAATGCACCTGTATATGATTACGCTCAGCTCTGGGCACCTGAGCCACATTCAGAGGGGAGCCATCGGCATCAATATCCAGGACATACACCAAAGCCTCTTCAATGTCGCCATCCAGCCCCATGGTCGCAGTAAGGCGAAAACGAATGCGCGCTACACCTTCTGGCTCGTCCAGACGCATATGACTAAAATGAGGTGCTACAGTGCTGTTGTCCTGGTCCTGTTCAAGTTCAGGAAATAGAAAATCTGCCTCTATCCACAACTGGCGCTCGGCGGGGGCTGTCTCTTCGTCAAACGGGATGTGGAAATCTGAACGCTGAACTCGCCGTAGCGAAGGGTCAAACGCAAAAAGTCGACATAAAGCCTGAAGTGCGGCGGTTTTTCCGGAACCATTTGGACCGATGATATATGTGATATCTTCGAGGCTCAGCTCTGTGACCTCCTGACCAAACGACTGAAAGCCACATATACGAATTGTTGCAAGCTTCATGTCTCTCCCTAATCCAGTTTTTTCTTATTTAAATCAATCAGCTGATTAATGATCAACTTAAGGATTAAGTCTGATTTCAGCCATTCTCATCGAAAATAAATTACAGAAACATCCTGTTCCATCTGCGTAACAAAGTTTAATACCACAACTTTACTTTAGATTTGAAAGTCATTTTTGTAATTTGTACTAATGATCCAGCGACGTCCCTCTCTCTTCTAACGCTTCATTCATAAGAACAGCCTTACCTTCAACCTACCGACGGAGGTGTTTTAGCTGATGAAGAAGTCAGCTTCCTGAATGCGCTCGCAGTTGCCATCAGACCCGAAACGCGTCTTCTAACGATTGGGCGGAGCTTGCCGGCTTGCTGGTTAACGGAGTGGATCTTTGCCGGAGAACAGGATGCGGCCGCCTGGGCAGCGTTACTGCTTCCTGACAACTGTCGGTTTAAGTTGCACAGTAATAATCCCTTTAAGCCTTGCTGGCTGCTTTTGTCTGACTATGAAAAAATGGCGAATTGAATTTCAGGACAACAGAGGGATGTGTATGTCAACTTTTCATAACTGGCTACATGAGATCGCAGGCGGGAATTACTTTCTTTATATAAAACGCCTTTCCGCCAATGACACCGGCGCAACAGGAGGTCATCAGGTCGGGCTTTATATCCCTTCCGGTATGGTTGAAAAACTGTTTCCGTCTATCAACCATACGCGCGAACTGAACCCTTCAGTCTTTCTCACTGCACATGTGTCATCGCATGACTGCCCGGACAGCGAAGCCAGAGCAATTTATTACAATAATCGCCATTTTGGCAAAACCCGGAATGAGAAAAGAATCACTCGCTGGGGAAGAGGCAGCCCACTTCAGGACCCTGAAAATACCGGAGCCCTGACGCTTCTGGCTTTCAGTCTTGATGAGCACCGTGTAGACAGTACCGCCGTAGATATCTGGGTCTGCGTCAACCCTGACGAAGAGGACCTTATCGAGACTGCTATCGGTGAAGTCATCCCCGGCACGCTTATATCCGGGCCTGCCGATCAAATACTGGGCGGCCTGTCTCTCCGGCAAGCACCTGTTAATCATAAATACATTATCCCGGAGGGCTGGGAGCAGCGCTTTCCGTCTGGAAATGAAATTATTGAGTATGCCGCCGGCCATTATGTGAAGCATTCCGATGATCCGGATGAGCAGCTTATTGACCGCCGGCGCGTCGAGTACGACATTTTTCTGCTGGTTGAGGAACTCCACGTTCTGGACATCATCCGGAAAGGATCTGGCACAGTGGATGAATTCATTGCGCTGGCCAACTCAGTCAGTAATCGCCGCAAATCCCGGGCTGGAAAGTCACTTGAGCTGCACCTGGAGCATCTTTTTATTGAGCACGGGCTGCGACACTTTGCCACGCAGGCTGTCACGGAGGGCAATAAAAAGCCGGACTTTCTGTTCCCCTCCGCTGAGGCCTACCACGATGACGAGTTTCCTGCACAAGATCTGCGTATGCTGGCAGTCAAGACCACCTGTAAAGACCGCTGGCGCCAGATACTGAATGAAGCCAACAGAATTTCCCCGGTTCACCTGTTTACGCTGCAGGAGGGAGTGTCACAGACGCAGTACAGGGAAATGCAGGCGGAGGGAGTCAGGCTGGTCGTGCCGTCTTCATTACACAAAAAATATCCGGAAGCGGTAAGGGAGGAACTAATAACGCTGGGTGCATTTATTGCCGAGCTGACAGGTCTTTACGCCGCTCTTCCTTAATTAACTAATCTCCCGGCATAGCATGCCGGGAGATTCACTCAAATGTCTTCTGCCTTAGCAGCATCGGCTGAAACGGCTTTCAGAATGTAAGGTTCCAGCAGTCTTGCTACCGCTTCAAACACTGGTACCACAACGGAATTACCAAATTGCCGGTAAGACTGTGTGTCAGACACCGGAATGCGGAAAGGCTTCCCGTCAGGCTTTTCGAAGCCCATGAGGCGCGCGCATTCACGCGGCGTCAGCCTGCGGGGACGGTTCATCTGATTTTCTTCGTTCGCAAAGTCTGTTTCACCTGTGGCCATATCCCAGCCACGATCTATCAGAATTTCAGAACCGTCTTTGTGATAGCGGGCAGAGAGCGTGCGGGCAACGCTTTCCTTGTTCGCAGGATTGACGAGGCCAAAACCGAAACCGTTGCCCTTAGCCGCGTGCTTTTTGGCGTAGTTATAGAGATATTCCCAGAGCTTTGGCGTCAGGATATATTTGCTGTCTACCACAGGCTCCAGCAGCTCGCCAAATGACGGACGCTGTTCCGGATAAAAACGACTGACGTCGCACAGGGTAAAGCCCTTGTGAATATTCCGGTCGCGGCGAAAGCCGACCAGAACGATACGTTCACGGTGCTGAGGCAGGAAGTGCTTTCCGTCGATGACTTTAGGATCGCTTTTGCCCATGACTGCGGCATCCGATACTTCATAGCCCAGCTCGTCCAGGGTCTCCATGATGACTTTGAAGGTTTTACCCTTGTCATGACTCTTCAGGTTTTTGACGTTTTCCAGCACAAAAACAGCCGGTTTTTTGGCGCGAATAATGCGCGCCACATCAAAGAAAAGCGTTCCCTGCGCTTCACATTCGAAACCGTGCGCCCGTCCGAGCGAGTTTTTCTTACTCACGCCAGCCAAGCTGAACGGCTGACAGGGAAAACCTGCCAGAAGTACATCATGATCAGGGACATGCTCGTCAATGTAGGCATAAGCCTCGGTTTCGGGCACTTCAGGTTTATCACTGAGCGTCACTTCCCGGATGTCGAGATTAAACGTATGTGCCTGCTCATCGTTAAACCAGTTGGCTTTGTATGTGCGTACAGCCTCTTTATTCCATTCGCTGGTAAACACGCACTGGCCACCAATAGCTTCAAAGCCTTTTCGTATACCGCCAATGCCGGCAAACAGGTCAATGAACCGGAAAGCGTAATCCGGGTGATGCGCAGGCGCTTCCGGCAGCATTTTTCGCAGAAGCGCTTCTTCGGCTGACGTCAGCGACTTCGGCGGGCACTTGCCGTTGATCCAGCGATTTAGCGTCTCGCGACTCCATTCGTTTTTACCGACTTTTCTGAGCAGCTCAGCCACATATTTCTGGTCATAGATTTCCAGAACCTGCCCGATGAGTTTTTTATCATTTTCCTGACGCTGTTGTTCTTCAGCTGCTGCCTTCTCAAGCAAATCCTGAGCCAGTAATTCAAATTCAGACATGTCGCCTCCATAGGGTCTTATGGGTGAAACTTTATCACTCATATGACCCAGAGGGAAACTTTTAGTATGGATATTTAAACAGTATTTTCAATACGCACCCACTTAACTCTCACGGGGTGAGTCTCAGTCAAGACTTCATATAAGGTGGCTCGTTACAGTAAACCTATGTTTAAAATAGTACTCAGGCTATGCGTGTTATTCCTGATTGTCCCTCAGCAACAAGTATGTTCCAACTTAACACATTAACTTCGCGAAGATTTTTAAGCCCCTTTAGGGGGTAACAATCCTGTCCTTCCTCGCCACCCGGGGTTGCATTGCGTTTAAAACCCGCACAGGCGGGCTCTTTGTTAAAAAAAGACGATGCCGCTAAGCATCGTCAATACGAATTTGCCATCAATGTATATCCCTCGTGAAGGACCTGAACACTATCGGCAAACTGTCCTAAAAAATTAACAGGTCTGACCGGTTTGATGATTCTGTCTGTGGACAGACGTAGAGATTCAGATGTCAGAAACTTCTTTCTACTCAGAACCTCCGCGTAAGCTGACGCCAGACCCACGTCATGTCCGGGAGATCGTTCACCCGTGCACCACAACGACGCCAGTGCAAATACGATTGCCGTAACGTGTAGGCAGTCTGGCTGGCCAGCTCTGTTTTTGCTTCGCAGATAAGCTTTTCCTAGGCGTTCGCCAGGTTTTTGCATCGCCTGCACGGAACGTTCCCGCGCAGCGATTTTGGACAGTAAAACAACTTCAGTAGCATCAGTAATGCTGAAACCGTTGCGGGAGCGCTGTCAGATTTTTTTTGGAGGCCAGCGGCTTTGAAGGCTTTCGAAGGATTTGCCGCTACGTTCTGCAGGCTACATACCTTTTGCCATTGCAGGGGATGCATGGTGCCATTGCAGGTATCATCATTGATGGGAGCATTCATGACCTCCTTTTCTGCCCAATACAGCCACAATTTCCGCCGGTGCGATACGTGCAGACACCATTTCTTCAACCCGCACCAGCAACTCACCAATCCTATGCAGCTCGAAACATTCGATGTTCAGGATGTAGAGTCTGGTGTGATCTGGTATTGCCCATATAAGCCCATGCCAGAGAGGCGAATCGCTCTCCGGGCTCATTATATCGATTGTGACGCGCAGTTTTTCCGGTGCGTCAGGCCCTGACTTACCGGTAATAAGCCGCCCCACTCCCCCCTGCACTCGCAATCAATCACCCAAACTTTGCTGAGCTGCAGGGCATTCAGCACGGCACCACACAATCGCCGGTGGAACTCTTCGCCACGTGCGCTTCAGGGCTCAAAGTCACCCGGACTAGACGTAATTAAGCATTGCAGCGTCACGCTCTCATAGCGTGTCATCTCACCACTGTGGCTGCTCATATAACCGCCAGCCAGCCGACCGTAATAGCGGGATAGCTTGCCGCCACAAATATTATCTTTAGACTGAATAACTGACATATCGGATTCGTTATAATTTGATTGTCACACCCTGTGCGGAGTTGCAGCTCCGCCAGGGCACTCGCTTCGAGTAGTCGCGGCTCTTAACGGTTCCGCTTCCGCGGAACCTGTCTTAATTAAAATGGGATCGGATCTTCAAAGTCTTGCGGCGGTGGCGGATAGTTTCCGGGCTCTGGCCATTGCGGCTGCGGTGCTGACTGCGGCTGTGCCGGGCAGGTCGAGCCCTTTCCTCCTTTGCCACCTTTACCGCTGGCGCTATCCCGAGTCGCAGTATGATTCTGAACCGCGTCCGATGGCGGAACCTGATTTCCCGGCATTTCCGTTGAACCAGTGTGACCGGCGCGCCCACCCAGCATCTGCATCGTACCGCCGGCATTGACGACCACTTCCGTGGTGTATTTATCCTGTCCGTCAGTGCCCTGCCATTTACGGGTGCGCAGCTGCCCCTCAATGTAGACCTGCGCGCCTTTGCGCAGATATTCCCCTGCAACTTCGGCGAGCTTTCCGAACAGCACCACGCGGTGCCATTCTGTGAACTCCTTATTTTCACCGGTATGCTTATCCCGCCAGTTTTCTGACGTTGCCAGCGTGATGTTTGCCACCGCACCGCCGTCTGGCATGTAGCGCACCTCAGGATCCTGCCCCAGATTGCCGACCAGAATGACTTTATTGACGCCTCGTGCTGCCATACTTCTTCTCCTCTCTAACTGAGTTGTTCACCCCATCACCCGTTGAGTTTCGGGAGCCGCGGTGTTGACGTTTTTGTGGAACTCGGCTGGTTCAATCCTCCGGTATTCACTTCACCCGTTTGAGATCCTTCGCCGCGAGGGCGTCAACCAGCGCGGGGGATGGCAGGCGTCCGGGGCGCCGGGGACATTTTTTTCTGGTCTAACGCAGTGGCCGGACAAAAATTTTCCCGGCGTTCATCCCATCCTGGACGACCAGGTCGCCTGTGCTTGTCTCAGCCCCGGAGAAAGGACTTAAACGGTGATGACTGAAGGAATGGACAGCATGATGCAGCGGCAACTGTGGCTGAGCGGCAGCGAAACGGCGTTGCACCTCAGAACGGCGGGCAGTCTGGCCGCCGCGGTTATCTGATTGCCGGGGTGACGCGGTAGAGAACCGGAAAGGCGTGCGCGCCTCCGGCCAACTGTGAGTAAAGTCAGCCGTCAGGATTCAGGTTCATATGCACCAAGGGGCGCCAGACAGAGCTTCGGCATAGAAGATAATGGAGAGGTGGGCTCCATAACCTGTCTCTTATTCAAAACCTTCCATAGAACGAAAGCTAATCATACTGATGAGCATAATGGTAAAAACCCCACGACATGCATTTCAGAGAATCGCCAGTACGCCTGCAAAGTTTCCTGACGCTTGATGGCAATCACAGATGTGCTGATACCACCCAGAATACGTCACCAAAGTTCTGCGATTCTGCTACCGGTTAAAAGGGCTAATTAACCCTGAGACAAAACAGTGATGTGGATTATCCACATCTGCGCTGCACATCCGGCAAATAAAGCTGTGGATAATCTGCTGCACCGCCCGCCAGCGGAAGGTCGATGCGTAATGGTTATTTTTTGAATAATCATTGCGAAATAATATGAGACGTTTCAGAGCTAGTGAAAATTAACATCCCCCCTCCCCTACGCTCCAGCATCTTGCGGCGTGGTAAAAGTCAGTTAATGATACTGTAATTATATACAGCACACTGACAGGAGATGTGATCATGTTTCACACCCTCAGGCTAATCAATCCGCCTCAAAATTTTCCACGGATTTAGGCCACTTTTTTTTGAAGCGCGTACCCTGCTGGTCCCCATCCATCTTGCAGGACTATGTCGAACAGGAGCTGGATCTTAATGAACATCTTCTAGCCCCTCGTTCAAGCATCTTCCTCCTTAAGCTGAGAGTAACAGCATGCAGGATATCGGACTTCACGAGGGCGATCTGCTTATCGTTGCTCGGTTATGGAAACCAGAGTACGCCGACGTTGATATTGCAGAGGGCTTTGGTGAGTTTACCTTCAAGCGCCTGCTCATAAAGCCACACGGTCCGGTTCTTCAGCCCTAAATCCTGCCTATCTGATCATAACGACCGATCCAGAGTCCCTGCAAATTGTTGGCGTCGTGATCCTTTTTGTTCATACACCCGACGGAGAAACTGAGGTGTTTGGCTTGACCGGTATGAACTCGTTTCACGCAAGCGTTAAGAATGCCTTCCAGCCTTCACTGAGTAATGCACGTGCCTACATTCTTACAAATAAAGAAGGCAGCGTGATCGCTTGCAGTAAAGAGGCTAAGAAATACATTAAGATAGGTGAAACCTGCTCCAAGATTAAACATCAGCAGTACCCCGTTAAGATCCTCTTTATCTCCATCAATTTATGCGAATTATTATTCCATGAGTAAACGCATGATGTCCTGCAATGAGGAGATGGTTCCCCGGCTGGTGGTTTACCCCGTCGACGAAGGGTTCTGTGACTGTCGGGGGATGGATACGACAATGACCTATGAAAACTTTGGCAGAATGATCCTTCCTCACGTCCTACAGTGCACCGGCCTGGCTGTGGGCTGAGGGCTGGCAACAACGACAACGCTCGCAAAATCTGCCCAGTGAACGGGCAAAGAATGGCCCTTAATTTCACGCGTGCTGGCATTAACGCCTGATAACCCCGGTCGCATTGAGGCGATGCTTTCCAGACAGTCTGTTGAGAAAATCTGGGGTGTTCGCTCAAGGATAGGCAAACGACTTAATCTTCTTGGCATTAAACCACGCTCGATCTTGCCCGCACCTCCCCTATTTTAATCCTTAAAAATTTTAGCGTCCCGCTGGTACGGACTGTGCGGGAGCTCAACGGCGAAGCCTGTATTGAGATGGAGAATGCCCCTCCGCCAAAGCAGCAAATCGTTGCCAACCGCAGTTTTGGAGAACGTATTACAATCTATGATCCGATACGCCAAGCCATTTGTACCGACACAGAACGCGTTGGCGAAAAGCTGATTGCTGATCGGCAGTGCTAACATCACGTGTCGGTTTTTATCCGCACGTCACCCTTTTATACCGGTCAGCCCGGTTATGGCAGCACGCCGTATGTTAGGCTGCGGGTCGGGCACTTAGGACATCCGTGACATTAATGAGGCCGCCAAAAGTCGCTCAACACCATCTGGCGGCCCGGCTTCCGTTACGCAAAAGCTGGCATCATGCTTGATGAGCTGAGACCGACCGGCATTGTGCAACTCATTCTGTTGGATGAAGAAACTTCGCGTCCCGGCAGTGAGGCGCTGATGAATCTGATGGATAAAATGAACAGGACAGGAGGATACAACATTGGGTTTGCTGGTAAAGGTATGCAGTCAGAATGGAGGATGAGGCAGGAGATGCTCAGTGAGGTATGGGCAACAAACTGGATGCTGATCCCCGTTGCAAAAGTCTGTTAGGCAGAGGGCCTTCTAAGAATCGAATAATCAAAGTTACTAGGCTCTGGTAACTTGGACCACGGTCCCAGGCGAGCTGTCCCCGCTTTATACCACCGTTTACGACAAGGTCAAACCTCAGGTGTCAGGACGATTCAGCATATATTCCCACCAGAATTGTTAAACTGGAGAACGGCATTAGAATATGAAATCTGCATTTTTTTATCTGGGACCGCGGTCCCGGTTACCACACGGGTAGGAAAGCGCAACGAATGTCTGCCAGTCAAAGATGCGTGTCGATGTCGGCACATCAATCAAGAATGTGGTCTTACCGCTTGCTGGGACCGCGGTCCCAGTTAGTGGGTCGTTGCATACTGCCGACGCGTTAATTGACAGTGACATGGTTAAGACACCGTATAACTGACGGCGCCACCATCCGTCGTGCTTTGTGTCGCAAATAAACGGCAACATGTAATGGCTGATGAATTTTGAATCGTTCCTCGGCCGTGATCAGCATGCATGCTGAATGGTACATATCGAAAGTCCGCATGTGGAAACCCGGACTCATTCGCCGCAGCTGGGAGAAGTTATACCTCGGCCCATCGGCCAAAAAACCTTTTTTAGATATCCGGTAAGACATCCTATGAGGTCTTACTGGATACTGGGACCACGGTCCCAGATAGAAATCAAGCATGACTAACATGCTGATGCCGCAGTGATGATTAAGTCACAAACAAGCGCAAGATTCTTATCCTTATCGGAGGTAAGCCGGGTATCCCCACTAAAGGAATAAATGCACGGTGCCTGGCTGGGACCGATTATGATTCGGAGTTCTCATAGCAGAGCAGATAGCCCTGACAAGGGACGTTGTGACCGGAACAGTATCGTTTTGTGCTCATCGGCAGGAACATGAAAATGAAAGTCTGAAGTGGGAGCCGGGGCATAAGAAGGGCGGCAGGAATGCAGAGTGGGGCCGCGGTCCCAGGGAGAGAAGAGGTATACCTGCACGGATTGTACAGCGCCGTACATTAATCGGTACAGTGGATTGTATGCTTGAAGGAGGCTGGGACCACGGTCCCAGGAGTTAACGACGTTCCAGCGCTGGGACCGTGGTCCCAGCTAAATTTTCAGTGCTTCAGCTGAGTTAACAGTTCTTCAAACCGGGCAATAAGTGACTCAGGGACCTTGGTTTTATCTAGACTGAATAACACCTTATTGCCCTTATACTGGACCGAGGCACCAGCCGCAAAATCTTTCTTAATGGCAGGCTCCCGGACTAAAGATGCGCTTTTCGTCAGCGCCTTATTCAGGTCCTGCAAGATCTCTTCTGAATCATAAAGAAGGCCGTTTTTGCGGCCTGCCATCAGGGTCTGCGCCTGTTCATTCAGCAAAGCTTCTTTGCCCTCAAATGCCTTGAATAACTGATCACCCGCCCTGGCCGAAAGTTCACCCGGATGTGAGAAGAGCGAGAGCACGTCATGTGGCAGCTTCGATGTGTTGACGCAGCGCGTAATGACTTTACGGGAAATGGCTTCTGCATCGGCGAGCGCAGAGATGTTATTTGCAAACTCTTTTTCCAGCCGCATCGCGTAGCGCCTGCCGCGTTCGTATGCGCTGGTGGGCCGGTAATCATTGCCGAGCTTGCACAGCGCGTCCATCTGTTCATCGTCCAGATCGCCCGTCAGTACGCGATATTCAGATGACGTCAGGATGGCCGTCATGCGGCGGCGGCTGCCGTCGGCCACTTCTATCCCGTCCTTGACCAGACGACCAAACGCCGGGTTCTGCTGGCCGTTCAGCAGGAATGAAGGGATGAGATCGTCAAGGGCCTCTTCCGTCAGAAACGCCTGCACACGCTCATTGCCGCCCCAGACGCTGGTGTACTTTTCTACCTGACCGGCTGGCACGGTTTCTAGCGTGAACTTAACATCTCGTCCGCACACGGGGAGGATAATCGAATTCCCTTTGGTCATGCTGCCAACCCGGGCGATCAGTGAATCGACCATCGGGGCAGCAGGCGCAGCGGAAGGAGCTGGCGAAGAAGAAGAGGGCGATGCTTTTGGAATAATAGGTGCACGTTTCATCAGCGGATCTCCCAGCGCGGCTTGATCAAGCGATCAAAGATTTCGTTGCAGACGGGCTCCCAGATGGCCAACGCATTTCTCCACGCGCCAGTCGAAGAACGTTGGTCGATGGCTTGTTCAAACACGGTGCGCATCCTTATCTGTCCTTTGCCTACCTCATCGGTTTCACGAACGACATTTTTGAGCACCATGCCGCCCCAGGCATCACGGATCTGCTCTTCCATCCACGGCGACTGCGAGCCGTTGTTGTTGCTGTACTTAGTGAGCAGAATCCTGACGTCCGGCTCAAACCCCTGCAGGTCGACGTTCTTCAGCAGGTCGCGGAGCATGTCAAAGAACTGCAAAGCTGAGGTGTAGTCAAAGAGCTCTGCCGGCGTCGGTACAATCAGCACGTCGGCCGCGCACACCACGTTGATGGTCCCGATCCCGAGGTTTGGCGCGCTGTCGATAACGACCACGTCATAGTCCTGTGCCACCGACTCGATGGCGAGCCGGAGCATCATGTGGGGCTCTGTAGGCAGCTTACCATCATCGTAGCGCCCCATGAGTTCAGTTTCAATACGGTGTAGTGCCAGGCAGGACGGGATGATATCCAGCCCCGGCCAGCAGGTCGGCCTGACAGCATAGAACGCGTCATCGCGCTCGCCGAGGTAGAAGGGCAGTAGTGTATCTTCGGCATGAATGTGTAGGTCGGGCACCCAGCCGTGATACATGGAGGCCGTCCCCTGAGGATCGTTCCCCTCAACCAGCAGCACCCGCAGGCCTTTGAGCGCCAAATCCTGCGCTAGGTGAACCGACACGGAGGTCTTGTAGACACCTCCTTTGTGCGCCGCCACGCCAATTACGGGAGGGATACTTTCATCGGGCCGGCGCAGGCGGGTACCGAAAACATCTCTCATGTGATTGATCTGTTCGATGGTATAACCCACGCGCTGCTCCACCCGTCCGCGCATCTCCAGATCGGGGTAGGGGAGTCGGCCGACCTTTTCGGCATCACGGATAGCCTGAGGCGAAACGCCAATCAGATCGGCCGCTTCGCCAACGCGCCAGCGTCGCGTGATCTTACGTGCCTCTGGGCTGTCATCGTTAAACTGCGCTACGGCAATCGCGCGGGTCATTTCATGTCCGGCGGCGATGCACTGGTCCAGCGTATTCATCAGTCCCACACACTTCTCCTTATTGACTTTGCATAAACTAATTAAATCTTGATATTTAATGCAAAGCAACACCAAACTTGCAAATGAAGCTATTCAGTGCAAAGTTTATGAAATCTGCACCGCAGAAATGTGCCATATATCCGCCTCGCTAGGGCGCCGTCGTCGTGCGCAGCAGCTCCAGGGCAGCTCCCTGAACCACACCATTGCCCGGCTGGCATGTCCAGCGCAAACACTTTCGTATACTCATCAGTGGAATCAAATTTCTCGAGGTCAAGCAGTGCCTGGAGCTCTTGGGGTGAGCGTGGTTGTGGAGCATGTGTATGGCAAAGCTGTGGAAGAAGGTGTGTGGCGACAGCTCGGTTGTGAGGCGGAACCCGCCGCATGCTACGTAGTCAACAACTCGGGTCAGCCAGTTACGCACCGTGCGTTCTAAATCCGCTTAGACAGGCAGCGCGCGACGTTCGTCTGTCTAAGCGTTAGACTGAAACTCCTCTCTAGAGCTCATAAACGGCCTTCTCATATCGTCAACGTAGGCTAGATCGAAGAGCGGCACCACGCAGTTGGCGCTTTTCTCCCGCACCTCGTTGATACGCACGCCGGTGTTCCAGAGCGTGTTAATCAGCGCGTGCTACGTCCAGTCGGCGACGTGATGGAGCAGGGCGCCTATCTCAGGGGTTAGCAGTTAGCGGGGAGGTCGGCGTTGGCCGTCGCCATGGCGCGCAGTGCCAGCGCCCATTCGAAGTCCGGCTGCGCGATTGGAGTGGCTAGAGTGCTTAGCGTGGGAAGCGTCATTTAACTCTGTGTTTATCTAGCGACGCTACATGAATTCTGCAGGGGAAAGGTCCGGAAACTTTTCCAGAATTCACGTAGCGACGTTTCGTCTTGATAGAGCTATTTTCGCCGGATTTGGTGACGGAGGCCACGTTAAAACCCGCACTGCGGCGGCTGGGATCCATTTTTTCCGTTTTCAGCAAATATTCCAGAAAACGGAAACAGATAGTTGCCGGACAGGTAGGAAAAAGATCCGTGCGGGATCCTGCTCAGCCTGGAACCAGTGGGTCGGATGAGTACCGCCGGTTTAAACGCCGGCAGTGGCGCTTGGCGCGGCTTTCATGAAATGACCGAAAGCGCAAAGGCCTGACGATACACAACTGAGGATGACGCGACCTTTATTCTTTTCCGGGTGGCACAACAATATGGCGAGGGATTTTGACGTGAAACTTACCATCACCGCGTGGCTCTGTATCCTGAACCAGGCCAGCATCGGATAATAACGTCAAAAAGTCGAGCATACGGCTGCTGTCTACGGCATCGAACGTCGACTCGGTTAATCGGTAGAAGATTTTTTCTAGCCCGGGCTCCGATGTTTGTCTACTGCACTCTCGCAGCTGTTCTCTGTCCTTTAATCCTCCGAGAACAAGTGATTTAAATAAATTATCCTTAAGATCTGGGTTATTAGTGACGGTAAGAAGATTTATTTTTACTTCCTCTGGCAAGTCTAAGTCAATTACGGGCAGGCCGACATAATATTCATCAGATATAGCTGCAAGGGATTTTTTGAACGGAATGCTGAATGAAGGTGACTTCATAATATTCGACATCAGTAGACCGGTGACGCGATCATTTACGTCACGCAAAGTATAATATTCAGTATGAAGCAGGAACTCTTCTGAAAAGAAGCTGAACCAGGAAATAAACAGCGAGATATCATTCTCAATATTAATCACTGGCAGTTCAGAAACACGTTTGAAATTATCCACATTGAGCACGATCTTATTGTTATCAATAAGCCGCTTCAGGTTGGTTGCACTTATGCGCTCATCAAGATGATACACGTTAATCTCGATGTTAGTTATGAGTTTAAGATAGATTGATTCATCAAGAGCATCATTGCATACCACTTTCACATGAAGCAGATCGTATTTGTCTCCGTCAACAACGCCAGGGCTGCCTGAGGACAGGTCATCAGCGTGTCGGGAGAGGTAACTGGTCAGGATATCCATATCGCAGTATTCGTATATGTATTCCATCAGCGTCGCCCAGTTGGGCTCAATCCGATCGCAGAGATAAAACATATCGTGGAATGAAATTTCACGCTCTTCATGCAGGGTACGCGGTTCGTCAGGCAAGCCGATGAGAGTAGTTATAGTGAAAGGCATTTCTCGTACGACGCTGAGTTTTACATCGTTGCTGAGCCCATCAAGCAACAGCACGTCGCGGACGGTATCTCCTTTCTCATCAGACTGGCTGAATACGTGAAATACAAAGGCATCCGGATGCTGCCTGAAATAACTCATCATTTCGGGTACATAATCTCTGGCCAGCGTCCATGGATATGACTGACCTTCCTTAATAGAAACGTTGTCTTTCTCCAGCAGTGCAGAAACCGCCACACCTACGTTGAGTGAGTTCAGCGCGTACAGACTTTGCCTGCCAACATGTGAGATACACTCCGACTCAATGCTTGTGAGCGGTATGAAAAGTTCACTGAACTTAACGTCCAGCTTCGTGATGTTTTTGAGAAAGCCCGGAACCTGTCTTTCCTGAAGAGAAGAGATGATCCTGCTTCCTTCGGCCTCAATAAACTGGCGAATGCAGACTTCATCTTCAGCCCTTGCAGGTGAGACGGATGAAACGATTTCGGCAATAATCCCAGTACGGCTGTCGTTTTCATCGGCATCACCTAGAATATCAAGTATCTGGCTCAGATAAGTATTTTTATCCAGAGAGGCATATAGAAATTTTTTAAATGTGTCAGTTGAGATGAATTTTTTTCTTAGTTCGTCAAATACATTCAAAATTTGTGTGCCAGACAACCCAAATAAATAAGAAATCATTTCATCTAAAACGGGTGATTTTTTTTCGAGAAGTTCATTGATGATTTGATAGTGAAAGGCGCCGGGTCTAAATATAAGGTTTAAATCTCTAAGCTCCTCTATAACAAGCTCAACGCCATCAAGCTTACTGATCTTGTTGGCATCGGTAACACCCATATCCTGCGCAACTTTCATGATATAACGGCTATCATAGGATGTAATACCTCCTTCCTGGAAGATAGAACGGTAACGCATAAAATCTTGATCAATATAGTTTTCAGACACTAGGAAATAAAGTGCATCTATACCCCTGTTGCACATTTCATTTAATAATGCCTGACGTTGTTCTTTACCCGTCAGGGTATGCTCGCAGGCTTCTTTAATATATTGCTCAGCAAGAATGCCAAACTGTTCTCGACCGATCAATTTAACTACTTCAGAAAGAGGAATGGAATTCTGCCTTCTTATTATCTCTCTGGCATCTCTTAATGATGCCTGAAGAGCAATATATCGTTTGTTTTTTTCATCACCGATTGTTTTTTTACGCGCCAAATATTCATTTAGCAGATCATTCCTCTCAGTCGCAGTGACTTCATGATTATGGCTAGTAAGATTATCTCTTTGACCTATAATAATTTTATTGTTGTAATTCAGCATATCTATGAATGTCTTGTCATCACTCCTTAAAGATTCCGTTGAAATAGTGTGAATATTAGATCCATATCCGTTATCAGAAAGTCTACCGAAGCTCACATGTGCCATTACGGATTCAGGAATAAAACGGTTAATGATGTTATTTCGAATATCTTCAGGGAAGGATGCTTTTTCTTCATTGATCGATTTAATTTCATCAATGAGTTTTTTTTCCTTTTCTTCGAGAGATTTGAAATACTCTACATTCAAGGTTTTACTGTTATAGTTTTCAATCAGCGAATACAGAACACCCATTTTTCTGTCTGCGAGGTTGTAATCATGAGAGAATGTGTTCTTGTAAAATATCATCGCATATTGCTTAACAGGGACGTTAAGATGCCCGACATTGCTAATGAATATTTGATATTCATTAGCAATATTCTGCAGGCAGCGCATATCTTTTATGAAATGGGCTGTAAATTTGAGGCACTGTCTTCCGCCTGGAATCAGATGTCCCATTTTATCATTAAGTAAAGAGTAAGCATTTTTGTTATCCATGTAAGGGATGACAGGAATGATAAAGTCAAAAAACTTTGTTCTTGATTCTGGTTCTGAAAAAACATCATCCCTGACAGAGTAAACAAATCTTAGTGTGTCATTTTCAGAAAGATTATTGTTAACTATCTTGTTGATTTCACGTAATTTAATAAAAATTTCTGGATTTTTTAAGCGACCAAGATCTTCAAATACAACTACCCTGTATTCGCTTAGCTTGGAGAAGAAATAAACAATTTCATCAAGGCAATTATTCAGCAGCGATGATTTTTCGACCTGTGATCCTTCTAATTCTCCGCTTAAAAAAGCAATTTTGCTCAGTTTAATTTTCTTATCAAAGAATCCGGCTCGGGATGCAGAATCGGCAACATAGTATAGCGATAAGAGGCTCAATGCGCATATAAGACCTATATTAATGTAATAGTATTCAGTGATTCTTTCGCCAATATAGGAAGGAATACTGAATAATTCTGCTAACTTCATATGAAAAATCAATGAAATAGCTACACCGGAAGGTACAAGGAATTTTATGATTGCGAAAAAAATTCCTCTGATATGCTTGGAATTTCTGTTGAGTATTCTGTCTATTCTTGAATCAGGCAGCACATCACTGTTTTCTTTATAAAGAATTTGCTGAAGGATGCTTAATTCAACTTGCTGATAACTTGCTTCTTTTGTTTTGCTTTCAGGCATATCGAAGCTGGCAAGTGAGACATTGATAAACTTTCCTGAATGCTTATTTCGGAGGTAAGAATATATGACAGTGCTTTTCCCCGCTCCATAAGGACCCGTGACTGCGATATTTTTAACTTCATTCTTTGACAGAGCAAATTTAATTGCCCTGAAATATTCTCCCATTGATGGGTCGTCAACAATTTTAGCTGTTAATGTATTATAATTGTCATTATTACCATCAATTTCATCGCTGTGTTCATTCTAATTTGTTTTTTTAAAATTATCATTCAAAAATGTACAAATGTCAGTAAAGATTTTTTTTATTACGTTCATTCTACGAATGTCCTTTTCTTTGTAAATGTTATGATTTTCTGAAATTTTTTTTATTTGCTGCTATTACAAATATTTATTGTTTTCAAGATCATTTTGTGTGGTGTTTTTTTGAACTTACATTATGGCAAAGATCGGTCTGCTGTCTACTTTCTGGAAACAGTGGTGAACTCGCATCGAGCATGTCTAGTTGTTGCGCGTGTTTGTACTTATCCACCGATTAGATCAAATAATAAGATCATATTAGGATCAAGTTGAGATCAATAAAGAATAGGATCCGCGCTAACTCACTGTTTTCGGGACTCTAAGAGGATCTAGATACACTGTACCGGGGATCGAATACACTGTGCCGGGTAAATGATCCACTGTACCGGGGAAATAGTACACTGTAACGGGTGGAATTGATCCACTATGGCGGGTACTATAAGGATCTTATCCCCACTGGTCACAAATGAAGAATATCTATGGATAACAGTAATTTAGGGCTAGTAATCAATGAGGAAGTTAAAGATTCAGGTGAAGTTATACATCTGATCCCTAACCTTCGTCAGACGATCCAGCCAAAAGTCCTGCTCCGCCTCGGTGTTTTTGTCCCTACTCTCAAATCCACTGGGAAGGGTGGTCGAAAAAACCACAGCGTAGATGCTACAGACTCTCTTTCCAGATTATCCATTGTAGAGGGTGAGGGATACAATCAGATTCAGATTTATGGCCCACGCCTCGATATGGATACGGATTTTAAGGTCTGGGTCGGCATCGTTTACGCCTTGTCCACGAAAAAGATGGATAAGGATCATCATTTGGAGCTCAATTTCGCGGACTTTGCCAAATACTGTGGCTTTGATACCAAACGCATTGATAAGCAGCTTAAAGAGCGGTTTGACGCTTCTCTTACCCGTATCGCGCGTACGAACATAAGCTTTGTTAAGGCAGTCCCCGGCACAGGCGACCGTATCACCATAAACATGCACCTTGTTGAATCGACTTACTACGACAGCAGCACGGGCAAAATCTTTATTAAACCCAATCAGAAGCTCAATACACTGTACCGGGTAGATGGCAAAACTCGGCTCTATCTGAAGGCTCTTCAGGTACTTTCCCGTAAGGAATCAGCTCAGGCGTTGTACCTGTATCTGGCCGAATTGCCACCGAACTTTTACCGTATCGGTTTTGACCGTTTACGCGAACGCCTGCAGCTGACATCTCATCTGGGCAATCAGAACGCCACAATTAAAAAGGCTCTGCAGCAACTCAATGACATTGGCTTCCTGGAATACTCCGTCGAAAAAGAGGGCAGCGACTACGTCCTCAACATTCTTAAACGCAACCCCAAACTGTGATCCACCCTTCATAGTAGATATCCACTGTGAAGGGTAATTCACCCTGTCCAGTGGAGCGTCTCCTTACCCGCTTTAATGATTGCCGTCATCGGTGGGCTGTCTCGCTTTTCACCTGCCACCACTAATTTTGATAACTGACCTGCCCGTTACAGTGGATCTTTGTGACTTATTTGTCACAGTGTCACTCATATCAATGCTAATTACCCTTTACTGTGTATGAGCATAGGCCTGTCTGCCCGTTACAGTGGATCGACTTCTTGCACGCAGATCCACTGTAACGGGTGCTTTAGGTTACTTTGAAGGTGTTCATCTTACGAAAGCAGCTTTGTTGATCTTTTTTTCAGGTCTGCGTTGCAGGGACTGTTCAATCATTCAACGTATAATGAGTTCCGGTAAGATTACTATGTTAGTTGGTGCTCGCTAACTCGAAGGGCTTTATAGGGAATGGTCAACTCGGTAATGTGTACTCCTTTGATACTTTACATGATCCACTGTACAGGGTAGCGGTATAAGCGTGTCATCCACTGAAGCGGGTGTCCACAGACAAATATTATGTCCACTGTAACGGGTAATTTCAGCTGCAGAGCAAGACGGCCACTAAGTGAACAACTTTACCCGGTACAATGGATCATCAGATGTCTATGGCTTTCACCGTGCCTTAAATTCAAGGTGAACGGTTTAAAAAGTGACATCTACGTTAGTGAAAATAGGGAACATGATCCATTGTGCCGGGAAAGTGAAAAGTAAATGATCCACTGTACCGGGCGAATGATTTCAAACGATCCACTGTACCGGGTCATATGACTGCATTGGGTACATACACTGTTTCGAACATATTGTCGTTACATGAGTTGTGAACCTGACCCGAAATCCTGTTCCACTCACAAGCACTATTTCGGCATGATTTTTACTTCCCTGAGAGAAGGTTGTGCCGACCAAAAGTGACGATTCATCTAAGAGCTGATTGTCATTGCCTTGAATCAGGCTGAGCTGGGTACGTCCGTGCCTGAAATCTGACGTAAGCTGGGCATCTACGATGCCAAGTTTTTCACCTGACAAAAAAAGTACGTCGGGATTTCTCATTCATAACTTAGGCACATGCGGCAGCTCGAGGAAGAAAATCTTCGCCTCAAAAAGCAGGTTTCCGATCTGAGTCTCTACATTGGCATGCTGCACGACGTGCTGGCACCCCTGTGTGAGTGGGTTAGGGATTTACAGACCTGCTACGGTGCCAGTAAAAGACAGGTCTGCTTTGCGCTGCAGATCAGCCGGAGTTCGTTTCGCTACCGATCCGTTGCGCCGGACGACAGCGCGCCAAGACTGCGCATAAGGGAGATAACCGAAATCGGGTCCACTACGGCTACCGCAGGGTGCGCGTCATTCTGAAACGGGAAGGCTGGCGCGATAATCACATGCGCATTTTCCAGCTTTACCGCGAGCAGGGATTATCGTTGCGGTTAAAGCGCCCCTGTCGCAATAAATCTGCGCATAAACGCCAACCTCAGCCGAAGGGGCTGTATTCCAACCACGTATGGCATATGGATTTTGTCACCGATGCGTTGTTTGACGGGCGCTGGCTTCGCCTGCTGATGGTAATCGATCTCTATACGCGGGAGTGTCTGGAGCTCTGCGAGGGCCAGAACCTGCGGTCTTGAGAAGTGGCTGAGATGCTGAATAACATTGCGCTGAGGCGAACGCTACCATAGCACCTGAAAAAAGATGATGGTTTTGAATTTGCGAGAAAAATGCTGGGACAAACGTGATATCCGGATGACTTCTCACGACCGGGTACGCTCACAGTTAATGCCGCGGTGGAATCATTCAACGGCAGGCTGCGGCAGGAATGCCCGAACGTGAACTGGTTTATGTCGATGGAGGATGCCTGGTGCAAAATCGAAACCTGGCGCATACACTGTAACCAGAGTCGTTCCCAGTCTGCGCTGGTCTGGATGACCCCATCCGAATTCGCCGAAAAATCTGCCGGTTGACAGAATAAGCAATCTACCTGAAGCCGGTTATTCCTGAATCATGTTCGGGGGTAAGAGTCACAAAAATATTACTAACAGATTGTTATATATATCACTGGGGTGCAGGTCAGCCCAACCCGCAGGCTTTCTTGCAAACATGTGGTGAACAACTACAAGGTACGTCCACCGCTTGCCTGTCCAGATGTACGTCACGTCGCTACACCATACGAGGGACACCAAGAGTAGTCAGACCAAGAAATCGTAATTTACTTGGAAAGTAACTTACACAGTCTTACTGTAACTGATAATGGATCAGATGTAGTTTTATAGTATTGAGGTAGCAAGTCTTTATAGCACAGCAGCAAAATCAGATCATTGCTCAGTACCGCTATGATGAATACCAACAAGAAGGTCCGGTAAAGCGTGAGTTTGCATGCATTGCTTATGGTAAAGCTATCACTTAATGAATTTTGTCTGGTGTTCGCAGGGTTTGGGTCTGACTCCAGACCCAATTAACTTTTGACCTTAACGTTTTTTTAGAACAAAGCGGCTAATTGATTGCAATTTTTCAATCGTCTCTTCCAGTTCCCTTTCTGGTAATGACTGATCAATTATTCCTGCACCAGCCTGAAGGATATACCTATCATCATGTTTATAGAGTGATCGCAGTACAAGCGCTGCATCCTTTTCACCGCGGCTATTGATTAAAAAAACACTTCCACTATAAGCGCCTCGTGGGCAAGGTTCCAGGCGCTCGATTGCCTCGATTGCTGGTCGTTTTGGGATGCCGGATGCCGTCACAGCGGGAAAAAGCGCGCCAAATGCATGCCAGCAATTCAAGTCTGGACTGAGTTTACCCCTCACCCTGGAAGCAAGATGCTGCACGCTACCACGTTTGGAAACATGCATGAAGTCACTAATGTGAGTACTTCCCTGAATGCACAGTGGCTCCAGCTCTTCGACCGCCAGTTTCACAGATACGGCGTGCTCGGCAATCTCTTTGGTGTCGCTGGTAAGAATTTCACGTAACCGCTTATTCTCTGACTCATCGTTGCTGAGCGCACGTGTTCCTGCAAGCGGCTGTGTGCTTACCTCACCTGTTTCCGCTACTTCAACAACTGTTTCGGGACTGAAACCAATAAACTGATTGTCGTTAAGGCTGACTATAAACGAGCGGGCGGGAGTATTCTTCCGACGGCCCAAGTGATAGCTACTCAATAAGTCGATAGGCTCAGTCAGTGATATACGTCTTGAAAGAATGACTTTCTGATATAGACCTTGCTGAATCTCATCCACAGCATTGGCTACTCGCATACAATAATTATGCGCATCCTGCTCGCGGACCTGTTTCGTTACAAATTCCTGCCATTCTTTTTCACCGGCCTGAATATCAGCTATACGATCCGCATCATGAATCTGGGCCACCAGCCGTTGTAAAGCATTGGCTGAGAGGGTGGTGATTTCAGCACTTTTAGGATGCAGCTTTATCTGCATCTGTGGAATAAATAGTGTCAACAGAGGGGTATCGTCAGGTAGCTGCTTCGGCAACACATCGTGAATCAATCTGGACAATTCGAAGTGGCTGACACCGTATGCTTGCCAATCTTTGAAAGGTAATGCGTCCAGGGACTGTTGAAGATTTGATTGCCAGTTGCCGCCATGCCAGATTTGAGGGGCGACACCCGGTAAGGTGAGAACTGCGCGTTCTGGAAACAGTGATATTTGCGCGCGGCTTCCAATACCCACATCCCAGGTTCCATCCCGCTCGTAGGCAATGTGACACTCACTTTCGCTTTTAAGCAGGTGATAGAGCACATCAAGTGGAGACGCTTGTAAAGTTAATTCTGAGGTGAAAACTCCACCTTCCACGGGCTGCGCTGCCGTAGAAGAGAGCTGACGTTTATCAATTTTGCCTACGGCAGTCAGTGGCCAGCTTTTGACCGTGAGAAGCTGGTCAGGCAGCTTATGATCGCTCAGTCCTTTCTGTTGAAGATAAACACGTAGATCGCTGAGCGTAAGACCCACCTCAGCCTTAACACATGCGCAGATACGTTCGCCCAGACGTTCATCAGCAACACCGACCACAACACAATCGACTATTCCATGATAACTGGCAATAAGTGACTCGATTTCTGCACAACCAATCTTTTCACCTGCTCGATTAACTTGTTCCTTGAGCCGCCCCTCCACCAGGATATTACCCGCCTCGGTGAAACGCACTATGTCCCCTGAGCGGTAAAATTTATCCTGAGTGAATGCCTGGATGTTTTGAGATTCTGCCCGGTAATATCCACCAATAGTATATGGTCCATGCGTCAGCAACTCGCCGGATGTTTCTGGTGGTACTGTCTGCCCGTTATGATCGACTATACGTAATTGGTCTGCATCTGAAATTGGACGGCCCTGTGTATGCAGGATCACGTCATCACTATCATCTAAACGTGTACAGCAAATTAAGCCTTCAGCCATACCAAAAACCTGCTGTAACTGACAATTAAATGCCGGCTTCACTTTTGCTGCCAAGGTGCTTTCCAGACGAGCACCGCCAACCTGAATCAGCTGCAAGCTGGACAGGTCACTGTCATCCCATTCTTTGCATTCAAGCCAAAGATTTACCAGTGGAGGTACCAGTGCGGTGAAGGTGACTTTCTCTTTCTCAATAAGCGGAAAGATTTCATCACAACCCGATGTTTGTGCAAGAACGACCTTACCGCCGGAAAGCAGCGTACCAAGGACCCCAGGACATGAAAGAGTAAAATTATGTGCAACAGCCAGTGTCGCTAGATAAACGCTTTTCTGGGAGAGATAACATATTTCCGCCATGGTCCGCGCATTATAGAAGTAATCTGCATGAGTACGTGGAATAAGCTTAGGTGTACCTGTGCTGCCTCCTGAAAGCAGTAATAGTGCAATATCTTCTGAATCAGGTAAGGGAAAATTCGCAGCGCTTTGCTGGAAGTCAGGCATCAGTGGGTTAGATTCATCACTGTTATCTATCTGCCAGCACAGCATACCAGGATACTTTGCAGCAATATCCTTTGACAGTGCTTGGTAGTCATTGCCCAGATAGCGATTCGGGTATAGCCACGCAACGGGTTCTGCCAGTTTACATAATGCATCAATATCCACTGACTTTTGTCCCGGCATGGCCAGAATTGGGCGCGCACCCAGTCGAAACATCGCGAAGAGCGTAGCAACCATGCCTATAGTATTGGGAAGCTGAACCAACACGTTGTCCCCGGAACGGATACCCCGGGCAAAAAATCCGCTTGCCAGTCGATCAGCCAGGCTGTCCAGCTCGGCGTAACGCAAGTGGTTTTGTCCGGCGACAAGAGCGATATTTCCAGGCTGCTGCCTGGCCCAAAGTCGCAACTGCTCCCCTAGTGGTTGATTTACCCAATACCCCTTTTGACGGTAGAACTGTCTTTCACTCTCGCTCCAGGCGCTATAGCGCAGGCTCTCATTCATGATTTTCTCCTTACCTAAAAAAGTATGGTGGCTGTGTCGACGGACACAAAAAGGTCTCAGTTAAAGATTTGTAGACGCAGCGGTCGCGGCACACTGCAGTGCTGCTGAATATGGACTGGATGGATAATGGCGATAACTGCGTTTCTCATGAATCGGCTCTGAGTCATGAGAACTACGACTCCGGTGTTTAATCAAATTCGTCGGGCGTAATCGCACTGAGTGGTCCTGATTACCGATTTGCATCCCCCGGGCCTCGAAAGGGATATCGATAGCAAATTTTGGATCGCGAACTGGCATTGCTTGTAAAGTATTGATTACGTTGCGCTATCTGAATTACTCCTCAATAAACCACGCTACGTAGTTTCAGCATTCCTCTGATCGTGAGCAGGAAGAAAAATCACATCACGATCCTGATAATGATTATCAATAGCGCACATGATATTGTAATGATATAACATATCACGTAAGTGTTAATGAAGTGGAAATTTAAGGTTTTAGAACGGAGAGGCAGGGGAATGAACCAAGGATTAACCAGACGGACACTCATCAAAGCAATGGGTATTACCGCAGGGATAGCGATGACCAATTCATTTGCCCCTTATGCTTGGGCTGATGAAGTCAAACCGATTAGAGGGGGGGTCCTAAAAGCTGCTTTTGCTGGATCCAGCAGTGATTCGACCAATGTGTTGCGTTCCACCTATAGCAATATAGATTATGTCCGAGCCCGATTAATTTGGGATTCCCTCGCTGAAATAGACGATCAAAAAATTGTCTGGCGGTTGATGGAGTCTGCTGAACCGAATAGCGATGCTACGCGCTGGACCCTTAAAATTCGCCGGGGGGTGACCTTTAGTGATGGACGAAAACTGACCAGCAGAGATGTCATATTCAGTCTACGAACCTGGATGAGTCAACCCGGTAGCCAGAGTGGGTGGTTAAAACCGCTGAATCTTAGTGCTTCACGTGTAGAGGATGAAAGCACTCTCACATTGCAGCTCAATAAACCTGTAGGAACTTTTGATTTACTACTGGCCCAGTCTATTTTCATCTTTCCTGAAAATACTCAGGATTTTAGCGCTGCTATTGGCAGCGGTCCTTATAGCCTCAAGTCTTGGTCGCAAGATGAAAGTATCCTGCAGGCACGTCGGGATTACTGGGACAGTGCCAATGGCGGTCCGTGGCTTGATGAGATCCACCTGCATGCTATCAGTGATACATCAGCACGCCTGAATGGGCTTAAAGCAGGCCAGTTTGATTATGCCGGCGGTATGGCACTTCTGACCGCTCGCGCCGAGCAGTCTAATCCGGCGTTAAAACTTTGGCACTCTTCCAAGGCAGAAATGAGTAATCTTGCTATCAGCATGAACCTCAGCAAAGCACCTTTTAACAATCCCGAAGTGGTTGAAGCATTGAAATACAGCATTGATCGTGAGGCAATGGTACGTGCTGTCACGATGGGCTTGGGAGAAGTGGCTAATGACGCTCTGGGAGAGGGGCAACCGTGGTTCAACACTGAATTGCCGGTTCGACATTATGACGTTGACCGCGCCAAAACTATCCTGAAAAAAGCCGGTTTAGCTTCGGTGAATGCTTCTATACGCACCAGCGATTATGAATACGGGACTGCTGAGAGTGCGACATTGCTGTTGCGTCAGGTCAAAGGGGCGGGCTTCAATCTCAGTCTGAATCGCGTGCCTGCCGCCGACTATTACAGTGACTTTAACCTGCTATTAAATACTCCTCTACAAACTAATCTCTATCGTCCAATGCCTCTACCCGTAGCATTGCCATTTTATTACGGGTCCGAAGCTCCCTGGTCATTTACAGGACCCGCTTCGCCTCAGCTCGACAAGCTGATAAACGCTATGCAAGCAGCCCGTGGAGATGAACTCCGAACCCGTACAGCCGAGGTGCAACAGTGGTTGTGGCAACATGGTGGAGATGCAATTTTTGCGCGCATACCCTCTATAGCAGCTTCAACACCCTTAGTATCAGGTGTACGGGCAGCAGGATTCTTTGATTATCCGCTTCTGCGCGATGCCTGGTTGCGGCCTTCATGATTTTGGTGAGCAAAGGTAAACCTTTACTCTTACGGTCGGGGCAAGCCATTATCACGCTCTGGCTATTATCAGTGATTATCTTTACATCTATGTCGCTGGTAAAAGGGGACGCTGCTACGGCAAGGCTTGCTGGAAACGGTAGTCGCGAACAGGTGAACACGCTACGTAATCAGCTAGGTCTTAACAAACCAGCCAGCCTTCGCTATTTGAAATGGATATCTGGCGTAGCTAAGGGTGACTGGGGGACCAGCTATATAAATGGCCGAGCGGTAAGTACCCTGCTGTGGGAGCGCGGACGCTATTCGTTTGCTTTGGGAGCGAGTGCCAGCTCACTGCTGATCGTTCTGGCATTTTCGGCAGGCATTTACTGCGGACTTAACCCTGGCAATTTACTGGACAGGTTAATCAGTGTTTTTTCATTAATGCTTGTGGCGCTGCCTGAGTTTGTAACAGGTACACTACTTATTGTGTTTTTTTCTTTGACCCTTCATTGGCTGCCAGCCCTTTCCTTAATCACACCTTCCAGGTCTTTATGGTCTCAGTGGCCTCAATTCGTTCTGCCAATTATGACATTGCTCAGCGTTTGCCTCGCGCAGAATATTAAATTGATCCGCTTGGGTGTATTACGTGCCGTGCAGTCCCCTGCCTGTGAGAATGCAAGGCTCAACGGAGTACCGGAGTCAAAGGTTCTGCTGCATTGGATCCTTCCCGCAACATTGGGTCATTGCCTGCCAGTTTTGGCACGTTACATCACATATCTGTTTGGAGGCGCATTAGTTGCTGAGACGTTATTTGGCTGGCCTGGCCTGGCTGCAACATTACTCAATGCCACCTTGTCACGTGATACACCGGTAGTTATGGGTATAGCAATGTTGATTTGTACGATTACCGTGGTGCTCAATTTAATTGCCGATTGTATTACGGCACTCCTGAACCCCGCGTTTAAACAGGAGGCATGCTGATGAGTAAACGGCAACTTGCTGGGTTAGGGCTATTTCTGCTAGCAGCAATAATTAGTTTGATAGGCCCATGGCTTGCACCCTTTGCCGTAGACGAAATCCGCAATATGCCGTTTGCAGCGCCGAATGCGGGAGCGATAGCAGGTACGGATTATCTTGGCGCGGACGTATTAAGCCGAGTTCTCAGTGGTGGCCAGCAAATATTGATCCTTGCCTGCTTGAGTGTGCTGCTTGCATGGCTGTTGGGTGGTGGGCTGGGAATGGTTGCTGCGCTATACGGTCGATGGATTGACAGACTGTTACTCGCAGGTGCAGATATATTGCTGAGCGTTCCTGGATTCCTTTTGCTGACGCTGGTGGCGACCGTAAGCGGCCGTGGATATTTAGCGGCCGTCGTTGCCGCAATACTTGTGATGCTGCCAGATATTTTCCGCTTGGTGAGAGCGGTGACTCTGCAACAACTGCAGCAGGATTATGTAGAATTTGCACGTTGCCGAGGAGAGACGCTCACGGCAATTCTTTGTCGTGAAATTGCGCCTAATCTGCTGCCGTTAATGGGCGCTGATATTGGTATTAGGTTGTTGAGTGCCATATTCATCCTTGCTACAGCAAGCTTTCTGGGGCTTGGTGCCGAGCAGCCTCTGGCTGACTGGGGACTAATGATAATGGAAAACCGGCAGGGCTTAACATTCCAGCCTTGGGCTACCCTAGCTCCGGTTATCGCCATATTACTTGTGTTAATTCCTCTGAATCTTAGCCTTGATAATATGTTTCACCCTGTTCTCAGAAAAAAATTAAAACGCCAAATCCCTTCTATGAAAGCTGATTCTACTGAACTTGATATCTTAAAAATTTATCAGCTTACATTGAGATTAAAAGATCAGGTTTTGCTGCATAACATCAACCTCAAATTGAGGCACGGAGAAATCGTCGCGCTGGTTGGTCCATCAGGCAGTGGTAAAAGCACATTACTGCGAGCGGCCTTGGGTCAATATTCTGATGATGTTGTAAGCACTAGTGGCGAAGTATGGCTGGCAGGAAAGGCTGTGTCACCATTGAGCGCAACATGCCTGCGTAACTTGCGTGCAAAAACAGTGGGGTTTGTACCACAGGACCCGCGATTAAGTTTGGTGCCATCAATGACACTGGCATCGTATCTGCGCGTCATGGGAGAAAATCGAGGGCTTTCCGCTAAACAACGGGAATATCATATACAGACCCATTTCCGACAGTTGGGGCTGCCAGATGAACCTGATTTCTTGCATCGTTATCCACATGAAATTTCAGGCGGACAGCGTCAGCGTGTAATGGTGATTGCCGCTATTATGGGTTATCCCAGATTATTGATGATGGATGAACCAACCAGTGCTCTCGATGCAATAAGCGCCCGTGCTGTTATGCAATGGATCTCGGTCACCGCGCGTAAAGAGGGGATGACGGTATTGTTTGTGGCGCATGATTTACCGCAGGCATGTCAAATCGCAGACACGATCGCAGTAATGTCAGAAGGTGAGTTAGCGGAACGGCAAGCAACAGCTGACTTTGTGCGCGCACCAGAAAGCCGGGTGGGGCAGGCTTTACTTCAAGCCTGTAGGCAAGTCACGCCTGACCCTGCAATCATGCAGATTTCAGAGCCCATATTAAAATGTGAACAACTCAGAGCCTGGCATGGCAACAAGGTGGCGCTTGAACCAATAGATTTAACCCTGGGATGCGGCGAAACACTTACGATTGCGGGCCCCTCTGGTGGAGGTAAAACCACGCTTCTACGCACATTGGTCGGCTTGCACTCCAAAGCCAGCGGTACGCTTGAATTACAGGGGAGCTCACTTCCTTTGATATCACGCGCGCGCAATTTTATGCAAAAGCGTAAATTGCAATACGTCGCACAAAACCCCGCCAGCTCTCTCAATCCCTTTTATAAAGTATATTCATTACTCGAGCGTCCTCTTCGTCTGTGCTGCCCGGAACTTAATGCTGAACAGCGTAATGAGCGCATTTATGAGGTCATGCAGCAGGTTGGATTATCAAAGGCAATATTGTTATGTCGCCCACCAACACTTTCAGGCGGACAGCAGCAGCGGGTAGCCTTAGCTCGGGCTTTGATTACCCGCCCCAATATCTTGCTGTGTGATGAGGTAACCAGTGCTGTCGATGGCGCTGTAAGAACAGAACTGCTGCGCTTGCTCCAAAGTTTACAACATCAACAGGGGATTGCCTTGCTGATAGTTACTCATGATTTAACGCTGCCCGCACATCTGGGGGGGGCGCTCATGGTTATTGATAAAGGTCAGGTGGTCGAACGCGGATGCGCTGCAGAAATTCTTGCTCATCCCGTGCATCCCATTACCCGCCTGCTGGTGGAGGCAGCACAACTGACAACAGGTATCGCTTTATGACCTCTTCCTGGATTAAAACTCTAGCGCGACACTCTTCACCACAAATACAATTATTCTGTTTGCCGCATGCTGGGGGTAACGCTGCGCTGTATCGTGGATGGAGAGAAATACTTCCGCCGGAAATTGAGTTGAATCTGATCTGCTATCCGGGGCGCCTAGATCGTTTACAGCAACGAATGCCCACGTTAATGAGTGAACTTGTGCGAGAACTTGCGGATGCGATCGCCCCCATTCTCAATAAAAACTGGGCCATACTGGGGCACAGTATGGGGGCAGTAGTTGCCCATGAGACCGTGTTGGAATTACAGCGAAGGGGAAGGGCATCACCAATACTTTTGGCCGTATCAGCGCGTGAAGCGCCGCAGTTTCATAAGCCGGGTATATTGCACCAGCAGGACGACGATGCACTTTGCAATGAATTGTTACGGCTAAAGGGTACTGATCCTGTCCTGCTGGCAATGCCCGAGATACGAGAACTTATTCTTCCAACAATGCGCGGTGATTACGCCATGATTGAACAGTGGCAGTTGAGCTCGTCTCAGCCGCTAGAATGTCCTATTGCAGCGTTTGTGGGTAATGAGGATCCAGAGCTCTCAGTGCAGCACGCACAAGGATGGTCAAGCTGGACGTCTACGGGTTTTACGCTTGACCGTTTTGATGGTGGACATTTTTACTTCAGTGATAACCCACAGCCGCTTATAGAACGGCTGCGGGAACGCCTATACCAGTATCAGACGGTTTCCTGAATCTGCTCGGGTTGGTGTGGGGGTGGGCGAATAAGCCAGAATGCGGCTAATCCCGCTAAAATGCTCGCCATAGCTGCTAGGCGAAACAGCAAGTTAAGCGCATCGACCCAAGCCTGTTTTGCCTGTAATTGCAACGCAGGCGCTGACTGCAGGGCACCAAATTGTGCACTGCTGACTTCCTGCAATGTTGATGCGGGTTGGCTGATTCCGGAGGCGTTCAGTAGAGAGTACGGTAATGCCTGATGAAGCACATGACTAAGGATGAGACCAAAAAAGGCGATTCCAACCGCTGTCCCCAACGGGAAGAACGTATTAGCGGTTCCAGAAGCGACACCAGCCTGATGAGGAGGAACGACGCTGACGGCAAGATCCATCAGATGTGGCATGGTCAGACCGGCACCCGCTCCAAGCATCAGCAGTAAAGGCAGAATAACCTCCCAGTCGCTATCAGTAGTGACATGACTGCTGATCGCAAGTCCTGCAGCAACGATAAACATGCCAGCGGCCAGTAAGACACGAACAGAAATGCGTCGTGAGAGCGGACTACTCAGACCGGCTGCGATAACCATGGCGACAGACTGGCATAGCAGTATCAGCCCCGTATGCCAGGCCGAATAATGAAGTATTCCACTTAGCCACAGCGTAATGAATGGAAGCAGGCCGAAACTGAAAATTCGACCGGCAAAGCTCAAGAGTATTGCTCCGATAAAGGTTGGGATACCAAAAAGACCAAGATTTAGCAGTGCTCTCTCTCCGCGGCGGCCCTCCAGCCAGATAAAAAGTGCTGCGCTTATGAATCCTACAACCAGCGTAAACTGGACTTCCGCAAGAACATAGGCGCCGCTTGAAAAGGTCAGTGCAGCATAGTTCATGCTAAATAAGGAAAGCGTTATTAAAAACGAACCTGCCAAATCCAGGGGATAGCGCGGAGGCGAAACGGGTTTTTCAACTACAAAACGCAGGGTTAAAAAGATAATTAGCAACCCAACAGGAATGTTAATTGCAAACAGCCATGGCCAGCTTGCCCATTCGATTAATACGCCTCCAACAAGAGGGCCGCTAGCGGCAGAAATAGCTCCACCTGCGGCAAACAACCCTACCGCGCTCGCGCGGACCTGTGGGGGTTCTCCTTCACATGCACTGGCAATTAACGCCAGCGCCGTACCAAGCACCATCGCGCCGCCGGTGCCCTGAACGATACGGGCGATAATCAGTATATTTATTGAGGGGGCTAACGCGCACACGAGTGACGCTAGTAAGAAAAGTCCATTTCCGTAGAGGAATATATGACGCCGTCCGAACCTATCTGACATGGCTCCCGCTAATAACAATAGTGCAGCAAAGCTAAGCGTATATCCATTAATTACCCACTGTAAGTGTGCAAGATTGGTTAGAAAATCTTCTCCTATTTTAGGCAGTGCAATATTCACCACTGTAATATCAAGCGTCATAATAGCGGCACTTAATGCCGCAACCAGTGTTGTCCACTTACGGTTTTGAACGCGGCTCCTGTCCTCTGACATACGGTCAATCCTCTTATCAGTGTATTCATGAGTATGATTAAGCAAAAAAGATTTTGGTAATGATTATCATTCATCGCCTTTTATTGTTATGTTATAACATACAAATTTTTACGCAAATACGTTAAGCCTACGCTGAGACTTAAATTTTTTTAAAGGCTTTGATGTTAAATGAGGGAAAGAAACAGACTATGGCAAGCACCCTTCAGCATAAAATCTGCGCCGACATTGCATCTTTTCTCACTGGCGGCATCCCGGAGCCAATGCCCAATGACTGCGACCTGATCGGACTCGGACTTGATTCACTGGCAATGATGAAACTTGCCGCAATGTGGAGACGGCAGGGATATAACGTGTCGTTTGCCCGCCTGATTGAGCAACCACGCCTTCAGGCGTGGCTGACGATGATGGAAGATAAGGAAGTTGCTCAAGAGGAAAAAAAGTCGAATCCCTTAATTAATCCTGTAAATGAGCACGAGCCGTTTCCCCTGGCTTTAATGCAGCATGCTTACTGGGTGGGTCGCGACGGTAGTCAGCACCTGGGAGGGGTGGCAGCACACTTTTATCACGAGTTTGATGTGCCCGATATTAATGCCACGAGGCTGGAAGCCGCGGTGCATAAGTTGCTGGCCCGCCACAGCATGCTGAGGGTGAAGATCCTCGAGGATGGGCAACAGCAAATTTTGTCGGAGCCTCGCTGGACGGGATTAAAAGAATACGATTTACGCAAGGAGCAATCAGCAAGGGGTGAGCTTCGACTTGAGGCGATCCGTGCAGCACTGTCACACCGTCAGATGGATATCACTGAAGGAGAAGTTTTTGACGTACGTCTGACGTATAAACCTGCTGCGATGGGTGGAGGCTGCAGGCTTCATTTTAACCTGGACATGATTGCGGCGGATGCGATGAGCCTTCGCATACTGCTTGATGACCTGGCCTCATTATATCTTGATCCACAACATCCTTTACCTGCCCTTGAGCTTTCCTTCCGACATTATCAGCAACTTCGGGCGCAATGGTCTGAAGAGACACCGCAAAAGTTACGTTTTGAAGAAGATAAGAAGTGGTGGTTACAGCGCCTTGATGATTTGCCTGGTGCCCCAGTTTTACCTGGCGCAGGGCGCGTGGAGATGAACGGCGAGCACACTGTTGTACGTCGTTATCGCTGGTTCGATGCCAAAATGCGTCAACGTCTTGAAGCCCGGGCGCGCGAACACCATCTGACATTGCCAATGATGATTGCGGCTTCATTTGCGGAAGTCCTTACCCAGTTTAGTGATGAAGAAGATTTCATTCTCAATGTACCGCTCTTTAACCGGCAGATGTTACATCAGAGTGTGAGTGGCTTGGTAGGTGATTTCACCTCATCGGTGTTGCTTGCCTGGCAGGGTAGTCGCCCGGGCAGCTTTCTTGAACGTGCCCATCGCATGCAAGAGCAATTTCGGCAGGATGTATCACATGCGCATTTTTCAGGCGTGGAAGTGCTTCGCGAAGCGGCGCGCGTTCAGGGGCAACAGCAATTTGCTCCTGTAGTTTTTACCAGCGCCCTGGGACTGGGTGAACTCTTTAGCGAACGGGTACAGCAGGCGTTTGGTCAGCCAGGCTGGATTATTTCGCAGGGCCCCCAGGTATGGCTGGATGCGCAAATCACCGAACTCAATCACGGCATTCTGATCAACTGGGATGCGCGAGAAGCCAGCTTCCCGTCAGGGACGCTCGACCTGATGTTTAATCAGTTTATTGCACTCTTGAAGCAGCTGACCGAGACGGACCGCAGTTGGCAGCTGCCTGTTGAGGCTGCGTTACCTCTAGCGCAACGTGAAGCTCGCCTGCGAGCGAATGCCACTGATGTTTTGATGCCTGTTGAACGCCTGCATGATGCTTTTTTCCGGTTGGCAGAAAAGCAACCCGATTCTCCAGCGGTTTTCTGGGATGAAAAAAGCCTGAGTTACGGCGAACTTGCTGAGCGGGCACGCCGTCTTGCTGCCGATCTGCAACATAGAGGAGTAAAGCCAGGTGAACCGATTGGTGTTTCCTTACCAAAAGGCCCTGATCAAATCGTCGCCGTGCTGGGTATTCTCGCCAGTGGTGGCGCATGGTTGCCGCTGAACCACCAGCAGCCGGAACAGCGTATCGCCACCATTCTTCAAAGCGCCGGCGTAAAACATGTAATAGACCAAGTGCCAGACTATGCGCAGTTGCCTCTTCCTGCCCGCGTTATCACCGGTGATAACCAGCAACTGGCTTACGTAATATATACCTCCGGCTCAACCGGAACGCCCAAAGGCGTGGAAATTAGTCATCTTGCCGCAAAAAATACCATAGACGATCTGAATCGTCGGTTTCCGCTGGGTAATGCGATGCGCACCCTTGCAATCTCTGCGCTGAGCTTTGATTTGGCCGTCTACGATATCTTTGCTCCGTTATCGGTAGGCGGTGCGGTGGTCTGTATTAACGATGAAAGCTGGCGTGATGCTCAGCGTTGGGTAGCGTTGATACGAAAGCATAAGGTGACTGTACTTAACTGCGTACCGGCAATTGCAGAGATGACATTTATCAGTGCAGCGGCAGATGCACTGAGACTGCCCCTGCAGATAGTGCTGCTTGGCGGAGACTGGGTCCCACTTGATCTGTCGAAAAGGTTACGTGCCGTTGCACCTCAGTGCCGCGGGATCGCGCTCGGGGGGACTACGGAAACTGCTATCCATTCAACCATACAGGAAATTACGGAGGTGCCAGAAAATTGGCGCTCAGTTCCATATGGGTATCCGCTGAATAACGTACGTTGCCGTGTAGTCGACAGTCAGGGGCGAAACCGTTTTGACTGGGTCAGCGGTGAATTATGGATTGGAGGAGCGGGTGTTGCCCAGGGTTACCGTAATGACGCTGTTCGAACTTCTGATCGTTTTGTTACACAGGACGGTGAGCGCTGGTATCGCACTGGTGACATGGCACGTTACCATCCAGATGGTTCACTGGAGTTTTTGGGCCGTCGTGATCATCAGGTCAAGATCCGTGGCTACCGTATTGAGCTTGGAGAGATTGAATCAGCGTTGATTGCACATCCAGGCGTTGCTCGCGGCATCGTATTGCTTGATGATCATCGCCGCTTGGTTGCGGCCTTCACCTCACTTAAACAACAGGTCAATGTCGCAGAGCTTCGTCGTCATTTGCAGCGTTATCTGCCACAGGAAATGATACCTGAAGAGATAGTCGGACTTCCTGCATTACCACTGAGCAGCAACGGTAAGATAGACCGTACCGCGCTGCGTTTGATTTTAGCCGAAAATGTTCCTCACCACCTTAGTCAGAATGAGCCTGCTTTGCCGGGAGTGGAGCAACAGGTGGCGGACATATGGCAGAACGTATTAGGCAAAACGCCGAACCGCCATGATGACTTCTTCGAACTCGGAGGAGATTCACTCCTGGCTACCCGTGCTGTCGCAGAGTTGCGCAGACAGGGCTTCTCCGACGTCAAACTCACTCAGCTTTTTGTTCAGCCCACGCTGGCTGCATTTTGCCAAACCTTACATTTGAGAACATCAGTCACGCCTGTGGAGGAACTCACGCATAATGCCGCAGGGCGTTATGACGCTTTCCCATTAACGCATGTTCAGCAGGCTTATCTGTTTGGACGGGAAAGTGAGTTTGCACTTGGTGGGATCGGTTGCACTTTCTATCGTGAGTTTCAGTGTGTAGACCTGGATATTGTTCGTCTGGAGACGGCTGTCAATACGTTAATAAAGCGTCATGACATGCTGCGCGCAGTCTTCAACGACGGCCATCAACAAGTTAGCAAGCAGGTTCCTCACTACGCCATTCCGATCTTCCAAATGGCTGATGCTGATAACGTCATGCTGCAACGGACAGAATACGCCTCCCGTAGTTTTGACCCGCAGCACTGGCCGCTGTTCAGCGTTAGTGTGGCGCGGGATGGCGCTGCAAGCCGCGTTGCTATTGCTATTGATAATTTGATTCTGGATGCACTAAGTATTCTTCATTTTTATCATGAGCTTGACGCACTTTACCATCAACGCCTGTTACCAGATGCTCCAGCCATTCAGTTCCGCGATGCACTACTGGCGAGCCAGTCACACCAAACTTTACGTGATGCAGCCTGGTCATGGTGGCATCCGCGTCTGCCAGAACTTCCGCTAGCACCACAACTACCGATTGCAGTGCAACCCGATTCCATTGATCTGCCAAAGTTTACCCGACGTGAATATCGGCTTAATGCGGCTCTCTGGTTAAAGCTGAAGAAAAAAGCGCGACAGTTTGGCGTTACTCCCTCTGCGGTAATGCTCAACGCGTTTGCTACGGTTTTGCGACGCTGGAGTAATCAGCCCGATTTTACACTGAATCTGACACTATTTGACCGTCCAGACGGACACAAAGATATTGCGCGCGTGATGGGTGATTTTACCTCGCTGGTACTGGTGCCCTGCCGTCAGGCAAAAGGTATCTGGCTTGATGAAGTCCGCCAGGTGCAGCGCGACATGTGGGGCGCGCTGGATCACCGTGTGCTGTCTGCCGTTGATGTTCTTCGTGAGCTGGCACGGTTGCACCATGAGCCAGAACTGGTCATGCCGGTTGTTTTCACCAGCGCATTGGGGCTCGATGTTGAGATGAATGATGGGCTGTTTGGTCAGCCTGTTTATGGACTGTCGCAGACTCCACAGGTCTGGCTTGATCACCAGATCACAGAACAGGCCGGAGAGGTTTCACTGGTATGGGACGCGGTTGAAGCACTTTTCCCCCTGGGCATGCTGGACGCTATGTTTGATGCCTACCAGCACCTTATTAACTATTTATGTCTGGAGGAATGGCAGCAACCCCTTCCTGATTTATTGCCGGTTACACAACAACAGGTACGTGACATCCGTAATGCTGATGCGCAGCAGGGCCTGCAACCGCAAACACTTCATCAGGCATTTTTTGTTAAAGCAGCGGAGGTTTCGCAGCAGGCGGCCCTCATCTGGCAGGAATCAGGAAAAGACCGTCAGTTATCGTATGGTGAACTGGCAAACGAAGCTCTCAAACTGTCACGCTGGCTGATGGATAAAGGGATCCAAACCGGTGATAGGGTAGTCATATCGTTGCCTAAGGGACCACAGCAAGTGATTGCGGTATTAGGCGTTCTTGCAGCAGGCGGCAGCTGGGTGCCGGTTGGCATTGATCAGCCTGACAGCCGAAAAGAGGCAATTTTACGTCGTGCAGGAGCCCGTCTGATTATTGACGAGCGGACGCCGGTTTCCGGGGCAGAAGCGGTTCAATACGAAGTGGTCCCACTGCAAACGCCGGTAGATGTTGAACCGAATGCACTGGCCTACACCATTTTCACTTCTGGCTCCACAGGGGAGCCAAAAGGTGTGGAAATGAGCCATGCCGCCACGGAAAACACGCTGCAGGATCTCCTTCAAAAGCTTGATCTGCAATCTGGCGATCGCGTGCTGGCTCTGTCAGCACTCGACTTTGACCTCTCAATATTTGACCTTTTTGCGCCTCTCAGTTCGGGTGCCGCTATCGTGATGGTTAATGAAGCCTATCGCCGTGATGCCGCCCACTGGTTGAGTCTGATTAAGCATCATGGCGTTTCGGTATGGAACTCAGTTCCCGCGCTTTTGGACATGTTACTGACATCGGCGAACGAGACTGCCATTCCTTCATTACGTACAGTGCTGATTTCGGGCGACTGGATTGCTTTATCACTTCCTGACCGCTTGCATAAATCCGCACCTGACTGCCAGTTCCTGGCGCTGGGTGGCGCGACTGAGGCGGCAATCTGGTCCAACATTTTCCCGGTAACATCGATAGAGCCTACCTGGCGTTCAATTCCTTATGGCTATCCATTACGCAACCAGCGCTGGCGCGTGGTGAACACTAATGATGCCGATTGCCCTGACTGGGTTGAAGGTGAGTTGCTGATCGGGGGGGCTGGACTGGCTCAAGGTTATTTGGGGGATCCGGAACTGACGAAAGCGCGGTTCCCTGTACTCAACGATGAGCGCTGGTATCGCACTGGCGACCGCGGTCGCTACTGGCCGGACGGAACACTGGAATTCCTGGGGCGTATTGATACTCAGATGAAACTGCGTGGCCACCGCATTGAGGCTGGCGAAGTTGAGCAAGCATTGCTGGCGTTGCCGGGAGTTGAGCAATCCGCCGTGTCACTATGGCATGACGGTGTTGCACCCCGGCTAATGGCAGCGGTGGCTCCCCGTTTGGTAAATGATGTCGAACAGCGCCAAAAATTTAGTCCCACTGAGCTGCAGCGAGGGCCACTTCAATATGAGTCTGCGATAGCGGAACAGATCTTAATCGAGTTACTGGATCTTCCTGCACAGGAGGGTATGCCGTGGGAAATGAAACAGCTCCAGCCTGACGAAACGGGCGAAAATATCCTGACATTGTGGCTGGACTGGCTCCAGGCACGCTCACTACTTCTGGCGGATAAAAATAGGTTCATCGGAACTGAAAAATTAGCTGCTGCGTGCGCCAATACGCAACCACCGACACCATTGGTGCTGGAGGCGCGCTCCCGTTACGCCTCATGGCGGGCAATGCTCAGTGGTGATCAGGATAGCAGTGTACTCCTGACAGATGACACCTTCGCCCCAGCAAGCTTGTCAGCATCGGATGAAGAAACCCGGCAGTGGCTGGCTCAGCTGGCACTTCATGTTCACAGTTTGCAGCATATGCGTGGGGATCCCATTCATATTGTGGAAATTAATGCCGCAAGTGGTCAGCACAGTGCTGCACTGCTTGCAAGGCTGCCGCAGGGCAGTATTCGTTACACTTTGCTTGAGTCGTCTCCGCTGGCACTTGAACAAGCACGCTCGCGTCTGGCCAATTGTGGTCACGACATCAGCTTTACCTTGCTCAATGAACTTTGCCTGCCGGATGAATTAATAAACTCAGCAGATATTGTGATTGCCGCCAATGCGCTCCATCGCTATCAACAGCCTACGCATGGACTGATTGCAGCACGTCAGTTACTCAAAGGGACGGGCGAGCTTTGGATCATGGAACGTCAGTGTTTAACGCCGCTTGCCATGATCAGCGCTGGCCAGTTAGCCGGAGGCTATGGTAGGGCAGGGCAGGATCCTTTAATGCCTGGTGACGTCTGGCTGCAGCGCGCGCTGCGCGCGGGCTTCATCGATGTCACGTTGAACAACAAAGGCCTGGCCTCAATGCTTAAAATGATCAACCCGCACAACACGGCACTGCCTGTGACCTGGCAAGCACAGCTTAGTGAGCATCTGCCAAAAACGATGGTGCCAGAACGAATAATTCTGATGACGCATCTGCCTCTTACCGCTAATGGAAAGGTCGATCGTAAACGCCTGCAGGCGATGTACGACAATCTGCCTAAGCTCAAGCAACATCACGAGATCCTGAGTGATACCGAAGCGCAGCTGGCTGAGACATGGTCTTCTTTGCTGGGAATTGAATCGGGTATTGGCCGTCATCAGGGCTTCTTTGAACTGGGTGGCGACAGCCTGCTGGCAACGCGCCTTATTAATTCTATCCGGCAAATGTTTGGCGTCGATATTGCTTTACGGCAAATTTTCAATGCACCGACCCTTCAGGCAATGGCAGAAGCCATCGATATTCAACTGTCTATAGCCTCAACCATGGAAGGAGGTTCTCTGTGATCGGTATCTTGGGAGGGTTTGGTTCTGTAGGCAGTGAGGTTGCACGTATTTTACTGTCCTGGGGAGAAACTTCACTGCGCCTGGGGGGCCGGCATCCGCAGACAGTGGCCTGGGCACAAAGCTGTTATGTAGATGTCAGTGACACAGTGAGTTTGATGGAGTTTGCAGAGGGCTGCAGGCTCATCATTAACTGCGCGGCGCCCTCTGTGCGATTGTCACAAAAAATAGCTGATTTACTTCACACTGCAGGTATCCCTCTGGTGGATGCCGGAGGAGTAGACTGTCCAAAACAGCTAACCTCACGGCAAAACATGCGCCCAGTCAGCATGCTGTTTGCTGCTGGTGCGCTGCCCGGTCTTTCAGGAATTTTACCTGTATGGCTGGCAAGCAATGTCGAACGAGTGGATTCGCTTAAATGCTGCTATGGTGTTTTTGACCGCTTTTCGCAAGGAGGCGCAGAAGATTACCTTGATGGCGTATTGAATATGCCACCGCCCCATCATAAAACTGCTCGACGTCAAACCAATGTGAACCTCCCATTTTTCCCGCGTCCGGTTCTTTTACAGCCCTACGAGGATGAGGAGTCTCGCCAGGTAAATGAGCGACTAGGTCTGAATTGCAGCCAATGGTATCTGGCCCTTGATGGAGAACATTTGTCAAAAGCCTTGGAGTGCGCGCGTGGAATCCCACGTGAGCAGGCGATTCAGGCGGTAGTTGATGGATCGGCGCTGGATGTTGCGGGACGTCAAACCTGGGTTAATTTCCTTATTGAAATTGAGGGAATGCGTAAGGGAAAGAAAACAACGTCAACGCTGCTTTTGAAGGCATCCGGAATCTCTCAGTTAACGGCTGCTTGCACGGCCGCCTGTGCAAAATGGTTATTGACCTGTCCTGAACCGAAATGGGGTCTGGCCGCAGAGTGTATCGATATCGAAGGCTTTATGCGTATGTTCTGTCGCGAGCATACCGGTATAGATATTGAGCTCTTTGACAATAGCATTAATGTGCTGAGTGAAATGACGGGAGGTGAGCTATGAAGCCTCGTCCGTTAAAAGTGTTGGTATGTGGTTCAACCTTTGGGCAGTTCTGGCTTTCAGCGTTGCAGCACCATCCTCAGCGCTTTGTCATTGCAGGTATGCTGGCCAGTGGCAGTGCTCGCAGCGTCGATTGTGCCAACAGATACGACATTCCGCTTTATACAAACCCTGCGTCATTGCCAGATGATATTGACATCGCCTGCGTTGTGCTTCGGGCAGCCGTGATGGGTGGTGCAGGAAGTGAGCTTGCACAACAGCTGATGGTCAAAGGAATACATGTCATACAGGAGCAGCCTGTTCACCATGACGAAGTAGTGGCAAACCTGCGTATTGCCCGACAGTATGGTGTGCAATATCGGGTAGGGAATCTTTACCCGCATCTGCCTGCTGTTCATCAATTTATCCAGGCTTCTGAACGATTGCTGAGGCGTCAAAAGCCGCAATTTATTGATGCAGCCTGTGCCAGTCAGGTCGCCTTTCCATTGATAGCCATGCTTGCGGAGGCATTGGACACGACGCGCCCCTGGCAATTCATTGCACAACCTCAACAGGCTGGTGCGCCCTTCCAGTCTGTTCAGGGAAGTATCGGCGGCATACCGTTAACCTTAAACGTGCACAATGAAGTCGATCCCGAGGACCCGGATAATCACTTTCATCTGTTGCATCAGATCACGTTGGGTTTTCCAGGCGGCCGGTTATCGTTAACCGATACGCACGGACCGGTTATGTGGCGCCCCCGACTGCATATTCCTGACACCGTCAAACGTGACCATGACTTCAGCAGTGCGCAGTCTGCTCATCTGATGGAGGAAACAAGCGCTATCATTGGGGAAGCACAATGTCCCAACTGGCGCACTGCGCTGTCTGAGCAATGGCCAGCAGCCATTGGTGTAGATCTGCTTTCCCTGGCAGACAGCATTCAGGACTCTGATGCTCCTCGCTGGAGCCCACAGTCACTACTCTCGCAATGCCAGATGTGGCAGGCGCTGACCAAAGAATTGGGTTATCCGAGTCTCAAGACCGGACAAAACTTTGCGCCCCTGGCGCGTAGCTTACTACCTGCCACAGTAGGGTGTGGTGCCTTTTCTCCAGTTACTCAGTTCGCATTCGCGCGGCGTGCTGAATCACTTCTTAACGGCATAGAGCCTCGGGAAATAACGGACTTCGTTGCTCGTATGGACGAAGCTTGCCTGAACGCAATGCTCTTCAGCTTTCAGCAGGGCGGTTCGCTGACACATCCCGACCAGGGCAGTGATGTTCCGGGCATTTTGCAGCAGATGCGGGTTGCGCCGGATCATCATGCATTGATTGCACGCTGGCTGACATTGCTGGTGGATGCCGGTTGGGTTATTCAGCGCGGTCAGCACTATTTCAGTCGGATGATTATCAGCGAGAGTGCGCTCAAACGAAGTTGGCAGGAAGTACATGACGTATGGGATAACCGACTCGGATCCGTAGAGTTTGTCGATTATCTCTGGCGGAATGCGGAAAAACTGCCTGAACTGATGCGAGGTGAGCAGCAGGCTGCACTGCTGTTGTTCCCGGAAGGACGCAATGATATTGCTGATGCAGTTTATCGTCACACCATCACCGCGCGCTATCTCAACACACTCATAGCTGACTGGATCCTTGAGGATCTTAGCGCGCGGCCCACCCCTCTGCAGGTGCTGGAAATTGGCGCAGGAACGGGAGCAACAACCGAACGGGTGCGTGAATTGCTGCAGGAAAAGTATGGTGACACGCCCCCTGTGACCTGGGAATTCAGCGATGTTTCACGTTTCTTTTTGGTCAACGCGCAACAACGGTATGGGCATCTGCCTTGGCTCTCCACGTCGCTTATCGATATTGATAAATCCCTGCTGACGCAAGGCGTCGCTGCCGAGTCTCAGGATCTGCTGGTGATGGCGGGTGTACTAAATAATGCTCAGAACAGCGAGCAAACCATCCGCTGGCTGACCCAGACTCTGCGTGCAGGTGGTCATATGCTGATCACAGAACCCACGCGTGAACACCTCGAAATCCTGACCTCTCAGGCATTTATGATGCCTCCGCCGAACGATGACAGACAGCGCAGCGATCAGCGATTTCTCACCCCGGAGCAGTGGCAGGATCTGTTTAAGCGTGCCGGGCTTGAGTGCGTAGCCTGCCTTCCAGGCGAAGCACACTTGTTGGCGCCACTCGGACAGCGTCTGTTTATCGTCAGGAGACCATCCGATGCTTAAATGCAGCCATATTCTTTGCAAAGTCGATAACATTCACGATTGCGTGGACCAACTTGAACGTGCGGGTTTCACTGTGCAATGGGGGGGGAACCCGACTCGCGCGCACAACGCTCTTGTGTGGTTTGAACAGGGGCCTTTTCTGGAGTTTTTCGAACTGCCCCGCTGGTTCCGCTGGCTCAGCGTGCCGTTTGGCTGGCGCTTCGGCCGCTGCGCCGGTAGGCGACTGTTTCAATGGGCCACTGCAGCATCGGGATGGTGCGATGTGGCACTCGAACCCCTGGAATATCGGCAGGAAGCACCACTCAATCTCACAGGCGTTAATGAGTATCTCCGTAAACATTCTATAAACGGATCGAGAGTTGTTAAAGGCAGCAGAACATCAGCCTCGGGCGGGAAGGTTCACTATCGATTTATGACGCTTCAAGAGAAACATCAGCCTTTTATCGTTTCTCATTATTATCCTCAACAGCGTCCTCCGCTCGTAAAGCACGTTAACGGTGCTGTAGGCGTTTCACGGGTGGACTTTTATCTTCCGGCAGCCAGTCAAGGCACCCTGAAACTTCTGTTGCCCGAAGACAGCTGTTTGCAGAGCCATGCCTGTGAAAAACGACATATCAGCGGTGTCACCCTGCGGGGCTGGCAGCCCCCACCCGAGACCCCAGCATTTATTCATTCCTTATTCACGTCGTCACAGGAGAACTGATGAACGATCTTTTTATCCCCTTACGGCACGTGCTGGAAGGTGACTTACTGTTGCCGCAGGACGCTGAATATGACGCCGCAAGACGAGTGCGCAACGCCCGGATTGATGTTTATCCTGCGGCTATAGCGCGCTGCGTCAGCGTTGCGGATATACAGCATGCTCTTCAGTTCGCCTCCAGACACGATCTGCCAGTGGCGCTTCGCGGCGGCGGTGCTCATGTTGCCGGGTACGGCACATGTCAGGACGGTCTTGTACTGGATTTATCGCGTATGAAGCAGATCGAAATCGACGCTGAAAAGCAGCTGGCACATGTTGCCCCGGGAGTCACATGGGGAGAACTGGATGCCGCAACGCAGTCTGATGGGCTAGCCGTGCCCGGACCGCGTAATCCAACCATCGGTATCGCAGGGCACACGCTGGGAGGAGGGGTTGGGGATTTGTCCCGCCAGTTTGGACTAACCAGCGATAATCTGGTCAGTTGTCAATTAGTCACCGTTGCGGGTGATGTGCTTGAAGTCAGCCACGACAGTGATGCAGAGCTTTTCTGGGGACTGCGAGGTGCGGGGGGAAATTTAGGCGTGGTTTCCCGCTTTACCTTTAAGTTGCATCCGGTAACACACGTGGTGGCCGGTGTGCTCGCCTGGCCGGCAAAAGACATACCTCAGGTATTGCGTCTTGCGCGTAGCTGGCTTGCAGAGGCTCCGGATAAGGCCTCATTAATTGCCCTGGTCTGGACAGCACCACCACTGCCATTTTTGCCTGAATCGCTGCATTTCGAACGAAGCATCATGTTAATCCCCACGTGGTTTGGTGATCCTGATGAGGCAGATCAGGTATTGGGCCCGTTAAAAGCTGATGCTTTGTGTAACACGCTGCAACAAATGCGGTACGCCGATTATCAAAGCTTGCTCCCCTCAGCACCTCACTATCAGCAGCAGCATGTGTATAACCGAGGCGAACTGCTAAGGGAGCTTGATGATTCAACGCTGGCGCAATTACTAACACTGTTTGACCGTTCCGGGCCTAATTTCTCACTTGTTTTCGGCGCACTGGGCGGTGCCATTTCTCGCGCCCCGGCGGGAGAGACAGCATTTGCACATCGTGACGCCAACTGGTTTGTGGAGGTTTGCGCGCAATGGTATGGGCAGGCTGATAGTCCTGAATTACTGGCACCTGCGATTGAAGCATGGCAACTGCTGCAGCCCGTTAGCTGTGGACCCTACGCAAATCTTTTACCCGATCATCAACTTCACTGGGCAAAAGCCACTTACGGCAAGGGTTGGGAACGCCTGCTGGCGCTAAAACAGCGTTTCGATCCCACTAATCGCCTGCGTTACAACGTCAATATTGTTCCAGAGTCGCCCAGGACGACGGCCCCGGACAAGGAGGAATTAGAATGACTCACAACCAACTCGCCTTCGAATTAGCGCAACGCCTGCGTAACCGAGGTGCACAGCTGTGGGAAGAGCAGGGTAAACTCAATTACCGTGCGCCACAGGGCACTGTTACCCCTGAGGATTTGCAAACGCTTAAGGATAACAAAGCTGATGTGCTGGCCTTGCTCATTCAGGAACAGAAACAAAAGACGATAGTCACAGACGACGTGGCTCGTTATGCGCCTTTTCCGTTAAGCCAGGTGCAGGGCGCCTATCTTGTTGGCCGCAATGATGCTTTTGGATATGGTGGGGTAGCTTGTCACGTCTATCTGGAGATCAGTTATCCAGAGCTTGAACCACAACGAGTCACAGAAATCTGGAATGAACTCATCGCACGTCATGACATGCTGAGAGCCGTGTTTGATAGGGCTGGCAGCCAACGTGTACTGAAAGAAGTTCCTGCTCTCACCATTCAATGCGCCAGCAGTGATGTCCAGCACGGAGTAATTTTGCTGGATAGCGTCAGAGATAAGATGGGACATCGCCTGTATCAACCTGAGCAGTGGCCTCTGTTCAGCCTTAATCTTTCTCAGCTGCCGGACAAAAGCGTGCTGCATTTGTCGATGGACTTTCTGATAGCCGATTGGGCAAGCATCTGGTTGCTGCTGGGGGAATTCGAAACTCGCTACTACCAGCCGGATCAACCATTGCCAGCGCTGGATATTCAGTTCCGTGATTATCTGCTTGCAGAGCGAAGACTGGAAGAATCTCAGGCAGCACTGCGCGATCGCAACTGGTGGCAGCAGAGAATTCCGCATTTGCCCCCAGCACCCCAATTGCCAGTACTCGATAATCAGGACAACAGCCCTGCACGCTTTACCCGTCGTTTCATGCAGATGCCACTTGATCGCTGGAATGCGCTTAAACAACAGGCTGCGCAGCGAGGCATTACTCCAACTGCCGCGGTTCTGACCGCGTATGCCAGTGTTTTGCAACGCTGGTCAGCGAACGCTCATTTCTGTCTCAATCTGACAGTGCTCAATCGACAAGCGCTGCATCCTCAGGTTGATCGGCTGGTTGGTGATTTTACATCCGTCAGCCTTCTGGAAATCGATCAGCGTGACGCTGGGAGCTGGATGGATCGCGCTACGGCTATCAGCCAGCAATTGTATGAAGATCTGGATCACCGGCTGTGCTCGGGTGTTGAAGTTATGCGTGAGCTAACGCGCTCGAAGGGAAGGGAGCATGCGCTCATACCCTACGTTTTCACCAGTGCCATCGGACTGGTGCCCACTGACGGCGATTCCTTGCTTAAAGGTAAGCTCGATGGTCGCGGCATCACGCAAACCCCTCAGGTCTTCATCGATTGTCAGGCAATGGACAGTGTCAGCGGCTTGCAGGTCAACTGGGATGTCCGTGAAGGCGTATTCCCGCCCGGCATGATTGACGATCTCTTTACTCGCTTTGAGGCGCTGTTGAATGAGATGGCAGCAAGCGGGGTGCTGTGGCAGCAACCTGCAGAAATATCGTTGCCGGACTGGCAGAGCAACATGCGTACTCAGATTAACAGAACAGAAATGGCATTGCCGGTCGGGGGCATGCACCTGCCATTCTTTGCTCAGGCACAAAAGACTCCTGATGCGCTGGCAGTGGCTGACGCTACGCAACAACTGAGCTATCGCCAACTGGCCGATTCCGCCTTACGGATCGCTCTGCATTTGCAGGAGCGTGGTGTCAGGCCCGGTGAACGCGTAGCAGTGACGCTGAACAAAGGTGTCATGCAGGCGCAAGCGGTGCTGGGAGCGATGGCAGCCGGTGCAGTCTGGGTCCCTGTTGATGTTAATCAGCCACCGCGTCGTCGTGAGCAAATTCTGACAGATGCCAGCATTCACGTGGTTCTCACCAGCCAGCAGGTTCCCGATTGTGGCGTCAAGAGTGATCGCCGCATCAACATCGATGAGTTGAATGCCATAACCCCTCAGCTTATACCGTGGCAGCCAGCCAGTGATGACGCCGCCTATATCATTTACACCTCGGGCTCTACAGGGCAGCCCAAAGGGGTTGTGATGGGGCATCAGGCAGCACGTAATACCGTCGAAGATATTAACCGTCGCTTTGGCCTCAATGCTGAGGATCGCGTGCTTGCACTGGCTCAGCTTGGTTTTGACTTGGCTGTGTACGATCTGTTCGGCGTGTTGAGTGTGGGTGGCGCTGTGATCTATCCGGAAAGTTCACGCGCAACCGATCCGTCGCACTGGATTGAACGTATCGAAACACAGCGGGTAACACTGTGGAATAGCGTGCCGGCGCTGATGCAGATGCTGGAAAGCGCCTTGCAAACGGCTCCACAACACACCCTTCCTTCGCTGCGCCTTGCTCTGTTATCCGGAGACTGGATTCCACTGGCGCTGCCTGAGGCCTTGTCACAGCGACTGCCACGGTTGCAGATGGTGGCACTGGGGGGGGCAACAGAAGCGGGAATTTGGTCTAACTATCATCAATGGCAGGGGCGTGATGCTTCCTGGAGAAGCGTGCCGTATGGCATACCACTTAGTAATCAGGGCTTCTGCGTACTGAACGAACACGGGGCTGACTGCCCGGTTTGGGTGCCTGGAAATCTTTATATCAGTGGCAGTAGCCTAGCCCATGGTTATCTGAATGATGCAGAGAAAACGGCTCAGCATTTTATCCGACATCCGCACGATGGTCATCGAATTTACTGGACCGGTGATCGGGCATGCTATTTACCAAGCGGTGAGCTGGAGTTTCTGGGACGTGCTGATAACCAGCTTAAAATTAAAGGCCATCGTATTGAACCCGGAGAAATAGAAGCGGCACTTACTGGCCTGGAGGGAATTGAGAATGCCTGCGTGGTGTCGCACGGTGATGACAATCACCGGCAATTAATGGCCGTTGTGACGTCAATGCATCAATCTCCTGAACGCACAGATTTTGCCCGTCTGACGGATGATATCGATACCGCCACCATGGATCTGGCGCAATCAGTAACCGCCTTACATTTGCAGGCTGCAATGCTGGCGCTCGATACATTCGTGCTCGAAAGAATGCGTGACGCATTGCAGCATTATGGACTTCATAACGAAATTACCGAAGAAGCCCTGCAACAATCCCCTATCAGCCCGCAGTTCTGGTGGCTGGTTCGACGGTGGCAGAGCATGATTGCTCAGGCGGGGACATTACCTGTCAGCAGCTGGCAGCAAATTGAAGATTTATGGCAGCGAATGCTGGATGGCCCGGCGTTTCTGACTTATATCCGCAGAAATCTCGATAATCTGACAGGTTTACTTGAAGGGCATGTCGACGCACAAAAACTTCTGTTTCCCCAGGGTGAACTGATTTATGTTCAGGCGCTGTATCGTGAAAACCTGATGGCAAAATATCTCAATCTCGCGGTCAGTACGATGGTGACTCAGCTTGCAACGCAGCACAAAGGGGATAGGCCGTTACGCATTCTGGAAGTAGGAGCAGGTACGGGAGGCACTACGGCCGATGTGTTGGCAGCGATGGACGGCCAGGAAATCGAGTATCACTTTACCGATATCGCTCCCTTTTTCCTGCCAGAAGCCCGTGCACGCTATGGCAATCGACCCGGAATGAAATTTGATCTGCTCAATATTGATGAAGACATTCGCGTGCAAGGATTCTTCCCGGAAAGCTATGACATTGTGCTAGCCGCGGGTGTACTTGAGAATGCTCGGAATCAGCGTCTTGCATTAGAGAATATACGCTTACTGACAGCTGCGCAGGGCTGGGTGATCCTGACGGAACCGACGCGCGAATGCCCATGGATTATGGCGTCTCAGGCTTTCATGATGACGCCACCGGAAGATACTGAACGTCAGCAGGGGAGTTACCTTGACGAGCATGGCTGGCAATCTCTGATGTATGAGGTAAATCAGGATCCAGTGCTATGCCTGCCCCAGCAAGGGCATGTGCTTCAGCACCAGGGGTTTCATCTACTGGCTCAGCAAATTAAACGCGATCGTTATCTGCTCCATGGGGAGAAGCTGCGTAAGATACTGCAGCAGCAGTTGCCACGTCACATGATCCCGGTTCAGATTCACTCAGTAAATAGTTTGCCACTGACTGCGAACGGTAAAATCGATCGTAAAATGGTAGCCGGCTGGTGGGTTGAACCGTTGGAACAGGATGGGTTTAAATCTGCCGGGACGGACTCCGGAGATGCGCTCGAGCAGTTGGTCGGACAATACTGGGCAGAAGCACTTGGGATTAAGCAGATTGGCCTCGATCAGGATGTTTACAATCTCGGCGCTGATTCGCTGATCATGGCGCGTTTGGCTGGAAAATTGCGTCAGGTGCTGGCGAGTGATCCATGGCAACTCGGTGATATATCTTTCGATGCACTCTTGCGGCATATGCTCAACGGTCCGACAGTGCGTGCTCTGGCTAACGCTATCCGCACGCAGCATGCCCCGTTACAGCCTGAACCCTCATCAGCTATGAGTTCTCAGTCTTCAGATTTGGTCGAAAAGGATGGGCGTGCCGAAGGAAGCAACGCCATTCTGATGCCTTTTGGTGGCGGCACAGAAGGCCCCTTACGGGTGGTTTTCCATGCCGGCCTTGGAACCATGGACTGTTTCCGACCAATTCTGGCTGAGCTTGAGAAAAATCCTCGCGGTCCGGTTATCGGTATCGTCATCGCCGACACGGCAAAATACTGCACCCTGTCACCAGAGCACGCAGTTGAACAAATGGCAGACGATTACGCCCATCGACTGCTATCCACTGGACACAGCCGTTTTCAGCTAATCGGTTATTGCCTTGGTGGCCTGTTTGCGGTGGAAGTAGCACGACGTCTAAGTGAACAAGGCGCAGAAATAGAAGACCTGGCGCTCATCAGCAGTCATCCAGTGCTTTTTGATGTGCAGGATGACCTGATGATTGAATCCCTGTTCATACCTAACCTTCACATTACTTTGTCGCAAGCTGGATTTGGCGAGGTTGACGGCGACGCACTGGTGAACGGTTTTATGCAGGTTCTCGAACAGCATCACGGCTGCATTCCACCCAATGCACTTGCGCAATTGCCCGGTAACGCGGGCGCATTTTTCCAGCAGATGCAGGCGTTGACGATCGAAGAACGATTTGAGCGTTATGTCGCGGGTATTGCCAGTAGCTCTGGGCAGAAGATGCCTGCGGAAATGGCTTTAGGTCTTTTCCGGGTATTCCGTCAAAGCTTCCATGCTGCGCATTTCACACCTAGCGCTTATGTGGGTGATATACGTTTCATGCTGCCAACGCAGGGATCAGGGTTTGCGCCAGGCATGGATGACAGTACGCTGAATTTCTGGCGAGAAGTATGTCTTGGTGATTTACAGGTCATTCCTATAGACGGTAACCATTTTAGTTGTATTGATACGCCAAATGCTGGGGCTGTAGTGAAACTGATTGATAAAGGTTTGAAATGAAATTGCTTGGAGAGACAGGCAAGCTTGTCGCTGGTGTGCCTATTGTAGCACGCCAGCTTAAGCTGGCGTTAGCTTGTGGTTTTGCAGCGGGTATTAGTAACGTTGCATGGATAGCCTTCATTGTATGGGCCATTATTCCCATGCTGAATAATGACGTGCACCCGCAACAAACCCTTTTAGGACTGGGTCTGAGCACGTTGTGCCTTTTGATATCCTTTGTATTGCGGCACCAAGCAGAGATGCGTGCACATGAAGGCAGCTTTATGCTGGAAGAGACACTGAGGAACCAACTGGTTGATCATTTGAGTAAATTACCCCTTGGCGCGGTTCAAAATCTGGGGAGTGGGCGGATTAGAAAAATTGTCCAGGATGATGTCAAAGGTTTACACATAGCAGTGGCAGATGCCGTACCTTTTATAGGAATTAGCTTGAGTCAGCCACTGGCGGCAATACTTTTATTAATGACTGTTCAGTGGCGTCTAGCATGTTTTGCGTTGTTGCTTCTCCCTGTAAGTCTCATATGCATGGGGCTTATGAACAGAGAACACCAATTGCAACGAAATAACTATAATCAGGCCAGCGAAGAAATCAATGCGGGCGTAATAGAGCTTGTGCAGGGAATGGCCGTAATGCGTACGTTTGATAACGGCCAGGCAGGATGGCGGCGTTTTACCTCAACACTTCATGAATTTACAGTCGCTGTTGCCTCATGGATGGCTATGAGTAAAATGCCCTGGAAAATTAATCGGATAGTAGGCGGATCGCTTCCCACTGCGGTGATTATTATTTTATCCGGTACCGGCTTAATAATTATGGGGCAGGTAAGCTGGGCTGAATGGTTATTAGCAATGATGGTGGGGACTCAAGCTGTTAAAGCCCTCGAACCATTGATGCATCTTGCGAATTACCTGAATGATGCAAGCGCTGCGGCGCGACGTATTTCAGATGTCCTCAAACAGCCGGTGCTTATTGAACCTGCCATCTCTTCTTTTCCAGATGGGTATCGGCTTGAACTTAAGAATGTCAGCTTTCGCTATCCTGGAAAATCACAATGGGCGCTAAAGGATGTCACTCTCAAGCTTCCTCAGGGAACTCGCTGTGCAATAGTTGGAGCATCCGGTTCAGGTAAGTCAACACTGGCCCGACTGATTCCACGGTTTTACGATGTATCAGAAGGGGCTATTGAACTTGGTGGTGAAGATATTCGGGGTATGCAAAGTTTTGTACTCCTTCAGCAAATGGCCCTGGTGCTTCAGGAGCCCTATTTAATATCGGGTACTCTTGAAGATAATTTGCGAATGGGAAAACTGAATGCCTCTTCTGAGGAGATCAATAATGTAATTAAAGCTGCTGGACTGGATGAATTGATTAACCAGTTACCTGAAGGGCTTCAGACCAAAGTGTCTGAAAAAGGAAGCTCACTTTCTGGAGGGCAACGGCAGCGGATTACATTTGCTCGCGCGCTACTTTCAAAAGCGCCGCTGTTAATTCTTGACGAGGCGACTTCATATCTCGATGCACATAATGACAATTTAATTCAGGAAACGTTGTCCCGGCTTCCTCTTGATTGCACTGTTATAACAATAGCTCATAGGCTACAGACAATTATTAATGCAGATATCATTGTCGTCATGCATCAAGGACAAATTGTCGAGCGTGGGAATCATGATCGTTTACTTGCACTAAATGGGCATTATACACGCCTTTGGCAGCATGCTCATCAAGCTAGCAATTGGACTCTCAACCGGGAGGAGACTGTATGATACGCGCGTACCGTACTATGTTAGAGGTTGCAGGGGAATTCGCAGACCCTTTCAAACGTACTTTGATATATGCTCTAATCGCATCCTTTTTTCAGGCGTGCGGTTGGCTATTAACGCTGCCCATTTTTGATTTAATTTTGACTTCAGACCCAATGCCTTGGGGCAAGTTATCGATTTTATTCGGGATACTGGTTCTTCTTATTATTGCTGAGGGGGGCTTGCGCTGGCAGGAAATGTCATTTACTTACGACTATTGGCATAAAGTGACTGAGAAATTGCGTCTGCGCCTCGCACAACGGTTACGAATGATGCCACTAGAGCGTCTTGCGCAACGTAAAAGCGGCGATCTTGCAGAAATTTTAGGCAATAATGTTACCTTCGCTGCGACAGCAATTTCGTCACTTGCAACTCTCGCTGTTCAATTAATAGTTGTGCCGCTGTTTATATTAGCCTTTCTTTTATATATGAATTGGCATTTAGGGATGATATTACTTATAGCTGTTGTTTTAATTCTGCCTGTTCTGATTCAAATTCGGTTGATGGCTAACCGTGATTTTAAAAATATTGATCAGGTCGATGCGGAGGGGAGTGCTGCTATTATAGAATATGTACAGGGGCAGGCGATACTCCGGGCCACTGGATTGTCGGGATCTCAGGCACCTTGTCTTCGCGAAGTGTTCGCTCGTCAACATCAAGCTCAGCATGAAGCAGGAGGTATAGCGCAATTAATTGGCAAGGCACAATTAATAATGCAGATGTCATTGATTGCTACAGTTGCAATGGCAGCATGGTTATTCATTATCCAGCAACTTTCTCTTGCACATTTATTGTGTGTCGTAGTGTTAGTTGCTCAGCTTGCAGAACCTTTAACACTAGGTTTATCGATGGTCAGACTTTTTGAACTGGCTGATGCAGCGTTAAAGCGTGTTAACGAGCTGCTCGACGAACCTGATCTTGCCACCATACCAACACTAGAACAGCCTCTACATTTTGGTATGGAGTTTAAAGACGTAACATTTCACTATCTAGGACAGGAGCGTCCAGCCATAAAGGGATTCACACTGAATCTTCCGGAAAGGTCATTCACGGCATTCGTCGGCCCGTCTGGCGGTGGTAAGACTACTATAACCAGATTGATGACACGTTTTTCTGACCCTCAGAAAGGCAGTGTCGCGCTTGGAGGTATTGATCTACGCTTTATGAAGCCAGAGGAATTATTGGCACATATCTCGGTGGTATTTCAGGATGTTTGGCTAATGAACGATACCATTAAAAAGAACATCACGCTGGGTAAACCGGATGCGAGTATGCATGAGGTTGTAATGGCTGCACGCAAAGCGCATATCCACCATGTTATCGAAAACTTACCTCAGGGATATAACACGATGGTGGGTGAAACTGGTGGGGCCTTATCAGGAGGTGAAAGGCAAAGAGTCGCTATAGCACGAGCTATTTTGAAGGATGCACCGATAGTTTTATTAGATGAGCCTACCTCATCGCTGGATAGTGAGTCTGAGTATCATGTGCAACAAGCAATCAAAGCATTGGTGATGGACAAGACAGTGGCGATGGTTGCGCATCGCCTCTCAACCATTCGGTCAGCTGACCAAATTGTTTATTTAGAGAATGGGCAGTGCCTAGAGCTTGGGGATCACGACACATTGATGGAGATTCAGGGAGGGCGCTATCGCTCACAGGTTATGACGCAAGCGAATTACTCCTAGAGTGAGAGACAACTAAAATAGTCTAGTTAAGGCGGCTCAGGATACCAGGTACTTGACGCCGTCTGAATATACTAGCTAATCAAACATTCAAAAAACCATCTATACATATTTAAAACATCCAATTGTTGGAAGTGGACTTTCTATTATTACAACCTAAAATTCAGTCATAAGGGAGTGTAACTGACTTAAAGATAGTAAGTTTGTTATCTTTTTTACGAATGAGCCAGTTTCTCAATGTTATTGCATCAGCATAATGGCCGTATTTGGAATGGGAGCCAAGGATAACTATTATGTAATCATGGTGTTTTATTTTTGTCATTAAGATAAGACAGTGGCCAGCTTCGTTTGTATAGCCTGTTTTTTGTAGCTTAATATTCCAGCGCGGGTTGTTTATTAACCCGTCTGAATTTTTGTATATAATGATTACTTGTCCAGTATTTGCCGAAGTGATTTTATCTGTCGTGAATTTTCTAATAACAGGATACTGAACGGCGTGTTTTACAAGTAAATAAAGATCATGTGCAGTTGAAACATTTGAAGGAGAAAGACCTGTTGGATCGTGGAAATGTGTACGAGTCATTTTGTAATTTAAAGCTGTCTGATTCATTTTTTTCATAAAGGCCGTTTTTCCTCCCGGAGTATGCCTACTCAAAGCAGATGCTGCTCGATTTTCTGATGACATTAGAGCTATATGAAGTAGGGAGTATCTGCTTAATTTAGAGTTAACTTTCAGTCTCGATGCACTATGCTTAAGTATGTCTCTGTCTGACTTTGTGATTTTAATGATCTCGTGATCAGGTTGATGCGATTGAAGTGAAATTATCCCGGTCATTAATTTGGTTAGCGAAGCGATTGGATAAACACTGTTGATATTTTTAGCATAGTTCAATCTTTTAAATGTGAGATCATAAACTAAAATAGAGCGTGACTCAGTTTTAGGGGGGTATTTGGAAGGGGTAGCTAAACTCCGATGCGGAAAAATAATAACAAAAGCAGTAAGAAAGCAATAAATAAAGTTATTCAAAACAGTTCACTAAATCCGAAGTTTCAGGGTGTTATAACATAACAATTGCATTATCTTGGTTCAAACATTTTATATTTCAAATTATGAATAGTGAAATGTCTAATTTTTTGTCAGATGCATTTTTTACAAACAACACTTATTTCAATAACTGCTGAATTTGATGTGTAACCTGTATTCACTAGCGATGCCATTAATGAATTTTTCAAGTTCGAATCTTGAATTTGTGCCGTGGCATTGCAAAGTGGACATACGAGCATAAGTTTTGTTTTTTTCTTGTTATATTCCTTAATAAGCGAATAAGTATGACTTGTATGAAACTTACAGATGATACCTTTCGTAATTAGGAATTCTAAAGCCCTGTAGACAGTAGGGGGAGCAGCTTTAGGTTTTATCAGCTTTATTCTTTTTAGAAGGTCATATGCCTTTATACCATCAGCTTCCCGCATGAGAATTAATAAAACGGCTTCACGTATGGGAGTCATTCTATGGATACCCTTACTGCACATTTTGTGAGCCAATAAGAGTGTTTTCTGTTCTTTAGAGTTAGCGGTGTTTAGAAAACTTGCAATATCACATTTATTCATTAGTTACCCCTACAAAAGCGATGGCTGATGGTGTAATGTTATAACATATCATTGACGGTGGGAGCCATACGATGTTTATCAAACTTGAGAAGGCGTCTGCTAACACAGCATTTCCCCTTGATGATGTTCTAAACGCGATCAAGTGGAACCAGCAGAGTCTCATACCAGTGATTACGCAGCAGTTTGATACTGGTGATGTACTGATGATGGCTTGGATGAACAGAGAGGCACTTCAGGAGAGTCTTAGCAGCCTTCAGGCGTGTTACTGGTCTCGATCGCGAAAAAAACTCTGGCGCAAAGGTGAAACCTCTGGATGCACACAGCAAATCATTGAAATGAGACTTGATTGTGACGGTGATGCGCTTCTGCTGCTGGTGAATCAGTTAGGCGCAGCTTGCCATACCGGACGAAGCAGTTGTTTTTATAACGCCGTCAGGGGGGATCAGGTTGTGGTCCTATCCAACCCAAACATTATTATGCCTAATTATTAGCTGGATGAGGAAGTGAGCTATGACAGAGATACAAGCTTTGAATGTCATCGATAAACGATTACCTGTGACTGTACTTTCAGGATTTCTAGGTGCTGGTAAAACGACTTTACTCAATCACATTTTAAATAATCGTGAAGGTCAACGCGTAGCTGTGATCGTCAACGATATGTCTGAAGTAAATATTGACGCAGCACTGATCAGGGAAGGCGGCGCAGAACTTTCACGTACGGATGAAAAGCTCGTTGAGATGAGCAATGGATGCATTTGCTGTACTTTACGAGAAGATTTATTACTTGAAGTGAATCGCTTGGCAAAAGAAGGGCGCTTTGATCAACTTGTAATTGAATCAACAGGTATTTCAGAACCTTTACCAGTAGCAGAGACATTTACGTTTGCTGATGAGGATGGGCAAAGTCTCTCTGAGATTGCGCGCCTCGATACTATGGTAACAGTTGTCGATGCCTATAATTTTTTGCGAGATTACGAATCCAACGAAAGTATTAAAAATCGCGGGGAGTCGCTAGGAGAAGAAGATGAGCGCACAGTAGTTGATTTGCTTATTGATCAGATTGAGTTTTGCGATGTGTTGGTGCTAAATAAAATTGACTTAATAGATGATAAGCAGCGCGAGCATCTTCTTGCAATCATGCATAGCCTCAATCCCCGTGCAAAAATAGAGTATGCTCAGTTTGGCAAAGTCCCATTGAGTAGTTTGCTAAATACCGGCTTATTTGATTTCGATGCCGCTTCACAGGCGCCTGGCTGGTTACAGGAACTCCGAGGTGAACATACACCGGAAACCGAAGAATATGGAATATCAAATTTCGTATTTAGAGCGCGTCGCCCATTTCATCCTCAGCGTTTTTCTGATGTTGTCGAAGGTAAAATGGAAGGTGTAGTGCGGTCAAAGGGGTTTTTCTGGTTAGCGAGCCGTCCTGAATATGCGGGATCTTGGTCGCAAGCGGGTGGCGTTGCCAGGCAAGGTCTTGCAGGAATGTGGTGGGCTAGTGTGCCCAAAGAACGTTGGCCAGAAGATTCTGAATCACAACAGTTCATCATGTCAAACTGGATCGATGGCATTGGAGATGCGCGGCAAGAACTCGTATTCATTGGTATTAAAATGGATAAAGAAAATCTTCTGCAGAAGCTTGATAATGCGTTGTTGACGGATGAAGAAATGTCCCTCGGACCAAATGCATGGAAGCAGTTAGCGGATCCTTTTACACCGTGGTTTGACTATTAATTTTACTCAACCCGGCAAAACTGCCGGGTTATTTATGGTTCTCTCTTTTGGATATATATGAAGTTATTTATTAAAAACCTAACAGTTATTGATTTTTCTTATCTTGACGCTGAGCGTGGTATTGTTGGGAATAGTCTTATTGTAGATGTTGTTTTCACTGGTTCATTAAATGAACAAAATATGGTGATGGATTTTTCATTGGCTAAAAAGACCGTTAAAGCATCGATTGATGAACTTACCGATCATGTTCTTATCGTTCCTGTTCGCTCTAAAGTTATTTCAATAATCGAAAGTAAAGGCAGGAAAAGCGTTTCACAAAAGAATCATAATAATATGATTGACATTTTGATAGACGCACCTGTTGATAGTTTCTGTCTATTAGATTGCGAACAAGTTAATATCATGGAGGTTGAGGACTATCTAACCAAAATGATATTGCCAAAATTACCAAATGAAGTCACTGCATTGTCTATAAAGCTCAGGAAGGAAAGCACCAATTCGGAACTCTATCATTACACCCATGGTCTCAAAAAACATGATGGAAATTGCCAGCGTATTGCTCATGGGCACGCGTCGCAAATTTCAATTTTTGTTGATGGTGTAAGGAGTAAAGAGTGGGAGCAGTATTGGATAAATCGATGGAGAGATATATATTTAGCCTCAGAGGAAGATGTTATCCAGCATGAAAAATTATCTGATTCGGTATTCTGCCAATGGCACCCAGAACTCATTGCCATGCAGTATCTAAGCAGTCAAGGAAACTTTGAAATGATGATTAATAAAAACAAAGTTGATATGTTACCCTGTGATACTACCGTAGAAAATTTAGCAAGATTTATAAAGGATGAAATGTTAAGAATGGCACCTTTCAAAGATATAGAAATCCATGCCTACGAAGGCATAGACAAAGGTGCCATTGCTTAGATAATTAGAGCTGGTTTTATTTTAACATACAATTAAAATACCGAGTTTTGAGCGGCATTCTTAAACCAACCTATGACTCTCGTTAAATGCTCATTACCATAAAGAACTATAAAACGACGAGTCTCTGGATTGTCAATATTCGTAAGCACATTAAGTCTTTCATCAATATAAGTTGATGTAAGAGAAATTCTACATTCATTTGTGATGCAGTTTCTCCATTCAGAATATGTTTTTGGAATCATGTTATGCTCTCATTTGTAGATAGATGATCAATATACTTGATGATAATACTGATGAAGTTATTTGGCGGAATAATAACGTAAAAGCCATTCTCACACTGAATTCTTTTGCTATAGTAAAAACGGTGACCAGGCAGGGCACGAGAGTAGAAGATAACCAGACAAGTAAAAGAGTTTGAACTGGGCCAAGCGATTGTAGTAAATGACCTGAATCTTGATTCAATACCATAAGCCCATCTTTTCTAAAAAAAGAAAATACTATGCCCGGCATTACTTCTCCTGGAAGGCTAATATTTTTTAATAGAGGGGAAAGATGATAACTACACCAAGCAGTAAACCCAAAGTAATCAAGTGTTGATGATAAAATGCAAATTATCAAAAAAATAGGCATGGCCTGTTTAATAAACTGAAGAACGCTATTTTTTAAACCCGCTTTTAAAGCCTTTATTTTTGGCCACTGCAACCATGTTCTTTCTGAGAAATAGGGAGACATCTCATTATTGAAGGATGGATACCAGAACTTAGTATGTAAAGCAGAGGCTAAAAAAAGTAAAAGTATATACGGTGCAAAAAGCCATGGGTGTTGTGAAGCATTAAATATTGAGAGGCTAGCACCAATTTGGTAACTGCATGCTGATCCAAAGGTAATCATGCTCACGCATGCACCACGGGTACAGCGAGAGCACGATCGACTCTGATGGACAGCTACAACGTTACATCCATAGCCACTAAGAATAGGAATTAAATCTTTTCCGTTCAGCCCTATCCTGCGAAGGGGGATATCGAGCGCAACGGTGATACGCTCCTTAAGACCGCTGTCTTCAGTAAGAGCGACAGATAGCGCAATTAGCAATACAACAGGAAATGCCCATATGAATGAATAAATACCGAGAGTAAGTAGACCGTAACTACCAAATAAACTTTCATAAATAAATGGCGGGAATGTGCCGAAACCTGTTTTTAGTGGGGCAATGATGTAGCTATCGACTGCAGGTTGGATGTAGTTTGAAAGATGCCATGCAAGCCAAACTGGAAGAGCAAAAAGCACTATGAGACTGAAACTTGCAAGCAACGGACCCCATACCTTATGCTCTAGAATTGTAATGGGGGGTTTATCTACCATGACATTCTCTAAAGGATAATTAGTAGAATGATGTAATTTAGGTCTGGCAATCTGATGATTACTTTGGATAGTTTCCAAAATAAGAGAACGGGAATCTTCTTCTGGATATCGTGCATTGACCGCAACAACTTCTCTTCCTGAAGCCTCTTTTAAAATGGAGATTAACTCTGATAGACCATATATCACTTTATCAGGAAACGTAAGTATGATTGCAGCAAGATTATTATCTTCGTGTAAAAGAGAACTTAAAGCCCGCCATTCTTCTAAGGCATTCGTTGCTTTAATAACCATTAAAACAGAATCGCTATCAGCCAGTCTGTCAAGTGCGAGTTTTGTTGTTTCACTGTCGGCATGCAAGTTTATGCCTGGTGTATCTACCAGGTGAATATGGTTATCAGATAATAAATATTGCCTGCAAAAAACGGTCGAACCACGAAAGTTGCGTTCATCGCTCGATCCGAATTGGGTCAGTAAGTTAAATAGGCTAGATTTACCTGAGCTTTCGAAGCCAATCAGAGCGACCGCTTCCGCTTTTTTAACAAGCACAGTCGTCACCCGAGCAGCACGAATTGCTGACATTCGAAGTCCAAGTCCAATCGTTGGCATTAATCGGCAGATTCAACTGACTGGCTACCGCAGCAGCAACGATGGAAAATCGCTGACGAAATTTATAAATAAAGCAGAAAATACTTTGCTGATGACGTACCTGGGGACCAACGAGATACAATCTATTAAAGAGAGTAGAAGCGTCTTCCTCTGTCAAATGGGGATACCCCTCATCGTTCCATTCGAAAAATGGTCGAATCTGGCGGGCACCTCCACCACACTGAAATCCTGTACACAGTATCGGTCGTTCTGAACATACCCAACCACGGCCATCAGATGTGTTGATCAGATATCCTCCATCTGGATCCAGTGTTTTACTGACGTCACACACTTCTGCATCTTCATATATTTCTAAATTAGGATTATCAAGAGCATTTTCCAGTCTCTCTTTGCTGTAGGGGGATAGTGAAATACTTGGATCTGAAATGTAATTGGCGGACCATGGAGCAGAACGTGTCAACATTTTGACTTTACATCCAACATTAAGGAGGTTTATTGCCGCGTCGACAGCACTTTCATACCCCCCAATAATCACATAATCTGCAGGTTTAAAGTCTTGCCAGCTGCTAATGTCAGCATAGTGACAGCATAATTCAGAGCCACTGAAAACATAACGTTCTGGAAACTGAAACTCTCCGGTCGCCCAAATTAGAATCTTAGTTTCAAGTGTTTCACCTGTCGATGTAATGAGGCGATAGTCACCTGTTCCTAATAAAGTGACCTGATCAACATTTGAGTAGAGCAGTGTTGGAATTTGATAATCTAACAAAACCTCAGACAGGTATTTTGCATAGGCTTTTCCATCAGGATGTTCACGACCTGATGAAGTGGCTAATGAGCTATCAGGGGTTACAGCATTAAGATCAATAGGTCCAAATGGATTCGAGTAAAAGGAGGGAGTAATGAATCGCGTCTCTGCCGGCCAGCGTATAAAAGATGCTCCAATCTCATATCTGTCTATGATCAGTACATCCTGCACACCAATTTGGCGAAGCGTCGCAGCTATTCCAACCCCTGCTGGGCCAGCCCCTACAATGATAACGTCTCGTGGTGTAGCCATAATTTAATTCGCCCCTATGTGTTATGTTATAACGTAACACATAGAGGTTTTTTTTTAAAATAATTTCATGTCAAATGTTCGTTTTCATTCTCCAGCGTGTCTTGCCCGCATCATCTTCAATTTCAACTCCGTGCTGTTCAAGCCAGTCGCGTATGCGGTCAGCCTGGCTCCAAGCAAGATTACGTCTAGCCTCTTCACGTTCTAATATTTTGAGATTGATTTTAGTAATGAACTCACTTTCAGAATCAATCTGTTTTTGTAAAAAATGTTCTGGATTCTGGCCCAGCAAACCAAGCACATTGCCTAATTTAACCAAAGTATTAGCAAGAAGTGCGGTTTCAGAATGGTTCTCGTTATAACTGCGATAAACGGTTTTTGCTAACTCAAAAATTACTGCTAACGCCTGCGGCGTATTGAAATCATCATCCATAGCGCGCATAAAGCGTATGGTCCATTCATTTTCATGGACATTATAAGTACTTGAGTTATTTGCATAGCGACATGCAGCGTAGAGCCTCCGTAATGAAGAGTTCGCGACCATTAAATTTTCATCACTGAAGTTCAGTGGTTTGCGATAATGCGCACTCAGTAAAAAAAAACGAACCGTTTCTCCATTGTACTTTGACAACACATCGCGCAGCGTTAGGAAATTGTTGAGTGACTTAGACATTTTTTCTTTATCAACGGTCACCATACCGGTATGCATCCAATAATTAACATATGGCCCGTCATTCGCGGCTGTGGATTGTGCTATTTCATTTTCATGATGAGGAAAAATAAGGTCGGCACCTCCCCCATGGATATCAAAATGTGTGCCTAGATAATGACTGTTCATCGCCGAGCATTCGATATGCCAACCGGGACGCCCCATACCCCATGGGGATGGCCAGGCCGGTTCACCAGGTTTAGACTGTTTCCATAGAACAAAATCGAGAGGGTTCCTTTTAGCTTCATTGATCTCAATACGAGCACCGGAAATGAGTTTGCTTATTTTTTGTCCAGAGAGAATTCCGTAGTTTTTGGCCGCGCTCGTAATAAACATCACATCGCCGTCATCGGAGATGTAAGCATATTGACGTTCAATTAATCGTTCAATCATATCGATAATTTCAGGAATATGATTACTTGGTCTGGGTTCATAGTCAGGAGGTAGAATATTTAAAGCAGTAAAATCTTTATGCATCTCCTCTACCATTTCTTCTGTTAATATACGCCAGTCAATGTTCAAATCCTGGGAGCGTTTAATTATTTTGTCGTCGATATCAGTAATGTTTCTAACATATTTAACTTCATAACCACGATAACGCAAGTATCTGACAATCATATCAAAAGAAACGAACGTTCTGCCATGACCCAAATGGCATAAATCGTAAACGGTTACACCACATACATAAATTCCAATCTTCTGTTCATTAATGGGTTCAAGCTGTACTTTCTTTTTACCCAATGAGTTAGTAAGTTTGATCACGATCTCCAACCTCGTTAAGCTAAAAAAACTTAGACAGGTATTTATTAAATTCCGGCAATGTGGATTGGCAGAAAAGAATGATTATTTTTGCGGGGCAATATTACAATCTGAACACAAGCCATAGCTAGCAAGCGTTATTTCACGTTCCTCCATACCTTGCTGACTCAACCGAGATTTAACCATTTGCATGGCTTGCTCGAGCACTGGGTCTAACTCAATAGGAATGACATGATGGCAACGATCGCACTCAAAGCTACCCATTGGTGCTTCATTCTTAATTGCAAAACGCTGCAAGCGATGCGAATCAGTGTAACGCTTTACAAGCCCCGTCTGATCCAGTCTGTCAAGTATGCGGTAAAGCGTTACGCGATCTGGTGCGGTATCAGCCAGTCGAAGGGTGATTTCATCATGACTAAGCGCTTCGCTAGAGCTTTCCAGACATTGTAACGTTGCAACAATAGCGGAAGTGGCACGTAAGCCATGACTGTGCAGAATCGTCTTCCAGTCAGCTTGATGTGTGGAATTTTTGTCCATGTGATTGCTCTCATAATGCATTCTGTTTGAATTTCTGCCAGAAGTGGATATTATCGCAACTCAATTGCGTTTAGTCTAGATGATACAGATTTTATTACTGGCAGGTTTATAGAGTGAACAGTATACCGGTTACAATCCTGAATGGCTTCCTTGGTGCTGGCAAAACCACGTTGCTCAAAAGCTTACTTGTTCAGGCCCACAAGCAAGGCCTGTCAGTCTGTGTGATCGTCAATGATATGAGTGAGTTAGATATTGATGGCGTTTTGGTGGCAAATACTGAAATTGTGGGTCCTGAACACCATAATTTTGTGGCGCTTTCTGCTGACAGTATAAGTAGTAAGACAGGAATTAATAAGTTAGACAGTGGTCTAACAACTTTACTGCAAAATCAGACACCTGACCTAATTTTGATTGAGACATCAGGAAGTAGTCATCCTCTTCCATTGATCCGTTATTTTCGTAATCACGAGCGAGTCTCCCTCAGGGCTGTTGTCTCATTGGCTGATGCGATTATGCTCAATGAAGATTATGATGCCGGAAAGTCACTCATCCCTCGATTTAAGAAAAACCTTCAAGAAGGAAAGCGTGGCGTTGAAAACTTGTTGGCTGAACAGATCATGTTTTGTAGTCATTTGCTACTGACTAAAAATGATCGTCTGCCGCTTTCGAATGTGACTGAAATCGCCAAGGCCATTCATTCTCTCAACCCTTACGTCTCGGTAAAAGCCGTGCAATGGGGGAATCTAGATATAAATGTATTGTTAGAGGCTATCGATTACAACTTTGAAAGGGTTAGCTTGCTGATTGAGGAGCTACAGGACGAAATTGATGTGCCATCTTATCAAATGGAATCAGGGGCATATAATATTACTTCGCGTGTTATTAGTGATGATCGTCCTTTTCATCCGCAACGACTCTGGAATGTCTACCATGAATTCCTCAGTCCCGGTATTCATCGAAGTAAAGGTTTTTTTTGGCTTCCCGGCCGTGACGATCTCGCTTTGCTGTGGAACCAGGCTTCAGGAAGTATAAGTTTGGAGTTTATCAGCTTCTGGAAAGCTGGCGTTTTAAATCATGAAAATAATTCGTTAACTCAGGAAGAGCGGCAGGTACTGAAGCAGCAGCTTAGCAGTATGCCAGGACGCTTTGGCGACCGCCAATGCAGCTTGACAGTTATTGGTCAATACGAAGAGGTTGATCCTTTTGTTGAAGCATTACAACAGTGTTTTCTTACAGAAGATGAGATTGATGCATGGAAAAAAGGTGCAACTTTCCCAGATCCTTGGCCACATAAAGTAGCAAGATTGAAAAATTAATTTGATGAATTTCTTAACTGTGTGCAGTAAGAGCATTGACATCCACTAATAGGTTTAGCACCACAGGTGCCGGGATGAATATTTTGAGCGTCCATCTCATGGAAACCATAAAAGTGCGATTCTAGGGAAGAGGTCTTTCCGTGATCATTCAAACCATTTAAAGAAATTTTAGCCTGAAAAGCACCGGCATTTGAAGCAACCAGCGAGCAGAAAAAAATAATAAATTTGTTTTTCATTGTACAGTCCAAAAAATCGCATGTGTGGTGACTTTATATAACATCTCACATCAGTCCGCAATCATGGAGACATACATATGGCGACTCCGTCTGCGTCAGAAAGAAAAGAGTTACTGGCTATGCCAGACTCTGAATATATGAATGCTAAACAAAAAGACTTTTTCTTTCGCTTGATTACAAGTGAAAGGGCACGTCTCATTGAGCATATAGACGAACTTTCACAACAACTCAAACGTAGTGAACAGCAGGGCGATGAAGCTGATAAAGCCATCAGGGAAGAGGAATTACGCCTCCTCTTTAGGCAAATTGATCGCCAAAGCAGGCTATTACCAAAATATGATGCTGCACTGATTCGATTACATAATGATGAATACGGTTTTTGTACTGAGACAGGTGATCCCATCGGCTTGCAACGTTTGCTCCTTAGACCTATTGCTGAACTGAGTATCGACGCAAAAATTCGACAGGAAATGATTGAATCTCAATATCGTAAATAAGCGGAGAGGATTATCTAGTTACTTAATTTGAATTTATATCTATTAACTAGTAGGTTAAATATGACCAACAACCAAACTTTGTGCCCTAAATCACTGGCTGATATGCAGTCTGCTAAGGATGGGGATTATAATACTGAGCTTTCCTGGGTAGGGATGGAACAAATCGATCTCCCTGTTGAAATTGAAGGAAAACCCATCACCGCAAAAGTAAATGCAGGCATTAATCTTCTTGCGGTGGAATCAGGTGAGAAAGGCATTCATATGTCACGTCTTTATCTGTTACTGGATACGCTAACTCAACAAGAAATTACTCCCCTTGTCCTTAAGGATACGCTTAACGCTTTTTTGAAATCGCATCATTCTCAAAGCAGTGAGGCGAGTATTGAGATTTCTGGTGATATTCTTCTATCCCGAAAGTCATTAAATTCCAATCTTTTTGGCTGGAAAGCCTATCCGTTAAAACTTACAGCCAAGATGCACCGTGTCTTATCCCTTCATTTACAAGTTGGGATTCCTTACTCGTCTACATGCCCAAGTTCAGCAGCACTGAGCAGGCAAGTAACGCAGTTGAAGTTCAGACAAGATTTCGGGAAGCGAATTGACAGACTTCCGCTTGAAGAGGTCGCTCGGTGGTTAGGTGAGTCAGGTATGCCGGCAACACCCCACAGTCAACGGAGTTGGGCATGGGTAAATATTAAGCTTGCAGCTGATGCTGAAAAAATTCCTGTTAAAAAGCTCATTGACGTTTGTGAGACTGCGCTTGGAACAGCAGTTCAAACGGTAGTTAAGCGAAGTGATGAGCAGGCATTTGCAGTGGCCAATGGTCAAAACCTGATGTTTTGTGAAGATGCAGCACGTACGTTGAAGAGAGCGCTTATTTCAGAAAATTGCTGTGATGCATTTGATATACGCATTGAGCATCAGGAAAGCCTGCACCCACACAATGCTGTAGCAAGAGTCAACTGGACAGGAGAAAACAATGCTACGTAAGAATCCCTCAGGGCATTCACCTCAGGTTTCCACTAAGGCCTATATTGATCCCACTGCTGTGATCTGTGGACATGTCATTATCCATGATTACGTTTATGTTGGACCTTACGCTGTAATTCGTGCTGACGAGCTTAATGAAAGCGGTGATATGGACCCGATCGTTATCCATTCCCATTCTAATATCCAGGATGGAGTGGTCATACACTCCAAAAGTGGTGCGCCAGTTACAATCGGTCATTCAACGTCTATAGCGCACAGGGCAATTGTGCATGGGCCCTGTGTCGTAGATGAGCGAGTATTTATCGGCTTTAACAGTGTTCTGTTCAACTGCCATGTAAAAACGGGCTGTGTTATCCGATACAACGCAGTTGTTGATGGTGTCACCTTACCGGAGAGCACCTATATTCCCTCTACCGAACGTGTTGGCCCCGACTCCAATCTGAGTGATTACAATCGGGTAGACCCAGCTTCTTTGCAATTCTCTGAAGAGGTCGCCACAACTAACGTTAAGTTGGTTGAGGGATATCAGCTTCTTAGAAATGAATTCTGACAGAAACTAATGGTGCTGCCTTTCTGGTAGCACCACTCAACTGGGGTGGCTTTGAACGGCTGCATTGTTCATTCATCACGCAAATGAACGGGAAAATCCGTGTAAAAGTCCTCACAGAGATTGTTAATGCAACTTGGTGGCGTTATGATTTGCGCATCTACCGCAACAGTGTTGCGTTTGTCTGGTGTAGCAATGTCGGGATGCCCACATGTCAGAAATATTAGAATTAAAATCCAATCTTATAGCCATTGAATTACCAGATGGTTCATTGAGGAATGTTCCCGTTGGAACAACCGTTCAGGAAGTTGCCAACACACTTGGTAGCTCAGTCTCTAAGAGCGCCATAGCTGCAGAGCTCGGTGGGTTGCGCGTTGATCTAAGTACACCTATCACTTCGCCTGCGCTTTTGAATATCATCACACAGTTTGATGAAGAAGCACTTGAGATCATTCGACATAGTTGCGCTCATTTATTAGGCCAAGCTGTAAAGCAACTCTTCCCCCATGCAAAAATGGTAATTGGGCCTACCATCGCGAATGGCTTTTATTACGATATCGCCAGTGAGAAACCTTTTACCACAGATGACTTGCTGAGCATTGAAAAGCGTATGCACAAGCTGATCAGCAAAAACACACCGGTGATAAAAGAGTGGGTGTCTAAAAAAGAGGCTATTGCCTGCTTCACTTCACGTGCTGAAGATTACAAGTTGCGGTTACTTGCCGATATGACTGAGGTGGAAAACGTAGCACTCTATCATCATGATGAATATATCGATATGTGCCGTGGACCTCATGTGCCTAATACTCGTTTTCTTAAGCACTTTAAGTTGATGAAAGTCTCGGGAGCATACTGGCGGGGAGATGCCAAAAACGAACAGCTTCAGCGTATTTATGGGACCGCATGGGCAACAAAAAATCAGCTAGAGCAATGGCTTCAAAAGCTTAATGAAGCAGAAAGGCGGGATCATCGTAAAATTGGCAGAGAGCTTGACCTGTTTCATTTTCAGGAAAATGCTCCGGGGGCCGTATTCTGGCACCCCAAGGGTTGGACGTTGTTTCAGCAATTAATTCAGTACATGCGTAAACGTCATGATGCTGCAGGCTATGTAGAGGTTAACACCCCTGATCTAATGGATCGCAGCCTTTGGGAGACTTCAGGTCATTGGGAAAATTACCGTGACAATATGTTTACAACGCAGACAGAAGATGGCCGTGTACTTGCATTAAAACCGATGAACTGTCCGGGTGCGGTTATGCTCTACAAGCACGGGCTCAAAAGCTATCGTGATTTGCCTTTATTGATTTCAGAATTTGGTAAGGTGCATCGCTATGAACCATCAGGTTCTTTGCATGGCCTTTTACGAGTAAGGCATTTTACGCAGGATGATGCTCACATCTTTTGCACACAAGACCAGATTGAGCAGGAATGTCAGAACATATTGCATCTGGTGTTGGATATCTACCATCAGTTTGGATTCGGTGATGTTTCTATTAAGCTCTCGACGCGCCCTCAAAAACGTATGGGGAGCGATGAAGACTGGGACATGCTTGAGAATGCCCTGACTAATTCTTTAGATGCGCTGGATCTTGAATGGAGTGTTAATCCGGGAGAAGGCGCATTTTATGGTCCAAAACTTGAGTTTGTATTACATGATGCGATAGGTCGAGACTGGCAATGCGGCACTTTGCAGGTAGATATGAATTTGCCTGAAAGGTTTGATCTTCAATATATCTCAGAAGATGGAACACCCAAACGGCCGGTAATGCTTCATCGTGCGCTGTTTGGTTCTCTTGAACGTTTTACCGGGATTTTACTCGAGCATTATGCTGGTAAATTACCTGCGTGGCTTTCACCTGTTCAAGCTGTAGTCATGACGATCACTGAAAAGCAAAACAACTATGCTCAGTCAATTGTGAATCAGTTACGCAAGCATGGCATCCGTTGTATCAGTGATGTACGCAATGAAAAGATTGGCTTTAAAATTCGAGAACACACATTGGGCCGTATACCTTTTCTTTTGATCGTAGGAGAAACAGAGGAAGAAGAGCTGCGCGTAACAGTTCGCGACAGGACCGGTGGATGCATTGGCACACTTCTAATTGATGAAGCAACGGCAGCTTTGAATCTTTGCTGTCAGTTTCCTGAAATCAACAATCATTAAAGTGGAGTAAGAATTTTGCATCAACGTGGTCTGACGCGCCATATCTGGGCAACGCAAAAGAAAGGTATCAACAGTAACGACACGGACTTTCTATGCCACTCTGTACGTGGTGAAGCAGCGCGCTGGGGCTTTATTGAATCAATTCTAGGTGATGTAGGAGAAGGTCCTATCATACTGTTTCAATCACCTAATCAGGGATGCTCTCTTCCCCATATACTTATTACAGCAGGCTTTCATGGAGAGGAGCCTGCTGGCTCATGGGGCATCCTTGAATTTCTTGAGCAAGGATCTCCTGATCTTTTCGACAAAGTTTCAATAAGCCTTATTCCATGGGTCAATTTAGCAGGGCTCTCGAAAGGCCATCGTTTCAACTTCGCAGGTGAAAATCCCAATCGTGGGTATTTCTGGGAGGCGGACACAGCTCCTTCAAAAGAGGGAGCTGTTTTACTGCATCATTCGGAACGACTTAAAGATGCAGCTAAAGACGGTGTGCTATGTTGCCATGAAGATAGTTTTTCAAATTCGGCGTATGCCTACACATTTGAAGAAGGAAATGAGCCGGGTACTTTTAGTAAATCATTGCGTGATGAGTTAGGGCGCTTTTTTAATATAAGCACCGCGTCCAGCATTGATAACTGTTCATGCACAGAAGGGATTATTTACAACCACTTCGATACTTCTTTTGAGTCCTGGATGGTTTCATCAGGTAGTCGTGTGGGCGCATGTACTGAAACTCCGGCACTGGCGCCTTTTCATGTCCGGGTTAACGCTAACCATTATGTCATGGGAGCTTTTATTGCTGCCATTCTCGAGCATTCAGCAGCGGAGCTATCATGAATCGTATTTTAATAACTAATGCATTGATGATTAATGAGGATCAGCGCAATGTCGTTGATGTGCTTATTGAAAAGGGAAGAATTGCATGTATTGCCTCCCAGCTGAGTGTACCGGCTGAATGTCAGGTTATTGAAGCCGAGGGAAAATGGTTGATCCCAGGTATGATTGATGATCAAGTGCATTTCAGAGAGCCTGGACTCACGCATAAAGGAACTATCGCTACAGAATCACGAGCTGCAGTTGCAGGAGGAATCACAAGCTACATGGAGATGCCTAATGTGTCTCCACCAACGACCACATTGCAATCTCTATGCGATAAATTTGAGCGTGCTATGAGCTCTTCAATTGCAAACTTTAGTTTTTACTTTGGTGCAACCAATGACAATCTTGAAGAACTCAAAAGATTGAGCGTTAACGCGGCATGTGGCGTCAAGGTTTTTATGGGAGCCTCTACAGGAAATATGCTGGTTGATGATGAAATCGTTTTGGAAAATATTTTTAAGCATGCTCCTGGACTCGTTGCTACGCATTGTGAAAAGACACCGATAATAAAAGAAAATGAATTAATCTGGTCGGCGAGGTATGGAGAAGATATACCGGCTTTTGAACATGCTAATATACGTTCACCAGAAGCATGTTTGCTGTCTTCGGCATTAGCCGTATCATTAGCCAAAAAACATTCAACTCGACTTCATGTGTTACATCTTACTACAGCTGAAGAACTGACTTTGTTTGAACCAGCGCCTTCTTTGGCTGATTTGAAAAAAAAACAAATCACTGCAGAAGCTTGCGTTCACCACCTATATTTTAATCAGGACGATTATAAAGAGCTTGGTCATCGTCTCAAATGTAATCCAGCAGTTAAATCACATTTTCATCAAGAAGCTCTGTGGGATGCGGTCAAACGTGGTGTTATTGATATTATAGCAACAGATCACGCACCACACCTTCCAGGAGAAAAAGCTCAAAAGTACCTTTCGGCACCTTCGGGATTGCCGCTGGTTCAGCACGCCCTACCTGCACTATTTGACCTATGCTCACGTGATATTTTTACCCCTGAAATGGTGGTGAAAAAGACCAGTCATGCTGTAGCTGAACGATTTCAGCTTAAAGATAGAGGATACATCCGGGAAGGTTACTGGGCAGATTTAGTTTTAGTGGACCCCGATAAATCGACACTTCCAGATGCTAGTAATCTTCTCTATAAATGTGGCTGGTCTCCTTTTGAGGGGCGAAGTTTACGAGGAGGAAAAATCGATAAAACGATTGTGAATGGCAGAGTTGTCTGGCAAAACGGAAAAATAAATGATGTTGGTCCAGGTATAGCATTGGACTTTAATCGATAACGTCCAACTAATAGGAGTATTCTATGAAAACACGTGCGGCTATCGCCTGGGCACCTAATCAGCCACTTGAGTTTGAAGAAATAGACCTTGATGGGCCGAAAGATAACGAAGTGTTAGTCCGAATGGTCACGACAAGTTTATGCCATACAGACGTTTTCACTCTTTCAGGAAGAGATCCTGAAGGTAAGTTTCCTTGCGTATTAGGGCATGAGGGATGTGGAATTGTAGAAGAGGTCGGGAAGAATGTCACTTCAGTAAAAGCGGGAGATCATGTTATCCCGCTTTACACGCCAGAAGATCCCGACTGTCCCTTTATAAAATCAGGAAAGACGAATCTCTCGCAATCTATAAGAAAAACACAGGGCGAAGGATTAATGCCCGATGGGACCAGCCGTTTTTCGTTTAAAGGACAAACTATTTACCATTACATGGGGACAAGCACTTTCAGTGAGTATACGGTTCTTCCTGAAATTGCTGTAGCGAAGATCAATCCCAATGCACCGTTGAGTAAGGCATCAATCATGGGGTGTGCCATCCCAACCGGAATAGGTGCCGTCAGGAATACGGCAAAAGTCCGTAAAGGCGATACTGTTGCTGTATTTGGGTTAGGTGCGGTTGGTATGGCGGTTATTCAGGGAGCAGTTATGCAGGGTGCTTCCAGAATTATAGGAGTCGATGTTAATCCGGCTAAATTTGGACTTGCCACGTCACTTGGTGCAACGGAATGTGTAAATCCAGATGACTATCAGCAACCACTTCATGAAGTCATTATTGAGATGACAAATGGTGGTGTTGATTTTTCATTTGAGGCCGTTGGTAACGTCAGGTTAATGAGAGCTGCGCTTGAATGCTGCCACAAAGGGTGGGGCGAAAGTATTATCATTGGAGTTGCAGGCGCTGGAGAAGAAATTGCCACTCGGCCATTTCAGTTAGTTACGGGGAGGGTATGGCGAGGTAGTGCCTTTGGTGGCGTATTAGGCCGTTCGGAACTTCCGGGTATGGTTGATGAATGGTTACGTGGAGAAATAAATATTGATCCTTATATAACTCATAACATGAGCCACGAGTCGTTAAATCTTGCCTTCGATTTATTGAAGCGCGGTGAAGCAATTCGTTCTGTAGTTCATTATCAGGAGAATGAAACCATCAGCGATGACCTCCCTGGCATAATCGTTAACGCAAAGGGACAAAGCATTTCTGCAGCACAAGCCAAACAAATTAAATAAGGATAGATATGACTACGATTATACTGGGCTCATTCCCGGAGCGTCGCTTACGCCGTTCTCGCACCCATTGCTTTAGTCGCCGTTTGGTTGCAGAAAATATCTTGAGTGTGAATGACCTCATATATCCAGTTTTTGTCATTGAAGGAAAAAACACAAAGCAAGATATACCATCTATGCCTGGTGTTTTCAGAATGAGCATTGATCTACTTGTAAAAGAAGCGAGGGAGATAGCTAGTCTGGGTATCCCTGTCATTGCCCTATTCCCTTACATAGATAAAAAATATAAATCATTAACTGGAACCGAGTCTTTCAATCCCGCGGGGCTTATTCCCAGGGCAATATCAGAAATAAAAAATGCTTTACCTGAATTAGGTATTCTTACTGATGTGGCACTTGACCCTTACACAACACATGGGCACGACGGTATCGTTGATGAGCATGGATATGTACAGAATGATCTAACTAAAGATATTCTGGTCCAGCAAGCTTTATGCCATGTTGAAGCAGGCGTGGATATAATAGCCCCTAGTGATATGATGGACGGACGTATTGGCCGAATACGCCTCGAATTAGAAACACGTGATTTAAATAACGTACAGATCATGGCGTACTCTGCTAAATATGCTTCAGGTTATTACGGCCCCTTCCGAGAAGCCATAGGTACTGACAATACTTTGCTTAAATCAGATAAGAAAACTTACCAAATGGATCCAGCTAATCGATTAGAAGCACTTCAAGAAGTTGCGCAAGATCTGCAGGAAGGCGCAGATATGGTTATGGTAAAACCAGGAATGCCTTATCTAGACATAATCAGAGAAGTAAAAGATAAGTTTGGTGTACCTACATTCGCTTATCAAGTCTCAGGTGAATATTCCATGCATATGGCCGCCTTTAATAATGGATGGCTGGATATGAGAAGCACCGTAATGGAGTCTTTACTGTGTTTTAAAAGAGCAGGCGCTGATGGGATTCTGACTTATTTTGCAAAACAAACAGCTAATTGGTTACAGGAATGAATTAATAAATATGCTATTTCTAAAATACTTCGTGACCATGAATTTTGAAAAGTATGAAACACAAACTTGAACTACGCCGTAGAGATTTTTTACTTTCTTCGCTTGCATTTTGTCTACCTGCATTATCGAAGGAAGAATATGCCACTCTTAAATTCATACCCTATTCTGAATCCCAAGGTAACTCTCGTAAGAAGGAAAAAAATAATAAGTCAATGAATGCAGCACCACTATCTACAAAAAAAATTGTTGTAATCGATCCGGGTCATGGAGGTAAGGATCCTGGAGCTATTGGACATAGAGGTGCAGAAGAAAAGCATGTAGTGCTTGAAATAGCAAATAACGTTCGTGCATTGCTTGAACATAATAAGCACATTGAAGTTAGGCTTACACGCGAAGAAGACTTTTTTATACCATTGTATGAAAGAGTCAATATCGCACATAGGCATAATGCTGACATGTTTATGTCAATTCATGCAGATGGCTTCACCAGTCCGGCAGCACATGGAGCTTCAGTATTTGCATTGTCTACACGTGGAGCAAGCAGCATGATGGCTCGTTACCTATCTAAAAAGGAAAACTCGGCAGATAATTTTGCAGATATAAATGTAAAAACAAAAGATCAAGACTTACAGAAGGTATTATTTGATCTGGCGCAGACACATAATATTAAAAGTAGCCTTAATTTATGTAAGCATATGATCCAACATATTCGAGGTGTTCACACAATGCACAGTATACATCCCGAGCAAGCTGCATTTGTCGTATTAAAATCTCCAACAATTCCATCTGTACTTATTGAAACATCTTTTATTACTAATCCCAGAGAGGAGTTCTTGCTAGGTACAAGTGCATTCCGCATGAAAATTGCTAAAGCTATTGCAGGTGGAGTTGAAAGTTATTTTTCATAATTTACATCTTCAAAGACTATACGTGTATTTTTCCATCATATTAAATGAAAGTGTCAATTTATTTTATCTTTAAGCACGGTGTTAAAAATGATTTTAATGAAATAGTTCCTCTTGTTAACTGATGACCCAATTATAAGTGGCTAGTATATTTAAAGAACTAAATCTGCTATTATATTAAGTTCAATAAATATTTATTTTCACAGCTCATGTCGATGATTAACTCGCGTGTTCAGTTTTCGCTTCATGGGCTGGGTAATCACGCTACAAGGAGTTCTGCATGGCAATAAAATCACCCTGTTTAGATATATGCGTATTTAATGGTAAAAGCGGATGGTGTGAAGGTTGTGGCCGCACACGGCTTGAGGCTAAGGAATGGCCTAAGATGTCACCCTTTCATAAGAAAGCGTTGGCGCGGGTATTGGATGGGCGGATGACCATTCTGCGGATGCAGGTAAAATAAACTTATTCCCCGATGCTTCGCAAAGGTGGTGCCGTAGAAGGGGTCGTCCGTTTACGTTTGCTTATTACTTATCCATCGGTTTCATTACGCCTGATTAATTGCGAACAGTTGACAGAGGTTCAGGGCTGGCACGGCTTCCACCCTGCTATCTACCGCCCAAACGTATGTACCTGACTGACCAGAACCCTCATCTGCGAACAGGTTTATCAGGCATACAGAATGTTTAATCCCCCAGAACGGGTCTCATTGACCTCGGCCTTCACCTGCCATGTGGAATGGATGAGTTCCGGCGTCAGTACGTCTCTAGGACTGCCCGTAGCCACCACCTTGCCATGATCCAGGATTACCAGATGCTGACAATATTTCGCAGCAAGGTTGAGATCATGCAACGCTATCACCACCGTTATTGGCAGTGAAGAGACCAACCGCATCAGCTCAAGCTGAAACTGAATATCCAGATGATTAACCGGCTCATCCAGTAGAAGGACATCTGGCTTTTGTGCCAACGCACGAGCGATCTGGCAGCGCTGCCGCTCGCCTCCCGATAGACGGTGCCATTGCCTTTTCACCAAATGTTCTAGCTGCATTAGTGTGATAGCGTCTGAGACCGCTGCATCGTCCTCTTTTGACCATAAATCAAAAAGTCCCCTGTGGGGAGTACGCCCAAGGCTAATGATATCACTCACCGTCAGCTCATCTTCAGCTTGCGCATGCTGGGGTACAAATGCCAGCCTTTTAGCAAGAGCCTTTCGTGGCAGCTTATTTAGCAGTTCTCCGGTAATACGGATGTTGGAACCAGCGGCGGGGATGAGTCCGGCTAAGGTGCGAATAAGGGTGGATTTGCCGGAGCCGTTTGGACCAAGCAGGCCTACGGTTTTCGATTGTTCTGCCTCAAATCCAACGTCTGACAGAATCATAGTTGCCTGTAGCGTTACGTTGAGATGGTTGACGGAAATGGCCATTCTTATCTTTCCCTGTTGCGATATAAGATGATAGCAAAAGCCGGTGCACCTATAAGGGCTGTTACTACGCCCACAGGCAAAACCTGATGCGCGATAAGTGTTCGGGAAATCAGATCAGCTAGGATCATAAAATGACAACCGATGATGAAAGTCATGGGGATAACAAGTAGATGGCGGTGTCCGAATAGCATCCTTGTGACGTGAGGAATCACTAAGCCAACAAACCCGACTGCACCGATCGAACTGACTATTACTGCCGTAATTAGAGCGGTGACCAGCAGAAGAACGCTTCGCACATAGATTATTCGCGTACCGAGCGTTGCTGACACGTCTGTTCCCATTGCAAATGTGTCAAGCGTTCGTGCGTAGCATAGTGCCACAAGGAGGGCAGCCAGAACGACCGCGCAGCAGAGGATAGCATCAGACCAGCGGACCCCACTGAGGCTGCCCAGTAACCAGAACATGACGCCACGTGACTGCTCCGCATTTGCTGAAGTGCTGACGATATAGGAAGTCAGCGCGTTAAACATCTGCGTGCCGGCAACACCAGCCAAAATAATGCGACCTGTTTTTTTCTGCATGCCGCCGGAGAGAAACAGTATCAGTCCGAAGGCGAAGCAGGCACCGATAAAGGCACCACCGCTTACAGATAATATTCCGCTTCCCACCCCCAGCAACATCACCATCACTGCGCCAGTTGAAGCTCCCGCTGAAATTCCCAGAAGGTAGGGCTCTGCCAGAGGATTTTTTAAAAGCGATTGCAGTATAAGTCCACACAGTGCAAGGCCACCACCGCTACAAGCAGCCATCAGTGAGCGACTCATTCGGTACTGCCACACAATACCGGCCTCCACGGGCGGCAAACTGTAGTGTGATAGGCCTAGGCCATTGGTAATGGCGCGAAACGTGGCCTTAAAAGTGATGGGCATATCACCGATGGAAGCGGATAAGACCATCATGACTGGTAAGCTCAGCAAGCCTGCCAAAATCATTACAGTGATCGTCAGCATAGGGGATGATGATGGCATCTTCATTTCAGCGGAATGCAGCCACATGCTGACTGATAAGCTCTAATGCATCCACATTACGTAGCGAGGGGTTTAGCGACATAGCCGGAACCACCACGATATGTCCCTGTTTAACCGCATTCATCTCGCGAGTGACTGGGTCATTCTCAAGAAACGCTTTTTTGACAGATACGTCATCCGCAGGATAAAGCCGACGGTCCATGCTGGCAATGACGATGATGTCAGGTTGCGACTGGGCTATATGCTCCCAGGTCACCGCAGGCCATTCCTCCGGAGAGTCAATAATGTTTTTAAGGCCAAGTGTCCGGGTTATCCAGCCCGGGGCGCCTAAATTACCCGCTATCCATGGATCGCCTTTAAGCCGTGTACTCGAAAACCAGTAGACAACCTTAAGCGGCGCAGAGTCACGCTTGGCCATCTTCTGCTGCGCACTTTCAACGCGTTCGGACAGCGCTTCTTTAAGATGTTCACCGCGGGCAGGAACATCAAAAATCTCAGCAAGCTGGGTAATTTCGTCATAAATAGTATTCACTGAGTAAGGGGCCGTTCGAGCGCCGTCTCCATTAGAAGTCGCGGTAACGGATTTTCCTTCGCAGTCTGCTGGTGAGATCCACGTTTTTATACCCAACTGCTCAAACTGCTGGCGAGTCCCAACCTCACCCTGAGGGCCAATATGCCAGCTGTACTGCGCAAGAACCATATCGGGATTCTGTGCGGCTACGGCTTCAAATCCAGGGGCATTATCGGCTAGACGCTTTAGATTTTTGCCTGCTTGTTCCAATTCAGTGGGCAGTTTGCCGAACCAAACTGAGGTGCCAGCGATTCTGTTTCCAAGCCCCAAGGCAAGAAGCAGTTCAGTTTCATGCTGTCCGACAGTGACCACCCGCGCTGGAGGATGTAAAAAAGTTTCTGACTGACCACAATTTTTAACGGTAAGAGGGAATGTGGCGGCACCAGCAACTGTGCTGCTTAGCGCGAGTGAGGCTGTAAGGGCGAATCTGACTAACGAGTGCATAATTTATCTTAATTGTAATGTTATAACGTTACATTATGATGTTTTCAGCTGTGCGATGTCAATAATGCCTCGTGATTTCAGTAAATTCGCGAATGAAGTTCTAGGAAGTGTAGCTGTCAAGCTCACTGATTTGCTGAGCTAAACCTGTCATATATGCATTAAAGATAATATGTACATTAAATCCCCCAGTTCTTATGCTGGAGGATATTTAACGCATGTTAATGTCAGTGTTACAAAAGCAGATTATTGGAGTTGCCCCCGCTAAAACTGACACGGCTAATTTATAGCTAGTAGCGAACTTCTTTACTCTCTCGGTGACTGCATTTTCAGCCCTTTATGAGGATGCCAGTTATTATAGTCTTCCATCCATTCCGTCAGTTTTTCCATTACGGTCACCGCATCCGGCAGGTCATTCACATACCCGTAGTCACGCTTGAACGTTTTCACGAACGATTCAGCCATCCCGTTGTTCTCCGGACTGAGCACCGGCGTCGTACACACGATGAACCCGAGAGAGGCAGCGAACGTCCTTGTGGCGTCCGCTATGTAGCAACTGCCGTCGGTCAGCCACTCAACGGCGTGTGGCAGGTAAAGCGTATTTCCAAATCGCTTTTCTACACTCTCTGTCAGCAGATACTGCACCATAACACTGTTTATACCACCTGTTGTGGCCGACCAACTGATGGCTTTACGATCACAGTAGTCAAGGCTGAAGACCACCCGCACGACTTCCCAATTCCAGCAGCGGATTTCGAAGCCATCTGAGCACCAGCGCGTATCCGGCTTAAGTGTCACGACGTTGGCGGTATGACAGCGTTCTGGCTTTTTATGGACAGATTTTGCCAGTAACAAGTTATTCGCCTGCATGATCTTGGGGTTAAGCCGCCAGTTCTGTTCCTTCAGCGGACGATTGAGGTGCGCAGTC
>NZ_JAGXKB010000117.1:0-279 GCF_019091025.1 Pantoea sp. GbtcB22
ATGCCGGGTTCGAGCTAAAGTAACAAGTTTTACTCATTTAGAAAACAGGGTTTTTCCCAAAAGGGGTGCCACTGGACTTGCCGGTCCACATGGCTAGAAAATACCTTTACCACACTACCACGGGGTGTTACCCCTGTAGCAAGCATCCACTCAAAACATCTAACAACAACCAAACCATGTTTACCAAACGCAACAGTTTTCGTTTAACAAAAACGCTAATTGAGATACCAAGCCGTAACTCATCGATACCAGTGGACTCAGACTATTCGAATAGGTTTT
>NZ_JAGXKB010001115.1:0-228 GCF_019091025.1 Pantoea sp. GbtcB22
CTAATTTTGATTAGTGGGATGGCATCTTTTTGGCAGTTTTTCATCTTTTATCAAATGTTATATTTTATCCATGCATCGTTTACAGTCTACACAATTGAACTTGTTCCACTTCGGAGCAAAGAGTAAGCCTACAGTTAGTCCTTTGTTTTAGACATAATCAGCTGTCCAGATTAGTTTTTATGTATGTGTGAATGATTTTTTTTATACTCGCGTGTCGCACGTGCATGT
>NZ_JAGXKB010001116.1:0-228 GCF_019091025.1 Pantoea sp. GbtcB22
CAGAAATCAACGATGCTGATAAAACCGGCAGGCTGCATATCAACGTGGATGCGGGCAACCGTTACTACGTGCGGAAAGAGCGCTTTGAAGGTAACGACACCTCAAAAGATTCCGTACTGCGCCGTGGAATGCGTCAGATGGGAGGTGCCTGGATGGGCAGCGATCTCGTCGATCAGGGTAAAGAGCGTCTGTGTCGTACCGGTTACTTCGATACCGTGGATGGGGATA
>NZ_JAGXKB010001117.1:0-228 GCF_019091025.1 Pantoea sp. GbtcB22
GCGTTCTGGTTGGCACCAACAGCACCACACCTGCCATCACCAGCGTAGTGGATAACGTGGCAGGTGGTACCGTGGGGGCGATTGTCAACGGCGGTCTGACCAACGACAACAAACCGACGCTGAACGGTACGGCGGTAGCTAACGCGATTGTCACCATTTGTGAAGGCGGCAACGTCCTTGGAAGCGTGAAGGCAGGAGCCGACGGCAAGTGGTCGCTGGAGCAGGGGA
>NZ_JAGXKB010001118.1:0-228 GCF_019091025.1 Pantoea sp. GbtcB22
CAACGGCACCGCATGGGCCGATCATGTAGCCGCGTGACGTCATCTGCTTCACTAACACTTCCTGCAGCAGGAAACGCAGGTCGCGTGATGGTGTCAGCGTGAACAACTGACCATCGCGGTTTACTTTGGCCAGCGCCAGATCGGAACGTTGATCGGCACCGTTAACGCTGATGGTGACGCCCATCAGGCTAGGATCTTGCTGCGGTAATTGAATCTTCGGTTGAATAT
>NZ_JAGXKB010001119.1:0-228 GCF_019091025.1 Pantoea sp. GbtcB22
GCATCGCCGGGCTCGCTGTTGGGCGCGAGGTGGGTGATCTGTCCGGCTGGGTTGGTGATAATCAGCACGCGCTCATGCCAGCCCGCGGCCAGCAGTGCGCGTGGGGCAAAATAGGTTGTCATGATTGATCCTGCAGGGCGGAAAGTTGTATATACATATGCATACTTTGAAGCGGAGTGTAAATCGCCGAACGCGAAGGGGAGTGGGATGGCAGAAACAGAGCAGAAC
>NZ_JAGXKB010001120.1:0-228 GCF_019091025.1 Pantoea sp. GbtcB22
CACGTAGAACATCGGCACAAAGAAGATGGCGAGGAACGTCGCGGTGATCATACCGCCCGCCACCGCCGTACCAATCGAATGCTGGCTGCCAGCGCCCGCGCCGTTGGATATGGTCAGCGGCAGCTCGCCGAGAATAAACGCCATTGAGGGCATGATAGTTGGACGGATACGCAGCCGAGCCGCTTCTACCGCCGCTTCTCCCAGCGTTTTGCCCTCGCGTTCATCCAG
>NZ_JAGXKB010001121.1:0-228 GCF_019091025.1 Pantoea sp. GbtcB22
CTGCTGTGACTTGCAGGGAGTCCAGCAGGTCTGTGATGGCAAGCTGTTCCAGAAGGTCCCTGATTTGCTAACTGAAAGCTTGAGGTTAGCCTTTAGAGAATTCCATAAGCTCTACATCTGGCATCTTTTGTGTATGAAGTAAAACATAAAAACATAAGCTCAGATGATTAAAACATGAGGGCAAGAAGGTTAGGTCAATATGATATGCCCCCACTGAATCATATGCTA
>NZ_JAGXKB010001122.1:0-228 GCF_019091025.1 Pantoea sp. GbtcB22
GCTTATATTCATGGTATATGAAGTGTGTTCGAGCATGTTTTAGGGCTCGCTCTGCCACAGTGGTACTCCACTACTCAGGAGTTTAGTCGACATCTATTTCCTTCTGTACTCCATCTGTTTTGAATGCTTCACACCGTTGGGTTAATTTGTTTGACCATTGGTCGTATTAAAAAAGTTACTATAATAATAAATATGAAAAAGTATAAGTCCTAGTCAAAGTGCGCTTAG
>NZ_JAGXKB010001123.1:0-228 GCF_019091025.1 Pantoea sp. GbtcB22
GAAGGGGTGCCATTCCGGCAGTATGCCGAAACCAGCGACACCGGATTATCACTGCAGGTGAAAAGCCTGACGCTGGAAGAAGCACAAGCGTGGTTAGGCTGGATGGCATTGTTCGCGTCTACTGAGAATCCGTCATCCAGCGCGTGGACGCGTCAGAGGTTTAACTGGGAGCCGGGGGGGCCGGGCGTATCGCAGGACATGAGTGAAGGCAGTTAGTTTGCATAAGGT
>NZ_JAGXKB010001124.1:0-228 GCF_019091025.1 Pantoea sp. GbtcB22
GGCCGATTTCCCGGCCCCCTGTTCCTCGCGGTTCCGCCAATCGAGATGGAATGGCCGCAACGCCTCGAGTTTGGCGCGAAGTCGGGCGCCAACGACAAGATCACTTATGCCGACATGCTTCGGGCCAGTGCCGGATTCCCCGCCTATCATCATCGTTTTCTACTTGGTTCGGTTGCCGACAATCTGGCTGAAAAGTTCGGCACGCAGGGTTCGCCGATTTCGCTCTCA
>NZ_JAGXKB010001125.1:0-228 GCF_019091025.1 Pantoea sp. GbtcB22
CCCGCCGCCTCCGCAGGTACAGCAGGTCGTGCCGGCCGCGGCGCAAGCACAGCAGCAGCATCATGCGAACGGGCCGCTGCCGCCACAGCCGGGATTTGGTGCCGAAAACCTGTTCGCCCCGTCGGCGATCAAGCTGTTCGGCCGGGTGTTCGCGGGGCTGACCGTCAACCAGGAAGCGCTCGGCGGATCGTTTCCGCTCGGCCAACGCGCGCGCATTCCGTCGCCCAC
>NZ_JAGXKB010001126.1:0-228 GCF_019091025.1 Pantoea sp. GbtcB22
ACAATCCGCCGATTACCCCGGGGCGCCAGGCGCGTTTGAAACGCGTGCCGCAGGTCAAGGTGATGCGGCGCGCGCTCGGCCTTACGCAGGAAGAGTTCTCGGCGCGCTTTCCCATTCCGCTCGGAACGTTGAGAGATTGGGAGCAGGGCAAGAGCGAGCCGGATCAGGCCGCCCGGGCCTATCTCACGGTGATCGCCCGCGAACCGGAAGCCGTGCGCAAGGCGCTCG
>NZ_JAGXKB010001127.1:0-228 GCF_019091025.1 Pantoea sp. GbtcB22
AAAAAGTGTCAATAAAATTTACTACGAACTTCGGTATATAATGTACATATCCAAATCATGAATAGTTGCTCTATCATGTTCTTGTTTAGTTATCTATCGACAAACCATACTTAGCTTAATTGCGAGCTAGTCTAAGTTGTTGTGAGAAATGATATTACTATGTACTAGGCTTAATTGAGAACTTGACCTACTACTTAGTGGAAGCCATTTGCAAAAACCTAGTCTAAG
>NZ_JAGXKB010001128.1:0-228 GCF_019091025.1 Pantoea sp. GbtcB22
GATTGGATTGGCTCTCAGATATCTCGCGATGGTGGGTTGACGACAGTATCCAAGATACGAAATCCTACCGCGTACCGAATCTCCAGAGCAGACTGGTCATCAACCTTTGGAGTGACGGCGGTGCCTGGACAGGCGATATGGCACTGGGTGATAGCATTCTGCTTGGAATCGAGTATATCGAGCTTGCCTATAATAGGTCGTCGGATGGATCTAGAGGGATTGACATCC
>NZ_JAGXKB010001129.1:0-228 GCF_019091025.1 Pantoea sp. GbtcB22
TCAGCACCCCATGGCTACCCTCCCACTCCTTGAGCCAGGCGCCCTGGGCGAGCTCCCCCCAGTCCCCCCTGCCTCCACGCAGGCGCATGCCACGCAGCAGCCCCGCAGGCAGGCGGGCGTGACCGCGGGCGTCTGCCCGCAGCGGGCACTAAGTCGGCGGCCAAGCGGGCGTGGGATGACGACGTCAGGCACCAACTCCTGGGTCAGCGGGAAGGAAAGGAGGCTGAG
>NZ_JAGXKB010001130.1:0-207 GCF_019091025.1 Pantoea sp. GbtcB22
CGTCGGTTTGTTGTCGTTGGTCAGACCGCCGTTGGCAATCGCTCCCACGGTACCACCCGCCACGTTATCCACTACGCTGGTGATGGCAGGTGTGGTGCTGTTGGTGTCAACCAGAACGCTCCAGCTGTTAGACTGCGCCGAGGTGTTCCCCGCCGGGTCAACTGCCGTGACCACGAAGCTGTGGTTGCCGTCTCTCAGCGCACCCGC
>NZ_JAGXKB010001131.1:0-201 GCF_019091025.1 Pantoea sp. GbtcB22
TCAAACTTATCTGTGCCGGTGAACTGCCAGCTCCACGCGCCGGTGCTGACGTCGGCATAGACGCTGCCCACCGCCGTTGTGCCGTCGTAAATAGTTACCAGACTGCCTTTTTCGGCGCTGCCGCTGAGCAGCGGACGCGCATCGTTAGTGAGGCCGGTGCCGTCATTGCTAACCGCGCCTTCAACGCCGCCGCTGACAGCG
>NZ_JAGXKB010000118.1:0-279 GCF_019091025.1 Pantoea sp. GbtcB22
TTCTATTTCTGAAATTGAAGATTTGCCAATTGATCAAATATGTGAACTTGGGAAACATCAAAGGAATGATGTGGGATCCGATATGACCAGGATAAAGAGATCGGGTGCAATTACAGCAGCCAGAAACCTTCAAGCTCCCGAGGATAGAATTGCAATACATGTACATACTGTCTCGACACATATATTGAATTGACAGAGACACGACACAAATTGATCAGATGTCAAGATATTTGTCGTAAAGGCATACAATCACGGTTATGTGCCAAAAAAAATTAAATC
>NZ_JAGXKB010000119.1:0-279 GCF_019091025.1 Pantoea sp. GbtcB22
TACTCCCCATAAGGTGATCCTCCCACCTCCAAGTTCATCAAGTGAAGAGGAGCAAGAAGAGCATGATAATGAGTCAAGTGATGATGAGGAGGATGCCGAGCTCGCCCTCATGATGAAGAAGTTCAATCGCCTTCATGCAAAGATCAACAAGAAGGGATTCAACTTTGACCCCAAAAGAAAGGCATTCCGGCCAAGGAAAGATGACAAGAAGAAATGCTACAATTGTGGTGAAAATGGCCACATCTCCTATGAGTGTCCCAAGCCGGACAAGCGCAAGGG
>NZ_JAGXKB010000120.1:0-279 GCF_019091025.1 Pantoea sp. GbtcB22
GGCTACGAGCAGAGCGTCACCGTACCCATGTTTTTTGTACTAAGCTTCCCCCTCTGGAATCGCACACACGACTCTTGACGCTGGAAGTTGTCTTTCCTGCTCATTGGTCAATCGACATACTCTATAAGTGGGCATGTGTGCCTCCGTGAACTTGGGATCCTATGTCAAGTTTGTCCTATTAACTGTGAAGACAAGCAGACAAGTTTTATATGCCTCCGAGCCCTGTTTGGCTTTATTTGATCCTTCTAAAACATAATACTTTCTCTACCAAGGTGAGTG
>NZ_JAGXKB010000121.1:0-279 GCF_019091025.1 Pantoea sp. GbtcB22
TCTGAAGAGCCCCTCAGCCGCTTTCGGGTTCTGGCTCACGTACGTCCAAACCGTCACCATGACGCGCAAGTTTAAACAGCGATAGCATGGAGCACCTTTTTGGGCAACAGGTTAAATGATGAATTTTTATATAGACTCCCTAGTGCTGCAGCTGCTAAGACGATCATTCACGGTTCCTCTGGATCTTCTACTAAGTTCAGCTGGATTCTGGTTGATGCAGAGCACGGCCTTATTTCCGATCACCATTACTATGAGGTAAGCCCTTGATTAAGGCCAGAG
>NZ_JAGXKB010000122.1:0-278 GCF_019091025.1 Pantoea sp. GbtcB22
GATCCCACCATGACCTTTGTCAGTAGTGAAGCGCGTGATGTGGGGAGAAGGGCGGCGGAGCGGATGTTGTAGCGGCTGGCGCAGCCGGAAGCGGAGATTCAGAGTTTGATTGTGCCGCCGCAGCTAATGCGCGGGGAAGTGTAAGGGCGGCCAGTTGGCCGCCCCATGAATTACTCTGGCATACCTTCGCTGGTTGGTGCGACCAGCATATAGCGTGACAGAAACTGCTCCAGCGTCATCTTGTCGCCATTCATGGTGACCTGGCCGTTACCGTATTG
>NZ_JAGXKB010000123.1:0-278 GCF_019091025.1 Pantoea sp. GbtcB22
TTCTAAGTGTTTGTTGTAGAAAGTCTCATCTGACTTTATCGTATGACTTCTCGAAATCGATCTTCAAGATCACTCCATTCTTCTTCTTCTTGTGTAATTCATGTAATGTTCCATGGAGAATGACCGCACCCTCCATTATATTCCTCCCAGGGAGAAACGCTGTCTGGGAAGGACAAATAATTTTCTGTGCGACTAGCATTATCTGATTAGTGGCCACTTTTGTGAAGATTTTAAAACTAACATTCAACAAACAGATGGGTATGTATTGTTGAATTTGT
>NZ_JAGXKB010000014.1:0-31862 GCF_019091025.1 Pantoea sp. GbtcB22
CGTCTGTCGCGAGGTGGCGTATACTACGCTACTCTCCTTCGGAGTCAAACACTTTTTTCAGCGTTTTCATCCGGCGGAAGTTCTTATCGAATCTTCCTCACCAACACCGCACTTCGTAAACCGTTGTGCCGTGTTGATGGATGCGCATTATAGGGAGTTGTTCTCAGCACGCAACCGCTAAATTCAATAAAAACAACCGTTCGCTGCATTCCACAGCAAAACCCCGCCTTATACGCAGTTACACACAGTGTTATCCACACTCTGCCGCACAAATGAATTTAGGCGAGCATCACGCAAACGTTTTCGCTACAATGCCCGGCGACGTCAAGGATGCCCCTTTTGGGGCGTTACATGAGGCAAGCGTTTCCTTCTATATAGAAGAGAGACACTAAGCTTGATGTAACGCTCTTTATTACGCGAAACAAAGCCAAGGGATAAAACCACCATGCAACAACGTCGTCCTGTACGCCGCGCTCTACTCAGTGTCTCTGACAAAGCCGGTATCCTCGAATTTGCTCAGGCACTCTCCAGCCGTGGTGTTGAGCTGCTCTCCACAGGCGGTACAGCACGTCTGCTGGCAGATGCGGGCTTGCCCGTCACCGAAGTTTCTGACTACACCGGTTTCCCGGAAATGATGGATGGACGCGTCAAAACGCTGCACCCGAAAGTGCATGGCGGCATTTTGGGTCGTCGTGGTCAGGATGATGCGATCATGGCTGAACACGCCATCAACCCAATCGACATGGTGGTCGTCAACCTCTATCCCTTCGCACAAACCGTTGCCAAACCTGATTGCTCATTAGCTGACGCGGTTGAGAACATCGATATCGGTGGCCCAACCATGGTTCGCTCAGCGGCGAAGAACCACAAAGACGTGGCGATCGTGGTGAAGAGCAGCGATTACGAAGCGATCATTGCCGAGCTGGATGCCAACGAAAACTCGCTCACGCTGGAAACACGTTTCGATCTGGCCATCAAAGCTTTCGAACACACTGCCGCCTACGACAGCATGATCGCCAACTACTTCGGTAGCCTGGTGCCGGCTTATCACAGCGACAGCAAAGAACCGGCTGGCCGCTTCCCGCGCACGCTGAACCTCAACTTCATTAAGAAGCAGGATATGCGTTACGGCGAGAACAGCCATCAAGATGCTGCCTTCTATATAGAAGAGAATGTTGCTGAAGCTTCAGTGGCCACTGCGCGGCAGGTTCAGGGCAAAGCGCTCTCATACAACAATATCGCCGATACCGATGCCGCACTTGAATGCGTGAAAGAGTTCGACGAAGCCGCTTGTGTGATCGTCAAACACGCTAACCCATGCGGCGTGGCAGTTGGCGGTTCGATTCTTGACGCTTACGAGCGTGCCTACAAAACCGATCCGACTTCCGCTTTCGGTGGCATCATCGCCTTTAACCGCGAGCTGGACGAAGCCACCGCGCAGGCGATCATCAGCCGTCAGTTTGTTGAAGTGATCATCGCGCCATCCGCCAGCGAAGCGGCACTGAAAATTACCGCGGCCAAGCAGAACGTGCGCGTTCTGGTGTGTGGTCAGTGGCAAGGTCGCGTTGCGGCGCTGGATTTCAAACGCGTTAACGGCGGCGTACTGGTTCAGGATCGCGATTTGGGCATGGTCAACGCCAGCCAGCTGCGCGTTGTCAGCAAACGTCAGCCAACTGAGCAGGAACTGCGTGATGCGCTGTTCTGCTGGAAAGTGGCGAAGTTCGTTAAATCCAACGCCATCGTCTACGCACGTGACAACATGACCATCGGCATTGGCGCCGGCCAGATGAGCCGCGTTTACTCGGCCAAAATTGCCGGTATCAAAGCCGGTGACGAAGGTCTGGAAGTGAAAGGGTCCGCGATGGCGTCTGATGCCTTCTTCCCGTTCCGCGACGGTATCGACGCCGCTGCGGCTGTGGGTATCAGTTGCGTGATTCAGCCAGGCGGTTCAATCCGTGATGATGAGGTGATTGCCGCCGCTGATGAGCACGGCATCGCGATGATCTTTACCGACATGCGTCATTTCCGCCATTAATTGTTGGGAGCAGTACAGATGAAAATTTTAGTGATTGGTAATGGCGGACGTGAACACGCGCTGGCATGGAAAGCGGCACAATCGCCACTGGCGGAAACAGTATTTGTCGCGCCTGGCAATGCGGGCACCGCGCTCGAGCCGGCTCTGCAAAACGTGGCAATCAGCGCCACCGACGTTCCCGCGCTACTGGCCTTTGCTCAGCAGGAAAAGATCGATCTGACCATCGTTGGTCCGGAAGCACCGCTGGTGATTGGCGTGGTTGATGCGTTCCGTGCTGCAGGTCTGAAGATCTTTGGCCCAACGCAAGCCGCTGCCCAACTGGAAGGCTCAAAGGCGTTCACCAAAGATTTCCTGGCACGTCAGCAGATTCCAACCGCCGAATACCAGAACTTCACCGAAGTGGAACCTGCGCTGGCGTATCTGCATGAGAAAGGCGCACCGATCGTGATCAAAGCTGACGGTCTGGCGGCCGGTAAAGGCGTGATCGTGGCGATGGAACTGGCGGAAGCGGAAGCCGCTGTGCAGGATATGCTGGCTGGCAATGCGTTCGGCGATGCTGGTCACCGTATCGTGATTGAAGAGTTCCTCGATGGCGAAGAGGCCAGCTTTATCGTGATGGTCGACGGCAACAACGTGCTGCCGATGGCCACCAGCCAGGATCACAAACGTGTCGGCGATGGCGATACCGGTCCAAATACCGGCGGCATGGGCGCGTATTCTCCGGCGCCCGTGGTAACCGATGAGATCCACCAGCGCGTGATGGATCAGATCATCTGGCCAACCGTCAACGGTATGAAAGCAGAAGGCAACATTTATACCGGCTTCCTGTACGCTGGGTTGATGATCGATAAAGCCGGTCAGCCTAAAGTGATCGAATTTAACTGCCGCTTCGGCGATCCGGAAACTCAGCCGATCATGCTGCGCCTGCAGTCGGATCTGGTGGCGCTGTGTCTGGCGGCGACCGACGGTAAACTGGATCAGCAAACCTCGCAGTGGGATCCGCGTCCCTCTCTCGGCGTGGTGTTAGCGGCGGGTGGTTATCCGGGCGATTACAACACGGGCGATCAGATTCACGGTCTGCCGCTGGAAGAAGTACCGGATGGCAAGGTGTTCCATGCTGGCACCACCATGAAGGACGATCTGGTGGTCACCAACGGTGGTCGCGTACTGTGCGTGACCGCACTAGGCGACGATGTTGCCGCTGCGCAGAAGAACGCTTATGCGCTGGCGCAGCATATCTCGTGGGATGGCAGCTTCTGCCGCCGCGATATCGGCTACCGCGCGATTAACCGCAAATAAGTACGCAAAGGGGCACAGCAGGTGCCCCTTCTCTTTTCCACCTGTCAGAAATCACTCTCTTTTGGCTGCCAGCTGCATTCGTCATCCGGCGTAGCACGCAGCAGTTGCACACCTTCCGGCGCTTCCAGCCACGACACCATCAATGGCGCAGCCTGGCTCTGCTGCTGGCGACCTAGCGTATACAGCGTGTCGCGATCAAAGGCCACATTCACCAGCTTGTCATCGCACTCACGCACCTGATTGCCACCCAGCCAATGGCCCTGACGCAGTAATACGCGGCCTGCGAGCAACGCATTGCTCTGATCCAGCATGCGCTGCGCATCGAAGCGATATAGCTCAACGCTATCAGCGCTGACCGCTTCACGTCGCCCCGCCAGCTGGCGCTGCATGAAATTGAGATTGCCCTGATGATCGAAGCGTAAGGTGACATCATCCGGCTGTGCACCCGCGACGCGCCGTTCGACGCTAATCAGCTTCTGCTGCTGCCAATTGTAGTCAGTGGTTTCCATCGCATCGCCATTAAACGGCGTGAAGACCGTACGCAGGTGAACAACTTGATGGTCGCTATTCTTGCGCCAGATGCGCACGGTGCCGCGGTCAGCCAGATAGCCGCTCGCCGTGAAGGCAGGAAGTTCAGGAGTGGAGCTACAGCCCGTCAGCAGCGCAGCAAATAACAGGGCGCTAACGCGCTGAGGAATTGAATTCAGCATGGCAGGTCCCGGCAACAAAAAGGGGCGCTAACGCCCCCTCTTTTAAAGCTAAACCGCAATGCGGAACTTACTTAACAGCGTCTTTCAGAGCTTTGCCTGAAACGAACGCTGGCACGTTAGCTGCTGCAATTTTGATCTCTTTGCCAGTCTGCGGGTTGCGACCGGTACGCTCAGCGCGGTGGTTCACTTTAAAAGTACCAAAACCAACCAGTTGTACAGCATCACCTTCTTTCAGAGACTCAGTGATCGCAGCCAGGGTAGATTCCAGCGCAGTCTTAGCCTGGGTTTTAGACAGGTCAGCTTTCTCTGCGATCACATCAATCAGTTGAGTCTTGTTCATAAGTTATCCTTAAAGTGTATTTATCGCTTGCTAAGCAACGAGTGCGAGGGAAAAGCCATTCTCAGACCTTGTTCAGCCGGCACGCACCGATAGCCACAATTTTCAGCCCCCCAAATGTAGACCAGACTGGGGGCTGATGTGAAGCCTCCAGGCGCGGTAATTCGGGCCTGAAGTCACGTTTTCTTGCCTTATTGCTGAAAAAGTATACCGATGTTACTGATTCCCGCTTCGCGCAGGTCTGCACGCAGGCCTTTAATCAATTCAAGGTCGCGCTCCTCACACTCTGACAGCAGGCGGAAAATCTCCCACTGCAGGTCCCATTCATCGATGACAGCCTGATTTCCGCGCAGCTCTTCGTCGGTCATTTCGCGACCGGCCTGCGTCATTTCCAGAATCGCCACGGTGGTGATCGATGTACGGCTGACTTCAACGGCGTGCTCAAGCGTTTCGCCGCTGAGCTGTGCATGCAGCAGTTCACTCAAGGCCACGCAGGCATCAATCGCCGGATGAACACCGTAAACCTCAAAATCGTCACCATCCGGGATCGCCGCTTCAAATTTCTCCAGCTGACCGTCGAAATTGATTTTGGCATCTTTGACCGTCAGGCTTTCCCAGATGAGATCGAGGATGCGGCGATAGAGTTGCGGATCGGCGAATGCGGTCTGCTGACAAAAAGCCCAATAGTTGGGGAACATACGCTCGCAAAGGCAGGCCATGAAAGTCATATGCTGCCAGCTTTCAAGCTTCGCCAGACGCAAATGGACGGGATTCTGTAACATCAAACTTACTCTCAATAGGTTAGCTGGCGGCAGTGTACCGCAAAAGCCGGGCACAAACAGCGTTAAGGCGTGTTTTGCCAGCGCAGAAAGGCCGGGCGTCCAGAGGCGACAGCATCCGCCCAACGCGTCGGTTCCGGCAAACGATAGCCCGCAGTACAGGCTTCCACCCATTGCAATGCGCTATCCATGCTGACGCGATGGCCGGTCGAGATAAACAGCGGATTACAGCGCGCTTTACTGCGCCATACCCAGCCAATCTGTTCGCCTTTGTCGAGCAGCGGCTGACGGCTGCCTGGCTCGGCATCCAGCTCAGCAAAACGTCCACACAAACGCTTCTTCGCCACACCAATGGTGGGCACATCCACCAGCGAACCGAAATGCGCCGCCACGCCAAGCCGACGGGGATGGGAAATACCGTGGCCATCCACAAACAGCAGATCGGGCAACTGGGAGAGCTGCTGCCAGGCTTCCAGCAGCGCCGGCATTTCGCGGAAGGATAAGAAGCCCGGAATATAGGGCATGGTGGTGGCCACGCGCGCAATGCGGTGTTCCACCAGCTTTAAGGATGGATACTCGAGGATGATCAGAGCCGCGCGCGTGATCTCGCCGCCCTGTTCAAATCCCACGTCGGCACCACCAATAAAGCGTGGCGGCAGCACATCGAAATCATCCTGCCGCACCACATCAGCAGCGCGCTGTAACTGTTCCTGGCGTAGTGCGGCTAAATCCATCATCAGCCCTGATGATACGGACGTGACAGACGATGCACCGCTTCAACAAACGCACCAGCATGCTCAGGCGGCACATCAGGATGGATGCCGTGGCCCAGGTTAAACACGTGACCTTCGCCAGTGCCAAAACCTTCGAGAATCCCGGCGACTTCCTGCTCAATGCGCGCTGGCGGTGCATACAGCATGGAAGGATCCATGTTGCCCTGCAGCGCCACTTTATCACCCACACGACGACGCGCATCGGCGATATCGGTGGTCCAGTCAAGTCCCAGCGCATCGCAGCCGGTCGCCGCTATCGCTTCCAGCCATTGGCCGCCACCTTTAGTGAACAGCGTAATAGGAACGCGGCGACCTTCATTCTCATGCAGCACGCTATCGACGATTTTATGCATGTAATAGAGCGAGAATTCGCGATAGTCGCGTCCGGTCAGCACGCCGCCCCATGTGTCGAACACCATGACCGACTGCGCGCCAGCTTTGATCTGCGCATTGAGATAAAGAATCACGCTGTCTGCCAGCTTATCCAGCAGCTTGTGCAGGGTTTGCGGCTCGGCGTACATCATCTTTTTAATTTTGGTGAACGCTTTGCTGCTGCCGCCTTCAACCATGTAGGTTGCCAGCGTCCATGGGCTGCCGGAGAAACCGATCAGCGGTACTTCGCCTTTTAGGTTGTGACGAATGGTACGCACCGCGTTCATCACATAACCGAGCTCTTGCTCTGGATCCGGCACTGGCAGCTTGTCGACATCCGCACGGCAGGTGATCGGATTGGAGAAACGCGGGCCTTCGCCGGTCTCAAAGTAGAGCCCAAGTCCCATCGCATCCGGAATGGTGAGGATATCGCTGAAGAGAATTGCCGCATCCAGCGCATAGCGACGCAGCGGTTGCAGCGTGACTTCACACGCCAGCTCAGCATTCTTACACAGCGACATAAAATCACCGGCTTCAGCGCGCGTGGCTTTGTACTCCGGCAAATAACGCCCGGCTTGTCGCATCATCCATACCGGTGTGACATCTACCGGCTGACGTAACAGGGCGCGCAGATAACGATCGTTCTTCAGTTCACTCATAATGGGCTCTCTCATGCTAAGGCCGGCAGTGTAGCATTTTCACGCCGCGCTGGCGCGACACAGGGCAACGGTATCTTCAATCAGGCGACGCGCCACCGTGCCGGGCGGCGGCAACAGCGGCAGATCGTCGTAGCGATACCAACCGGCATCCAGCAGCTCTTTGCCGTCGTGTTGCAGATCGCCGCCGTCATATTCCGCCATATACGCCATCATCAGAGAGTGCGGGAACGGCCACGGCTGCGAGGTAACGTAACGCACGTTTTTCACCCGCACGTTGCTCTCCTCCATCACTTCCCGCGCCACCGCTTGTTCTAAGGTTTCGCCCACTTCGACAAAGCCCGCCAGCACGGTATAGATATTGTTACGATGACGCGCATGATTGGCGAGCAGGATCTCATCGCCACGGCGGATAGCCACGATGATGCACGGCGCAATTTGCGGGTAATAACGCTCGCGGCAGTGATTGCACAAGCAGGCAAATTCGCGTTTGCTGATGTGCATCTCATGGCCGCAATAGCCGCACCAGCGATGCGAGCGGTAAAACTCCGCCAGCTGCACGCCACGTCCGGCGATTTGGAACAGGCCGACATCCTCATCAATCAGTTGACGCACGGAGCCCATGCTGTCCGGACGCGATTCTCGTACCAGCCAGACATTCTCGCCCTGCCACTCGCCGATCAAAATCGCGTTGCTGCCGCTGAGGCCAAAATCGCTGGCTAAGCCATGCGGCAATTCGCCCTGCGGCAACCAAAGTTTTTGCTCATGGCTGACAACCCACCATCCAGCGTCTAAGCTTGAGATCTCACGTTGCATCTTAATCGTTGTCCTTAGCGTCAAATCGCACGCTGAAATCCTAATATTAAGTGTGTAATAAACAACTATAACCTACCTGGAGCCCCATATGCTTAACCAGTTAGATAACCTGACAGAGCGTGTAGGCGGCGGAAATGAATTGGTTGATTCATGGCTGCGCGCCCGTCGACAGCTGCTCGTCACTTACTACGAGCTTATTGGCATGAAGCCACAAAAAGATGCGTTATCCACGCTGGATGAACAGGCGCTGGACGCATTTTGTCACAACCTGGTGGATTACCTTTCCACCGGCCATTTCAGCGTGTATGAACACATCATTAGTGAGATGCAGGGTGATAGCCCCTTATTCGTCGCTGCGCAGATTTACCCGGCACTGGAGGCGAATACCGATCGCATCATGCAGCTCTACGATAGCCATCTGCAGCAAGCGATTAACGATGATAATTGCGTGGATTTTCAAACCGCGCTCTCCGAAGTCGGCGAGGTGCTGGAATCGCGCTTCACGCTGGAAGATAAGCTGGTGCAACTCGCCTGGGACAACCAGCTGGCGCTTCCGCCGGTTGCCAACGACAGCGCCATTGCCCGCCCGGCTTAGAACCCCGAAGATGTAAAAAACTTGTTATTCAAGAAAAGCCCTCTTATGCTAAATGGGCTTTTTTATTGTCTTCTTTAACGACAATCAAAAGGCAAATTTTGCGGTTTAAGCGTAGCGTGCGCAGCCAGTTTGCACTCGGACAGCGCGCAGGGACCGGAGCGTACACGTAGTACGTGACGGTCACGAGCACTGCCCAGGTGCAAAATGGCAAGCAAAGTAGCTTAAACCACAAAACACCAACTTGTCGGAGTGCCCTCTAGGGCTGAGACCGTTAATTCGGGATCCGCGGAACCTGATCAGGTTAGTACCTGCGAAGGGAACAAGAGTAGACATTATCAGCACGGTGCATGCTGGCGCCCGGCACCGTACCTGTTACTCCTTCCGAACTCTGGACAAGCAACTTCCAACCGTTACCGGAAACTTGCTATGTCTGCTAAAACTTCTCGTCGTGAACAACGCGCTCAAGCGCAAGAATTTATCGATTCCCTGCAGGGAACCGCTTTCCCCAACTCCAAACGTATCTGGATCACCGGCAGCCGCGCGGATATTCGCGTGCCGATGCGTGAGATACAGCTCAGTCCAACGCACATAGGCGGCAGCAAAGAGAATCCGCACTATGAGCCAAATGAAGCGGTGCCGGTTTACGACACCGCCGGGGCTTATGGCGATCCTCAAGCCACCATTAATGTGCATCAGGGACTCGACAGGCTGCGTGCCAATTGGATCGAAGAACGTGACGACAGCGAAACCATCCACCAGCTGAGTTCCCGTTACACGCAGCAGCGTCTGGCGGATGAAGGCCTGGACCATCTGCGTTTTGAGCAGCTGCCGCAACCGCGCCGTGCCAAAGCGGGTCGCCGGGTTACCCAACTGCACTATGCGCGTCAGGGCATCATCACGCCGGAGATGGAGTTTATCGCGCTGCGTGAAAACATGGGCCGCGAGCGTATTCGCGGTGAAGTGCTGTTACAGCAGCATCCGGGTCACAGCTTTGGTGCCAATCTGCCAGAAAATATCACCGCGGAATTTGTCCGTCAGGAAGTCGCCAGCGGCCGCGCCATCATCCCTTCGAACATCAACCATCCCGAATCCGAACCGATGATTATCGGCCGCAACTTCCTGGTGAAAGTGAATGCCAACATTGGCAACTCTGCGGTGAGCTCATCTATTGAAGAGGAAGTGGAGAAGCTGGTGTGGTCAACGCGCTGGGGCGCAGACACTGTGATGGATCTCTCAACCGGCCGCTACATCCATGAAACGCGTGAGTGGATTTTGCGCAACAGTCCGGTGCCGATTGGTACGGTGCCGATTTATCAGGCGCTGGAGAAAGTGAACGGCATTGCAGAAGATCTCAACTGGAAGATTTTCCGCGACACGCTGCTGGAGCAGGCGGAACAAGGCGTTGACTACTTCACCATTCACGCTGGCGTGCTGCTGCGCTATGTGCCGATGACGGCCAAACGCCTGACCGGCATTGTGTCGCGCGGTGGCTCGATTATGGCGAAATGGTGCCTGTCGCATCACACCGAAAGTTTCCTCTATCTTCACTTCCGCGAGATTTGTGAAATTTGTGCCGCCTACGATGTGGCGTTGTCGCTCGGCGACGGCCTGCGTCCCGGCTCGATTCAGGATGCCAACGATGAGGCGCAATTTGCCGAACTGCATACGCTGGGCGAACTGACCAAAATCGCCTGGGAATACGATGTGCAGGTGATGATTGAAGGTCCGGGCCATGTGCCCATGCAGATGATTCGACGCAATATGACCGAACAGCTTGAGCATTGTCACGAAGCCCCGTTTTACACACTTGGCCCGCTCACCACCGATATCGCGCCCGGCTACGACCATTTCACTTCCGGCATCGGCGCGGCCATGATTGGCTGGTTCGGCTGCGCCATGCTGTGTTACGTGACGCCGAAAGAGCACCTCGGTTTGCCGAACAAAGAGGATGTGAAGCAAGGGCTGATCACCTACAAGATCGCTGCGCACGCGGCGGATCTGGCGAAAGGTCATCCCGGTGCGCAGATCCGTGACAATGCGATGTCGAAAGCGCGTTTTGAATTCCGCTGGGAAGATCAGTTCAATCTGGCGCTCGATCCGCATACCGCACGCGCCTATCACGATGAAACCCTGCCGCAGGAATCAGGAAAAGTAGCGCACTTCTGCTCGATGTGCGGCCCAAAATTCTGCTCGATGAAAATTACCCAGGAAGTGCGTGAGTTTGCCGCCCGCCAACAGGCTGAAGCCCAGCCGATTGAGATGGGTATGGTGCAAATGTCGGACGCCTTCCGCAATCGTGGCGGCGAGATCTATCACGCTGCCGATACCCTTAAAGAGGAAAATGTATGACCGACGCCTTTCCTGCCACAGCCTCAAAGCTGGGGCTGTATCCGGTTGTTGATAGCGTGGAATGGATCGCGCGCTTGCTGGAAGCCGGTGTGCGCACCATACAGCTGCGCATCAAAGATTGTGAAGATCACGAGGTGGAAGATGCGGTGCGCGAGGCGATTGCACTCGGCAAACAGTATCGCGCTCGCCTGTTTATCAATGATTACTGGCGCTTAGCTATTAAATATCACGCTTATGGCGTGCACCTCGGCCAGGAAGATCTCGATGTGGCCGATCTGGCGGCCATTCGCGAGGCGGGATTGCGCCTGGGTTTATCGACGCATGACGATGCCGAGTTAGATCGGGCTCTGGCGCTGCGCCCTTCTTACATTGCGCTTGGCCACATCTATCCTACGCAAACCAAAGACATGCCTTCTGCGCCACAAGGCGTGGTGGAATTGAAACGCCACCTGGCGCGTTTGCACAATGTGCCAACCGTGGCGATTGGCGGTATTTCTCTGGCGCGCGTGCCGGAAGTGCTGGCTACCGGCGTGGGCAGCATTGCGGTGGTGAGCGCGATTACCCAAGCCGCCGACTGGCGCGCAGCAACGCAGCAGTTACTGTCACTGGTGGAAAATGGAATCGAACCCGCAGAAGCAGTGTAATGCGCGGTAAGTAAGGATGAAACGCTGGAATCTGCCGCGCAGCAGCGTGATGTAGGGGCTGGCGTCATTTCCTGACAAGACTAAAGTGTGCCTGCCCGCTGTCGCTTGCAGCGGGCCAGGGCTGGTCTCAACCTCTCCCAGCCCTGCCTTTCTTCACGTGATCAGGGAGGAGGTATGCACGAATTCATGACTACAAGCCAGCATGGCACGTTCTACCGCTGCGCCGAGTTGAGCTATCGCCTGCTCTGTGTGCTCATTCATTGGCAAACCATAATTCAGGCGCAAGCAGTTGCGATACTTACCCGAGGCCGAAAACAGCGAGCCTACGGCAACCTGCATGTTCAGCTCACGCAATTCGGTATTGAGCCTGACCGCGTCAAATGCCTCTGGCAATTCAATCCACATCAGGAAACTGCCCTGCGGACGCGACACACAAATCCCACACGGAAAGTAGTGGCGTACCCAGCAGCTAAAGGTTTCATAATTGCGTTGATATACCTGACGCATGCGCCGCAAATGCGGCAGATAATGACCAAGACGAATAAACTCGGCGACCGCATGTTGCGGCTGTGTGGCCGTCGATCCGGTGCTGATATATTTCATATGCAGCACGCGATCGCGATAGCGTCCCGGCGCCACCCAACCGACACGCAGCCCCGGCGCCAGCGTCTTGGAGAAGGAACTGCACAGCAATACCCGTCCATCGTGATCCAACGACTTAAGGGTAACCGGACGCGGATACTCCCACGCCAGCTCGCCGTACACATCGTCTTCAATAATCGCGGCATCGAAACGCTGTGCCAGCGTCACCAGCGCACGTTTGCGAGATTCCGGCATGATAAAGCCCAGCGGATTATTGCAGTTTGGCACCACCACAACCGCTTTAATCGGCCACTGTTCGAACGCAAGTTCCAGCGCTTCCAGGCTGATGCCTGTAACCGAATCGGTAGGAATCTCAATGGCGCGAATGCCGAAGCCGCGCAGAGTTTGCATGGTGCCGTGGAAAGTCGGCGACTCCACCGCAATGATGTCACCAGCCTGACATATCGCACGAATCGAGATCGACAACGCTTCATGGCAGCCGGTGGTGATCACGATATCGTCTGCCGTGAGCTGACAACCACTGTCGATCGTCAGACGCGCAACCTGTTCGCGCAGGGCCGCTACACCCAGCAAACTGTCATAGTTGAGCTGATCGATATCCTGCTTCTGCGCCATACGGCTTTGAATTTTCCACAGCGGTTTCAACGTGGGCTGGGTCAGATCGGGCATACCGCTGCCGAGTTGCAACACATCGTTATTAATTCGGCTGCTGAGCAACTCCAGCACCGATTCCCACTGCGTGATTTCCACCGGACGCTGTGCAGGTCGGGTGATGGCCGGCATCGGCGGCGTCGCTTTGCGTGTTGCAACGAAATATCCGGAACGTGGCTGCGGCACAATCAGCTGTTTCTCTTCCAGCAGATGATATGCCTGCTGAACGGTGCTGATACTCACGCCGTGTTCAAGACTCAGTGTGCGCACCGACGGCAAGCGCTCGCCGCTGCGGTACAGCCCTTGCTCTATACGATCCGAAAGCAAACATGCTAAATGTTGGTAGCGCGTCATCGTATGCCTCACTCAGCCATCAATCATAATAAACCAGTACAGATAGACCTCATTATTACCATTCAGATCCACCTCAAGGCAATCTGTATGTTAAAGATAAGTGTTTTTTGCGTCTGTATCATAATGCGTGGCAATAAGACAATGCTTCTCAGGCAACCTACTGAGGGCAAGGATTATGGAATTCGATCAAAACCGCGCGGCTAAACCTTTTGATGTCACTTTACTGGATATCTTCCGCGGCGTAGTGCATATGGTTAAACACTGGAAAGCACGGCGTGAAACTCACCGCATCCTGTCAAAACTGAGTGATAACCAGCTGCGTGATATCGGACTGACACGCGAAGATATCTGCCGCAAGTTCTGACAAAATGAAGACGAAAAAAAACCCTGCCGAAGCAGGGTTTTTTATTGGTCAGCTTTAGCAGACGAATTACTCGTCGTCGCTTCCGCCCAGACCGGCGTTCAGCAATTCTGCCAGGCTTGCAGAGGCTTCATCCGCAGTAACCTGCGGTGCAACCGGTGCTTCGCCCGCAGAGCGGCGACGCATACGATCCTGGTGATAAGCATAACCGGTACCGGCTGGGATCAGACGACCCACGATGACGTTCTCTTTCAGGCCGCGCAGTTCATCACGCTTACCTGCAACTGCTGCTTCGGTCAGGACACGCGTGGTCTCCTGGAACGATGCTGCAGAGATGAACGATTCGGTTGCCAGTGACGCTTTGGTGATACCCAGCAGATCGCGCATGAATGTTGCGCCGATTTTGCCATTCGCTTCAAGTTCACGGTTAGAGATCTTGATGCGTGAGTATTCAGCCTGCTCACCTTCCAGGAAGTCGGTGCTTCCCACGCTCGAGATGGTTGCTTTACGCAGCATCTGACGAACGATGACTTCGATGTGTTTATCGTTAATCTTAACGCCTTGCAGACGGTAAACTTCCTGCACTTCGTTAGTGATGTAACGGGTCACAGCATGGACGCCACGCAGACGCAGGATGTCGTGCGGAGACTCTGGGCCGTCAGATACGACGTCACCACGTTCTACGCGCTCACCTTCGAATACGTTAAGCTGACGCCATTTTGGAATCATCTCTTCGTACGGATCGCTACCATCAACCGGCGTAATAACCAGACGACGCTTACCTTTGGTCTCTTTACCGAAGGAGATGATACCGCTGATCTCCGCCAGGATTGCTGGCTCTTTCGGACGACGCGCTTCGAACAAGTCAGCAACGCGCGGCAGACCACCGGTAATATCCTTGGTACCGCCAGATTCCTGCGGAACACGCGACAGCGTGTCACCGGCACTGATCTTAACGCCATCTTCCAGCTGAACAATTGCTTTGCCCGGCAGGAAGTACTGTGCTGGCATGTCGGTACCTGGAATCAAAACATCATTTCCGTTGGCATCAACAATTTTCAGCGCAGGACGCAGATCTTTACCACCCGCAGTACGTTCTGCAGAATCCAGAACCACCAGCGATGACAGACCGGTTAAGTCGTCAGTCTGACGCGTAATGGTCTGACCGTCGATCATGTCAGTGAAGCGAATGAAACCGCCCACTTCGGTGATGACCGGCATGGTATGCGGATCCCAGTTTGCTACGGTTTCGCCCGCGGCAACCTGCTCGCCATCACCTTTAGCCATGACCGCACCGTAAGGTACTTTATAGCTCTCTTTGGTACGACCGAACTCGTCGATCATCTTCAGCTCAACGTTACGTGAAACGATAACCAGTTTCCCTGAGGAGTTGGTTACAGACTTCGCGTTGGTCAGCTTGATAGTACCTTTGTTCTTCACCTGGATGCTGGATTCAGCAGCCGCACGAGATGCCGCACCACCGATGTGGAACGTACGCATTGTCAGCTGTGTACCCGGCTCACCGATGGACTGTGCTGCGATAACACCGATGGCCTCACCTTTGTTGATGATGTGACCACGTGCCAGATCGCGACCGTAGCAGTGTGCACACACACCGAAGTCGGTTTCACAGCCAACAACCGAGCGCACTTTAATCGCATCGACTGAATTCAGTTCGATCACATCACACCAGTGTTCATCGATCAGGGTGTTACGCGGGATCAGGATGTCCGCAGTGCCTGGCTTCAGAACGTCTTCAGCCGTTACACGACCCAGTACACGCTCACGCAGCGGCTCTTTAACGTCGCCACCTTCGATGACTGGAGTCATCATGATGCCTTCGAACGTGCCGCAGTCATCTTCGGTAACAACCAGATCCTGCGCTACGTCGACCAGACGACGCGTCAGATAACCGGAGTTAGCAGTTTTCAGTGCGGTATCCGCCAGACCTTTACGCGCACCGTGCGTGGAGATGAAGTACTGGAGTACGTTCAGACCTTCACGGAAGTTCGCGGTGATCGGCGTTTCGATGATTGAGCCATCTGGCTTAGCCATCAGACCACGCATACCGGCCAGCTGACGAATCTGTGCAGCAGAACCACGCGCACCGGAGTCGGCCATCATGTAGATGCTGTTGAACGATACCTGCTGCTCTTCTTCGCCATCACGGTTGATCACGGTTTCAGTTTGCAGGTTATCCATCATCGCTTTGGAAACGCGTTCGTTAGCGGCGGCCCAAATATCGATAACTTTGTTGTAACGTTCGCCAGCAGTTACCAGACCAGACTGGAACTGTTCCTGAATCTCAGCAACTTCCGCTTCCGCTTCGGCTACGATTTCCGCTTTCTTCGCTGGGATGACCATGTCGTCGATACCTACAGAGGCACCTGAACGGGCTGCGTAAGCAAAACCGGTGTACATGGTTTGGTCAGCAAAGATAACGGTCGGCTTCAGGCCAAGAATGCGGTAACAGGTGTTCAGCATCTTAGAAATGGCTTTCTTACCCAGCGCCTGGTTGACGATGGAGTAAGGCAGGCCTTTCGGAACGATCATCCACAGAATCGCACGACCAATGGTGGTGTCGATAATGCTGGTTTTCGCAACGAACTCTTCCTGCTCGTTCTTGGTGTATTCAGTGATACGCACTTTAACGCGTGCATGCAGCTCGGCCAGGCCAGCGCGATAAACACGCTCAGCTTCTTTCGGGCCAGTCAGCACCATGCCTTCGCCTTTGGCGTTCACTTTGTCGCGGGTCATATAGTACAGACCCAAAACAACGTCCTGTGAAGGAACGATGATTGGCTCGCCGTTCGCTGGTGACAGAATGTTGTTGGTCGACATCATCAGCGCACGCGCTTCCAGCTGGGCTTCCAGCGTCAGCGGTACGTGAACAGCCATCTGGTCACCATCGAAGTCGGCGTTATATGCCGCACAAACCAGCGGGTGCAGCTGGATCGCTTTACCTTCGATCAGAACCGGTTCAAACGCCTGGATACCCAAACGGTGCAGAGTTGGTGCACGGTTCAGCAGTACCGGGTGTTCGCGGATCACTTCGTCCAGGATATCCCAAACGACAGCCTCTTCGCGCTCAACCATTTTCTTAGCGGCTTTGATGGTGGTGGCCAGGCCACGCAGTTCCAACTTGCCGTAGATGAACGGTTTGAACAGCTCAAGAGCCATTTTCTTCGGCAGACCGCACTGATGCAGACGCAGGTATGGACCAACGGTGATAACTGAACGGCCAGAGTAGTCAACACGTTTACCCAACAGGTTCTGACGGAAACGACCCTGCTTACCTTTGATCATGTCTGCCAGAGATTTCAGCGGACGCTTGTTCGAGCCAGTGATGGCGCGACCGCGACGGCCGTTATCCAGCAGTGCATCAACCGCTTCCTGCAACATACGTTTTTCGTTACGTACGATGATATCTGGCGCAGCCAGATCCAGCAGGCGTTTCAGACGGTTATTACGGTTGATCACGCGACGATACAGATCGTTCAGATCCGACGTTGCGAAACGACCACCGTCCAGCGGTACCAGCGGGCGCAGATCTGGCGGCAGAACCGGCAGAACGGTCAGGATCATCCACTCTGGCTTGTTACCAGACTGAACGAACGCTTCCAGCAGCTTGATACGCTTGGTCAGCTTTTTACGTTTGGTCTCGGAGTTGGTCTCGTTCAGCTCTTCACGCAGCTGCTCGCACTCTTGCTCCAGATCCATGTTTTTCAGCAGCGCCTGGATAGCTTCCGCACCCATCTTCGCGTCGAATTCGTCACCGAACTCTTCCAGCGCGTCAAGGTACTGCTCTTCGGTCAGAATCTGACGTTTTTCCAGGTTGGTCATGCCGCCTTCGATAACCACATAAGATTCGAAGTACAGCACGCGCTCGATATCACGCAGTGGCATATCCAGCAGTAAGCCGATACGCGAAGGCAGTGATTTCAGGAACCAAATGTGCGCAGTCGGTGAAGCCAACTCAATGTGGCCCATGCGCTCACGACGTACTTTGGTCTGTGTAACTTCAACGCCACACTTCTCACAGATCACGCCGCGATGTTTTAAACGCTTGTACTTACCGCACAGGCATTCGTAGTCTTTTACCGGTCCAAAAATACGGGCACAGAAAAGACCGTCACGCTCAGGCTTGAAGGTACGGTAGTTAATGGTTTCCGGCTTTTTAACTTCACCAAAAGACCATGAACGGATCATGTCTGGCGAGGCCAGAGCAATTTTGATCGCATCAAACTCTTCGGTCTTAGTTTGCGCTTTCAGAAACTTAAGTAAGTCTTTCACGGATTAGCTCCCGTCGGAGTGGAACTCTCAGGGACGCGCACCCGAAGTGCACGTCCCGTAACCAGTACTTGCGAGTACTTACTCGTCTTCCAGCTCGATGTTGATACCCAGCGAGCGAATCTCTTTCAACAGTACGTTGAAGGATTCCGGCATGCCCGGTTCCATCTGATGGTTACCGTCGACGATGTTTTTATACATCTTCGTACGGCCGTTAACGTCATCAGATTTAACGGTAAGCATTTCCTGCAGGGTATACGCGGCACCATATGCTTCCAGTGCCCACACTTCCATCTCACCGAAGCGCTGTCCACCGAACTGCGCTTTACCACCCAGCGGCTGCTGAGTAACCAAGCTGTAAGAACCGGTAGAACGTGCGTGCATCTTGTCGTCAACCAGGTGGTTCAGTTTCAGCATGTACATGTAACCTACGGTTACCTGACGCTCAAACTGCTCACCAGTACGGCCGTCGAACAGGGTGATCTGACCGGAAGAAGGCAATCCGCCGAGCTGCAGCAGCTCTTTGATTTCGCTCTCTTTCGCACCGTCAAACACCGGAGTCGCGATTGGCATACCCTTCTTCAGGTTCTCTGCCAGACGCAGTACTTCGTCATCTGTAAAGGTGTTCAGGTCAACTTTCTGACGCACATCAGTGCCCAGATCGTAAGCACGCTGGATGAACTCACGCAGTTTGGAGACTTCTTCCTGCTTCTTCAGCATCGCATTGATTTTTTCACCAATGCCTTTAGCCGCCATACCGAGGTGAGTTTCCAGAATCTGACCGATGTTCATACGCGATGGTACGCCCAGCGGGTTCAGTACGATGTCGACCGGCGTACCGTTGTCATCGTAAGGCATGTCTTCGATAGGGTTGATCTTCGAGATAACACCCTTGTTACCGTGACGACCTGCCATCTTGTCACCAGGCTGAATCTGACGTTTAACGGCCAGATACACCTTAACGATTTTCAGCACGCCTGGTGCCAGATCATCGCCTTGGGTGATCTTGCGACGCTTAGCTTCAAGTTTCTTCTCAAACTCGTGCTTCAGTTCGTCGTACTGCTCAGCCAGCTGCTCCAGAGAGTTCTGCTTCTCTTCGTCAGTCAGGCCCAGCTCCAGCCAGCGCTCACGTGGCAGTTTGTCCAGCTTCTCAGCTTCAACACCACCCGAGATCAGTACGGCCTGGATACGGCCAAATAGGCCAGCTTCGAAGATCTGCAGTTCTTCAGACAGGTCTTTCTTAGCCTGCTTCAGCTGCATCTCTTCGATTTCCAGCGCGCGCTTGTCTTTTTCCACGCCATCGCGAGTGAAGACCTGCACGTCAATAACAGTACCGGATACGCCGTTCGGAACGCGCAGTGACGAATCTTTTACGTCAGAGGCTTTTTCACCGAAGATCGCACGCAGCAGTTTCTCTTCTGGCGTCAGCTGGGTTTCACCTTTCGGTGTTACCTTACCAACCAGAATGTCGCCACCGGTCACTTCCGCACCGATATACACAATGCCGGATTCATCCAGTTTAGAAAGCGCAGCTTCACCCACGTTCGGGATATCAGCGGTGATCTCTTCTGGCCCCAGCTTGGTGTCGCGAGACACACATGCCAGTTCCTGGATGTGGATAGTGGTGAAACGGTCTTCCTGAACCACACGCTCGGATACGAGGATGGAGTCTTCGAAGTTGTAACCGTTCCATGGCATGAACGCCACGCGCATATTCTGACCCAGCGCCAGTTCACCGAGGTCGGTAGACGGGCCATCTGCCAGCACGTCGCCACGCTCAATCGGCTCACCCAGATTGACACACGGCATCTGGTTGATGCAGGTGTTCTGGTTAGAACGGGTGTACTTGGTCAGGTTGTAGATGTCGATACCCGCTTCGCCCGGATACATCTCTTCTTCGTTAACTTTGATAACGATACGAGAAGCATCAACGTACTGAACGGTACCACCACGTTTCGCGACAGCAGTTACGCCGGAGTCAACCGCTACTGCGCGTTCCATACCGGTACCAACCAGCGGCTTATCAGCACGCAGAGTTGGAACCGCCTGACGTTGCATGTTCGCACCCATCAAGGCGCGGTTAGCATCATCGTGCTCCAGGAACGGAATCAGTGAAGCACCGACAGAAACCACCTGTTGGGTGGAAACGTCCATGTAGTCAACCTGATCGCGGCTGAACAGGCTTGACTCACCCTTGCTACGGCAGGTGACGAGATCGTCAACAAAGCTGCCATCTTCTGCGAGGTTGGTGTTTGCCTGAGCGATAACGTAGTTACCCTCTTCAATTGCAGAGAGGTAATGAATTTCATCACTCACTTTCCCGTCAACAACGCGGCGATACGGGGTTTCAAGGAAACCGTATTCGTTAGTCTGCGCGTAAACCGAGAGTGAGTTGATCAGACCGATGTTCGGGCCTTCCGGAGTTTCGATAGGACATACACGACCGTAGTGCGTTGGGTGTACGTCACGTACTTCGAAGCCGGCGCGCTCACGGGTCAGACCGCCTGGGCCCAGAGCAGAGATACGACGTTTGTGCGTAATCTCGGACAATGGGTTGTTCTGATCCATAAACTGGGACAGCTGGCTTGAACCGAAGAACTCTTTCACCGCCGCCGAAATCGGCTTAGCGTTGATCATGTCCTGAGGCATCAGCGTATCGAGGTCGCCCAGAGACAGACGCTCTTTAACTGCACGCTCAACACGCACCAGACCCACACGGAACTGGTTTTCTGCCATTTCGCCAACAGAACGAATACGACGGTTACCGAGGTGATCGATATCATCCACTTCACCGATACCGTTACGGATACCGATAAGCTTTTTCATCACTTCGATGATGTCGTCTTTGCTCAGGATACCTGAACCTTCGATCTCATCGCGCAGCAGAGAACGGTTGAACTTCATGCGACCAACCGCAGAAAGATCGTAACGATCTTCAGAGAAGAACAGGTTCTCGAACAGGTTTTCAGCAGCTTCACGCGTTGGTGGCTCACCAGGACGCATCATGCGGTAGATCTCAACCAGCGCGCTTAGACGATCGTTGGTTGGGTCAACACGCAGAGTCTCGGAGATGTACGCACCGTGATCCAGGTCGTTGGTGAACAGCGTTTCAATGCGCTTGTGGCCCGACTGGCTCAGTTTCGCCAGCAGATCCAGTGACAATTCCATGTTTGCAGGAACGATCAGCTCGCCGGTGTTCAAATCGACGTAGTCTTTAGCAACCACTTTGCCAGCAATGTATTCAACTGGCACTTCGATGTGCTGAATGTTGTCTTTTTCCAGCTGGCGGATGTGGCGCGCGGTGATGCGACGACCTTTCTCAACGTAAACCGTGCCGTTTGCTTCGATATCGAAGGAGGCGGTTTCACCACGCAGGCGCTCAGGCACCAGTTCCATCTGCAGTTTGTTATCGCGGATTTCATAAACGATTTTATCAAAGAACAGATCAAGGATTTGTTCTGAGGTGAAGTTTAACGCGCGCAGAATGATACTGGCCGGCAGCTTACGACGACGGTCAATACGGACGAAGAGGTTGTCTTTCGGGTCAAACTCGAAATCGAGCCATGAACCGCGGTAAGGGATGATACGTGCGTTATACAGCACTTTACCGGAAGAGTGCGTTTTACCCTTATCGCTGTCGAAGAACACGCCAGGACTACGGTGCAGCTGAGAAACGATAACACGCTCAGTACCATTGATAACAAAGGTACCATTGTCCGTCATGAGTGGAATCTCACCCATGTAGACTTCTTGTTCTTTAATGTCTTTTACGGTGCCTTCCGGCGCTTCGCGCTCGTAGATCACCAGACGCAGTTTCACGCGCAGCGGTGCCGAATAGGTCACGCCACGGATCTGACATTCAGTTACGTCAAAGACAGGCTCACCCAAACGGTAGCTGACATACTGCAACTCAGAGTTGCCGCTGTAGCTTGAGATTGGGAATACGGAGCGGAAGGCTGCTTCCAGACCGTACTGGCCTTCTGGATCTTGCTCGATGAACTTCTGGAACGAGTCAAGCTGGATAGAAAGGAGATAAGGTATGTCCAAAACTTGTGGACGTTTACCAAAATCCTTACGAATACGTTTTTTCTCGGTATAGGAGTAAACCATGGGGTTCCTCAGCTAGCTGACATGTCGAACCACGCTGTCCGTCCTGAAAAGGACAGTTCATGCAACACTATTTTTTGTTTTTCATGCGATGCGCAGCACCCCATGCAATACATCTTTCTATCACTCTTAAATCATTTCATCGCCGTTGTTCAGGCAGGGAACCTTCGCAGGAGAGCGATATATTAAGGCGTCGATAGAAAAAGATATTGAAGAGGAATGATGGACAAACAGTGCGAAACGCCATCATTCCCCTGTAGCGCAAAAAGGCTGGTGACCTAAACAGTCACCAGCCATCAGCCTAATGTTACTCAGGCTGCAACCCGAAGGTTGTCTTACTTAACTTCAACTTCAGCGCCAGCTTCTTTCAGAGCAGCTTCAAGAGCGGCTGCGTCATCTTTGCTGATGCCTTCTTTGATAGTACCGGTAGCTTCAACCAGGTCTTTAGCTTCTTTCAAGCCCAGGCCAGTTGCAGTACGTACTGCTTTGATTACTGCGACTTTGTTAGCGCCAACAGCTTTCAGAATTACGTCGAATTCAGTTTTCTCTTCAACAGCTTCAGCTGGGCCAGCAGCAACAGCTACAGCGGCAGCAGCAGAAACGCCGAATTTTTCTTCCATAGCAGAAACCAGCTCAACTACTTCCATTACGGACATAGCGGCAACAGCTTCCAGAATTTGGTCTTTAGTGATAGACATATCGATTGTTCCTAAAAATCAGAAAAAGTTTATACGGTAGCAAGCACGAAGGAAAAGAATTTGGCCTTAAGCCGCTTCTTTTGCATCGCGCACAGCAGCCAGAGTACGGACCAGTTTGCCAGCAGCGGCTTCTTTCATGGTCGACATCAGACGTGCCAGTGCTTCTTCGTAAGTCGGCAGAGTTGCCAGACGGTCAATATTGGCCGCCGTGATCAGCTCACCTTCAAAGGCTGCAGCTTTGACCTCAAATTTTGCATTCGCTTTAGCGAAATCTTTGAACAAACGAGCAGCAGCGCCCGGGTGTTCCAAAGAGTATGCAATCAGGGTCGGACCAACAAACGTGTCTTTCAGGCACTCGAAAGGAGTACCTTCAACGACGCGGCGCAGCAGGGTGTTACGAACAACACGCATGTAAACGCCAGCTTCACGACCTGCTTTACGCAGTTCGGTCATTTTATCAACGGTCACGCCACGGGAATCCGCAACAACCGCTGAAAGCGCGCCTTTGGCTACTTCGCTAACTTCAGCAACAATCGCTTGTTTGCCTTGAAGATTTAATGCCATTAGCTTTTGCTCCTGGATTGACCGGGAATAATTTCCCGGAACTCACTTCACTTATTCACCCGAAGGCGATAAGCGCTATTACACGGTGAGCAGAATCCAGCGAAGAAATAATTCTTTTTGGTTCTGTCACCGTCTACGCAGGGTATTAAGCAAGATATCCGAAAATATTCTGCTCCTGCGGTCTCGGACGGAGGCCAGGATAAGGCCTGGCTCCAACCTAAGCGACTGAACAACCAAGCGTTTAGACTTTGTCACTCACTCGCTTTGAATCTGGGTTCTGAATTGTGCAAACAACCAGAACAACGGGCGTAAGATTCTAGATGAATTTTTCGCCCGTTACAAGCAGCAATTAGTTTGCTGATGCACTCAGACCAGCCTGGTCAACGGCAACGCCGGCGCCCATGGTGGTAGAGATGCTGACTTTCTTGATGTACACGCCTTTCGCCTGTGATGGTTTAGCTTTTTTCAGCGCAACCAGCAAAGATTCCAGGTTTTCTTTCAATTTGTCAGTGTCAAAATCCACTTTACCGATGGTGGTGTGGATGATGCCGTTTTTGTCGTTACGATAACGAACCTGACCTGCTTTAGCATTTTTAACTGCTTCAGCAACGTTCGGCGTTACAGTACCAACTTTCGGGTTTGGCATCAGACCGCGTGGGCCCAGAACCTGGCCCAACTGGCCAACAACGCGCATTGCATCTGGAGATGCGATTACAACGTCAAAGTTCATTTCGCCTTTTTTGATCTGCTCAGCCAGGTCTTCCATACCAACCAGTTCTGCGCCAGCTGCTTTAGCAGCTTCAGCGTTTGCACCTTGGGTGAAGACGGCAACACGTACTGAACGACCAGTACCGTGTGGCAGAACGGTCGCACCGCGCACGTTCTGATCAGATTTACGTGCATCGATGCCGAGGTTAACGGCAACGTCAACGCTTTCTACGAACTTGGCAGTAGCCAGTTCTTTCAGCAGAGCAACAGCTTCGTTAATGTCGTACTGCTTAGTAGCATCAACTTTGTCACGGATTACGCTCATGCGCTTGGTCAGCTTAGCCATTTCTTAATCCTCTACTACCAGGCCCATGGAACGAGCAGTACCTTCGATAGAGCGAGTCATCGCTTCTACGTCAGAACCAGTCATGTCCGCAGCTTTAGTTTCTGCGATTTCACGTACCTGAGCACGGGAAACTTTACCGACTTTGTCTTTGTTCGGCTTACCAGAACCAGACTTGATGCCCGCTGCTTTTTTCAGCAGTACGGCAGCCGGAGGCGTTTTGGTAACGAAGGTGAAAGAACGGTCACTGTATACGGTGATAACAACAGGAGTAGGCAGGCCTTTCTCCAGGGATTCAGTCTTAGCGTTGAACGCTTTGCAGAATTCCATAATGTTAACACCCTGCTGACCCAGTGCTGGACCAACAGGTGGACTTGGGTTAGCCATACCAGCTGCAACTTGCAACTTAACGTAGGCTTGTACTTTCTTGGCCATGATAATTCCTCAATTGGGTTATAACGCCTGAAAAACAGGCTCCCCGTGATAACGATTTATATGCCGTTGCGGGCACATAAAAACAAAAGGCGCGAAATTATAGGTAAATTTCGCGCCTTCCGCAAGAGCTAAAAAGTGAACAGAAGGGTTAACCTTTCTCCACCTGAGCGAAGTCGAGTTCCACTGGCGTTGCACGGCCAAAGATGGAAACGGACACTTTCAGGCGGCTCTTCTCGTAGTCCACTTCTTCGACCACTCCGTTGAAGTCGGCAAACGGGCCGTCGCTGACGCGTACCATCTCGCCTGGCTCGAACAGCGTTTTTGGACGCGGCTTATCACCCACCTGCTGCAGGCGGTTCATAATCGCATCTACTTCTTTATCACTGATTGGCGCAGGACGGTCGGAAGTACCACCGATAAAGCCCATTACACGCGGTACACTGCGTACTAAGTGCCAGCTGGCGTCATTCATTACCATCTGAACCAATACGTAGCCAGGGAAGAATTTACGTTCGCTTTTGCGACGCTGGCCGCCACGGATTTCGACGACTTCTTCAGTCGGCACCATGACTTCGCCAAAAAGCTCTTCCATGTTGTGCAGTTTGATATGCTCGTGCAGCGATTTCGCTACGCGGGCTTCAAAACCAGAGAACGCCTGAACGACGTACCAGCGTTTTTTTGGAGCTTCAGACATCTCAGAACCTCAGGCCAGTGATAAACGATACCAGACGGACCAGAATACCATCCAGCCCCCACAAAATCAGTGACATCACGGCAGTAACCGCGGCAACGATTAACGTGGTGTGCAGTGTTTCCTGGCGAGTCGGCCAAATGACCTTACGCATTTCGGTTTTAGCTTCACGGGCAAATGCCACAGTCGCTTTGCCTTTGATTGTCAGCAAAGCAATGCCGCCCGCTGCAGCGATCAGCACAACCACAGCCAGCGCGCGCAGAGGCAATGTTACATCGCGATAGATATAGTTGCCGACGATTGCTACCAGGAGCAATGCGATCACAACTACCCATTTCATCGCTTCAAGGCCGCGCCCGCTTCCTTGAGCTTCGGTATTCGCACTCATAAACCAACCTGCCACAATAATTCAGAAACTATACTGCCCCGCAGTGCGAGGCATCCAAACCGAATGAGCTTTTGAGCGTAACTCGGTATCCAACGCCGTGAAACAGAGCCTGTCTCAGCAATGATTATGATGCAAAATCACTGATGAGCCAGGTTCTATACAACAGCGTGCAAAAAGGGCATCAAATGATGCCCTTTCCTTGTGCATTGCGTCAAATCTTATCGCAGTTAAGCGATAATTTCAGCAACAACACCCGCACCAACAGTACGGCCGCCTTCACGGATTGCGAAACGCAGACCCTGATCCATAGCGATTGGCTTGATCAAAGTTACGGTCATTTTTACGTTGTCGCCAGGCATTACCATCTCAACGCCTTCTGGCAGTTGAACGTCACCGGTCACGTCAGTAGTACGGAAGTAGAACTGAGGACGGTAGCCTTTGAAGAACGGAGTATGACGGCCGCCTTCATCTTTAGACAGAACGTAAACTTCTGAAGTGAACTGGGTATGTGGCTTGATTGAACCCGGCTTAGCCAGAACCTGGCCACGCTCGATGTCTTCACGCTTGATACCACGCAGCAGAACACCACAGTTCTCGCCTGCCTGACCCTGGTCCAGCAGTTTGCGGAACATTTCAACGCCAGTACAGGTTGATTTAACAGTATCTTTAAGGCCAACAACTTCAACTTCGTCGCCCACTTTAACGATACCGCGCTCAACACGACCGGTAACAACAGTACCACGGCCAGAGATTGAGAATACGTCTTCGATTGGCAGCAGGAACGGCTTGTCGATTGCACGAACTGGCTCTGGGATGTAAGTATCCAGGTGCTCAGCCAGCTCAATGATCTTAGCTTCCCACTCAGCATCGCCTTCCAGCGCTTTCAGAGCAGAACCACGTACGATTGGAGTGTCGTCGCCTGGGAAGTCATATGCTGACAGCAGGTCACGTACTTCCATCTCAACCAGTTCCAGCAGCTCTTCATCATCAACCATGTCGCACTTGTTCAGGAACACGATGATGTAAGGAACGCCAACCTGACGACCCAGCAGGATGTGCTCACGGGTCTGTGGCATTGGGCCATCAGTCGCAGCAACAACCAGGATCGCGCCGTCCATCTGCGCAGCACCGGTGATCATGTTTTTCACATAGTCGGCGTGGCCTGGGCAGTCAACGTGCGCATAGTGGCGAGACGGGGTTTCGTATTCAACGTGAGAAGTGTTGATGGTGATACCACGTGCTTTCTCTTCTGGCGCTTTATCGATCTCATCGAATTTGCTTGCCTTACCGCCGTAGGTTTTAGCCAGTACGGTAGTAATTGCTGCAGTCAGGGTGGTTTTACCGTGGTCGACGTGACCGATGGTGCCCACGTTTACGTGCAGTTTGTTACGCTGAAATTGCTCTTTAGCCATCGCTAGTCCCTCTAAGACACGGATATATCGAAGATATCGTCATATCAACCAGGCATTGCCTGACTGTTTGGTTTACAGAGAGAGAATCAGGAGAGAGATAAAGGAAGTGGTGCTGATACCCAGAGTCGAACTGGGGACCTCACCCTTACCAAGGGTGCGCTCTACCAACTGAGCCATATCAGCACATCTGGAGCGGGCAGCGGGAATCGAACCCGCATCATCAGCTTGGAAGGCTGAGGTAATAGCCATTATACGATGCCCGCATCCTGGAACTCGGCTACCTGTTCTTTCTGTAGCTTATGAATAATAAAAGAAGACCTTCTATTATTCGAGCCGGTCAGAGTTGCTGACCAACTTTGATTGCGCTAATGCGCAATCTGAAATTCGAAGGTGAGAGATGAAGAACTCACCCATCAGATAAAGACTTTATCTGATGCCCAACCAGGAGGTTGAGATGGTGGTGGGAGAAGGATTCGAACCTTCGAAGTCTGTGACGGCAGATTTACAGTCTGCTCCCTTTGGCCGCTCGGGAATCCCACCTACTTGATGGTGCCGGCTACCGGAATCGAACTGGTGACCTACTGATTACAAGTCAGTTGCTCTACCAACTGAGCTAAGCCGGCATCAAGTGGAGCGCATTCTAGGAATACCCGAAGAAGGATGCAACAAAAAAATCGTCAAAATTGTTCTATCGCTTACTATTTGTGCAAATCATCTCAAATCAGCCATCAGCTGCAGTAAAATCACCCTAAACCTGTGCATTTTTACACCACCACATCGATTGATTGCTATGAACCGCCATCATTTTCAATGCACATATTTGAAGCACACTGACTTTCTGCTGTGCAAATTGTAGAAAATTTTTTGTGAAACTACCCGCTACACTCGTTTTTTCTGCTGGCCTGCATTTTGCTTATCTATTTAATCGGGTCATTAAATGGAGGATGTCGCATGAATATTGTTCAGCTCACTGCAGAAACATTACCCCTTTATCGTCAGGCTTTGGCTGCCCTGATGGTTGAAGCGGTAAAAAACAATATGACTTCGGCATTTCAACATTCGCAAAAGATGCAACAGTATCAGGATGCCGAGCGCTATTTTCATAGCTTGCGCAACAAAATGGCACGCCATGAGTTGCTGCTATGGATTGCCGTCATCGACTCGGTTGTGGTGGGAAGCGTGCAGCTCAATATTTGTCAGCGTCCAGATGGACAAAATCGCGCGGAAGTTTTACAGCTGCTTGTGCATTCAAATGCTCAGCGAGAAGGGATTGGACGCAGATTAATGCAGACGCTTGAGCACAAGGCAGAAAGCTATCAGCGTGGTCTGCTTTATTTGGATGTCATTGCAGGTTCTGCAGAAGAAATTTTTTATCGGGCACATGGCTACCGCTATTTAGGGGAATTGCCCGACTATGCATTATGCGCGGATGGGCATCCTCATCCCGGCGCGATTTACTATAAACGTCTGCGTACCAGCCCAGCAGAAAATGTAGCGACAAGCTACTGACCGACAAGAAAAATGCGGGCACGCTTGCGAAAGCGTGCTCCTGTTTATCATTTTACTTCTTTTTAAAGTCACACTGGTGTTACCCTCCTGCCCATTGTTCTCGTTAATTACCCCTGTGACGTGCAATTGAGTTTGATACATCTTCGTATGCCTAATGCAGCAAGGTGTTGATGAATCAGAATTTGCACTCAGATGCATGCTTATGAGTAAAAAAACGACACCTCTTACTACGCCTTATTTGCAGTTCAATCGCCAGCAATGGGCAGCACTACGCGATTCAGTACCAATGACATTGGCTGAAGGTGAAATTGAGCGTCTGCGTGGTATCAATGAAGATCTTTCATTAGAAGAAGTGGCCGAGATTTATCTGCCGCTATCGCGTCTGCTTAATTTTTACATCAGTTCTAATCTGCGTCGTCAGGCGGTGCTTGAGCAATTCCTTGGCACTAATGGGCAGAAAATCCCTTATATCATCAGTATTGCCGGCAGCGTTGCGGTAGGAAAAAGCACAACTGCTCGTGTGCTTCAGGCGCTTCTTAGCCGCTGGCCAGAACACCGCAAAGTAGAACTGATCACTACTGATGGTTTTTTGCATCCTAATGCCGTGCTTAAAGAACGCGGTTTGATGAAGAAAAAAGGGTTCCCGCAATCTTACGATATGCATCGCCTGGTTAACTTCGTATCTGATTTAAAATCGGGTGCTAGCCAGGTGACAGCGCCGGTTTATTCTCATCTGATTTATGATGTCATTCCGGATGGCGATAAAGTCGTACAACAGCCTGATATTCTTATTCTTGAAGGATTGAATGTGCTGCAAAGCGGTATGGACTATCCTCACGATCCTCATCATGTATTTGTCTCTGATTTCGTGGATTTTTCAATTTACGTCGATGCACCAGAGTCCTTACTCGAGAGCTGGTATGTAAATCGCTTTTTGAAATTTCGTGAGGGCGCATTTAGCGATCCGGACTCTTATTTCCATCATTATTCGCAATTACCCGAAGAGGATGCACTCAATATTGCGCATGATCTGTGGAAAGAGATTAACTGGCTTAATTTAAAGGAAAATATCCTGCCTACACGTGAACGAGCAAGTCTTATTATGACGAAGTCGGCTGATCATGCGGTGCAAAGTGTACGTTTGAGGAAATAGTCTTTTTTATAAAATGCCCATAAAAGATCGTGGGCATTTTAATTTTTTAGCTCAGATGCATTAATTGTCTGGACGAAGAGAAATCTCACCCCCAACCCAGGATTTAATGACTCCATTCTGCTCCAGTAATAAGCCACCCTGCTTATCAATACCTCGCGCAATGCCATGTACCTCACGATCCCCAATAAGAAGCTTCACTGGGCGATTAATGAAGTTATCAAGGGTTTCCCAGCGGGAGACAAATGGCGCCAAACCATCGCGCTCAAAAATAGGTAACGCTTCACGCAGGCTATTGATCAACTTCGCAGCTAACTCGTTGCGATCGATATCAACACCAGCTTCCTGAAGATTAATCCAACCCTGATTAATTTCTGCCGTGCCTTCTGAACGCATCAGCAAATTGACACCAGCACCTATAACAATCTGAGCTGCATCGCCGGTTTTTCCAGTTAACTCAACTAAAATACCAGCAAGCTTACGATCGTTAAGATAGAGATCATTCGGCCATTTAACCCGGACATCCGGAGCACCTAATGACTGAATCACTTCTGCCATGATGATACCAATCACCAGACTTAGGCCCATCGCCGCAGCTGGCCCCTGATCAAGACGCCAATACATCGACATATACAGGTTGGAGCCAAACGGTGAAAACCATTTACGCCCGCGACGTCCGCGCCCTGCTTGCTGATACTCGGCAATGCATGCGTAGCCAGACGGCAATTGATCCATCCGATCCAGCAAATACTGATTGGTAGAATCGATAACAGGAATAACCGCCAGATTAGGTTGATGCAGGAGAGACAGAATGATTTCTTCATCCAGTAACTGAATTGGCTCTGGTAAGCTGTAGCCTTTACCCGTTACCGTATATACATCCAGACCCCAACTTTTGAGAGTCTGTATATGTTTATTAATGGCAGCACGGCTCATACCAAGCGCTTCGCCCAGCTGCTCACCAGAGTGAAATTCACCATCGGCCACCAATGCCACTAACTTTAACGGCACGCTATTATCTTTCATGAAATTACCTCAACGGCATTACGCTCGCCTCGAGCACCGATAAAGCGCACTTCTGGCTCCAGCCAAACATCAAACTTTTGTCCGACTCTATTTCTAACCTGATGCGCTAAATCGACAATATCCTGTGGCGTGGCATAATCTTCATTTATCAGTACCAAAGCCTGCTGACGGTGAACTGCGGCGCCACCTACACGGAAGCCTTTAAGACCACATTGGTCGATCAACCAGCCAGCTGCTAATTTCACTTCGCCACTGGCCTGTGGATAATGAGGAATGGATGGCCACTGCTTAATTAGCGCATCTGCATGCTCAGCTGTGATCAGCGGATTTTTGAAGAAACTACCGACATTACCTGTGATTTTTGGGTCGGGCAGTTTGCTTTGGCGCATATGGCAAATAGCATTGAATACATCCCAGGCACACACTGTTGCTGGGTTTAACTTAGTCAGCTCGCCATAAGTTAGAACAGGTTTCCACTGTTTTGCCAGACGTAATCCTACTGCAACAATGACATAGTCATCCTTCATTGCATGTTTGAAAATACTATCGCGATAGCTAAACTGGCACTCTTCTCGATACAAACGAATCATATGTTGCGTTGGGAGATGTATAGCTTCAACGTAGTGACAGATATCTTTAAATTCGACACCATATGCACCGATATTTTGAATCGGTGCTGAGCCGGCCATACCAGGAATCAGCGCCAGGTTTTCCAGCCCTGTAATACCCTTCTTTAGCGTCTTTTCAACTAAAGCATGCCAATTTTCGCCGGCACCAACATGCAAGTGCCAAGCTTCGTCATGCTCTTCGATAGCGATGCCTTTAATCGCATTAATTACCACCGAGCCGCTAAAATCTTCAAGAAAGAGTACGTTGCTCCCTTCGCCTAATACAATAAAAGGCAGATTTGATTGCTGACTGTTTTTCCAGGCCAAAGTAATAGCGTCAGGAGTTTCAGCGATGGTCAGCGTTTGTGCATTGATCGTAAGACCAAGAGTGTTGAAAGCTTTCAGGGATGTATTGGGGCTGGACATTTCACGGCCTTTACTGATTAATCTGACCGTAGTTTACCTGATCGGTAGGTTGCGAGTTTGATGTTTTCTTATTTCTGATGGGAAATTGCTCATGTACAGACGTAAAAAAGCCCCGGACTTTCGTCCGGGGCTTCTTCACTTATTTGATGCCTGGCAGTTCCCTACTCTCGCAT